>CAZHAR010000009.1:0-44089 GCA_964530615.1 uncultured Planctomycetota bacterium | reverse complement strand
ACACTACTAAACAACCCGATAACACTACTAAACAACCCGATAACACTACTAAACAACCCGATAACACTACTAAACAGCCCGAAGATACTACCAAACAACCAAACACAGCAACCAACGAAGCGCCCATCCAATTTTTATCCGAAGGCGAACGATTTCTCTGGATTGCCCACCAACTCATTCTTCGTGAACACTACGAACAAGCTAAAGAGTATCTGACCAAAGCTAGAACTGAACAAAAACTCCTTTCTAAAGTGGAAGAACAACTTCAGGAAATCCAACAAAAATTAAAATTACAAACTCAATCAAAAGAACTAGAAACCCACGGACTTCGCTTGCTTAAACTAAAAAAATACCCCGAAGCCTTGCCATTTCTGGAAGATGCTTATCGTATTTATCCTACCCTAAATCTTACCCTCTGGATTGATAAAGCCGCTTTAGGAATCAAAATGGAAAAAAAAATTCCTGAATATCAGGAGAAACTCAAAGATTGCTTTCTTTATATGGGCTATGGACATTGGGCCAAAGCAAAAGAATTTTTGGAAGAAGGCGCGACCTTGTATCCTGAAGGAAAAACAATCACTGAATTAAAAAACTATATTCAAAACCTTGAAGCACAAACCCGCGTTATGATCTTCATTAAACTTGGACGGTTTCCACGGGGTGAAAATAACGAACAAATTTTCCTCTCTTCTTATTTTATCGATAAATCGGAAGTGACTCAGGAAGATTATTCTCTCTTTGTAAAAGCAATTTCTTATCCACCTCCAAAACACTGGAAACTCAAAAATACTCCACCACTGGGACGAGAAAAACATCCTGTTAGTTTTGTAGATTATCATGATGCCCTTGCTTACGCGCTCTGGAGACAAAAACAACTTCCTTCAGAAGCACAATGGGAAAAAGCGGCAAGAGGAACCCAAGGATTTGTCTACCCTTGGGGCCAAGAATGGAACCCCCAAAATTGTCATTTCAATCAATCCGGCCCAGATTCCGCTATTTCTGTGGATGAACTCCCTCAAGGAGCAAGTCCGTATGGGTGCCTTAATATGGCTGGAAATGTTTGGGAATGGTGCCGAGATTATTATCAGGATCAATATAGCTCTTCCTTGAAAAACCCTCACGGCCCTGAACAAGCTTTGGAACGAGTTATTCGTGGCGGTGGGTGGAGCAGTAATGATTCAAAACAACTCAAAACTTTCTCCCGCCATCACCTTTCTCCTGATCAACAGCTTCCCGATCTAGGATTTCGCCTTGCTCTGGAAATAAATATTCCAGAAGCTTTAGATCATTAATTACAACAAGGATAACTTCTGATGTACCGGATTTTTTTTGCCTTGGCAATGGCAATGGTTCTCTTCTTTCTATTAACCCTCTGGACTGGACATACTAAAGCGTATAAACCTCAAGAAAACCTTGATCATTTCAGTAGTGGCCTCATTACTTGCATTTGTGGAGTTGGACTCCACACACTCGTTATCATCTACTTTGTAGGAACAGGCCGTACGATCAAAGCGGCTATTTTACAAATTCAGCTTCCGATTGAATTTCTTCAGCGCTCCAATCAATGGTACAAATCACGCGGATTCCTCTGGGCAGGCTTGAGTTGTTTGCTTCTGGTCACTACCCTTGTTTTAGGAGGAGCCTTGGACTCGGGACGATCCTATCTTTTCTACTTTCATCGATTCACCGCTTATTTTACCGTTGCGTTTAATCTCTTCACCTTTGTTTACGAATATAGAGCCATAAAAAAAAATAAATTGCTTCTGCGCGATATTGATGTGGCTATTGAAAAACTTCCTCTGAATCCTGTTCCGCTTCCTGTTCCAGCAAATGAAGTACCCGCTCCGTTTATGCTCGGACAAAAATTGGTATTTTACGCGATCACCCTCCTTTTTCCTTATGTCTTTCTGAAAAATGGTTGGGGATGGAACGATCTAAGTTTCTGGCCATTCTTCACACTTTGTCTCCTGTTAATGATTCCAGGGATCTTCTTAAAAATTCTTTACCGACCTAGCACTTGGAAGAAATTAGAAATTAAGAATTGAAAGACTCGCTCATTATTTATTATTCTTAATTTTATAAAGTCTTGCCAGTTCCTGTTCGGCTTTGGGGTGAATTTTTTGGACCTTAAGAAGATTTTGCTCTGCAAGACTCCAATACTGAATATCTCGTTTGGCCCATTCGGTATAGAGAAGCCCCAAGCAATAATGTTTGAGAATCCATTCTTGAGGACGATCTTCGAAGGCTTTTTGATAAAAAAATTCGGATTGAGGATAGTTTTTTTCCGAAAGCAAAATATTTCCCATTCCAACCAGAGAAACAAAATGGGCAGAATCACAAGCTAATGCTCGCAAATAATACTGTTTTGCACTTGATAAATCGCCGACTTGAAAAGCAATTCCACCCAAAGAACTCAATGCTTGTGTCATTTCCGGATTTATTTTTAAGGCTTGAAGAAAAAAATCGTGCGCTTTTTGTAGATGCACTTCTCGTGGAAGCGCATCGGAATTTAAACGAATTCGCTCTAGTTCTAGTAATCCCAAGTTATGAATCGTTCGAATATGTTGAGGCTGAAATTTTAAACATTCTTGATAACAGATTTCGGATTGCCGCAAATATTGATTCGCCAGAACAAGATTTTTTTCATACGGGAGAAGTTCCTGATAATACATTCCCAAGTTTCCCCAAACAGTCGCATTTTTGGGAGAAATGGTCAGATTCTGTTTCCACAAACGTTCTGTATCTTGCCAATCTTGATTTCGTTCGATCGTTAGTAAAAGAAAACAGATCAGAACAAACCAACGTAATTTGGGACTGTAAAGGGTCAAAAACGTTGCTAGCATATAGCAAAAAGCAATGGAAGGAAATAATAAGTATCGTTCTGCAAAAAAAGCCGAAGTGCGGTAAAAAATCAAATTACTGACGGGGAGAAGCGTTCCCCAAAACCAGAGCCAGAAAAAACTGCTAGGAGTCAACAAACGGGAGTAAAGTCGAAACAAGGCATACCCAAGACTTCCAACTCCTAAAACAAGAGCGATTCCGATTCCATAAGAGGGTGGAATTGAACAAAGTTCATAGTGCGCCAATAAGGGGGTTGGTATACATAAAAGCTTGAGGTAGAGCAGACTGCTTATTCCAAAGGAGGCAACCGTTTCTTGAAATGTCGGCGGATTTTCTTGAATATTTCCATGATGGCTTGCAGTCCAGAGGTGAAGCGCCAACAATAATCCTGTAAAAATTCCGTATCTTAGATAGTGTTTCCAATTTTTAGACACTGAAGCGTGTTGAAGTTTATCGAGTAAAAATAAGCAACCTATTAAGATAACAGCGGTTCCTTTGCTGAGAAGTGCTAAAACAAGACCCATCTGCGCTAATTTAAAGTATTTTTTTTGGTGAGCGAGACAGGTGAGCAAAAAAAAGAAAAGGGCCCAAATATCTTTTTGGCCACTGAGCCAAGTCACAGATTCTGTATGAATGGGATGCAATGCGAATAAAATAGAAGTCCAGAAAGCAATGGAGGGAGAGGTGAAGGTGCGAAAGAGATAATAGAGAAGCTGACAACTCAAACTATAGACTAAAATTTGAGTGAGGTGGTACCCTATTGGATTATTTTCCCAAAAAAAATATTCTAGCCAATAGAAAAATTGAGGGAATGGAAGATATTCTGAACCCAATTCCGTACGATTGGTTCCAGGATTAAAAATAAGAAGAATACAAGAAAATGAACGAGAGGTCACCCAACGATTTTGGTAAATTAACCAGTTGTCATCCCAAAGGAGAAAGGAGTTTCTTAACGTATTGGTATACGCAAGGATAGTGAAAAAAAATATCCAAAAAGGATGAAGTACAATAGAACTTCTTTTCGTCAACATGTTTCCACTATTTGATTTTAATATTTTTCTTTTTATAGTATCAGCCTCTTTTCTCAGAAAGGAACTTCAAACGGGGTGTCTTATGGAAGATCAAGAAATCGCTCAAAAGATTGCCCACTTATCGCCAGAAGATCAGCAATTATATCGCTATCGTCATTCGTTAGCGCATATTCTCGCTCAAGCGGTAATTGATTGTTTTGGTCGCGATAAAATAAAACTCGGTATTGGCCCGCCCGTAGAGGACGGCTTTTATTATGATTTCGATTTGGGATTCAAAATTGATGAAAAAGAAGATCTTCCCAAAATTGAAAAGAAAATGAAAGAAATTATTAAAGCAAATCAACGGTTTCAAAGAGTCGAGATGAATTGCGCTGAAGCTCGAAAACGCCTGGAATCTATGGGTGAGACCTACAAAGTCGAACTACTAAACGACCTTGAAAAAAAAGGGGTATCGGTCATCTCTTTTTACGAAAATGGTCCCTTTATCGATATGTGTGAAGGTCCTCATATTGAATCTTCCAAAAAAATCCCAAAGGGAAGCTTTAAATTGGACCGTATCGCGGGCGCGTATTGGAGGGGTTCCGAAAAAAATCAAATGCTGACTCGTATCTATGGATTAGCATTCGCCGACGAAAAACTTTTAGAAGACTATGTTCGTCGCCGAGAACTCGCACAAGAACGGGATCATCGCAAACTGAACAAGGAACTGGAATATTTTTTAATTGATGAAGATGTGGGAAAAGGTTTACCCCTATGGCTCCCCCATGGAACGACCATTCGAGAAGAACTCGAAAAACTTGCGAAAGAAACGGAGTTTAAAGCGGGATATCAACGCGTTTGTACTCCTCATATTACCAAGCAAAAACTTTATGAAATTTCTGGACATCTCTCTCACTATAAAGACTCCATGTTCCCGCCAATGAAGTTGATGGACGAAAATGAGGTGGAAGAAATATTTTATTTAAAGCCAATGAATTGTCCTCATCATCATCTGATTTTCCGATTTCGGCCACGTTCTTACCGCGAACTCCCACTGAGACTCGCCGAATATGGGCAAGTGTATCGCTACGAAAAATCTGGAGAATTATCTGGATTGTTACGTGTGCGAGGGATGTGTATGAACGATTCGCATATTTACTGCCAAGAAAGCCAACTCAAAGAAGAATTTAAAAATGTGATGCGTATGCATGCAGATTACTATAAACTCTTTGGTCTTAAAGACTATTATATGCGCTTATCTTTGCATGATCCCAAAGATCAAAAACATAAATACGTGAATAATCCGGCCCTATGGAAAAAAGCGGAAGAGATGGTTCGTGAAGCCATGATTGAAATCGATATGCCGTTCCGAATTGAGGTCGGGGAAGCGGCTTTTTATGGCCCTAAAGTAGATGTCCAATTTAAAAATGTTATTGGACGTGAAGAAACCGCCTCCACCAATCAGGTCGATTTTGTAATGCCAGAACGATTTAATTTAGAATATCGCGGAGAAGATGGTCAATTACATCGTCCAGTGATTTTACATCGCGCGCCGTTAGGCACTCACGAACGCTTTATTTCGTTTTTAATCGAACATTATGGGGGCGCATTCCCGACCTGGTTAGCCCCCATACAAGTTCGTTTACTACCGATTACGGATCGCCAACTTCCATTCGCTCATCAACTCCAAAAAGAATTAGTTTCTCGGATGGTACGAGTGGACCTTGATGACTCCGCAGAATCTTTTGGAAAAAAAATTCGTAAAGGAACTATTGCGAAAATCCCGATTTTACTTGTAATTGGAGATAAAGAATTAGAAAATAACCAAGTCACTATCCGGCGTTATCAACATCAACAACAAATTACCTTAAATGTGGATTCTTTTTTCAATGAACTTGAACAAGAAATTAAACAACGCAAACATTTTGTTGAAGAACATTAGACTTCATGCGGATCCGTATTCTTTTGCATTACTTATAGGAAAGGAGAAATGATGATGATTCCTTATCAACCCATATTTTGTACCGATTCAAGCCAACTCTCTTGTTTCACGAAAGAGCTTCTTTTGGGTGCTTTCTTACCCTCAAAAAAAACATTACCTAGTATTACGGAAAATCGTCTGCTTTCTTTATTCTTCAAAGAGATACCAAAAGAAAGCCCCTTCGTTTCTTTACCCGCTTGGGCAGACTTCGACGACGATTTCGATGACGACGACGATTTCGATGATGATGATGATGATGATGATGATGATGATGATGATGATGAGATCGACGATGAGATCGACGATGAGGTCGACGACGAAAAGGACGACAAGGAAGAATACGAATACAAGGATGACGACGGAGATGAGGACGAGGACGAGGACGAGGACGAGGACGAGGATGACGACTTTGAAGACGAGGACGAAGAGGACGACGACTTTGAAGACGAAGAAGAGGACGACGACTTTGAAGACGAGGACGAGGACGAAGACGAAGACGAAGAGGACGACGATGAGGATTGATTAAGAATATTTCGTAGGGATGTATTGCGTACCCCTGCTTCCTTATAAACAAGGCGTATTCCATACGCCCCTACCCACAAAACCGAGATTTTTTTTATGAGTTACGTCAATCGAAAACGAGGAAAATGGGGGAACGCTTCTCAAAAGCATCAAATCCGAGGGGCTCTCGCTAAAAAATCGGAGACCTCTTTCTTTCCCCCTAATTTCTCTTCTAAAAAACAAGCACTTCCTTTAATTAAAAAAAATAAAATACCCTAATATCTATGCTAACCTTATATTTAACTCAATTAGCAGTCGGGTATTTGTTTTCATTAATTTTTATTCCCTATACTCTTTTGGGAAAAAAATTTTTCCATTTTAATCTTTGGCTCCCGCTTCTATTATTTTTTTTTGTTCTGTTGTTTCAAGGAAATTTTCGCGCTCCCGAATTCTATTTTTTTGGGGCCCCCATTTGTCTGTTACTTTTCTACAAAGGTATTTTATATAGCCCTTGGTTCTTGAAAGAGAAAAAACAAATTTTTTTGTGGGGAGCCACTGCGAGCGCAATTGTATTACTCTTATTTCTAGCCCATTTTTATATTCCACTCTATGAATCTCTATTGATGGGCTCGCCCTGGCTTTGGATTTTTCTCCATTTTTTTTCTAGCGCGCTGTTAATGGGCTCATCGCTTGTTGCTATGATTTTAGGTCATTATTATTTAGTGCTCCCGAAATTGAGTTTTGATCCTTTAAAAAAATTAACGCGTTTATTTATTTTCGCGCTCGTTTTTCGAATGGGACTCACCCTAGTTCTTCTTTTCCTCCATTGGGAAGTTTGGACCTACGAAATTCAAAACCAATGGAGCGCCTACTTATTAAAAAACCTTCATGTTTTAAGTTTACGTTTTTTGGCAGGATTATTGGTTCCGGGAATCCTAGCTTATATGATTTGGGATTGCGTTCAAAGAAAATCAAATCAATCCGCGACCGGAATTCTTTATGTCGCCTGTTTTTTAATTTTGATGGGAGAATTTGGCTCGAATTGGTACTTTTTGCAAGAAAAAATCCTTTTCTAAATACCTGATTTTTTTCAAAAAAAAAGAATTTTCTAAAAAATTTCGAGAAAATGCTTGGAATAATTAAAATCCCTTGCTATAAAACTTTCCATTCTTATTCCGATAATAGGAAGATTCTTTTGAAGTTTAAAAAAAACTCAATTTTAGGAGTAATGACTATGTCTCGTATTATTTTGTTATCTATCGCTCTTTCTTTATTTATTGTTGGCTGTGTGGGCCTTCCAGTACCTGTAGGTGGCTTATACACCAACGCAACCGTTCCCCATTCAGCGAATGGTGGACCCGGTGGAAAAACTGGAGAAGCTAAAGTCGGTTTTATCATCGGTATTGTGACCGGTGATGCAAGTATTAAAGCCGCCGCTAACGCCGGTGGTATCTCCGACGTTAAAACCGTTGATTATAAAATTTTCAACATTTTAGGCGTTTATGGACATGTAACCACCGTTGTTACTGGGGATTAATTTTTATCCGCAAACATCCAAGAATTTGCCCTAACATTTTTGGGGTAAGTTCTTCTGGTGGCTGAGTGGCGTCTAGTCGCTGAAATAACGCAACTTCTTTTAAAAAAATCGCTCGTACTTTTTTCAGGTAGTCCAGTTTTTCATATTGAGAAGCAGAACTCCGCTGAGATCGAATACGGGCGATTGCTATTTCTGGCTCCAAATCAAGATAAAAAACTAAATCCGGTGGAATCACAAACGGCAAGTGAAGTTGGCGAATTTCTTCTGGAGAACGAATCAAAACTCCCTGATAGGCCATCGATGAAAAATAATACCGATCTTGCAAAACCACTTCTCCTCGATAGAGCGCTGGTTTTACTTCTTCTTCTAAATGCCAACGCCGATCGTCTAAAAAAAGCTGAAGTTCGGTTTCTGGATCAGAACGTTTTGTAAAACTTTTTTCGCGCAATTTTTTTCCATACGGCCCCTGACTCGGTTCCGCGGTGATATAAGGAACCAAGCCATAAGACGGAAGCGCTTCCGCCAACCGTTGAATCTGAGTCGTCTTCCCGGCGCCATCAATTCCTTCAAAAACCACAAATAATCCGGGCCATGGACGTGAAGCTTTTGTATTCATAACCATTTTTAGGGGCGTACCTGAGTGCGAAAGCCATCGGGTAACACGATCCCCTTCGGGATCACTACAATATAATCTCGAATGTAAAATAAACCGTCCGGATGGTCATAATGGGCCACTCCGTCAAGATTTTCAATATGAACGTTTCTTCCGACTCGAACATTTTTGTCCAGAATACTGCCTCGAATAATCGATCCGGGAGCAACTCCAAGCGCTGGGACATTATTGATCGAGATTCCCGAATCATAATAATCATTTCCAGACAAAATAGAATTTTCAATAATCACATTCGCGCTAATTCGAGAACGAAGCCCTATCACCGAATATTTGATGGTAGCCCCATCAATAATACATCCATCCCCTAGGATCGAGCAGGTCATATTAGACGAAACGACTTTACAACCCGGTAGATATCGTTGGTTACTGTAAATCGGGGCATTGGCGTCAAACATATTAAATTTCGGGACAGGACGGGCCAAATCCATACTCGATTCGTAATAGGATCGAATCGTTCCAATATCTTCCCAATAACCAGTAAATGGATATGCCATCACGCGATGATGATTGATCGCGTACGGAATCACATCTTTTCCAAAATCATTGAAAAAAGGCTCCATTTGCAATAATTTTTCTAGGACCTCTCGGCGAAACACATAGATTCCCATGGAGCATAGAAAGGGGTTTGCGTCGGCTTCTGCGGAAGAGAGTCCCAGTTTTGAGGTATCGGTACGCATTTCTTCCAATTCGTCGCCTTTCGGTTTTTCACGAAATTGAAGCACCTTAGAACGTTCGTCAATTTTTAATAGACCAAATTCAGAAGCTCGATGAGGCGGAACCGGTTTAACCGCAATGGTGAGATCCGCTTTTTTATTCAGATGTTCTTCCAAAAATTTATCATACTCCATCCGATAAAGGTGATCCCCAGAGAGAATAAGAATCGATTGGAAATCTCGCAGATGATGAAATACTTTTCTGACCGCGTCCGCAGTTCCTTGAAACCAGTCATTTGATTCCGGAGTTTGCTCCGCGGCAAGAATTTCAACAAATCCACCGGAAAAATAATCAAAGCGATAGGTATTGGAAATATGAGAGTTCAAAGATGCTGAATTATACTGCGTGATAATAAAAATTTTCATGACATTGGAGTTGATGCAATTACTTACAGGAATATCAATTAAACGAAATTTACTCCCTAAAGGAACAGCGGGTTTAGAACGCATTTTAGTCAAAGGAAACAAACGAGTTCCTCGACCTCCTCCAAGAATCAACGCGAGAACATCCTTCAAATATGCTTGTGTCATACTCTCCCTCTTGAGTTCTACGGACTTCACCCCCCTCTAGCGATTGAAGCGAGAGGGTTCTATCTTTTGTTTTGCTCATTCTAGCGTATGTTGAGTAAAAAATTCAAATTTTTTTCTTGGATTCCTTCTCTTTTTTTTGGATGATGAACAAGATTGCTGTCTCATTTTATAAAAAGAGGATTATGTTTTTCTCCCGTTTTCTTTCTTATTGGTTTTGTCGCTATTTCTCTCCGTACCACGCTTCCCTTTATTCAGGGCAAGAAACTTTAGCAGGTTTATCGGCTGAGGTTCAATGTTCTTTTAACGAAAAAGGGATTCCTACGCTAATGGCCAGCAACGAAGAGGACCTTTTTTTTGTGCAAGGGTATCTCCATGCGCGTGAACGACTCTGGCTCATGGAACTCAGTCGGGCGACATTTCGAGGCGAACTCGCTGAGTTACTCGGAGAAATTCCGCTGGAACCTCCTGCGGTTAGCCATCAACTCCAATCTTATACGACGGTGGATTTAGATCGATTTATACGAACCTTTGGGCTATACGAATCCGGGAAAAAAGCACCGCCCTTATTGTCGGAGACGTTTTGCTCCAAGCTGGACGCGTATCTTTTAGGCGTGAATACCCATATTCAACAAATCCAGAAAAATCCTCATTTGGCCCCTCTCGAAATTCGATTACTGAAAAGAAAAGTGAAACCTTGGACACGAGAAGATTCTTGTTGTATTGAAAAACTTTTTGCCTTTCAACTCAATTATTCCTGGCGAAGTTTATTGGTGCTTCATCTGATTGAGGCTCATCTTGGCACAAAGCAGGACGAATTGAAATTTCGTTATCCAGCACATCATCCACCTCTCACTCAAACGAAATCGGTCGCTGATTTTTTGAGATTGGAAGAATCCATTCGAAATTTTACCTCTCTTGCAGGTAAATCGCTAGGATCGAATGCTTGGGTTCTATCCGGAAAAAAAACAGCCTCAGGAAAACCTTTATTAGCGAATGATCCCCATCTTAGTCTCCAAATTCCTGCAGTCTGGTATTTTGTTTCTTTAAAAGCGCCTCATTTTCAGGGGACTGGAGCTTCGATTCCAGGGACTCCGGGAATCTTGATAGGCCATAACGAACATCTCGCTTGGGGATTTACGAATGCGATGGCAGATGATGCGGATTTATATGAAGAAGAATTAAATTCGGAGAAAACCCATTATCGACAGGGAGAGGAGTGGCGTCCGTTAACCTTTCGTGAAGAAATTTTAGAGATTCGCGATCAGGAACCCCGAAAAGTCATTATTCGCTCTACAGAACGAGGCCCCTTGATTTCGGACTGTTTTTCACATACGGATCTTCCTCTTTCGTTTCGATGGACTATGCACGATACCAGTACTCATATTGAAAATTTTTATCATGCAGTTCGCGCGAAAAACAAAGAAGAGTTATTGGACGCGGTAAAAAAATTTGTCGCTCCGGCACAAAATTTAATCTATGCGGATATTCAGGGAAATATCGGATATCATTATCTAGGAAAAATTCCGATTCGTCCCGGAGATCGAGACCTGCGAATTCAAAAAGGGAGTGAAAGTTCTCAGTGGAAAGGATATATTCCCTTTCAAGAACTTCCCTCATTAGAGAATCCTGACAGTGGAATTTTAGTCACCGCCAACCAAAAAATAGAAGATGAACACTATCCCTACTATATTTCTCATTTTTATGAACCCGCATTTCGAGCGAACCGAATTTATAGTAGACTTCAGGAACACAATGATTGGACTCCTGAACAAATAGAGCGCGTTTTTTTGGATGTTCATTGTCTTCAAGCGGAGCAGTTTCTTCAGAGGCATCTCGCTTGTCTTTCAAGAAGTACAGACTTCGAAGAACAAGCGATTCGTTATTTGAAAGAATGGGATTTTAAAATGACAGCAGAGAGCATTGGGGCAAGCCTTTTTAATGTTTGGTACCTCAAAGCGCTCAAGCTCTTTTTGGAGCCGTTATTGGGAACGACTTTGTTTGGTTTTTATGTTGAAATTTTGCATCAAGCCGTCACTCCGTTTGAAACAATTCTCTCTGGAACGACTCTATTCGCATCTCAAGAAGAAGTGCGCCTAAAATTACAAGAAAGTTTCAAACAATCCCTTCAAGAATTACAGAAAATGCTGGGCCCCGAAATAGACCAATGGAAATGGGGAAAAATACATCGACTTCCGTTAGAGCATCTATTTGGCTCGAATCCTCTTTTAGGACCCCGTTTAAATATTGGGCCCATTCCGGGTGCCGGAGGATCGATGACTGTCAATAATGGCACTTTTTCTTTGGCGAAACCGTTTACACAACTTTTGGGCGCCTCTTGTCGGTTTTTAGCCGATCTCTCTCAATTAGATCACTCGGGTTTTAGCCTTCCCGGGGGACAATCGGGACATTGGAATTCTCCTCATTATCAAGATCAACTCTCCGATTGGATTTTGGGAAAATTGACCACTCCCGCCTCTTCGACGAAGAAACGAAAAACGTTTTTGCCTAAAAAACCCTAGATTGAACCTTTGCGAAGAATATCCTTTTTATAGAGCTTTCTTTTATTTATTCCCGTTGAGATCATTTGCACCTATGGATACCCATACAATTAAGGTTTTAGAATTTCTCCAGTTTATGGAAATATTGCTTCGATATGCTTCTACTGCCTTGGGAAGACACGCGATTTTGAAGTTGGTTCCTTATCAAGAAGAATGGAAAATCGTTCGCGCGTTAAAGCAAACGACGGAAATGTGTACTTTACTATCCGCCCAAGTCCGAATTCCTCTGGCGGGGATTGACGATTTACGAATTCTTTTAAAGCAAGTCCAATCTCAAAACTGTACGTTTACTTCCGAACAGTTTATGGTGATTCGAGAAACCCTTCAAGGGGCTTCGAATTTGAACCTATTTTTGAGCCAACTTGGAGAAGACCTTTATCCTCAACTCGTTCGTCTGGGAAATCAAATCGAATTTCCCGATGGATTGTTAGAAAAACTTCAACTTCAGTTTGATGAAAAAGGAGTGCTTCAAGATCAGGCGACACCTCGGTTGGCAGAACTTCGAAAAATGATTCGGGAACTAGAAGCTCAAATTCGGGAGAAGATGGAGCATTTACAATATAAATATAGTCGCTTTCTTCAAGGATCTGGATATACGATTCGAAAAGATCATTTTGTCCTTTCCGTTCGACAAGAGTGTCGTGGGCAGGTGCGAGGATTGTGTCTGGATCAATCTAATTCTGGAGAAACATTGTTTATTGAGCCCCAAGAAGTGATTCTAATCGCAAACAAACTCGAAGAAGTACACAAAAAAGAATCGGATGAAATCATTAAAATTTATTGGGAACTGACTCTAGAAATTTTGGTGGAAGAAGAGCGTCTTACGCAATTATGTCGAATACTTGCGGTGGTTGATTTAACGGTTTCCAAGGCACGAATAAGTTTAGATTTTCAGATGTCCGAACCCCTGTTAAATGCGCCCTATCTCCATTTTCGAGAAGCGCGCCATCCGTTATTGATCTGGGAAAAGAGTAATCGTCAATTTCCGATGGTTTTTGAACCGGAAAAAGTGGTTCCAATTGATATTCATCTGGGACACAATTTTGATTTATTAATGATTACGGGCCCGAATACGGGCGGGAAAACAATGGTTTTAAAAACCGTTGGTTTATTGGTTTTAATGGCACATTCCGGCTTACATATTCCGGTAAAACCCGGAAGTACCACTCCTTTATTTTCTCAAGTCTATGCGGATATTGGAGATGAACAAAGTATTTCTCAATCGTTATCCACATTTTCGGGTCACCTCAAAAACATTACCCACATTTTAAGGGAAGCGAATGAGAACTCTTTAATTTTATTAGATGAAGTGGGTGCCGGGACTGACCCTGACGAAGGAGCGTGTTTGAGCACAGCTATCCTAGAGCAATTATTGAAAAAACAAGCAAAAATGATTGTCACCACCCATTTGAGTCCTCTCAAAAATTTTGCCTATCAGTATCCTCGAACAGAAAATGGTTGTGTCGAATTTAATCCAATAACTCTCAAACCGACCTATCGTTTATTGATTGGAATGCCGGGGAACTCAAATGCGCTCTATATCGCAGAAAATTTCGGTATTTCCGTAGAAATTATTCATCGTGCGAAAAATTTGCTCGATCCCGAAAAGCAACGAGAAAAATCCTTTTTGGAAGAGATCCAAAAATCTCGAATAAAAACAGAAGAGGCACGTATCCAGACGGAAGAAATAAAAGATAAAACGGAGCAGATTAAGCAAGAAGCCGAAGCAGAACGGAAAGAGTTAACGCAACGAAAAGGACGTGTAGAGCAAGAAGCCAATCTTGAAATTGAAACCCATCTTCGAAAAGTGCTTGATCGCTTAGCACCTACGCTGGCTCGCCTTAAAAATGTCCCTAAACATATTTTACCGGATGTGGAAGAACTCAATCGCATTTTAAAAGAAGAACTTCGGTCCACTCCTTTAGGACAACGAAGAATGGATTTTATTGAAACTTTACATATGGAAGATCTGGTTTATATTGTCAAATTTAAAAAAACCGGACGTATCAAAAAAATCGATCATAAAAAAGAACAAGTCAAGTTAAACATGGAGGGACTGATTATGGACATTCCCTTTGATGAAATTTCTTGGCTCGAACCCCAATAAACGATTGATTTGCATGATTATTTCGATGAACTATAAATACAGAGTTGATCTTCTTTTTGTTTCAATAAAAATGTTTTATTATGGACTCGTATTTTCCATTGGTCGTCTGTGATTATTTCTAATGTTAAGTCTTCAGGCAGAGGTCCAATGTTGTCTTCAATTGTTTTTCGGATCGTTTCTGAAAGCTTTGGAAAAAGCCCTTTCCTTAAATCACGTTGAGAGTCTTCTGTCAAATCGAAACGAACTATCGGAGGATAGACTTTATCAAAATTCTCGTCTAATACTCGTAGATATCGTTTTAAGATATCTTTTCGTCCTCCTCGAACTTTTATTTTTTGAGTGATTGCTTTTTGGCTTCGTTCGTACATTTCTTCATTGTCGCAATACTTTAAAAGTAGGCCACAAGCATGATCGATTTGAACCCCGTCAAATATAAGTGGAAGTAAACCGACTATATATTGGTGAACTTCAGGAGATTTTTTTGTAAGACTTTCAATAAAATTTAAAAAATCATCCATATAAGAGGGACTATAGATTTCCTCGAATAAAGCAATCACCATCCTGATCTGATTTTCTTGTAATTGAGGGCCAATCTCTTTGAGTATTTTTAAATAACTCGATAAAGAATAGTTTTTCTTTTTTATTTTTTGAAAACATTCGTTTAATAGGAACTCCAGAATTTCTGGAGACAATTTATGAATTTTCTTTTCTGAATTTCCATAATATTCAAAATTTGGATCTTGTAGATAATAAAAAATTAAAAAAGCCCAGCCATTCTCTTGTCCGATAAGCAATTCGGATAAGTTCGTGGCTGTTTCTGCTGATTGTGGCATTTTATAAATGAGTTGGGCGATCTCTTCTAAAAGGATTTCATTAGACATTTGTTGATAGCAGATTAAATTATAATACAAATGAAACTCTAAATTTCCTGAATCTTCTATAATTTTTTGCATAAAAGGATAAAGCAAAGAAGAGTCCAGATCATAAATTAGCGAGAATTCAAAGAGGTTTTGAATGACAGACGCTGGTGCTTTTTTTTCATAAGCGTCCTTCCAAAAAGAATGAAGAATTTGTTCAAGCTCTTGTTTAGGAAAAAGTTCTGGTTTGAATAACCAGATCAGATAGAAAAAATTTTTGGATGTTTTTTTCTGAATGAGTTCTCGAGCAATCTCTGGCGGTACCCAAGACAAATTTTTTCGATTCATTCCTTGGAGGATATTATTTCCTAAAGAAACCATTTCAGGCTGAGAATTTTCAAGTAAAGCAAAAACGTCTTTTAAAACTATTGCAGAGTTTTCTTTGAGGATCAAACGAATCAAAACGTCAATACTTATTTTTTGAAGTTCAGCATATTTCAAGGCGATTTGAATGGTATAGGGAGCGATTTCTTGCGGGATTGGTTCGGTCTGTCGGAAAAAATTGTTCAAATAAGAAGTGAGAACGTCTTCATTTGTTTCTTTCAAAAAATAAGGAAGATATTTTATCAAATAATGGGTATTTCGATCCAGTATTTTCTCGACTCCGAATTTGCGACAAAGCGGACTGGAATCCGAGAGGATTTTCGAAAAATCAATCGTGTTTTTTTGAGCTAGAAAAAAAGGATACCAAATGGCCCGATAGAGAAATAGGCGAGCATTTTCATCGGTTTCAAATTCTGGAGAGGTGGGTTCCAGTCTTTCTATAAGGAGCTGATCCAATCTTTGAATATCGGGTTGAGAAAAAAGAGGCCGAACATATCCATAATCTTTAAAAGCGCGAAATCGCTCGTTTATATTTGGGGAAGAAAAGCGTTTTGGAAAAGATTCCAAATCTGGAAAAGCTGAAATTTGAGAAAATTGATAGAGCGCCAAGTTCCCTGATAAAGCAAGCAACAGAAGAAGAGCGACTAAAAATTTTTGATAAGAAGAATACGTCTTCATAAAAACCTTTGAAGCAAAAAGCATTAAGAAGAACTCGGGAGTCCTTGAATTTTTTGGATCATTGCTGTTGAAGAAAGATGTGGGATCTCACTTAAAATTTTGATTGTCCCCCCATAACTTTCAAGCAGATTTTTAGAGGACAGTTGAGACAACTGATAATCTCCCGCTTTAAAATACCAACCCGGTTTAAGTTCTTTTATATTATGATGATTATTCGTTTCTGAAAAAAGAAACACATAATCAACACATTCCAATCCTGCGATAAGCGCCAAACGTTCTTGTTCAGGAACAATGGGACGGAGAGGACTTTTATAGGCTTTTACAGAAAGATCCGAATTAACCCCAACAACGAGAATTTTACAATACTCTTTAGTTTGTTGAAGATAAGAGAGATGTCCTAAATGCAACAAATCAAAAGTGCCACTGGTAAAGCCAATATCTTTCTGGGGGAAAGAATGAAGAATTGGCACTAAATTCTCGCGCGAAATAATTTTTTCTTGATAAGAGCGCATGGATGTATTGAAGAACAAAATAAAAAGGCCACTCTTTCACAAAAAAGAGTAGCCTCAGTTTATTTTATCAGGAGACGATTATTGTCCCCCTTCTAATTTCCAGATTCCACCAAAAGTGAAATCGTAAGTATAATGGAGTTCAGCCGCAATAATTCCGATCCCTACCAAGAGGAATAGGGTGGTAAAAATAACGGTGGCGGTTTCAAAACCGCTGCTTACTTCATCTTCAAAATCATCAACGAATCCTTGTTGAGACATTATCACCCTCCAAAACTTGTTGACCTTTTGCCATAGTTTCTAATTTCATACGAGCGGAACTCATATCTTGAAAAACATCTTCGACAATGAGTTGACCAATATAAAGAGACCCGCGATAAATGGTAAAATGATATCCTTTTTTCACGCTATCATCTGCGCCGACAGAAATCATCACCAAATTTACTTCGTTAGAAACGGCCATCACTTTTCCATCGATAGGCGCTTCTGGGCGGTACAAGGCGCCAAAATCAACTCCAGCATTTCGGGCGCTATCAATAAGAATTCGGCTTTCTGCCAAATCATCTTTGGTTTTCTTCAATTCTTTTTCAAGCGAAGTCACCAAGTTTTTGGATTGAGAAAGTTCTTCTTCCAAACGAGCCTTATCGTCTAATGCTTGTTCTTTTTCTTTTTCAGCATCATCGGATTTAGCGCGCAAATCTTCGTTTTCTTTGCGCAATTTTTTATTGGCTTCGTCTTTTTCTTGGATTTCCTGACTGATTGTTTTCAGGTTATCTTCGACTTTACCGAGTCGCGAATCCAGTTCACCATTTGCTGTTTGAAGGCTGGTAACTTGTTCACGATATTTATCGTTTTCATTTTTAAACGAAGAAAGATCGCGAGCTAAACGGCCTTTTTCAGCTTTTAGGGATTCGGCTTGAGACGTATAATCATCCAAACTTTTTTGTTTTGCACTAATAAGCGTATCGTGGTCTTTTTTCTGAACTTTTAGTTGCTCTTTGTAATCGACCTTTTGGGCCAAGAGCGTACCGGCTACACCGATATAGACGATACTCAAAACAAGATTCAAAAACACAAACATTTTTGCAAATGAAGACATTCTAGAGGTACCTCCAAATAAAGCGCCCTCAAAAGGTGAGGACTATGACAGTGCTTGCCTCAGTATAACTAAGGATCATTGAATTGCAATCATTTTTATAAAAGAAACGCCTCCTTTATAGAGATTCTGTTAGAAAATGTTTTGATTGAATTTCTAAAATAACCTGATCCCCTTTTTGAAAAGGAACCGTCTGATAAATTAAATGAGCAATTGGTTCTTGGAGCGAGGACAGCAAAACAACTCCAATTTTTTGTTTTTCCCGATAAACCGAAAAGAAATCGCCCACACTCATCTCTTCGTTTCCAATCACCTCAGCAATTCCCACTTGACTCGCTTCAATCCAGACAATCTTCCCTTGAATTTTTGCGGAGAGCATTGGTTGTAATTGGGGGATTTTAGTCATCGCGAAAAAATGGGCCCCGGGTTCAATAGGATGTGGTGTCTCAATCTGACAAATGGCTTGATGGCGATCCGTCTGAAGGACGCGTGCGACGGTTTGAAATTGTTTTTGATACACCACGATTTCGCTTCCGATTTCTAAATATTCAACACTTCCTTTATCTATGGTTAAATAATGATTATCGTGAGAAACCGCAATAATATCTCCCCTTAGACGTTTAGATTCAAAACTTTTCTTCATTTTTTGAAAAAAGATTTCTGACGATTCTTTTCCTTGTTCAGATGAAGAAAGGATTGAGGACTCTAGAGTGAATGGTGAGTTTTGGTTTATTTTTAGATCGTTAGCCGTTTGGGAAAGTTCTATTTTCGGAAAAATCCCATTTAAAGAAGCTTGCAAATCTTTATATTCTAAAGATTTAGAAGAAGGAGCGAAACAACTGATCAAAGATTCATAGTTCAAAAATAGTAAGCTCCAGAATACTAGGGCCGCGACTAATTCAGTTTTCCATCGGCGAAGACGTTGAAAGCGTTTGTCCTCTTTTTTGATCTCGTCCGGCAACCAAGTAAGTTCGACAGGAGAAAGACGAAAAGAAGCAAAACTTTCTAACAAAAGCGTCTCAAGCGCAAAAAATTCTTTTTCTTCAAAAGTATGACAATGGGGGCAGGATAAGAGATGTTCTTCGATCCATTTTTCCTGGAAAGGAGAACTGTCTTCTATTTCATGACCCGAAATAAGGGCTATTTTCTGAATTTTTTCGCACATCCACATGAGCGTTTTAACTCTCACTCTCGTGTTTTAATTTACTTTTTAAAAGAATCTTCGCCTTGAACAAACGAGCATTCACCGTCGCAGCAGAAATATTTAATAATTGAGCAATCTCTTCATAACTTAAATTTTCCACATATTTTAACAAAACCACTTCTCTAAAAATTTCAGGAAGTTCCCCTACTTTTTGGAAAACTTGTTGTCGGGTCGATTCATCAAGAGAAGTGTTTTTTTGTATTTCATAAAGCGTTTCTGATTCTAGCTTTTCTATCGAAAAAGGCTTTGCCCTCTTTGTTTTTAAATATTCCTGACTCACATATTTGCAAATCCCCCCAAGCCAAGTCCCAAAGTGTTCCTGTTGTTTTAAGGAGGGAAGTTGTTTATAGGCCCGAAAAAAAGTTTCTTGTAAAATATCTTCCAATATCGTTTCTGGACCAATCATTTGAAACGCGAGTGCATGAACCATTTTCCGATATTTATAAAAGAGTTTCGTAAACGCAGAACGATCCCCTTTTAAGGTCTGTAAAACTAACTCTTTATCTTCCAAATCCATAATTGTTATTATTAGTGTCGCAAGAGTAAAAAAAGACTAATTGTTTTTTGTTTTTTTTATAATTTATTTAAAAACAGTATGTTATGGCTATGAAGATTTAAAGAAAAAAACGATTCCTACAATATAAATCGATAAAACCAAGAGCAATAACGTTAACGACAACAAAATTCCTTTAAAAGTTTTTTCCTCGCGCTGAAATTTTTTTTGATTCTCGATATTCTTTTTTCCTTGATCTCTCAATAAATCACGAATTTCTCGTAATAAACGAACTTGGTCCTCCGAATTCGAGGCTGAAACTTGTAAATCTTGAAGTTCAAATGGTTTCATAATATTTTCATCATTAATTTCCAGAAAATTTTTCAAGGCACAAAGGAGCGGATAAATCTCCTTGACTGGTTTCTTTAGTGTTTTGAGAATAAGGCTCTTGGGATCCAAAAGAATGGCCCACAGGAGATGTTCGGTACTTAAACGGGCCCAATTCAATTTTCTGGCCCATTTCAAACTTTCTTGAAGAACTTCCAAACCCGAAGGCGCAATCGCCACTGGAGAAAGAATCGTAGAATTTTCAACCTCGGTCTCTTTTTCGAGAAGGCTTAGATCTCCTAGCTTTTGTAATAACTTAGCGGAATAGGTTTCTTTCTGTTTGGAAATCGCAAGGAACAACGAGAAGATTGTCACTGTTTTCTTCTGGTAATGGAGTGTTTGAATGACCTGAATAAAACTATCTGTACAAAATTGCAGATATAAATGGGTCGTAAAATCGCGTTCTAAATTTTGCGCGATTTCCAGACTTTGAGAAGTCACAAAAATATCCTGAAGAACACGACGATGGATGGCATCCCAATCATAATCTTCTTGAGGTTCTTTTGCAGATTTTTTGATTTTTTTTTCGACATATTCTAATTCGTGCACTAAGTGGCGATATCGTCTTTTTAGATTCTGCAAATACTTAGAATCCTTAAATCGTGAAATCGTTAATTCGTCCAAAATCTGGCGAATTTGTATTTTCTGTATTTCCGGCATCACCAAACCCATTTTTTTGAGAATTTGCTCTCGACAAGAAACAAGAAGTGAATATAGTGAAAAGGTACTGAATGATAAAAAAGAATGCAATAAGAAGCCATCTATTTTCTGGAGTCCTTTGTGAATCTTCCGGAGTCTTCCCCTAAAAAATCAAATGAACAAGAAGCATTTAGCGATTACCAGATCATTCCTAAATTATCTAAAGAGCAGATTCACAACCTGAAAAATTTTCAAGTGTTTGAACCGCCAAAAACACTTGAGGAACGTGAGGAATCGCGAAAGTCTGGAAAATTCTGGCGCCCTTCGCTCAACGCCTTTGCCGAAAAAAAAGAACCGCCGCCGCTCACTCCCTCGCCAACCAAACTCGTATTTAAAATTCATCGCCTTTCAAAACGCTGGAAGTATCTCCGGAGAGCTGCGATAGGCTATTATTTTTTTTTACTCTGGATCTTTTTATGTGTTTACCTCCCGCAGTCTACTTTATTTCTAGATTCCCTCCAGTGGTATGAACACGTTGGGTTTTCTGGAAAAATGCTACTCGGAATCTTTATTTTTCTGGCCCTCTTTCGCCCTAAATACATCGAAATCGATCTCGTCAAAGAGATGATTTATTATCCCGGCTACTTTTTTGGGAAGCGTTTCTATTTTTTTTACAACATTGCGCGTGTAGAGTTTGAAGTGGATATGACCTATGCACTCGTAGCCTTAGAATATGCGGAACTTTGCCGGATATACTTGCGACTCATCGATAAAAAACAACTTTTGCTAACAGAGGGATTGGGCCAAAAACCAATGTGTGAAATCGCACAAAAACTGGCGGACTCGATCCACGTTGTTATCCAATCCTGTCATCGTATCGGATTTAAACAAAAAGCTAAAATGTCTCTGGGACGTTACGAAATCGTAGAAGAACTCTCTCACGGCGGAATGGGAAAAGTTTTTCTGGCTAAAGATGAATTTAATAACCGATGCGTTGCTTTGAAAATTTTGCCTGCAAGCTTGGCTTTAGAACCCCTTCAAACTCAAAGTTTCGCGCGCGAGATATCGATCTTACAAAAGCTTTTTCATCCGAATGTGGTTCAAATTTACGAGGTGGGTCGAGAAACCTATAAAGGGATTGATGTGTATTTTTTCTCGATGGAATATATTGAAGGAGAGAACCTTTCCAAACTCATCCCTAAAAATCCTCATGATACGATTGATTTTAAACGGATTGCCCAAATTATTTTTCAAAGCGCTATTGCGCTGGATTATATCCATGAAAAAAATATTATTCACCGAGATATTAAACCTTCGAATATTATGCTTCGTCAGGGAGATCAAGGAGAACAGGCCGTATTGATTGATTTTGGAATTGCTAAAGATACCAATACGATTTCGTTAGGAGGCGAGAAACGGATGGATCAAAGTCATATTAAAGGAAGTCCTGCATATATGTCTCCAGAACAATTTTTGTCCTCTTATACCGTTGATTTTCGTACCGATATCTATTCGTTGGGGGTGACGATGTACGAACTATTGACGGGTAAATTACCTATCGGAAAAGGAGGAATGACCACCTTAGGAAAAAAAGTACCGACTTGGGAGCCCAAAGATCCTCGTCAACTCAATCCTAATATTCCAGAAGCGCTTGAAACCATTATTTTTCGCGCCATCGACAAAGATCGAAAAAAACGCTATCAAAAAGCGAGCGATATGGCTGAAGATTTACAACTATGGCTCCATGGACAACCCATCAAAGCCACTGTCTCTTGGAAACAAAAAATGAAAAGGCGATTGAAACGCTTCTGGCGACGCTTCTGGCGTTTTTAACACGCTAACGCTTTTTTTAATTCTCATTAAAATACTATTCGCGCTCTCGGTTGGAGAATTGTTCGCGTTCCTTTATTTGTTCTTCGGTCACTTTATTCAGTTCTTCGACTTGCTCTGGAGTCAGATTTTTAAAGACATTTTCTCGATAAGAATTCATTTGTTCGCCCCAAGCCGCACGGGTTTCTTCGCGAGAGAGCTTTTCTTCATTTCGAATCATTCGGATTTGAAATTCTTTAAAGTCTTCTTGAAGCACTTCAAAATATTCTTTTTGCTGATTTGTCAAAGTTGAAATTTTTGAGATGTTTTGTAACGAAGCCATTTCTCTCCAACGCTGTCGGCCTTCTGCGCGATCGGGTCTTCTCTCTTCGCTCGTGGAATCCGGAGAAACTCGATACGGACTTCCATTCGGATCTCGGCGCCGTCTTTGAGGGCCCGCTTCTTTTAAAGTCGTGATCTCTTCCGTTATTTTTTTATTTGTTTCTTCCACTTGAATTTTCGATTCTTCTAATTTATTTTTTTCCGCTTTCAACTCTGTATTTTGCTTCACGAGATTCAGATTTTCTTCTTGTAATTGATTGTTTTTTAACTGAATTTCTTCAAATTGTTTTTTTAAGGACTCTGTTTCTTCTGCTTGAAAACTACTATTGGATAGGCTCTGAATCTGTTTTTTTTCCAAATTTACAGATTTTGGAGTTTGAGAATGATAAAAAAACACGGCGGATAACGCCATAAAAATAAAAATACTTCCTAAAATATTAAGTTTGACCATAAAAATTCTCCGTTTAAGGTTTAATATCAAGCACAAATCAACGAGAGCTTTCAATTGTTTTTCTGAAATGATACTCTACAGGAGCAAAAAAGGGGTGTCAAATTTTTCAGGAGGCCGTTGTTGCAAGAGACAAATATGCGTTTCGTCCAAGAGAAATCGCACCGTTTTTTTAATCCAGAATGGCTGATTCTTGGATTTCTGCTCCTTGGTTGTTTTGCCTACAGTTTTTTTAATGTGTTTAATACTGATTTTGGATTTAGTATTCGAATGGGGCAATACCTGAGGTTCCATCAGTACCAAATTCCCACGGAAACAATTTTTTTAGCGACTCTTCAGCCACGATACACTCCCGATGATAAATGGTTCTTTCATATTGTTTTTTCCTGGTTTTATGACCTCTTAGGAATTTCTGGACTCATTTTCTTTCGTATTCTTTTGGTCATCACCTCGTTTACCTTTTTATACAAGGCCCTGCGACGCTTTTTAGCTCCTTGGCCCAGTTTATTGTTTTGCTTGATTGCGATTATGGGAACCCAGGAACAATTTATGATTCGAGCCACTCTCGTTTCGATCGCTTTTCTGTCCTTTCATTTGTTTCTATTTTCCCGTCCAGTACAACGCCTCCAACTTTTTTTATTTGGAGCTTCTTTATGGATTTGGTGCCAATGCCATGCTTACTTTATTTTGGGGCAAATGGTTTTTTTCGTGTGGGCCTTCACGGAAATAATTTGGCCCGACCGAT
Source organism: uncultured Planctomycetota bacterium (assembly GCA_964530615.1). Lineage (GTDB taxonomy): Bacteria > Planctomycetota > JBBTDB01 > JBBTDB01 > JBBTDB01 > JBBTDB01. The sequence continues at coordinate 20,046 of CAZHAR010000009.1, read as the reverse complement.
TCTCTCGCAAGCACATTTTTCTTATTTCGGGTGCTATTTTGTTGATTCCGCTCATTCATCCTTATGGCGTGGGAGTTTATTATTTTCCTTGGACCGTATTTCAAAACCTTTTGGGACAATCCCAATATTATCAAGGGACCTTAAGCGAACTCGTCAGCCCATTTGCCCATGAAGATTTTCCAACCTGGACACAACGCCTCTATTTCGGCTATCTCTGGGTTGGATTTGGACTTCTTCTTTTACGCTGGAGATCGTTTCGAGATCGAATGTTCCTCTTTTACGCGCTCGAATTTCTCGGTTTTTTCGGCCTCTCTGTGCTGGCTCGTAAAAATATCGGAATTTTCGTTCCCGTGGCGACTTTATTTCTCGGTTATGGGTTGAAGCCTTGGTTGGACCGAATCTCTTTAAAATCTTCTATTCGTCCTATTCTTTTTTTAGGAGGATTGCCTCTATTTTTGGGCTACCTCTATTTACCACTCTCCAACACCCTCTATATCCAAGAACAAAAACAACAAAGGGCGCAATTGGGCATTTCGGAAATGATTTTTCCAGAACGAGCCGTGGATTATCTCTTGAAGCATCAACTTCCCCGACCCCTCTTCAATAGCTATGAAATAGGCTCTTACCTCGTTTATCGTTGTTTTCCAGAGACTCCTCATCGTCCCTATATTTTAACGGACTATGGTTCTGGTGGAATTGAACTTATTGATCAGTATCAAAAAATTTTACGGGGAGAAATTTCATTAAGTCAATTACGTCAAAAGGAAGGCATCAAAACATTTTTATTTAAACATACCTCCGCGAATATGAAAATTTTAATGGAACAACTGTTGCATTCTTCAGATTATATTTTGGTTTATGTAGACGAACTCGCGGTAATCTTTGTAGATCGGAATTTTGCTCAAAAATATGGATACCCGCTCGAAGAGCATTTAGAAGCTCAAGAAGTGCCTCTGCATTTTTTCTTTCGAGAACTTCCCTGGAAAAAATTTTATGTGGCTGGATTCTACCAAACCCTTTACGAAACCCTGAAGAGACGAGAGTGCCTTGTCAAAGCGAGAAGCTTATATCTGGAGTGTTTGAAAGCCTATCCGGATTATCCGAAAGCCCAGTTAAATCTCGCGTCTATCGAAGCCAGTTTCGGAGGGCAAAAGTCTCTTCTCTATGCTATTTCTCTGGTGAATTCTCTTTTACACGACTATCCGTCTTATCGAGCGGCATTGCTGTTAAAAGAGCAAATTCAAATAAATTCAGGAACGCGCTGAAAGCTTTTCAATCAACTCTCGAAAGTCTTGGGGAAGCGGTGCGGTGAAGCTCAAAAATTTTCTTTCGTTCGGATGAAAAAACGTCAATTTTTCTGCGTGGAGAGCATGATGAGATAAAAGAGGTTCTGAATCTTTTCCATAAATTTTTTCACCGACAAGCGGAAATCCAAGAAAATGAAGATGAACACGAATTTGATGAGTTCGTCCTGTTTTAGGAAAGGCTTTTAGTAAAGTATGTTCCGAAAAGCTCGTGAATCGCTTAAAAGTGGTTTGAGATGGTTTTCCGTAATCCAAAACACAACGACGGGTTGGATTTTTAGGATTGCGGCCAATGGGTTTGTCTACAAAAAGGGTTTCTTGAGGAAAGTGTCCACGAACTAGGGCGAGATATTGTTTCTGAATTTTTCGAGCGGCAAATTGTTGAGCGAGGTGGAGATGCGTTTCGTTTGTTTTTGCGATTAAGATAGCGCCAGAAGTTTCTAAATCTAGACGGTGAACGATTCCAGGACGTTGAGGATCAATATTAGAGAGGGTTCCGATATGATGGAGAAGCGCATTAACCATTGTTTTAGCGTCGCAGTGTTCTGCGCGATGAATCACCATTCCCGGAGGTTTGTTGAGAACGGCTAGATATTCATCTTGATAGAGAATATCTAGGGGGATATCTTCTGCAAATGGTTTTTCTTCTTGAGGAGGGGGTGGGAGTTCCACTTTAAGGAGGTCTCCCAAATGAATTTTCGTTCCTGGTTTAAGAACTTTTTTTTGATTTACCCAAACATTTCCGTCTGAAATCCATTGTTGTAAAGTAGAACGAGATTGTTCCGAAAAATTTTGTACTAAATAAATATCCAAACGAATTTTAGAAGGTTCGGAACAAGTTCCTTGCCATATTTGCGACGCATCCAAAAAATTCTCCTCTACAGAAACCTATTAAAAAAATAAGTTTCAGAAAAGATTGAAATCCTAAATCTCTATGATAAGATAGAGAGAATACTTAAATCCCGATCAACACTTTTGGTTCACTTCGATCAAAAAAGTTTAATCCCTTTTTAATATTGAAAATTATAATGGCAACAAAAAAAGAGATGATGATTGCGGTCAAAGCGGTTCAATCGAACTTTTGCAATCAAAAACAAGTTCAGAAGTGTTTAGAAATCCAAAGAAATCTAAAACAAGAAAAAGATCAAGATATTTCTCTTTTAACGATCATGAAAAAAAAGGGATATCTAACAGCAGAACAAATTCAAGCTGTCAAAGATTCTTTACCCAAAATAAGCCAAATTCGAGTAGAAGACAACCCCATTGAAGGATATCAATTACTTGAAAAAATTGGGCAAGGGGGAATGGCCGTTGTTTTCCGAGCGACCCACCCTAAACATGGCGAAATTGCGCTAAAAATTCTTTTTCCACACCATAACTCAAATGAAGAGTATGTCAACGGATTTATGAATGAAGCCAAACTCGTTTGTACGCTGACCCATCCGAATCTGGTGAAGGGAATGGATTACGGGAAAAGCAACGATCACCATTATCTGGCAATGGAATATGTGAAAGGGAGTCGCTCAGTCAAAGATGTCCTTGATACACAGGGTGCTTTTGATGAAGATACTGCACTAAGTATCATTTTACAAATTGCGAAGGCTCTTTTTTATATTTCGAGTTGTGGAATTTTACATCGAGATATTAAGCCGGATAACACCTTGATCACTCAAGAAGGGGAAGTCAAAGTATGTGATTTGGGATTTGCCAAAATGATTGAAAAATCGGGAAAAAAGAGTGGGCTCACTTGTGGAACAGTCCAATATATTTCTCCAGAACAGGCCAAAGGGCAAGGAGATGTGGATGTTCGAAGTGATATTTATTCTTTAGGGGCCACCCTCTATCATCTCGTGATGGGCAAGGTTCCTTTTACCGGTGCAGATTCTATGGAGGTTATGGCGAAACAAGTTCTTGAGGGCTTGAACGATATCAAGAATCGAAAAATTTCTCAACATATGCACTACTTTATCGAAAAAATGATGGCCAAAGATCGAGATATTCGTTATCAAGATCCGCAAGAACTCATTGATGATATTGAAAAAACAATTGAAGGTAAAAAATCATTACGTTTTAATAGTAATGAAGTTAAAAAAGTTTTGTTTGAATTACAGTCCCCCGAAGCCGCCCCTAAAACAGATACTCGAATGCTTCGTTCGGACCGCACTAAAAAAACTTCCGATTTAGGGAAAACGCCCTCTCGTCCTTTAGAAAAAACCGATGAAAATAAAGAGGTGTCTTCTAAACCCCCTCGATTTGGAGCTTTTAAACGAACTTCACAACCAAGTGGAAGCAGTACCAAGAAAATTTTTGAGAAACCGGGACAAACCACAAAACCGCCCTCCCAAAAAACATCTCAGATTGATTTAACTGGCTTACAAAACCTACTTTCTCCAAAAAATTCTGACGAAAAACCTCACAAGGGAAGTAGCATTTTAGAACGCCGAAAAAGACGCTAAGAAAGACCGACCTATGCTAGGAAAACTTGAGATTATCCACGGGAATAATGTCGGTACCTGTCTTCTTATTCGCAATGGCGAAACTTGGTCCATTGGACGTTCCTCTGAGGCAAATTTTTGCGTCGATGATGATCGAATGTCTCGAGTTCATTGTGAAATCGCCTCTAAAGAAGGCGTTTTTGAGATTCATAATCGTGGAAGTCGCAATGGTTGCCATATTAATGGAAAAAAAGAAGAAAATTCACCGGTTCACGCTGGAGATATTATTCGCATTGGTCGAACCGTTTTCGAATTTTCCATTGCTAAAGATGAGAATGAGTTAAAAAATCCAGTGGCTCCTGCCCCTGCCGTACCTTCCCAAAAGATGTTTTCAGAAGAAACACTTCTTGAAATTCGAAAAAAAGCCCGCGAAGAAGCGGAACGTTCTCACCATCAAACCTTGGAAGCGGCTCAAATACAACAACAAAAAATGCTCCCCAAAACACCCAATATTCCGGGTTTTGAAATCGATACCCTCTACTTACCCGCCGAATTTGTTTCGGGTGATTTTTACGATTTCATTTCTTTAAAAAATAATAAATTGGGTATTCTCATTGGTGATGTTTCTGGACATGGAGTTGAAGCCGCCTTAGTCATGGGAATGGCTCGAAAAGTAATCCATCTTCACGCCAAAAACCACGAAGATCCCCATTATCCAATTGTTGCGGCGAATGAAGATATCCTTCCCGATTTAGACGAAAAAATGTTTTGTTCTGTATTTTATGGAACTCTGGATATCGACAATAAAATCTTCCGCTTCGTCCGCGCTGGCCACAATCCTTTATTGCTGATCAATCCTAGACGGCAACCTCCTCTTCAGGAATTTAATCCAAAAGGAATTGTGTTGGGAATGATTGGAGGCGAGCGTTTTGGAAAAACGCTAGAAGAAATCACTTTAGAACTGCGATCCGGCGACATTTTACTACAATATACGGATGGTGTTTTTGAAGCAGTCAATGAAAAAAACGAAGAATGGGGGAAAACCAATTTTCACGAAATTGTGAAAAAATATGGAAACACCACCCCAAAATATTTACTCCAAAAAATTCAACAAGGGGTAAAAGCTTTTTCTGGAAATGCCAAACAATCGGACGATATTACTTTATTAGCACTAAAAGTTTTATGACCGCTTCACGGAAACAATCATTTTTAAAGCGAGAGCAGTCTGTCTCTTTTTTTTCAAGATGAAAAAAAAATAAAAATAAAAAAGATCAAATTCTTTGAAAAAAAAAACCGATATACAATTACTTGAGAGCTTTTCTGTAATCGATCCCATTCCAAACAAAATTTATTTTCCCTAATTGATATTTTTTTTGTTTCATTCAAAAAAAATTACCAGAGCACAGAAACTCTCACTCCTATTTCAGAGGTAAATATTATATTTTTTTTTTACAGATTTAGAGAGAGATCTGTCTTAAAAAAGTATCGCTTTTTCTTCGCAAGAGAAAAAAGCGTCCAGAATTGTTTTCATATCCAGGGTAAAGCTGTGGTGGCTACTAAGCAAAAAGGGTGGTAAATTGGAAACGAAACTCACAAAAGACGAAACGAAACGGCTCATCAAACAATTTAAACAAACGAAAGATCCAAAGACTCACGAAATTTTAATTGAAAACTATATGTCTTTGGTTTCTTATCTTTCTGAACGATATGCAAGTAAACTTCCTGCGGCTATTGAAGTGGATGATTTAAAAAGTGCCGGAGTCTTGGGATTGATGGACGCCATTAATCGCTTCGATGAAAATCGTGGCGTTCAATTTGAGACCTACTGCACGATTCGCATTAATGGATCTATTCGGGACGAAATTCGTTCTCAAGATTGGGTTCCGCGTTCGGTTCGTTCCAAAATCAGCAGATTGGAAAAGGCAATTCGGCATCTCTCTAATCAATTTAACCGCGACCCTCAAGATGTCGAAATTGCTGAATATTTAAAAATCAATTTGGAAGACTATGAACAACTCAAACGGGATGCCTCTGTCGTTGGAATCGTTTCCTTACACAACAACAATACCGATTCTGAAGATTCTGACCAAGCCTCTTTTCTCGATATTATAGAAGACAAAAAAACAGAAGATCCTTACTATACTCTTGTCAAAAAAGAATTGATGACCTATATTGGAGAAAATTTTAGTAAAAAAGAGCGACTTGTGATTGCGCTCTATTATCATGAAAAATTTACACTTCGGGAAATTGCAGAAATTTTAGAACTTTGTGAATCTCGAGTTTCTCAAATTCATACAAGTATCCTCGCTCGATTGCGTAGTCGCTTGCGAGAACCCTAGAAGAGTTCTTTTTTCAGGAACCTATTGAGACGAAATCTTGAGCAATACTAAACAATGTCCTAAGTGTTCTTCGACTTTAGATTTTCTGGCGGATAGTTGTGCTCAATGTCATTTTCTTTTTAAGGATCGTATTCTCTGCCAGCAATGTTTTGGGGCTTACCCGCTTTCAAAATTAAAATGGGCAGAAAATTTTATCTGGTGTGAAAATTGTTTACAAAAACAAAACGACTTTATTCAACAACGAGCGTTTAATCCCACGCCTCTGAAGAAAAAATCCTCGCCTTCATCGATTCCTGCCTTGTTGTGGGCGATTTTTCCTCTGTTTGGAGCATTTAAACTTCTCCGTAAAGAAACCACTGTCACCCCAAAAACGCCAAACTATTTTCTTGGATTCAATCTTTTATGGAGCGTACTCGTTCTTTATCTGGGAAGCGAGTATTATTTTTTTTACCACCAACAAAATCCTTCCGCAAAAATTTGTCTCCGCATCAAAGAAATTCAACAAGCCCAAGAAGCTTATAAAAAGAAAAAAAATCACTATGGGATGCTAGAACATCTCATTGAAAATCAATGTCTTCCTTGGAAAATAGAAATTACAGCACGCCAAGTCTTTACCGAAAAAGAAGATTATCATTTCCGTATTTATGTAGCGAGTAAAGAGATTTGGAAATTAAAAGCCAATCCAAAAGAATCCCAAAGTTTTTCCTTAAAATTTTATTCCGATCAATCCGGTCAAATCCGATTCGCTTATCAAGCTGAAGCCGATGAAACCAGCATCCTTTGGACCCCAGAAACACTTACTTTTTTTCATTATCTCCTTCAAGAATCTTGGCTGAGCCGATTTCTTTATCATTATTTATAATAAAAGGAATAAAATGCCTGCCAAAGTCCCTGTCCCAACTTATCGCGTTGTTTTAATGCTCATTGAACACCAAAAGCGCTATTTGCTTATTCAAGAAGCAAAACCACATCTTGGAAATCCTTGGTATCTGCCTGCCGGTGGAGTCGAACCCGGAGAAGATTTGAAAACCGCCGCTCAACGAGAAACTTTAGAAGAGGCCGGAATACAGATTCTTCCTAAATATTTCTTGGAAATTGAACATACCCTGCCTTTAGATCTTTCGGCAGAAAACCCCAATCCGGAAATTTGGCGTTTTTTTATCGTGGCAGAATTTATCGGAGGTTCTTTAAAAAAACAACCCGACGCTGAATCGTTACAAGCACAATGGTTCTCACCGGAAGAAATCCCTAAACTCCATTTAAGAACCCCGCGAGTTTTAGAGGTCCTTCAAAAATACCGCTCTGGATGTCCTTTATATCCAATAGAACTCTATCAATCTCAAGTTGCTCGCGAATAAACTCTTTTTTTTCGAAATTTTTTCGGTACAATTAAACAATAAAAATAAAATTTTCATGAGGTTTGAATGGACAAATTTCTCGATGCTCATCCAGATGATCTACGCTGGGAACATTCTATGGGAAACGGAGTAGATCAAATTCAACTCCATTTTGTTCGTCAAGGAAAAGGAAATCCGATCCTTTTACTTCATGGATGGCCGGGATTTTGGTACGATTGGCGACGTATCATTCCTCGATTAGCTGAAAATTTTGATGTGATTGCGCCTGACTTTCGTGGCTTTAGCCTATCCGATAAACCGGATCTTCCGCCAGATCAAGGATATACTCTTCAAATTTTTATGGAGGATATTCTGGCTTTATTAGAGCATCTTAAAATTCCTTCGATTCAAATTGTGGCTCACGATATTGGAGCACTCGTCGCCCAAAAATTGGCGCACGCTCATCCAGAAAAAGTTCAAAGATTGATCCTCTTGAACCCTCCCTATGGCGGAATCGGGAACCGATGGAATGAAGCTTCACTCCAAAAAGAATTCTGGTTTCTTCATTTTCATCGCCTTCCCTGGAGCGACCAACTTATTAGTTATGATTGGGTTACCACTCATCTTTATCTAAGCCATTTTTATAAATACTGGCTCGCTCAAAAACAAAACTTGCGTTCTAAAGAATTTGAATGGATTGTAGAGATTTTTTGTCGGACTGGAATGTTTCGTACCAGTATCGGCCTTCATCGTGCTCAAGCAGAAAAATCTTTTGTTGAAAATATTCCGCTCATTTCCCAAGCCACCACTATTTTATGGGGAAAAGCAACACCTATACTCCCGTTTCAGTGGAGTGATCGACTTTCTGAATATTTTTCAAAATTCAAATTGTACCCGCTTGAAGGGGTGGGACATTTTGTCCCACTAGAAGCTCCAGAAGAGATTATTCGGGCTGTATTCCAAAATTTCAGTCAATCCTAGATACAAATGATCCAAAGCCAAAAATTTTAGTGCGGAAAAATTTTCAGTAAGAGCGTTGCAATATTAACGGCATCATCGACTCCACGATGATGGATTCCCAACAAAGGAAGACTCGATTTTTCTAGAGCGGCCGCCATCCCGACTTCATGCGGAAGTTTATAGACCAAGGCGAACAGAGTTTTAATATTTAAATGACCGGGTCCAAAGGGATAGGGAATTTTCAGGCGAGTGCACTGGCGATCAAATTGGCGACGATCATAATCTCCATAACTTGCCCAAACCCGTTCTTCCGAACAGTATTTTTTTTGTAATAACAAACAAGCTTCTGAAAAACTAATTCCTTGCTCGACTTGGCTTTGTGTTAGGGTAGTCAATTGGGTACAAAAACGACTGACTCTAGAATACTCTGGTTTAATGAGGATGCTCTCGCGCCCTTCAACTTTTCGAGAAGCGACTTGAACTACACAAATTCCAATTTCAATAATTTCACTTTCTTCTTTTTCAGGAGGATTATCCTCCCAACAAGTAGCTTCCACATCAATCACTAAAATGCGATCCAGTCGTTTTCTAACCATAATTTTCTTTCATTCCTTTAAATTGAAAATGGGCGAGGGTGGTTGCGACTTCCACCGGCGATGAAACCAAAGCCATTGAGTCGGATACTTCCGAATCCATTCTTCAATTCGTTGTGTATAAAGTTGTGTTAAACGGTGAATTTCGTCGCTGGCGTTATTTTGTAAATTTGGACAAATCGGTTCTGTTACATAGATATCAAAAAAAAACTGAGATTGTCGTCGAATCGCAAAACTAGGGATAATGGGTCGATTAAAACGGTATGATAAACTCGCGGCGGCAGAAAACGTAGAGGCGAGGCGTCCAAAAAATTCGACAAATTCTCCACGAGATCCCGCGTTTTGATCCACTAAAAAAGCAATATCTTTATTCTGTCGCAGTAATCGTAGCGCTTCGGAAATCGCTCCCTTTTTGCAGAGGATCACTTGACCATATCGCTCCCGTTCTCGACGAATGTGTTGCTCAATATAAAAATTGGGAATGGAACGAGCGATGCTATGAAGTCGGACTCCTTTTATCGCCACTGTTGATCCCAAGAGTTCCCAATTGCCCAGATGTCCTGTAACATAAATAATGGAAGGATATTTTTTTTGGATATCGGTGACATAGTGATAATGATGAATTTCGATATAGTGATCCAGATTGGATTTCTGAATCGATAAGTTATTAGAAAGGGCTTCCCAAAGTAAAAGAAACATATTTTGATACGTTTCTTGAATAAAAGCATTATAGCGTGAGCTTGGATAATTCAAATTCGATTTTTCCAAATTTTCTTTGGCAATCCGATAATGGCGAAAATCAATGTAGTAAAAGAGAGTTCCTATTTTTTTTGCTAAAGCGCTTCCGTATTCTCTGGGAAGGCATCTTAAATAGGCTAAACCGATTCGATATAAAAGATATTCAATTTTTTGAATCCAGAGAGGTTTAATTTTTTTTCCCATAGGGTTATTAAAAAAAAAATCCCAGTTTTAAGGCTGGGATTTTGGGTTAAAGAAGCGGGTTATTTTATCAAAGTCAAATAATCCGTTTTTGAAATATCTTGAGTCCATCCCGAAAGAGTTTTATTATCTGCTTGACGGTGTGCGCCAAACGAGGTTATGACCATTTTATGTTCCTGTTTTTTAGTCTCAGGAGAATCCTCTTTCCATAATTCGGTTTTAAAATCAAAGGGCTTTTTCCAACCGTCTGACAATTGAGTTTCTTCTAAAAACGGTTGTTTTGTTTCAGGATTCTGTTCCTTTAATGACTCTAAATCTTTTGGAAGTACTTTTTTGATCAAGGCATAGGATTTCAAGGCTTGGAACACACTCTGAATATTTTGTACTGTTTTTTGCCATCGAACCGCTTCTGTTCCCCACAATTCGGAAAGGATTTTAAAATTTAAATCCTCATCGATTTTTGAGAAATCAATCAAATTACGTTTCCATTGGCTATCCAATCGAGTATAGACCAATTGCAAAAATTTTCCTTCGATACTCTCCGGAGAATCATTCACCAATTGTCCCTTAAATTTATCATTCAAGATATTTCGAATTAAGCGAATTTCTTGGTAAATAGAAGCTAAAGAATTCCCTTCTTCTAATTCTCGCAGATGAATATAGGCAAGCGCCAAGCGAGCTTTAGTATAAGAAGGTTCAGATCGAATGGCCATCTCAAGCATTTCCTTCGCACGTGTCCAATCTTCATACTTGATGCATTGCTCCGCAATTCGAAACTGATTGCGATAGTTTTCTTGCGGCAAAAAAGGATGAACGAAATTCAGTATTAATACCACCAAAATCAAGAATAGAAGAATCAACAACCATTGTCGAGAATCGGCATGATTTAAATCCGAGGTCAGCAAGGGAGAAGGAAGTGTTGTCGGGAGAACACGCACAGATTGACGCTCTTCTCGAGAAAATTTCTTCTCGGGTTGAGTGGATGGAGTTGAAATTTCGGAAGGAGTTCCTTCTTTGGCCGGAAGGTTTCCTGAAGACTTGTATCGATCTGAAAAAGAGTTGCGATCCCGAGAAGAAGAAGAAGAAGAAGAAGAACTAGTGGTCGTAGAGGAAATCGTATCTGAGGAAGATTTCAAAGCACCTTTATCAGAGGATGAATATCGATCTTCTTTTCGGTTTCGCTCTTGATCTCTTCGTCCACGATCATCTCTACGGTTCCTAAAGTCTCGCGAAAAAGATTTTTGAGGGGGCTGTTCTTCTTTAGGTGGAATAGGTAACAGAGGTTGTTTGTTACTTGGTTCTTCCAGATCTTCCGAGTTATTAGTACGAATAGGAGTTGGTGCTAGAGGTTGTTTATTGCTTTGTTCTTCCAGATATTCCGAGCTATAAGCACGAACGATACCTCCGGGTTGATTTTGGGGAGAAACAGGGCCTCGTCTTCGAAACTCTCGAAGTTTTCCTTCGCCCCCCTTATCAAGAGAACTTACCAGACTATTCATATCCGGAAAATCGCGTTCATCTTCTTCAGAAAGGAGAGAAATCGGGCCATCCTCATCATCATCCTCTTCTTCTTCTTCCAGCTTTGAAATTTTCGCTTCTGGTTTTAAAATTTTCGCTTCTGGCCTCAGAATTTTTTCTTCTGGCTTCAGAATTTTCGCTTCTGGCTTCAGAATTTTTTCTTCTGGCTTCAGAATTTTCGCTTCTGGCTTCAGAATTTTCGCTTCTGGCTTCAGAATTTTTTCTTCTGGCTTTAGAATTTTCGCTTCTGGTTTTAGGATTTTCGCTTCTGGCTTCAGAATTTTCGCTTCTGGCCTTAGAACTTTCTCTTCTAGCTTGGGAATTTTAGTGTCCAGCTTGGGAGTTTTTTCTTCTGGTTTTGAAGTTTTCAAAAGTTTAGGTGGCATTTTTCGAGCATTATCTTCGATCAATCCTGAGCCAAAAAAAACCTCTTCTTCTTCGTCTTCTGAGGGAAGTGGTTTAGATTTTTTTAGACGCATTTGTCCAGAAACGATTTTTTCAGGAATGGGTGTATTGGATACACTCAGACCATCACCAAAACCTTTCTCGTTACTCGCTTGGACCAATTTAGCGGCTAAAGTTTCCTGAAACTCGTTTTTCGGACGAAATGAGACAACTCCGCTCTCTTGTGCTGAGGGCGAAGGTTGGATTTCGGAAACAAACTCAACTTTAGCATCCCCTTCTTTTCCATAACGATTTTTTTTGGCTGGAGGGACACCGGGGGATAAACGAGTTTGAACCAATTTTTCTAAATGTACTTCGACACTTAATTTATTGGGAACTTCAAACGAACGTTTTTGGTTATCTAAAGTCACGCTCGCAGAGGTTTCCTCTGAGGCTGTAGAAATCAAGGTTTCCGTCGTTGTTTTTGGTTCGATAACTTTACTTAAAATTCCCTTGATTGGAGAAGCTATATTTTCTATGGGGGGGAATTGATTTGTTTCCGCGAGAGCTAAATCCAAAGTTTTTGTTTCACAACTATGGATATCATCCAAAGGAACCTCTTCTAATTTTTTAGCTTGAATTTCCATAAAATGGTTCAAGGAAAAATCTTGTTTCGTTTGAGCAAGAGTCTCTCCGTCTTTGATTGGAGAGAGTGCTGAAGATTCCTGAGGAGAAGGAATTTCAGGAGGAGTCGGAGATTTTTCGCTTGTGGGTGAAGAAAGCGAAGACGACGACTGTTGAGGAGAAATGTCCTTTACTGGAGAAGTTTCTTCTGAAACGGGTTCAGGATTTCCACTTCCAGCGGACGAATTTTGTGTTGAATTTTGCATACGATCTGCCTCCACGACTTTTGTTTCTGCTGAACAAACAGCATCCAATAAGGAAGAGGAGCCTTTTACCTTTTCTAAATCTTTAGATAAATTTATTTTTTCAGATTCTTCAAATTTTTGGGGTTTAGAAAGAACATCGGATTGAATAATTTTTTTTTGAGACGATTGAGGTTGTTCGTCAGAAGAACCCACTTCTGAGTCTTCTTCTTCCTCCTCCTCAGAAAACGAATCGGAAAAATCTTCGTCTTCGGTTTCTGAGGAAGAATCAAACGAGTCCTCTTTCTTTCGGATAATGATTTCTTTTTCAGAGTCAAGTCCTTCAAGAGGGTTCTGTTCCTCTCTTTTCCCTCGAGGATGTCCAGAGAAGTGATCTTTTCGGTTTGGGTTATAGTCACGCATACTAGAGGGTTTAGGACGATGTCTCATTTTTTTTCCAGAATTTTTTTTGTTGCGCAATCTGAATCAAGCTCCATAAAAAAAAAGTTATTAACAAGTTTAAGTAATTATAGTGAGCTATCTCAAGGTATCCTATATTCGTAAATCTGCGGAGCGATTGCATGAGTATTCTCTAACAGTTGAATAAAGAATAGGATCAGAAGAATTGATGCTCCTGATCTCGCAAATCGAGATAGCATTTGCGAAAAATTTCGTCTCAAATTATTAAGAGAATTTAAAATGAAAAATTCTTAAAGTTTGAGCAGAAAAATTCTGGGAGCAGAGAATGGCTTTTTTTTTAGCCTACTGCCAAAGAATTAGCTATTCTTTGAACAGTTTAAAAGTTTTTAGAGATATATTGTATACACATCTAGCAAACTTATCTATGTTTTAAAAAATATTGTCTGCTTTTTCAAGTGCTTTTTCCAAAAGAACGGATTTTTATATTTATTCAGGCAAAATTATTTTCCGTTCTGCTTTCTGAATCATGATATCGACCCAATTTTGTGAAGAAAACGCTTTTTCCGATTCAGAGAGAGCCTCGTGAGTAGTATGAGTGCAAGGGTTTTTCGGCATCAAAAAAGTACAGCAATCATCGTGAGGCAAAATCGAAGTTTCATAGGTTTGAAAATATCGCGCAAAGGAAATAATTTCTTCTTTTGAGAGACCGATGAGGGGTCTTAATATCGGCATTTCTACTGCACGATTAATCGCAGCGATATTTTCTAAAGTCTGGGAAGCGACTTGTCCCAAACTTTCTCCAGTCACTAAAGCTAAAGCGTCTTCTTTCTTCGCAAGTATTTCCGCGATACGGATCATAAAACGACGATAGAGTAAAACACGAGTAGATTCATTTGCAAGTGCGACAATTTCTTGTTGCAATTCGGCAAAGGGAACAAAATACACCACCGATGGACCTTGATAAAAAGCCATTCGGCGAAGGAGGAGTTCTACTTTTTCAATCGAATTCGCATTTGTAAAGGGGAAACTATGAAAATGGACAAAAGAAACCGGAGCGCCACGGCTCATCATTTTGATTGCGGCAACTGGAGAATCAATTCCTCCAGAAATAAGACACATCAAGCGGCCAGAAGCACCTACAGGAAGTCCGGCAGGGCCAGAATATTTTTTAAAATGAAAACAACAGAGGCTGTGTAAAACTTCGATATGCACCCATAAATCCGGATGAGTCAAATCGACTTTTTTTTGAAAGGCGGTTTTGATATCTGCCCCTAAGCGAACACAAAGCGCTTGAGAATTCATTGGAAATTTTTTATCTTCTCGTTGCGCCCTTACTCCAAAGGATTCAAATGAAATCGAAGACAATTCGCTTAAGAGGGTTTCAGAAAGCTTTTCAACATTTTTTGCGGTCTCATAAACAATCGAAAAGGAGTGGATTCCAAAGACTTGGGATAGTCTTTTTTGGATTTCTTCCCAAGAGTGCGATTCCGGATAGGGAAAGGTGAAACATCCGGAATGTCTTGTAATATGTAAATTTGGAAGCTTCAGCGCCTGCTGGATATTTTTAAGAAGCATTCGTTCAAAAAAAGGGCGATTCCTTTTTTTGAGGCTAATTTCACTGTAATGAATCAAGATCGATTTTTTGGGTGGAAAAGAGGGGCTTAATGAGTTAGAAAACATAAGACTCCTAGAAATCGCCCCTTTGAGAAATTTTTCTTAAATTAAATACTTTTTTTAGTCATATAGAGTAACAAATCGACCACACGACAAGAATAACCCCATTCATTATCATACCAAGAAACTAGTTTGAAAAAACGATTATTCAATTCAATTCCTGCGGTCGCATCGTAAATGCTGGAGAGGGGATCTCCGATAAAATCGCTGGAAACAACAGCATCTTCAGTATATCCAAGAATTCCCTTAAGTTCATTTTCGGAGGCGTGTTTCATCCATTGATTAATTTCTTGCAAAGAGGTGTTTTTAGACACTTTGACCGTTAAATCGACCACAGAAACATCGGGAATCGGGATACGAAAAGACATTCCGGTTAATTTTCCAGCAACTTCTGGTAATACTAATCCTACCGCTTTTGCGGCTCCGGTAGAAGAGGGAATAATATTTTGAGAAGCGCCGCGCCCCCCACGCCAATCTTTTTTGGAAGGACCATCTACAGTCGGTTGAGTAGCAGTCATTGCGTGAATAGTCGTCATTAAGCCTTCTTCAATTCCTACGCGATCCAATAACACTTTGACAACAGGTGCCAAGCAATTTGTGGTACAAGAAGCGTTTGAAACAATTGTATCTTTAGCAGAATTAAATTTGTGATGATTGACACCCATCACAAACGTAGGAATATCCTTGTCTTTTGCTGGAGCTGTAATTACGACATATTTAGCACCTGCGAGTAGATGTTTCTCAGCACCCGCGCGATCGGTAAACAACCCAGTAGACTCAATCACTAGGTCTACCTCTAAGGCTTTCCACGGAAGTTTTGCGGGATCTTTTTCAGAAACGACTTTAATTTTGTGATTTCCCACAATCAACATATCGTTTTCACGATGGACAGGAAATTTTTCATATTTTCCATGAGTCGAATCAAATTTAAATAAATAGGCCAGTAAATCCGCATCTACCAGATCATTAATACCTACAAATTGGATCTCAGGATAATCCAATGCCGCACGAAATACCATTCGACCAATACGACCAAAACCGTTAATTCCAACACGAATAGTCATAAAACCTCCTCTTTCTTTTGAAAACGATTGTAGTATAGAGGAGGTAGAAAAGGTTTCAAGTTTTTTAGAGCTAGTCTTGGAAAAAATTGTGTCCGGTTTGCCTTTTCAATTTGCTTTTTTAAAAAAAATGAGCCAATATGACAAGATCATTTTATGGAGTTAACTCATTTTATACTTTGTGTTTTATTTTGTGGGAGCACTCGCTATGAAAGGGATGAATCCGATTCTTTTCCCTTTAATTTTCGTTCTTTTTGGGGTTTTAGGCTGCTCTCCGCAACTACATGATAACGATCCCCCTATTCCTTCGCCTGTATTAAGAACACCAAGCGGAAAAATTATCGAAAGTGTTTTGGGAAATCTAATTTTACATGATCCGCCCCAAACTTCTTTTAAATTCCGCGTGAAAGAAATTACTTCCTCTGATTTTGACAAAAAAAATTTTTCACAAGGGCTCGAAGTTACTTGGGTCAGCAAAGAAGCTAAAGATTTAATGGTTGGAGATATCATTGTTGGGGCGATCCCTCTATCTGGAGGTTCGGAAATAGAGATTCGGAAGAAAAATGATCTTCAACTTGCTTTACAAGAATATCTTTCAGAGGACGGATTGCAACTTCTCGTTATTAAAAAAAATAATTTTGAGTCTCTCGCTCAAAAAAAAGCAGTCGTGCTTACTACAGAAAATCCTACTCAGAATACAGAGATTTTGGCTCTCGATCAGGCGTGGGACACTACTTACCTAGGTGCAGGATTTGTCAGCTTAGAAAAATTATCTAAAAAAGATCGCCCCAAACATATTTTGGACGATCCGGTTGTTTTTTTATGGCTTTCTTCAAATACTATCGCGGCTCGAAAAGGACTATTTCCTTTAGATGCTATTCTTTCTATTGATGGGGTACCGATAAAAAATTGTTTTCAAGCCGTTGACTTAATTCAAAAACATAACGGAGAAGGAGTCCTTCAAATTCAGGTTCGTCACCCTGATTTTACAGTCGAAACGATCGATATTGATCTAATCGCAGAACATAATGAACTTGTTGTTCACAAAATTCCTGCAATTTATGGAGTCAAATATTCTCAACGTGGAGAAGCCAGTTCTTTTTTAGGCGTTTATAACGGCACTTGGTATTCCTATAAACAACCCGCGCATGAAATGCGTTCTTCTCAGTGGGACATTTCCGAACTCACTCAACAAAATTCTGACATTTTATATTCACCAAAACCTGAATTTCACGAAGAACATTATTTTCGCTTTCCCTTCTTCTATAACTATCGCAAGACGACTTGTTTGAAAGACGGACACGGTTATCAAACTCACGAATTTCTCAACTTTATCGATATTGAATCCAAATTTTAAAATTTAACTTTTGATTTCGGTTGCTTGATAACCAGCTTCCTGAAGAGATTTAATCAATTTTTGAATTTGGATGGGTTGGGACAAAATCACTTTGGCTTGTCCCGGAGATAATGTCACATTTACCGATAAAACACCATTTACGCTCTGAAGTGCTTTTTGGACATGATTTACACAATTCTGGCAACTCATCCCGTCCACCTTCAACAAAACTTGTGGCATTATTTCTTCCTTTCGGGATAAAACTTCTGATTCAAGCAAAATTTCTCGGAATTGTTTGAGCCTTAACGAATTCATCACGACTGAGAAACTACTAAAAGCCATTGCGCCAGAAGCAATCATTGGATTCAAATAACCAAAAGCGGCTAAAGGAATCGCAAAAATATTATAGCCAAAGGCCCAAGCTAAATTTTGTAAAATAATACGTCGGGTTGCTCGAGCTAAACGAATTGCATCCAATACGGCTGAGATATGATTTCGTCTCAAAGTGATATCTGCAGATTGTAGGGCTACGCCTGTTCCTTCTCCCATAGCAAAACCAATAGTGGCTTGTGCTAAAGCGGAGGCATCATTAATTCCATCTCCTACAAATCCAACAGACTCTCCTTTTTCTAAATACGACTGTACAAGATTCAATTTGTCTTCTGGACGTAAGGAAAAATAAACCTCTGGAATTTCCAAAGAGGTTGCAACAAGTTTTGCGATGCCTTCGCGATCTCCTGTTGCCAAAACAGTTTTAAGATGATGTTTTTGAAAGTACTGAATCGCTAGTTTCGATCCGGATCTCAAAGGATCGCTGAGTTCAAAAAGAAGAACCGGTTGATAATCAATCGAAAAAATCACTTCAGAATTTACTTTGCTAGACTCAGGAAGATTAGTAAATTGGCCCCATTCACGGGTTCCTATAGAAAAAAAGTGCTCATTAATTTTGCATTGAACTCCTCTTCCTGGAAAGGACTGAAAATGGTTGATTTCAAGAATAGAACAAGGAAGGGCCCATTGAACAAGGGCTTTAGCGATGGGATGTTCTGAATGTTGTTCAATGGAAGCAATATAGGATTTATAAAATTCCGGTGAATTTTGATTTAAAGAAACGACTTGATCTACATGAGGTTTTCCTTCAGTAAGCGTGCCTGTTTTATCAAAGATTAAACGAGTCAAATTTCCCGCTTTTTCTAGCGATTGCGCCGATTGAATAATTAAGCCGAATTGGGCGGCTTTTCCGCAAGCAACCATAATGGCTACAGGGGTAGCTAAGCCTAAAGCACAAGGGCAGGCAATCAAAAGGACTGTCAAACTATAAAAAATGGATTGCTCTAGGGTAGAGCCATAGAACATCCAGCCAATACCCGTCAGAAGGGCTATCGTAAAAACCA
Source organism: uncultured Planctomycetota bacterium (assembly GCA_964530615.1). Taxonomy (GTDB): domain Bacteria; phylum Planctomycetota; class JBBTDB01; order JBBTDB01; family JBBTDB01; genus JBBTDB01. The sequence continues at coordinate 1,486 of CAZHAR010000009.1, read as the reverse complement.
TTGGAATGAAAATAGAACTAATTTGATCGGCGATTCGTTGATTAGAAGCCTTGGTTTCTTGGGCAGTACGAACAGCTTCAATGATTTGAGCGAGAGAGGTTTTTTTTCCGATCTGAAGAGCTTTAATCACAAGGCTACCTTCAATCACTAGTGTTCCGGCCCAAACAGAATCTCCAAATTTTTTCAATACAGGAAGCATTTCGCCGGTTAAATGGCTCTCATCAACACTAGATTCTCCTTTAGTTACGTTACCATCTACAGAAATATAGCCTCCCGGACGAATCAAAAGTAAGTTTCCAATTTCAATTTGATCGAGCGTAATTTCTTCGAGTTGTTCGTCTTTAATTCTTGTAACTAACTTAGGAGTTAACTTCATCAAAGAACGGATTGCAGAACCCGCTGAAAATTTGGCTTTTTCTTCTAAAAAACGTCCCAGTTTTACAAAAGTAATGATTACAGCACTACTTTCAAAATAAATAGAAAGAGGTCCTGAGCCTCCTTTTAAAAAGCTCCAAAAGCTGAGTCCCCAAGAGCTAATGGCACCAATTGAAACAAGTGTATCCATTGAAGCACTTCGATGAAGCGCTAAACGAAAAGCTTTTAGGAATAAATCTTTTCCCGGACCAAAAAAAATAAAAAGCGGAAGGATAAGTTGAATCCAGATCGATAGCGTACTATGGATTTCAAGCATTCCCAGAAGCATCACGGGAATAGTCAATATTAGACTCAAACGAAACTGGCGGAATTTTTTTTTTATCGTTGAAGAATCTTCCTCTGGAAGTGATTCTTCTCGGAGGAGAGTCGCTCCGTAGCCGGCATGAAAAACAGTTTGAATAATAATCGATGGTTCGATTTCTCCTTCGACCAAAGCGGATTGAGAGGCAAAATTTACAATCGCTTTTTGAACCTGAGGAAGTTTCTGAATACTTTGTTCGACCCGCTTTGCACAAGAGATACAAGTCATTCCTGTAATTTGAAATCGAAGAGGCATCTTAAAATAAATCTCCTAAGAAGCTTGCAAAAACTAAAAAAGCAACCCTATTGAGTTGCTTTTAAACTAAAAATCTCTTGTATATATTTCGTTATTGATTACAGCATCAACAAAACGCTAACGAGTGGACCCGCAAGAGTTTCGCTGAGACCAAGGAACGAAGAGAGTAATACGGTTAACAAAGTTCCAACGGCCGAACCCACTTCACCCTCTGTCAAAAAGCCCAAACTGGGGACAAAGGCGCCAAGTTGAGGAGTAACAATTGCTGAAGAAACAACAAATAGAATAACGAGAACAATTAAGGCAATGAGAGCTGTAGTTTTATTCATAAAATTTTCCTTTCTTATGGTTTTTAAATTTTCTTTCTTATAATTTTTAATATATCAAAAATTTTTTAGAAATAAAGTTTTTTTTTGATAATTTTAAATTTTTAAATTAACGAGGGGAAAGAAAGAGAAAAGCCGAGTGAGTGCTCGGCTTTTCTTTTTTTTCTTT
>CAZHAR010000008.1:99300-135387 GCA_964530615.1 uncultured Planctomycetota bacterium | reverse complement strand
GAAGTTTGTTAGTAGAGATAACCGCATTTTGAAAAGAAGGTTGTTCCCAAAAGGGGAGATAAGCGAGAAAACTTTGTGGGAGCGTTTTCGCTGGAGGAACCGATGGAGAGAAGTGGTGGCATCTTCTGAGTTTCCTGAGCGAACGTGTGTTGAGAAGGGCTACTTTGGCTAGGGAGATGTCTTTCTTCTGGCATATAAGAAGCTTTCTTCTTTTAAGAGAAGTTATTGCGCAAAGAAGGTGGGTTCCTTATTTTTCCTTCAAATCAGATAAGAACGATATGAGGTAATATTTTTTTCCTCATAAAGTAGTTGAAATAAAGAATCCAGAGGTTTTTGTTGAAGGTGAAGATCGAGTAATGTTTTAGCATAAGGAGGAAGCACAAAACCAATCCGAAATTCTCCACGGCAAGAACGAAAAATTCGACGCAAAGACTGAATCAACCGTTGTTGGCATTCCTGAAGATTCTCTCCTAAAGGCGGATAGACGTGTGAGGGAAGTTGTTTCCAAATTTGATAGGCTCGATGATAGCGCACCCGAATCTCACTCTCTAACATCCCTTGCCAAACTCCAAGGTTTAATTCTGATAAATTTTCTACTAGGGTTAATGATAAATGTAGCTTTTGACTAATTCTATCTCCTGTTTCTCTGGCGCTTCGTGTTGGGCCACAAAATAATCGATCAATGGATAATATTTGCACTTTTTTTAGGGTGCTTTCAAACTCTCGGTTTTCTCCTTCAGCAAGCGGCACTTCTAAAGCGCCACTCACACGAGACTCCTCGTCCCAAATCGTTTTCCCTGTAGGAATTAAGCTGAAGTGACCTCCGCCCATAAAACCGTCCTACTCCTCGTTTTAAACTAGACGAGAACTCACGCTTTTTTGCTTCCAGGATTGAAAAATTTGATAAAATTGTTGGACTCGCTCCACAACATTCGTGGCACGAAAAACCGCGCTTCCGGCAACAATCACTCGAGCACCGGCCTCTAATACGGTTTGCACGTTCTCTAGCGAAAGCCCTCCATCCACCTCGATCGGTTTGTCCGTGTGCGCTCTCAGCCAAGCAATTTTAGAAAGAGCCTCTGGGTTGAAGGTTTGACCTCCAAATCCCGGAGAAACACTCATCACTAAAAATAGGTCCGCTTGATTCAAATAAGGCTCAATCGCTTGAATAGGCGTTTCAGGAGAGATCGCAATTCCAGCAAGACAATGGAGTTGATGAATCTCTTTGATTAAAGAATCTACGGAATCTTGACACTCAATATGTACCGAAATCAAATTACTTCCCGCTTGCGCGAAGGGTTCAAGATACGATAATGGATGTTCCAACATCAAATGAGTATCCAAAAACAGATCCGTCTTTTTGCGAATAGATTTCACAATCATCGGGCCTATCGTTAAATTCGGAACAAAATGTCCATCCATCACATCCAGATGAAGTAACGGAACTCCGCCTTCTTTTACTTTCTGGATCTCATTGCCTAGGCTCCAAAAATCTGCAGAAAGGATGGAAGGCGCAAGATAAAAACTTTGGGAATCAAAATGATCCATAATTTTTTAAAAAAAATTGTAAGATTCGTGAATCGTCAATAAAACACACCACAAAACAAGAATCTATTTTACTGTTTCAAGAAAAGGATTCAAATCCTTGAAGAATCGCTATCTTTTTTTTCTGCCGTTCTCGCTTACAATAGGGAATCAGGTTTTTTAAGGGAAGGAGCGGTTTGTGGATTATCAATTTGAGTGGATTATTGACTCTAAATTGGCCCTGAGCCAACGTCCCGGATATCCATGGAATGAAGTTTCTCGATATCAAATCGAAAAATTTGTTTCATTTGTCAAAAAAAAGAATATCCAGGCTATCGTTTGTTTTTTGACTCCAGAAGAGCTAAAAACGGAGTTTTTGACCAATCCGTTAGAAATTTATCGAGAATTCGGGTTAACGGTCTATCATGAACCCATTCCTCAAGAAGAAGATCCAGAAAAAATTTTGCAAGGATTCTCTCTTCTTGAAAAAATTTGGGCTTCCAATCAAATTGTTTTATTTCATGGACAGTCCAAAGAAAATCGAATCTTACAAATCCGTGAACAGATTCAAGAAAAAATAAAATCAATCCCTTTTGAAGAAACACGGCTTCCAGAACTCGCTTCTTCTGAAGCCCCCCTAGAAATTTCTCCTTTGACTCAAGACACACTAACTGTTGAGATATCTAAAAATTTCGATACTTATCTTCAAATCTTAGACGAACTCAAAACAAGTATCGAATCCTATCGACTGCAAAACCGTTTAGACGAAATCTCCTTTTCCCATCTAGAACAAATTCTTCTCACTCGTAAAAGTACCCTTCTCATCGAACAAAAAGAATGGCAGATAAGTCTTCAGGCGCTAGAAAAGAAAGCACTCGAAGCCCCTAAAATCATTCAGGAAGAGCCATTAGTCAAAGCGAAGAAGAAACAAACAGCCGTCATCGAAAAGAAAAAATTACTTCTCCAGACGTTAGTGCAACCCAGCGCGGATCAAATTGTTTCTGAAAAAACAAAAGTCCCGGATCCCATTTTACCGGTCCCTAGCATCGTTCACGAAGCACCCCTTCCAAAACCGCTGCCACCCGTTCAGAAGAAAGAAAAACGAGCCTCGCTTTTCAAATTTAAGGAAGTCCTCACAGAAGCCCCGACTTATTTTATTAAACCTCAAAAAAGGCAACAACTTGCAACCCTTTTGCCTATTTTATATGAAAAAGCACTTTGGTTTTTAGGTTCTCTCTTTATCTTAATTGGAGCCATTTATTGGGTTTCTAATGCCTGGACCTCCATGAAAGACACCCAAAAACTATTTATTTTACTCCTGTCTGTTTTAGGTCTCCAATGTACCAATTTTTTTGTGGGAGTATTTTTAGAACGAAGTTTAGGTCTCAAATCTGGCGGTCAAAATCTCAAATTTTCCGCACTCGTCTTAACTCCTCTTTTATTTGTGCTTTGGGGCGAACTCTGGACAAAATCTTTGAATTGGCAAATTATCTGGGGGTTTAGTGCTTTTATCTCGTTTTATTTCGCGCACTCCACGCTCAAGGATTTTGAGGCTATCTTTCGTCGCGATTTTCTATTTTTCTTTATTTTGTATAACCTCTGGCAGGTTCCTGTCAGCTTTGCTCAAGGAGGAATCCGAGAGGTCCTTCTTTTACTGCCATTGCTTACCCTTTTCCCCCTTTGTCAACGATACTCCATTCGCGTTCTTCCGAAGCTGACTCAATCCGTTTCAGCGCATACCAATTTATTTTATGGACTCTTAAGCTATCTCTATCTCTTTACTCTCGCTCATCTCTATTTCCGTATTTCTCAAAGCGGAACGCTCTCCTCTCATGGATATTCTTTGATGATAGCACTTTTGGGGAGTGGGTTGCTGATCTACGCTAATGTTTCCGAAGAGTCTCGAAAACGATTTACCTTGTTTTCAGGGATCGGTTTAATTCTAACCATTTCCAGCATTTTTCTGGCCGTGGTCCCTCCTCCCGTAGGAAAACTGGCAATTCCCGGCCCCCTTTTGTTAACTCTTATTTTACTTACTGTGGTGTATTGGAAAGCGTCTTTTCTGTTTGTCCGAACCTATCTTTTTAGGATATCGCTCTTTTTCTCGCTGGGTGTTTACTTCTTGCTCCCTTCTTACCTCAAACAAGAATTTAAAGAACTTGGGACTACGATTTCCTGGATCAAGAATACCTTCGGATATCAACAAGAGCAACGCTTACCGTTAAGTTATTATCCAATCACTTTTTTGCCTTTTTTAGTAGGCTTAGCTTGGTATAGCTGGAGAAATCGGTTTTATTGGAAGCCCTCGTTTTATCGTGCCGTACATCAACTTTTTGCGGGGATATCTCTGGTTTTTACCCTGTTTCTCGTTCAGGGTTCTTGGACGGATTCTCGGCCTGCTCTGATTGCCTGTCCGCTCTATGTAGCTCTGCTCTATGGCTTTTTCCGCTTGTTCCATAATGCTTGGTATGAAATGGGGGCCTTTGCCTACCTCTTTTTGTGGACCTGGTACCTGAGCTATCCGGCGCCGTTGATTCTTCGAGCGACTTGGTTATTGGTTCCCTTTGTCTGTTTGGTGGCCCTGACTCAAAAAACCACTTTTGGGAAAATGAGAGAACGTCGCGAACAGCAAGTCTTTTTCTATTACCATCTACTTTTCTTGATGTTGACTTGGTTTCAAACCTACTCTCCGCTCTTTCCGTTAAGTTTCTATCTTTTGGGTGGACTTGGAATTTACTTATCGTTCCGCTTTGTTTCTTACTTTTCCGGACAATGGCTCGCGTTAAACTCTGTCGCTCATTTTGCGATTGTGAGCTTATTTCTGGGAGCTTATCTCACCTATCTATTTCTGGGAGAGGGAACACTTACCCTCTGGCACAAGCTCTTGGGCGGTTATTCGTTAGCTCAAGGAATGTGGAGCGGGATTGCTTCCATTTTCTACGCGCTGTTTTTAGCCAAAATAGCCTCGCTTGCTTCTCCTCCGCTACGTCCGAGAATTTTGCAAATTTATGCGGGTTTTGCAGTGGCCGCGGGATACCTCTTTGTGACTTACCATGCGATCCACCAATTTTTCTGGCCTTTCCAAATTATTTTCTTGGGACAATCTTTAGGCTGGATTGGAGCACTCAAACTATTTAGCTCAACCTCTGTACCCGAAGAAAGCGTTCTTGCCACCAAGCGAGAGAAACGGTTTTTCCGAAAAGATCTTGCTTTGTCTTTGAGCCATTTGGCGATCCTCCCTCTATTGACAAGCATTTTCTTTTGTACCGGCTGGATTCAGCATATACCGACAGTCACTTACGAAAAAGAATCCATTTTAAATTTCGTCCAAATCCTTTTACTCTTTGGTGTTGGATACTATTGGAAAAAACTGGAACTACTTCAACTTTCCACGATCCTCTTCCCGATTGGATGTTGGCTCATCAATCGGAGCTTTCCAGCGTTCTGGATCCCGTTGGATTTGTTAGTGGTGAGCCTGAGTCTTCTTTACACGGGGATTTCCCTGCTTCCCCAAGTCAAGCGACACTTGCTATTAAATAAAAGTGGATTTGGGCCACTGGCCATTTTTCTCTATGCGCTCGGACTCTTCATGATCTTTAGTCCTTACGGAAGTATAAACATCAAGAAATTAGAAATTCTTAATTTCTTTTTATTTACGGGTACCTCCTTTTTGTTATTCGCTCACCATCAACACAACGTTTTCGGGATCTTGTCTTTTATGGCTTCACTGGTGTGGATGAGCCTGATGAAAGCATACTGGCATCCGCATCAAGAATTTTGGGCCTTATACTTTTGGGGACTCGCAGGAATTTGGTTTGCGGTTCTTCTCCTTTTAGAACGCTTTTCCTTTGCGGTGGCCCAGAAAAAAATACTGTCTTGGTTTCCGCTTTTACCTGCGCTACAAGCCACTCTTTTACTGTACAACAACAATATTTCTCCTTTTTCCTATCGAGTCAATGATATCGGACTCTTCCCTTCTGCGTTTATGGCGCTCTTTGGGATTCATTTGATCTGGATCTATAGCCTCTGGAGAAAATTCTATTGGACACAATTTCTGCTACTCCCTTCGATTGTCGTTTTTGTGATGTTGCTCTACGCTTCTGGAATCACGCCCATCATCGTGGTGTCAGAAGTTTTTGTCCAATGCTCTCTCATTCCGCTCGAATTGTTATTGTTTGTTTTTCTGTTAGCGCGTCATCCGAATATTCCTGAAAAAGCCTATGCGGGGCTGTCACGATCCAGCCAAATTTTTGCGGGTATGCTACTCTTGAGTCTGACGCTGGTTCGTATTGATCCCTTACTCCAATATTCTTGGTTTGATGCGTATTCTTTGCTTGACATCAGTCGCCATCCTGGATTTGCGAAATACTTGGAAATTTATCGCTCGGCCTCTTTGTTAGCGATCTTCTTTGCAGGATACTGGTTCTGGAAAAAGAAATCCTGGATGTTGTGTTCTGCGGTCTTAGCGACTGCCTTATTCGCAACGGGATCCCTCGATCAGGCTCACTCTCCGCCGGCCGCTTATTCTTTGTATTTCGCTTTTTCTGGTGCCGTTTTGTTATTTTTTCAGAAATCTTGTCCAGAACTCCGGAGCATGGGTTGGTTAAGCGCTTCAATTCTACCTTGTTTTTTTCTCTACGAGGTCCGTTATTTCTATGAGAGCGATTGGCTGTTGCGTTTAGGCGCGATGACCGCCTTCGCGCTTTGCTTTGCGGTTGAGGCTGGAATTCATCGTCAGGTGGCTTATCTCTGTGGCACGCTTGTCTGTGTTGGAATTGCGGTCGGTTTTTATATCACTCACGGTTTTTTACGACAAGACGTTTTCAATTGTATTGCGGTCACTTCTTTGTTTTATATGGGACTCACCCTCTATAGCACAAAGCGCGCTCTTTCCTTCCAATGGAAACACCTTTCAATTTCCAGAGAATTAACGCAACAGGCGTTCCAGATCGTTAGTATTTCCTTAATTATAGTGAGCTTCTTTTATGAATTTGGATTATTTTCTTTAAGACAAATTCCACAAGGCTCTTTAGATTTTCCACTTCCCGCAAAACTCTGGCTCTTTGGATTGTCCCATGTTGCATTAATTGCGGGACTCTTTCGTCACGCTTGGGTTCCTCAAACCAGTTTCCCCTTGTTATCGGCGCTTTTCTTGAGTCTTTATACGCCACTCTATCGACTTCTGATTCAAGATCCTTTTCCTGGAGCTTATTATCCTCCGGGACTAGACTGGGGTATTTTAGCGCTTCTATTACATTTTTCGGTGGCTTTCTTTTTCAAGTCGTCTGCCCCGTTATGGCTCCCACGTATTGATATTGGACTCGGAACTCTTTTAGGCGCTGGACTTTTGTTGACGTATGCCCAAATTCATGTGGGAACCGTCACTATTTTTTTACTCGCCACCCTGTTTTTCCTGATGGATCGAAAATCATTGATTTGGAACACGCTCGCCGTTGGAATAATCCCAAGCACTTTATTCTTTTATGGAAACTATCTTGTCCGAGGAACCTCCGTTTCTCCGTGGTGGTCGCTCTTACCTTTAGGATTAGCCACCGCTTCCGTGCTGGGCCCCATCGCGTTCCGAAATTTCTGGAGCTATTCTCCTTCAAGACTCGCCCTTCTAGGCCAAGTTTTTTTGATTACATTTTTAGGCTATTTGTTGCGTTATCCCCATCTTCGCCAGTTTCCGGGATCAGAATCGCCTTACTTTTTTGAAATCGCCACGATGGTTCTCATTTTAGGCCAATATTTTTGGACTGGACGAAAAATTCCAGAATTCCAATATCTCTTCGGTTTCACCTTATCAGGTCTGTTGCTGTATTTCCGCGCATGGACACCTTTTTTAACGATTCTTCCACATCATACCGAATTTTTGTGGCTCGGTCTTTCGATACTCCTCTTTTCAGGAGCCTTGCTCTCGCGCTCAGAATCCTGGAAAACTGCACTCGGGGTCTGCTTATTAATCAATTTAGGTGGAAGCTTTCTCCCATTTCCTTGGGGAATGAACCACAGCCTTCTGATCGCCCGCCCGCTCTGGATTATTTCGGTCGCGGGTCTTTTCATCGCCACCTCCTATTTTCTTATTCCTCAAGCGCAACTCGCTTTGAAAGGAACTGGGCTCGTCGCTTTAGGGTTTGGAAGTTTCTTATTATTAATCGTTCACGCATTACCCCTTGCTTCGGATTGGTATCTGTCTGCGTATTTGCTTGGATGTTTGATTAGTTATTTGACGTTTCGTTTTGGAAAAACTCCTGAAGCGTTGGGTTTATTTACTTTCGGAATCTTCGTGCTTGCTTATCCTATTGCCCATTTTGGGATCGCTTCCTGGAAACCGGTTCCTTGGGATCTCCGACCTGCGTTTATTCTGATGATGATGATGATCTATGGATTTAGTTTAATTCAAATTTCGAATGAACGGCTTCAAGCGACTGCAAATACCGCAAGAGAAACCGTTTACGGATTATTAGCAATGGTATTTCTCTTGGGATATGGCGGATGGTACCTTCATCGTGAACCCTTGCTTTCCAACATTTTTTCATCCCTTTCCACTTTTCAAAAACTCTGGAGTTCGTCGCGACTCTTAATAGAACTTTTGGGATTTGCGGCTTTCTATTTTGTGCTAGAGCGAGGTTATCCAAAGAAGGGATATGGATACGCTTCAATTCTTTTTGCGGGTCTATTTTTATGGATTATCGCGCCTCTAGAGCATGGGATTCATTTCGATTTTTCTTTTGCCCCCAGAACCCCCTCTCTCGAAATCCTTCTGCTTTCTTGCTTCTTAGTCTGGAAAAAAGAATTGGATGCTTCTCTGGTGTTACTGTGGCTTGGAATTGCTTCCACTTTGGGAAACCATCATAATCCGGTCACGTTCCTGACTCTATTTGGGGCCTCTTTTTATTTTTTGCTTCGATGGCTCAAGACGAAATCGAAAATCGATCATTATGGGATTCATCTCGCTTTTCTCGCGGGTTTATATTTTGTCGTGTTCTATCTCTTGCCCGATACAGGACGAAATAAACTGCTAGTGCTTCCGCTTCTTGCCGTAGTGAATGCGCTCGTGGTCCTAGTTTGCCTAAAATTAACGCAACAGAATCGGTCATGGCTTGATGCGAAAACACGAGAAGAGATGATTCCGTTAATGTTGTGGTTTGCCTATATGGCGGCCACGATGTCACTCCTCGCGATCTGTTTTGTAAAACAAAGTGAGCATGATTCAAAAACTCAAGCAGTGACAATGCTTTCGATTGCCCTCAATATTTTGATATTTTGGAAATTAGGCCTTCGATTTTCCAAACCGAATTTATATTTCCTGATTCAATTGCATTTAGTGGAAGGGTTTCTCTTTTTAAAATATCGTTCCCTCTTGTTGAATTTTATTTCGGACGCCTATATTGCGCACTGTTTGCTTGCGGTGAGTTTCCTTTTCTGCCAATTAAATTTCTTTTTAAAGGAAACAACACTCATTCGTTCTTTTTTACTCTCGGGAATGGCCCTTCCTATTCTATCGCTTGTCTTTTTGGAAAGAACGCTAACTCCGGCACTCTCTCAGTATTTACTCTTATTTGGTGCCCATTATTTCTTTTTGTCGTTACAACTGCCCACTTGGTCCGCGATTCAGATTTCATGGAACTGGCTCCCAATGTTTTTTCGTATTGTGGGGGTGATGTTTTGGAATTTGGCATTTTTCTGTTTCCTTTATACCCAAGGATGGAGTGATCCTCAACTTTATGGAATTCCGTTAGGGATCACGTTTGTAGCGGTCGCTGAATTTCACCGAAAGGATTTGGGTTTTATCAGCGCTCAAATTTTCAGAATCTTAGGGATTTTGACGATTTTTGGCTCCTCTTCTTTGGATATTTTAAATGTAGGAAATCCGCTCAATGCTGTTATTATTGCGGTTATCGGCTTAGTGATGATCGGTTTAGGGTTTTGGCTAAATTTGAAATTTTATCTCTTTGCGGGCGCAAGCGCGATTTTAATTGATGCCGTGGGACACTTGATTTTATTTGGGGTTCAACGAAATGCTCTCGGTGCTGTTTTCTTGGTTCTGCTTGGAGTTGTCTTTATTATCATCGCAATTTACACAAGTCTCAAGCGTCTGAAACAAAAGGGCTAAATTTTTATACGGGGTCCAAATGGTGGATTTGGTTTAAAGTAATCAATCGAAATGTCCCCGATTCGTTCCAGAGGACCCGATGAATGGAGCAATTATCAATGGATATCCCTGCGTTTTTATAGGTTCCTAAAATTTTGGAGAGAAATAATAACAAAACGCTTCCGTGGGTGATCACGGCGATTTGCTGATGGGGATGCTGTTGCACGATTTTCTGGACGGTTTGGAAAAACCGATGATACGCCTGATAATAGGATTCCCCACCCGGACAAGAAAAATGCGATTCTTCCTCTGTTTTTATTTCGTGAGGAAATGAACCCGTAATCTCCTCTCGTTTTTTTCCTTCCCATTCCCCGTAATTCATTTCTGAGAGATAAAAATTAGAAACGGGCGTTAGCGTATGAGGATCAGCGATAATTTTCGCAGTTTCTAACGCGCGTATGAGGGGGCTACAATAAAATGCATTAAAGGGATATTGAGAGAGAAAAGCAGAGGTTCGTTGAGCTTGTTGAATTCCGCGTTCATTTAAGGGTGGATTTCCATACATTCCTTGAATACGGCGCTCTCGGTTCCAATCTGTCTCTCCATGTCGGATAAAAAAAAGAGAGACGGTCACGAAGATATTCCTTGGGGATATTTTATATTTTAGGAAAGGAACAAAAAAAAACATCTTGGGTTAGAAGATGTTCTAGAGAGGTGTCTCTAGCTTAAACTGAGATGTATAAAAAAAGTTGGTGCCGAGAGCGGGACTTGAACCCGCAAGGGTTTTTAACACCCGCTAGCCCCTCAAGCTAGTGTGTTTGCCAATTTCACCATCTCGGCAATAAAATCGTTAATGATAAAAAGGAATGTTCTATTGAGAATTAGGGGTCAGATAAATATCTAACGAAAACAGAAGTTGTTCCCCTCTCATCATCATTGATGCGCCTATTTTATTTAAAAAATTAAGTGAGTCAAGTATTTGTTTGCCCTCTTTATCATAAGCTTCAATATCTTCAATGAATTTCTGTTCAACTCGCTTGTCGATTTCAAGTTCAGACCATTTAGGATTTTCTTTTAAAATTTTTTGTCGATTTTCCCGTTGCAAGGCGGTGGCGTAATTTTCGGAATAAAAATGAATAATGGGAATAAAGGATTGTCGTAATTCATGAACATTAATATAGAGAAGAAGGTTTTGCTCTTTGTTTCCCCCCATCAGAAGAAAATCAGCATTTTCTTTTAACCCCGGAGTGCGTTTTTCTTTGACATTTAGCAGTTTTTCAAAAAAATCGATATTGGTAGTAATCACCAAAAATCGATCAATAAATCCAATACAAGGTAGGTTTGATCCCGAAATCAAGGAAGCGAGTTTCGGGAAGATATAAACTTCTTTACCATGGATTTCTTTTTCGATCATTTCTCCAAAATCATTTGAGCCAATACCACGGGCAAAAAACTGGATTAAATCTTTTCTTAAATCGAGGTGAGGAAACTCGAAAATGAGCGCTAAATAGGGAAAAGGAACGGCGCTAGAAACGGTATGTTCGGAAAAATGCTGATAAGCGGCAACAAGCGCATATTCGTTTCCAAATCGTGGGAGGATATCGGTCTGAAAATAGTTTTTGCCGATCCGCTCATATTCTTGATTTCCGCCTTTAATAATTTGTTCAATTTTTACGACGAGAGGGGCAAAATATTTACTGCTCCGAAAGGAGTTCCATTCCTGAACCATATCGGTTCGATAGGCTCGAATAAACGCACAGTCCTCTGGAATCAGGTCTAGTATTTCAAATGGTTTTTCTTCCTGATTGTAAAGAATATGGTAATAAGCAGGAAGTTGGTTCTGGTTTACGCTCATCGTGATACTTGCATGAAAACGAGACTCTTTAATTAAAGAATCGGCGAACCAATAGCCAGAGAGTGTATCCATAAAATTAAAGTCAAACGATTGTTTGATGAGTCCATAAAGTTCCTGAAATGGGAACCTCAAGCCTTCGGGCGCTAGATTTTTATCTAAATTATAAAAATTTTTAAAATGAATATGATTATTGATATAAATCAGATTTTCGGAATTTTGGGTTTCTTTTTGGGCCTTCTTAAAAGCAAACGTATTTGCCAAACTCGCGCTATTTGCGGAAGACGATTCAATCAGAGCAATACTTTTTTCCAAAAATTTTTGCTGGTTCGAGATTAAGAGTAAATTATAAAAACGATACACATAGAATTCTTGAAAGCTATAAACTCCTTTTTCTAAACCCGGTTTAGGCACATGAATCAGTGATTTTAAAGTAAAGTGGTGGATCCCTTGATCTAATTTTTCGTAAAGAAAGTCCGGAAAACTCGTAAAAGAAGCCACTTTGGGGAGTCCCCAGAGTGCCATATGAACTAACCGTTTTTCTGCGGTTTTCATTTTACTGACCCAAAGAATTTCTGGATCTTTGACCACTGTATCTTGACGAGGTGTTTTAACGGATTCGATATGGACCGCGATCCCGACTTCTTGATTGAACATCTGTCCAAATTGAAATTGACTCAATCCCGGAATTTGCTGGATTTTATTTTCTAAAGTTTGAGTGCTTTTCATAATAAATTCAGCTCGAGCTTTCCATTCGCTCGTTTGTGGAAAGCGTTCAAGACGATTCTCAAGGGTTTTCCAAAAGGAGGACTTTCCTACCCGATCCATTTGATTAAACCAATGATTAAGATGGATAAAAAGGGCAGTGTCTTTTGGAATCAGGGTAGGAATAGGATCCTCAAAATCAGGTTCCCCTGGGATATAAAGGGCAAAATACAGGTAAATGATCCCTGCCAATAAAAGTCCAAAAAATCCAATCAATCCTTTTTTTATTTTTGAAGAAATCTTCATAGCTCTTTAATCCAGATTAATAAATTATTGTCAGCAATCTTCTTTGCAATTATTCATTTCAATGAAGAATACTACGTCATTTTCCGCTAAAGTCTCCCGATTTTTCAAAAAATTCTCTTCAGGGGAAGTAAAACCAAAAGGGTTGTTACGATTATCCGAAGAAGAGGCGAGAGATATCGTTGAAGGTGACGTAAACCATTAAAATGAGGATAAAGACGAGTCCGATATATTGGAAAATCAACATCGTTTGAGGATTGAGAGGCGAGCCCTTGAGTTTCTCGAAAAAAAGGAACATCAGATGTCCGCCATCTAAGACAGGAATGGGTAAGACATTGATGATCGCAAGGTTAATGGAAATCAAGGCGAGCCAGTGGATCATTCGCCCGATTCCAAATTGAGCAAAGGTATAGGAGGCCTGAAAAATGGTCACAGGTCCACCTAAATTGGACGGATGTACTTCGCGCGTAAAGAGGCTTACTAGCATTAAAAAAACTTGTTGTGCCATATGCTTTGTTTGCTTAAAACCGAGGCTGATGGCTTCAAAGAAGGTTTCAGAACGTAGCGGTTTTTCGAGAAGATCAGGGCCTACTTCAATTCCTAGTTCGAATAAATAGCGGGTCGCCGGAGTCACTTGGAGTGTTTGTTCTTTCTGATCCCGGAGGAAGGTGATTTCTAAAGGTTTTCCGCCAGAATTAGAAATGAGAGAAGACATGATTGCAAAAGAATCCACATTTTTTTGATCAATTTTAATAATTTGGTCCCCAACCTGAAAACCTGCTTTTTCGGCGGGTTTATCGGGAATGATATCGCCGAGGATCGTATTATTTGATTTGGGAGCCAGATCTCCATAAAAATCGTCTTTTTGTAAAATTGAAGTGGGAACCTCTACCGTGAGTGGTTTTTCGTTCCGTTTTATCTCAAAACGAATGTGAGGATATTGCGTAGTATCGAGACTTTGAGCATATTCCCGGATTTTATGGAAAACATGTAACGATTTCCCATCGACGAGCAGGATTTCATCGCCTGCCTGAAAAAATTCTGAAGCGACTCCACGAACCGCGTCAACAAAGCGATGACTCATCGCGATTCCAATAAAATAGGAGATTTCTTTAGGATGAAGTTTGATGGTTTTTTTTTGATTATTTTCAGAGGGGCGAATTACTTCGATTTCAATAGGTTTGGGTTCGAGTACATCATGGGCATAACTCAAAATTTCGCTATTCGATTTGGATTTGGCGGGTTCTCCATTGATACTCACGATTTCATCTTCGGTTCGGAGTCCGGCTTCATAGGCGGCTAACCCGGGAACTATCTTTCCGTTTTTTTTGTAAGACTGTCGAATTCCAATGGCACGAAAACCAAGTTGTTCATCGTAAGCGGGTTTCACTTTAAAAATTTTGGTTTCAAATTCACCGGGTTTTTGATCTTTTGCCCGTTTCACTTTGATTTCTACTTCTTCTTGAGAAAAAGCGATCAGAGGAATAATTTCATCAAATGTAAAAATAGGTTCGCCATCGATTTCAAAAATCTGATCTCCGGATTTGATACCAGCGAGCCATGCGGGCATCCCAGAAGCGACAGATCCGACTTTGGGCGCGTGGAAGTTTACCCCAATATAGTACGCAATCACAAAGAGGAAAATACTTAAAAAAACATTCATGGTGACCCCGGCCGCCATAATAATCATGCGTTGATAGACTGGCTTTGAGGTAAATTCGTCGTTTGCTCCGGTGGTATCTTCGCCGGGCCAATCTCCAGCCATTTTGACGTATCCGCCAAACGGAACCATAGCGAGTCGATATTCGGTATCTTTATAAACGGTACTGAGTTTCCAGCGTCCGATTTGAATGGGTGCACCAAAACCGAGCGAAAAAATTTCGACGCGGACTTTAAAGAGTTTTGCGGCCAGAAAATGGCCGAATTCATGGATAAAAATGAGCAGACCGATTCCGAATAATACTTCCACAAATAAAAAAATTTTTTGGAAAAATTCAAGAAAGGGAAGCGAATCAGTTAAGAGTAAGCACATAGTCGTTGACCTCCGCTCTTGCCCATTGATCCGCCACCAAAATTTCTTCTAAGGTTGGATGTGGAAGAAAGGGATGCGTTTCTAAAGCTTTTTGGACCCATTGAGGAATTTTATCAAAAGTAATTTGTCCCTGAAAAAACAATTCGATGGCCGCTTCGTTTGCGGCATTTAATATGGCTCCGCAGGTTCCACCACGGCGAACAGCTTCTTGTCCTAAACGAAGGGAAGGGAAGCGTTCATAATCGGGTTCAAAAAATTCAAGGCGAGCGAATTTTTCAAAAGAGAACCGAGTAAAACTTGCGGGTGCGCGTTCGGGATAAGTCAATGCATATTGGATTGGCAGACGCATATCGGGTTCAGAGAGTTGAGCCAGAATCGATCCATCGATCCATTCGATCATACTGTGAATAATCGATTGAGGATGAATCGCAACTTGGATTTGTTCTAAAGAAAGGTCAAAGAGCCAATGTGCTTCCAAGATTTCTAACGCTTTGTTCATCATCGTAGCCGAATTGATGGTAATGAAATTTCCCATGTTCCAGGTCGGGTGTTTTAGTGCCTGAGCTGGAGTAATATGGGGAAACGATTCGCGTGGAGTGTTTCGAAAAGGGCCTCCAGAAGAGGTGAGAATGATTTGTTTAATCTGATTCGATTTTCCGCCTTGGAGACATTGAAAAATGGCACTATGCTCACTATCAATCGGAATAATAGGCGTTTGTTTTTCGCGCGCGGCTTTCATCAAAAGATGTCCAGCCATCACTAACGATTCTTTGTTTGCTAATCCTAGGGGTTTTTGAGCTTGAATCGCTTCCCAAGAGGGAAGCAGTCCTGCGGCGCCAGTAATTCCAGACAAAACGAAGGTCACTGCGGGATCGTGAATCATTTCAGTCAATCCTGCCGTTCCGAAGCATAGTTTAGGAGTGAGGCGAAGAGAATTAGCTTTTTCGTAGGTTTCTTCGTCCGTAATCGTCACGATTTTAGGTTGAAAGCGTTCGATTTGTTGGAGAAGAAGAGGAAGATTTTTATGAGCGCTGAGTCCAAAAACGTGATAATTTTGAGAAAGCCCTTCTAAAACAGACAGGGCATTTTTCCCTATGGAGCCAGTGCTTCCAAGAATAAGAATCTGGTGTTTGGGCATGGAGAAGTAAAATAGCTTTCTGAGAATATTTAAAACGTGTTCAATTACGAGAGATCGCGAAGAAGTTTATAACTTTTTTGATATTCTTCTTCAAACCAAGGTTCTTTATCATGACTTGTGAGCGATTTTTTCAAATGTAAAACCGATTTATCATACTGTTGACAGTGACGATAAAGTACCCCAAGTTGAGCATGGAGCCAACCCCAAGTATCATTATAATCTAGAGTGGAATCTAAGGCATAGAGCATTTGTTCTTCGGCTCTGCGGAACTGAGATTTTTTCAAATAACCCCAACCGAGTTTTCCGTACGCCCAGAAATCGCGAGGATCAAGACGGATCGATTTTCGTAGCGATTGGATTCCGGCTTCTGGTTTTCCCAAGAAAATGAGTGTTTCTCCAATTTTGGCAAGAAGTTCCGCATTTTTGGGAAGACTTGTTTTGGCGTTAATATACGAAATTAGGGCCGAGTCGTATTGTTGAAGATTAAAGTAACTGTCTCCTAAAAGACGGTGTGTCCAATATTCATCTGGAAAAGTTTGAACCGCCATTTTGGCCAGTTTTTCGGAATAGACATTGTTTTTTTGTTGAAGATTAATCTCAATTTCCAACCGGAGTCCGCTTCGATCCTCGGGATATTTTTCACGAAGTTCCTGAAGTTTAAGAATCGCTTTCTCTTGTTCTCCGTCCTCTAGTAACAAAGAAATTTCATCAAAAAGATCAAAGGCTGGTTTTTCTTCAAAAATTTCTGTTTGAAGGAGTGCTTCTTTAGTTTGTGGGTAAAGAAGAAAGGCTTTGTAGGAGTGAAATTTCCAGTTTTTGAGAAAGGTCTGATAAAGGATTTCTTGAGATTCATGGAAGCTCGGATCTTGAGCGATCAGCACTTCTTTAGCGTCATCATAACCGATGAGGTTAATATAATGTCCCTGAAGTCCTGCATATTCATGAACCAAGATCGGGAAACCTAAAGCGAGAATACGTTTTAATTGTTCGAGAGTGGAGACAAAACATTTTTGCTCCAACCCGAATTTTCTGGCATAAGTTCGTAAATAGGCTAAAGAAATGCCAGCTTCGATTCGTTCTAGGGGTATTTGAATTCGTTCTTTAGTGATGTTCCAAAATTTAAGAAGTTGCGCGATCGCTAACGGGAAAAAGCGTTCGCGTCTTGAGAGAAACCGAGGAAATTGGAAGATTTTCATCGGCTCCTGAATTCCTTGTTGTACGTGACGATTTAAATTGCGAATATAGCTCGCCGCGGCTTGTTTATAGTGACTTCGCGGACAGTTTTTTAATAATTGCTGATAGTCCTGAATGGACTGATTTTGATAGTCATAAAATCGTTCGCAATTCGCAAGCTGAAAGAGAATATAATCTTTTTTTTCGGATCTGGGGGAGATCGTTAAGCAAAGTTGATAATGTTGAATGGACTCTGTGTATTTCCCTAACGCTTTATAAATGTCTCCCATCATAATACGTAAAAAAATCGCCTGGGGTTCGCGGGAGATTCCTTGTTTCAGGATATCTATGGCTTGTTGATATTGACCGCAAAGATAGCGAGTGTTCGCCAAATGATAGGTATTTCGGACATTGTCGGGTTGTTTGCGAAAAACATCAACAAAAATATTCAAGGCCTCTTCATACGATCCTTCCACCAAGAGAATAAAGCCAAAATCGGCGTCGACCGATTCTTCAGAGCCCGGAAAGGAACGTGCCTTATCTAAACACATAAACGCTTTATTAAAGCGTCCTAATAAAGCGTTTGCACAAGCAAGCCCACTAAAAGTGGAGCGATAAATTTCGCAAGCCTCCGGATTTTCTTTTATTTTCGTAAATTCGCGGATTGCTTGGCTGATCTCTCCGGTCTCTAAGTAGAGGTTTGCTAAAAAGAGGCGGGCCTCGTATTCTTTTGGAGTGCTTTTAAGGATTGGTTTTTGAAGCACTTTCTGAATATTTTTTTTGGCTTCGGTATATTCCTGAAGTTTAGTTAACGCTTTCGCCAAAAGGAATAAAAGTTCTTCGTCCTCTAAATCCGAATGGGCACGGAGATGAGAAACAACTTCGCACAGTTTCCCCTGGTTATACAATTCGTAAGCTGTCACGGTCACCGCTGAGGCGTTTGGTAAACGTCCATCGACGGATCTTCCAGATTCCAACCTCATTTAACCTTATTACCCTTGTTGGTTTATGTCAAAAAAATAGCATCTATAACGAAGTGATCGATGCTCACCCCTCGGAGACCATTCCGTTTCTTTCTTTTTGGGTTACTAAATAACCTTCTAATACTTTCTTATGTTTCTTTTCTCATTGAAAACAAAATCGAATTTGCGGGAATTGATCTCTAATTCTTCCATTTTTTAGGAAAAATATTAAGCTTCTTTTGACAAAAAGCCTGCTTTCATTCTTAAGAAACTACATTAACAAATTTTTTAAAAAAATCAAGAAAAATCGCTCTCTGTTCTAAAAGAAGTATTATTTGTTTTCAAAAAATACAATCAAAAAAGCGTCCACACTTTTTTTTGGGGTTTCAGAGGTGGGGACGAATTTTCGGAAGTTTTTGGCTCTTCTGGTCCTAACGCTTGAAGCATCTCTTTCGCTGAAGAAAACCGTTGCGTTTTTTCTTTGGCCAACGCTTTTAAACAAACCACATCCCAAAAGGGTTCCAAGTCTCTGTTTTTTGACGAGGGCGGTGGAGGAGATTTATGGAGAACTTCTTGAATATAAGGTTTCATATTGGGCGAGCTAAAGGGAAGATTTCCCGTTAATAATTCGTACAAAATCATTCCGACTGCATAGAGATCGGTGCGATGATCGATTTTCTTTATATCGCCTATAATTTGTTCCGGACTCATATAAAGTGGAGTCCCTAAAGAAGTTCCTTGCTCGGTGAGCGTATCCATCACGGTCTCCGAATTCTCTTGAAGCAGTTTTTTGGAGAGACCAAAATCCATCACCTTGAGTGTCCCGTGTTCATCCATCATTAAATTCGAGGGTTTTAAATCTCGATGAATAATGTGTTGTTTATGTGCAAAGGCCATTGCTTCTAGTAGTTGTTGTAAAAGGGAGCGTATTTCTTTAATGGATAACTTTTTTTTTCGACACACATATTCTTTTAAGGTCTCTCCTTTCAAAAACTCCATTACCAAATACGGATATCCTTCCTCAATTCCATAATCCAAGAGTGCAACAATATTTGGATGGATCAACTGAACAATCGATTTGATCTCTCGATGAAATCGCTGATGTGCTTTTTTATTATTAACTTCTGAAACAGATAGAACCTTAATGGCGCAAATTTTTCCAGAAACACCCTGCTCCGCTTGAAAAACTTCTCCCATCCCCCCTTTCCCTAAAAGTTTGAGCAAACGGTACTGAGCAATTTGTCCCTTTTGAAAAAGAGGATGTACTGCGGGGATTGAAATGGGGGTCGGGATCAACTCTAGAGCTTCTTGATCAAAGTAATTTGAACTTGGGCTCTTCGTGATTTCTCCAGGAGAAAGAGTGATCGTTTTTAGTAAGAAATTTGTATCCACGGTTGGTATTTCTGCCGCTTGAATATAGCGTGGATTATATTTTTGAAGCAACAACAAAGAATCCAATTGAAGGGGTTGCAAGAGTCCCATTGAAATCAAAATTTGTCCTAGAGGTTGGCGTTTTTGTTGTTGGCTTTGCAACGCATTTTGGAGTTGTTCGGTTGAAATAAAACCTAAATGTACGGCTAACGCCCCTAATTTCCCTGAATGGTTTTCCCAATAAGTTGTTGCAATAGAATTGGTTAAAGGAAGCCATTCAAAGCGGCACAAACGACAACAAATTCCAACTTCGTTATATTCATTGGCTTCAATGGAGGTACGACAGAGGGGGCAAAAAATCTGCTTCATAACTTTTCCGCGTCTCAACAAACTTAGTTATATCCCAGCGAACGCAATCGCTGACGCTCTTCTTCTGAAATATGAATTTGACTTCGTCCTTTTTCAAGGAGGTCATTAATAGACTGATTTTCTTGCTTCCAGCTTTCAAAATTTTTTTTCCATTCTTCGGGAATATTGATTTTAAGAGGATTTAGTTCTTTAGGATCTTGAGCAAGATTATAGATTTCCGAGGTTTGGCCGTAAAAATAGATCCACTTCCATCCCTCTTGCGAAAATAAAGCTTTTCGATCTTCAAAATAAAGGAGAGATTCCGAAAAGAAAAAGGGAAGTGATTTTTCTAAAGAATCGGTTCTCCAGGTTGGGTTTTGTAGTTTAGAAATTCCAAGTAATTTGAGGAGGGTCGGATACACTTGAACATGAGAAACTTTCGTGGAAATTCGAGACGGCGCTAATTGAGAAGGATAATGAAAAATCAGGGGAACTTGAACCAGTTCATTATAGAGGGTATGTCCGTGAATCACTCCCCCATGATCCCAAAATTCTTCTCCGTGGTCTGCGGCAACGACCGTTAAGGTATTTTCTAAATAACCTTCTTTTTGAAGCCGTTCTAAAAATTGTCCAAGAAGAGAATCGACTTCTCGAACTTCCTGCTCATACCACCAATGATAAAATTGGCGTGCTTCCGGTGTGAACTTCCAGACTCCTTTTTTGATACTTCCTTGATCCATTTTGAGATGAGCAAAATTTTTCAAATTCCCCTTGCTCCCCTTAAATTCTGAAGTATTTACTTGGCTATTATAGGGAAGATGAGGTTCAATCAAATGAACCCACAGAAAAAAAGCTCCATTTCCTTTTTTCAAACGTTGATACGCTTCATCCAACAAAAAAGAGCCAGAAGAAGCCGTTTGGGGTTCAAACATCCAGTAACTCAATCGTAAAAAAAACGGTTGGGGATTGTCGAGTGCTGGGGAATATTCATCGGGAAAGTTTTTATAGGTATCAAATCCAATATCCAGTTTTCGAGTTTGAGTGAGCCAAAAATTGGAAACCAATCCAAGGGTTCGATATCCGGCGCGATGAAGCACTAACGCCAAGGGTTCGGACTCATGGGTCAGGGGGGGCAATTGGTTCGGATCGGTTTCGATTCCGAGTCCAAGCGCGCTAGGATATAATCCGGTTAATAAGGACAAAATCGAAGGCAGAGTCCACGGAGCTGTGGAATAAGCCTGTTCATACAAGACCCCTTTTTGAGCGAGCGCATCAAGGACAGGGGTAGGATTCTTTGAGCCATAACAGGAAAGGGCATCTTTTCTCAAAGTGTCTATAGTAATTAAAAGTAAATTGGGTTTGCCGTCGGCTCCAGAAAGAAAAGGAACTGCGTTATAGGTCGTTACGAGGGAATAAAGAAGCAAACCGAGGACTGGAACCCACCGAAAGGAGGAAAGCATTCCGAGTCCTAAAATCACCAAAAAGCTCCCCAGAGCCATCCATTCCATGGACGCTTTCTGAAAAAAGGAAGCGAACTGAGCGACAGTGATGGCGCAAGAAATTCCAAAATAATAGTGCCACAGAAGTTTTGGAGCATAGCGGAGAATAAAAATACGGCCCATCGCAAGGAGTGCTAAATTTCCTAAAAATAAAAGAACCCAAAGCAAATAAGCTGTACTCGAAACAAAAAAAGTCTTTAAATACACTTGTAGGAGAAAGATATTAAAAACCCCTAATAATATTTCCATGGCTTTTTCTGAAGTGGAAACCTTGCTGATGAGGAGAAAAAAGAAGGCTAAAAAAGAAGGATAAAAAAAGAATCCGTAAGGATTTTGAGAAAACCACAGATCCAGAGAAGCATTGCCAATTCCAAATAAAAGTATTCCCAAAAAAGAGCTTCGCCACACAAGAAGATCTGTAGGATTTGAATTCATGCCTAAAACTTTCTTTACAATTTTTTGTTTCATTTTAGAAAGATTTTTTGAAAAAAAATACCCAAAACAACAAGAGGACGTTACTATAATAGGGCAAAAAAAAACTTCGATTCAAAACAGATGATTTATGAATAAAATTAATTTACTTCCAGATCCCCAAAATAGCACTCTTTTAACCTGTTATCCTTTATTTGAAAATCGCCAAAATAAAAATCTGGATCGAAAACATCTGATTGTTTTTCTTGCTAATCCTAAAATTCCGCTCGAAGAAAAATGGCAACGTGTCATCGAAAGTCGCCGGATGGGCGAAGAAATTTCTATTGCAGATTTATATCCTACTCCTAAAATCATGGATTGGATTTTTGATAACTATTCTTGGTTTCGCTCTCCTCGAAAAGAAGATCAGGCGAATCATTTTATTGTCGATGTGGAGAGTGTTCGCTTTGAATTTGATCGCAATAAAACGGTGGGCGAAGGACGCTGGATTTCTTTGCGTCGAAAAGAAACTCGTGCAGGGAGTGTGGTGAATACCTTAAAAGATATTGTGAATACCAAGCTCACCGAAACGTTACTGACGAGGATTTTCTAGCAAGGCCCCTCCTCTTTATATTTTCACGGTTTCCAATTTTTTTCCGTCGACCGAGTAATATTGCAACACTCTCTGTGTGACGACTCCTGAATCTTCTGAATAAATATTGCAGGTATCAAACGGAAAGGAATAGAGATGAAGGCTAATCGCCTGAACCGTTCCCCCGTTGCTCACGCGGTGAAGTCCCATCTCATCATTAATATAGAAAAAACCTCCGGGATCGGATTGTGTTTTTTTCAATTGTTTCAGTTGAACGCGGTCTTCAACAAGTTCGGAAACGCTATAAAGCGTTTCTGCAAGAATTCCGTCGACGACATACATCCAGCAATTTTGAGATTGATGGTTATGAATAGGGCTATATTGGCCAACATCCCAACAAAGAACCAATAACTCATAGTGTTCGGTACGAATCACCAGATTTCGGGTATACCCTTCTTTTCGAAAAAAACAATATTTTTGAATGCTTTCTCTCGAGAGTCGGGTTGAACTTAAAATGCGGGAGAACGCGTCGACGTCTCCGGCTTTAATCGGTTGAAGGGCTTTTAGCAATTCTGGAAGGGTTTTAATAAAAGGGATGGATTTAGGCAATGTGGGCCTCCTTTTTAACGAGAATTTCAGATAAAGTGTCCATAAAAAATTTAATATCGTTTGCGGTATTTCCCCATCCTAAACTAATGCGTAAGGTCGATTGTGTAAGCGGAAGTGCGATTCCCATTGCTTTTAGTACATGAGAGGGTTCTCCGGTGTTTGCGGCGGCTCCGGCAGAAACATAAATTCCTCGCGCGGAGAGCGATTGTAAGAGATGATGTCCAGAATATCCGGGAAATGCAACACTTAACGTATTCGGAAGACGCGCTCCAGCCCCATGAAACACAGGCCGAAAGGGTAATCCCGTGCTAAGTTCCTGTTGTAATTTTTGAGTGAGTCGATGAGTTTCTTCTGCGTGAAACTCTCCTTTTTGTAACAATTCAAAGGCTTTTCCTAGTGCCGCCACTGCCGCCACATTCTCCGTTCCGCTTCGATACCCGCATTGCTGACCACATCCGTGAATCAGAGGGTCAAGAAGGGTTCCTTCTTTCAACACAAGAACACCCACTCCTTTTGGTGCATACAATTTATGGCCAGAAATCGAAAGTGCTGTGACTCCTAATTTATTGAAGGAAAGCGGGATCTTTCCGATTGCGGCGACTACATCAGTGTGAAGCAAAATAGATCGTGATTTACAAAAGGAGTTGAGTTCTTCGATGGGTTGAAGAATTCCAGTTTCATTATTAGCCAACATGAGCGATAACAAAACGGTATTGGAACGAACCGATCGACGAAATTCCTCAAGGGTCACTTGCCCCGAGCTATTTACAGGTAAAACAGAAAGGCTGATTTGTCCACGACTCTCTAAAAATTGAGCGGTTTTTAGGATGGATTTATGTTCCATTGCGGACACCACTACATGATTTCTGGACTCTGGGTAGGGAAGCATTTTCAGGAACCAATTGTTGGACTCTGTTCCACCCGAGGTAAACCACACTTCAGAAGGTTTACACTCCAGCACGTCCGCAATAATTTCTCGACTTTTTTGAATCCACGCTTGCGCTTTTTGCCCTAAGGCATGGGAACTCGCCGGATTTCCGAAACAGTCCTTCGAGACTTTTAAAAAAGTCTCAAACACTTGCGGATGAATGGGAGTTGAGGCATTATAATCTAAATAACAACAAGCGGACGAACTCATAAAATCCCCTAACAAAATAGATGGTGCTTCCAAGCATAACTTCAGTCTACACGAAAAGATTCGTGGAGTTCAAGAAGTATTTTTCTTTTTCGCAGACATTTATTTGGAAATAACCCATTTAAATGAACTTTTGATCAGAATGGATCGTTAGCACTTTTTATTTTTTTTATTACAGGAGTATTCTATGAAATATCTTGGGTTCCTGTTCTTTTTGATCTTCGGGATGAGCCCGATTTGGGCTCAAAACGGCCCCAAACTTGTGGTAATGGAGTTTACGGCTTTAGGCGAAGCGACTCAGGATATGGGAAAAACTACGGCTGGCCTCGTCGAAGCGCATCTGGCAATGAAAAAATTTTTGATTGCCTCAAGAATAAACGTACTTGAACTTTTTCCGGAAAAAACATATTCAGGAGAAGCACAAGTTCTAGAGTTGGCCAAAACACAAAAACAACGCCTAAAAGATTTGGAGGTGCACTCTATTCTTCTTGGAGAGATCAGTCGCATTGATGGCCGTTTTTATGGAAAATTTAAACTGCTTCAAGTCGAATCCGCAACATTTGAGGAAGGCTTTTCCGTAGTGATCTATGGGTCAAAGGATTATCAGTCTTTTATCAAAGAACTTTTAGACGCGTTGGCTGGCGCCCTTCCGAAAGAGATGGAATTCAAAATAGACTCTGTGATCGCAGATCAACCGTTCCATGTAGATCCTTTACAAGAGGAACCCGAAGTTGAAGAAAATGAACTGGTTCCAGAACTAAAGATTATACAACCCCCAGAAAAGGAAAGCGGTTGCGGTATTTCTTTTGGCAAGAAAAGAATTGCACGTAAAAAAAGCGGAAAATCTCCAAAAACCACGCTATCTGCGGGTTTAGTCTGGCTAAAAAATCACCAAAGTTCTGAAGGATATTGGTCTGCTGATAATTTTATGGCCCACTGTAAAGATTCGACTTGCAGTGGCCCCGGAAAAGAGTGGACTACTATAGGACAAACCGGGCTTGCCCTTCTCGCCTTCCTTGCTGCCGGAAATACCCATCGGAGTGGAACTTATAAGGAGCAAGTACGTAATGCTTTAAAATATATGAAAGAGACTCAGACACCCGATGGTTCTTTTGGTCCTCAGAAAAGAGGGACCCATTATATGTATAACCATGCTATTGCCACCTTGGCAATGACAGAAGCTTACGAAATTAGCGGAAGAAGTCCTCTCTTAAAAGGTACTGCTCAAGCAGGGATTGATTATCTGGTAAAGGCCCAAAACCCCGGTTTGGCCTGGCGCTATGAACCCCAAAGTGGGGATAATGACTCTTCTGTTTCCGCTTGGGCCGTGATGGCTCTAAAATCGGCACAAATTGCGAATTTAAATGTTCCTGTAGAAGCCTTTGAATACGCTAAAAATTGGTACGATTCCGCGACTGATGATAGTTACTATCGCGTTGGTTATATGCGACGCGGTGACCCCGGAGCACGCTTAGCCGGATTTGAAGGTAAATTTGCACCTTCTGAAGCGATGACCGCCGCGGGTATGGCCGCCCGCATTTTTATGGGCGAAGATCCAGCAAAAAATCCCACGATCAGAGGTGGCGCGGAACTCTTAATGGAAAATCTCCCGGAATGGAATACTGGCGGCATTGATGGAGAAAGCACGATTGATTTCTACTATTGGTATTATGGGACGCTCGCAATGTTTCATGTCGGCGGAGAGCAATGGAAAACCTGGAACAGTAAGGTGGTAAAAGCATTAGTATCTACCCAAAAGACTGAAGGATGCGCCGCTGGTTCTTGGGACCCCATTGATGCCTGGGGTTCGGAAGGCGGCCGCGTTTATGCAACCGCACTCAATATGCTTACTCTGGAGTGAACTACGCACGAACCAAGTTTTTAAATAAAGTCATTTTTCAAAACAAATTAGCCACCCTTTTGAAGCAGTTTAGCTATGGCGAGTTGACTCACTTTCGCGGTTCCAAAAGTTCTTAACATACTTTCAGAGGGCGGAAGAGAAGTCTTTGTTGAAGGATATCCGAACCAAATACATCGTTTTGAAGCTTCGATGCATCGGGCCATATCTCCCCACATCTTTTCAGAAGAGACTGGAGTTCCATAAGCTCTGGTTTCACTGAAAATGACAGGAATAAGCGCTGGAGAAACTTTAAATAACTGAGAGGAATAGGTTGTGGCTCGTCCTTCCATTGATTTTAAAAAAGGACCCGCTAATTCGGGTTGATTCGACGGTAAAAAACAGAGAAACTGATCGTCTTTAGTACTCTTCCAAGGAGTACCTTCGTGAAGAATCGATTTCTGAGCAATTTCCTCAGAAATTTTTTGACCTTCCTCTTCCAATAAATAGGGCGGAGTTTCATGAATTTGAAATTCTTGTTTGAAATGGAATATTCTTTGTACCGCTACTTCCAAAAGATTTCGAGAAATTTGTTTCTCTCGAACCGCGCGCATCAGCGAAAGAACGGCTTCTTCTGGATTTTTTGGAATCAAGATTAAATCGATCCCGGCTCGAATCGCTCGAAGAATCGCCTCGGATTCGGAACAATAATCAGCTAATCCTTTCATAGTAAGCGCGTCAGAGACGATTAAACCTTGAAATCCAAGCTCTTTTCTCAGAAGTTGCGTTAAAATTTCGGAAGAAAGTGTGGCGACCTGATCGGAGAGTGTCGGGTAGAGAATATGAGCAGTCATTATCATCGGGACTTGGGCTTGAATACAAGCCTGAAAAGGAATCAATTCCATTAATTTCAATCGTTCCAGCGTTTTTTGAATGACCGGAAGGGTATGATGGGAATCTTGTGTGGTGTCTCCATGTCCGGGAAAATGTTTGGCGCAAGAGAGTGCTTTCCCTTGAGTGGCCCCACGGATATAGGATTGACAATATTGAGCGACGCGATGTGGATCGGAGCCATAAGATCGTTCTTTAATAATTGGGTTTTCCGGATTATTATTGACATCGGCTACGGGGGCAAAAAGCAGATTCACCCCAAGACTTTTTGCTTGAAGCGCGGTATGATATCCCATTTGGAACGCGTATTGAGGATTTTCGGTGGAAGAAACGGTCATTTGTGAAGGAAATTCGATTCCTCCTCGAATTTGTTGGCCAACCCCGCGCTCCATATCTGAAGCGATAAAGAGAGGAAAGGAGCTTTCTTGTTGGAAGTGTTGAATCCAAGTAGACGTTGTTTTTCGTTCGCCTCCAAATAAAATAAATCCTCCCGGTTTAAACTTTTGCAAAAGTTCTTCTGTGGCGGATTCGTTTCCAGCATCCCAACGAAAAATAAATAACTGCCCCACCAGTTCCTCTAAAGAAAGATGTTCTGGGTGAGGAAAAATTTTAGATGGATTTTGTAATTTTTTTAATGGAGCCGATTTTTTTATACAGTTTTCCAAGGAACAATCTCCTTCCCTAACACAACTATCCTTATGCTTTACCTATTCTGAGGGTATTATCGGAGGGTTTATGAAACTTATACAGAAAAATTTGAAACTCAGCATTTCACTTTAAAACACTTTTGAATTCTTTTCTTTTATTTCACTATTCCAAATCAGGAAAGACTTATGACTTCAACAAATCCAAGAGTAGCCGCTTTAATCGAGAAATTGGGTTATCTCCAAAAAACGCAATACACTTCCATAGAAAATATCGCTGAAGGGGGTATGGGAAGCATTTTGAGAGTTTTTGATGAACGGTTGCAGAGGCATATTGCTTTAAAACTTGTAAAAATTGGAAATGACGAAGAAGCCGAAGAAAATATCGCTCGGTTTATTCAAGAAGCAAGAATTACCGCACAGTTAGAACATCCTAATATTATGCCAGTACATGAATTAGGAATGGATGACTATGGCAATATTTATTTTGCGATGAAAGAAATTAAAGGAGAAAGTTTAGAAGATCTTTTACGGAATATTATTCGATTTCCAGCGATACGAGTCCCACTCTCTCACCTTTTAGATATCTTTCTAAAAATTTTGGATGGTTTGTCCTTTGCTCACTCCAAAGGGGTGATTCATCGGGACTTAAAGCCTGGAAATATCATGTTGGGTGCATATGGAGAAGTGTTGGTTCTTGATTGGGGAATCGCAATTACAAAAGAGTTGCGACAAAATGAGAAAAATGTTTCTGTGGAAGAACGTAACGCGCACGTGATTAAAATGGTCAATGAACGAGGAAATATCCCTTTTCAAACGATGGCAGGGTGTGTCTTAGGAACTCCGGAATATATGCCTCCAGAACAAGCGATGGGATTAAGAGAAGAAATTGATGAACGCAGTGATATTTATTCGATAGGGATCATTATGTACCAGATGCTAACGACGCACTTGCCTTTTGTAGCAGAAGATCCACTAGAAGTCTTGGATATGGCGGTAAATAAGATGCCGCCCTCTCCGAAAGAATTACTGAATAAAAAAAGGCAAGAAGGAAAATCGCAAACTCGCTATTCTCGTCGAGAAATTCCAGATACTTTGGATCAAATTGTGGTCAAATGTATTCAGAAAAATAGAGAAGAGCGATATCAGAACGCGAAAGAATTGAAAAAAGAGATTCTTACTTTTCTGGATGCCACTGCGCTTCAAGAAAAAGAAAAAGATTCAAATAAAAAAATAGAAACCTCTAAAAATAAGGCCGTTTCTTCGGAAAATAAGCCAAATTCTTCTTTGTCGTCAAATACAAAACCTCCTGAAAGTCTTCTAAAAGAACCGTCTTTCCTTTCTTCGAATGCTCCGACAAAAGTAATGACGGAGCAATCTCTTCCTTCTTACATAGAATCTATGGTCGTTGCTCCTGCGATAGCGACTCCGCTTCCTTCCACTTCTTCGAGTGCGAAACGCCCGTCTTCTTCGATCCCGAAACCCTCATTTTCTCCGTTTGTCTCTGAGGAACGAAGGATTTTCGGCTTTGCTTCAAAAAAAGCGGTTTTTGGGATCGGGATTCTTTTTTTTGGATTGATTCTTGTGTTAACTGGACTTTTTTTTAAATTTAGAAGAACACTTCAAGAAAAAGAATTGTTTTATCAATCTATGTTAGTCTCTGTGTTATTTTTAAACGAGCGTAATGAATATCCTAAAGCATTGAACACTTTAAAACTGATTGAAAATGTGGATGAGGGGATGCCTATCTTCTGGTATACACGATTTAAAACAGATTTAGGCGCAGGGGATACTCAAAATGCACTAAACGATTTACAACAACTTTTGAAGATGGAAGAAAAAGGTTCTCTTCCAGAATCCTGGATTTATTTTCAAATGGGAGAAGTTCACCGGACTATTTTACGAAACGCGCAAGAGGCTTTAAATCATTATTTAAAAGCAACCCAATCTAAGGTTTCGGATTATTACACTAAAGTATCCGCTATTCATATTGCGCTGGAACAAAACAAAATTTCGATTGCGCGAGATTTATTGAAAGAAGAGTCTGCCATTCTTGAAAAAAATTGGGAGTTGTTGTTACTTTCTGCTCGACTGGCGGAACAGGAAGGCAAGAGTGATGTCCAAAAAAAATTTTTAGAAAAAGTCCTTTTGCTTTCGCCGACTCAATCAGAACCTTTTTATGAAATGGGGCGATGTTGCCAAAAAATGGAAAAGATGGAAGAGGCTTTATTTTATTTTACGCGAAGTTGCCAATTGATTCAAAACCACCCGTATTATCTTCTTGCAACCGGGGAACATCTCAAGAAAATGAAAAATGACAAACTGGCGGAACACTATTTTGCTCAAGCCATTTCTGCCGCCTCGGGTGAAGCTAAAAAGCAGATCCAGTTACAAATTCAGCAATATCAATAACCGTTTTTTAAGGGGAATGATTTTTATGAAAAGTGCTTATGACAAAGTTGAAGTGGTTGTTGGGATTTTAGGTTTATTAAGTGTCCCGTTCCTTTTTTGGAAAACTCCTGAAACTTTGGAACTAAACATAGAAGATATTTTCAAATGGAGCGGAATTCTTCTTTTGGGGCAAGGATTTATAAGAGATATCATTCTGCTGACGTTTTATCGGGAGAGGCTCAAACAAAAAAGTGGAGAGAGCAAAAATCCGTTACAGGTAGGCCTTGCCCATGAAAACAATGCGGAAATGCTCAAACAAAAAAATGGGGAGAGTAAAAAGGGACTCTGGATTTGTGTAGAATCGACTTTGGGTGTTTTACTGGTACTCCTTTATTTTTTACTCTTAGGGGCAGAAGCTGAACTTAAAGTGAAGTTTCCGCTAGGAGTTTGGGCTCTCGGAATTTCTTGTTTTTGGATTTTTGGATATGTGACCCGTGAATTTATCTTGGAACTAAAGCGAGATCCGAACCACTTGAATCTTATCGTCGGATTTTGAATAAAAAAAGAAATGAGTAATTGATTATGATGAAAGAACGTATTCAGGAAGAGATTAAACAAGCAATGAAAGCGAAGTCGGTAGAAAAATTAAGTGTTCTTCGCGGATTGCTTGCGGATATTCAAACTGCAGAAGTGGCTCCGGGAGCAAAACTACCTCTCGTTGAGACCGAAGTTGTGGCGATTTTAAAACGAGCGATTAAGCGACGAAAAGAATCCATAGAGGCGTTTCGTCAAGGAAAACGAGAAGATTTAGCGATCAAAGAAGAGTCCGAAATCCAATATATTCAACCGTATCTTCCCAAAGAATTAGGTGAAGAAGAGACACGTCAAAGGGTTCATGACGTTCTGATCGAACTTAAAGTAACGGATATCAAACAACAGGGTCTCGTGATGAAAACCGTTATGGGCAAGTATCCGGGACAACTGGATGGAAAACTGGTTTCGCGGCTTGTGGGCGAAGCCTTAAAAAAATAATTAGGAGATTTTTCGAAACTCTTCGACAATCAATGTGGCAAGAGATTTGAATGTGGGTAACACGCCAGTTCCCTTGATTGCGGTCGCTTCCCCGTAGGGTCTCTTCCACAAATTGAGTTTTTTATTGATCTCCTCCACCGGCATAATATCAGGAAGATCGCGTTTATTATATTGAAAAACCATCGGAATCGTGTCGATTTTCACCCCATATTCCGCAAGGTTTTCTTTCAAATTTTTCACCGCTTGAAGATTTTCATCCAATTTTTTATTTTGAGAATCCGCAACAAAGATAATACCATCGACTCCTTGAAGAACCAGCTTTCGCGTCGAATTATAATAGGCTTGTCCAGGGACTGTATAAATGCCAAATTTGACTTTAACGCCACGAACCTGCCCTAAATCCAGCGGCATAAAGTTAAAAAACAAGGTGCGATCGCCTTCATTTGAAAGAGAAACCAGATCTTCACGATTTTCGTTGGGAGTTTTTTGATGAATTATATTTAGATTCGTTGTTTTTCCACTTCCACCGGGACCGTAATAAACAATTTTAAAATGGATTTCCTTTTGGTTTAAATTGACTTGGGCCATAAAAGCAATTCCTTATAAAAGACAAGCATCGAAGAAGTCTGAAGAACGAGATGCTTGTCCAAGAGCATTTGAAGAAAAGATTAAAGCTGTTTCATTTCTGTAATCATATCGGTTAAAACTTTTTTTGCATCTCCGAAAATCATTAAAGTATTATCATAATTAAAAAGATCATTAATGATTCCCGAAAATCCGGAGCCTAAAGAACGTTTGATAACGAATACGGTTCTGGCCTCAAAAACGTTGAGGATCGGCATTCCATAAATAGGGCTAGTCTTATCTTTAATGGCGGCCGGGTTGACCACATCATTCGCACCTAAAATAATGACGACATCGGTATTTTTGAATTCTGGATTAATCGTATCCATTTCAATTAGTTGTTCGTAGGGAATATTGGCTTCGGCTAGGAGTATATTCATATGGCCGGGCATACGTCCAGCGACCGGATGAATGGCGTAAGAGATCTTGGCTCCTCTTTTTTGCAGGATATTTGCTAATTCGCGGACAGTATGTTGCGCTTGAGAAACAGCTAAGCCATATCCGGGAACCATCACGACAGAAGTCGCATCGCCCAAAATGATCGCGGCTTCTTCTACCGAGCAATCTTTGACCTTGGTATAGCCAGAACTTTCTTTCGTGGTTCCACCCGAATCTGCGCTTCCAAATCCACCAAACAAGACATTGGCGAGGGAACGATTCATGGCTTTACACATAATTTGACTCAAAATGATTCCGGAGGCGCCCACTAGAGAACCCACAATAATCAAGAGTTGATTTTTCAGCACAAATCCAGTCATGGCGGCGGCTAATCCTGAATAGGAATTCAAGAGGGAAATTACGACTGGCATATCGGCTCCTCCAATTGGAGTTACCACTAATATTCCTAAGAGAAAGCTAATTGCTGTGATTCCAATGACCCAATAAAAAGCGTCTTGAAATTGTCCGTGATTTTGGACAAACAACACAGAACAGCCAATCGCTCCCAAAAAGAGAAATAGATTTAACAAATGAGAACCGGGAAAGAGGATAGGTCTTCCGCTAACCCAGCCTTGAAGCTTTGCAACCGCCATTACGCTTCCCACAAAAGTAACGTTTCCAATAATAATACTCAAAGCAACGGTGATCACATCGTCCAGAATTAAAGGAGGTCTTCCGCTATGGCCCCATTCCCAGTAATAAGAAATAGCGACCAAGGTTGACGCTAATCCTCCAACACCGTTGAACAGTGCCACCATTTCTGGCATAGCGGTCATTTTTACCCATAATGCCAACACAATCCCAATGAGGGTTCCCAGAATGGCTCCGGTAATGATATACGAATATTCAATCCCTTGTCCGTCCAGATTCATTTGTATTAAAGTCGCAATCACGGCCAGAAGCATTCCAAAGGAAGAAAGGAGATTTCCGCGACGTGCGGATCGAATTTTAGTCATCAATTTGATTCCTAAAATAAAGATCACAATCGCGATCAAATAAATCAAACGCACCAGTTGTTCATTCATAAATTTTTACTCTCTTATTTTTCTTTTTTGCTAAACATCTTGAGCATACGATCGGTTACAACATAACCTCCGACCACGTTAATCATCGCCAGCATCACGGCAATGGCCCCTAAAATGTTCGCGAGGGTCATTGAAGAGTGACGAGCACAAATTAAGGCACCGACAATCGTAATTCCAGAAATGGCGTTGGTTCCGGACATCAAGGGTGTGTGGAGGGTGGGCGGAACTTTGGCGATCACTTCAAAACCAATAAAAATAGCCAAGACAAACACAACGAGTAAATCAATAAGTTCCATAAATTTAGCTCTCCTTGGTTAAAAGTTCTTCAGTAGGAGGATGGACAATTTTGCCTTGATAAATGATCAGGGATTTAGAGGTGATTTCGTTTTGGAGATCAAACTGAAATTGCCCTTCTTTGCTGAGATGATAAAGCAGAAAACTCAAAATATTTTTGGCATACATCTCGGAGGAATGAATTGGAACCGTTGAGGGGAGATTGGGAATCCCTAAAATTTTAACGCCATACTTGACGACTGTTTTTCCTAATTCCGAAATGGCACAATTTCCGCCTTGTTCTACAGCCATATCTAAAATTACGGAACCCGGTCGCATCGATTTAACCATTTCTTCTGAAATCAGGGTCGGGGCCTTTTTCCCGGGAACCAAAGCGGTGGTAATGACAATATCGGCCAAAGCGACCCGTTTAGAGACTTCTTCCGCCTGTCGTCGAAGAAATTCAGGAGAGGCTTCTTTCGCATAACCGTTTTGATCCTGAGCATTACTACTATCAAAGGCGACTTCAATAAACTTGGCCCCCAAGCTTTCGACTTGTTCTTTGACGGCAGGACGCACATCAGAGGCTTCCACAATCGCTCCTAATCGTTTTGCGGTTGCAATCGCTTGAAGTCCAGCCACTCCAGCGCCCATAATGACGACGCGGGCAGGATTAAGGGTTCCGGCGGCGGTCATGAGCATCGGAAAGATTTTTCCAAGAGCTTCGGCCGCTAAAATGACACTTTTATATCCGGCAATGTTACTTTGAGAACTGAGCGCATCCATTTTTTGAGCCAGCGTGGTTCGCGGGATCAGGTTCATAGAAAAAGTGTTCACTTTTCGATCTCGAAGTAAACGAATTTTATCGAGCTCCAGATGAGGTGATAAAAAAGAAATCAGTGTGGCATTTTCAGAAATAGATTTAATTTCTTCGGGAAAGGGGGCGGTGACTTTTAGGATAAGGTTTGCCTGCGAATAGAGCTTTTGTCGATCCGTGTCAACGGTTGCGCCTACGTTTGTAAAATCGGCGTCTAGAAAGCCAGCCTGGGTTCCGGCTCCAGATTCAAGAAACACCTCAAGTCCTGATTTTACCATCTTTTTGACGGTTTCAGGAACAGCGGCGACTCGATTTTCGCCTTCTTGAATTTCTTTGGGAATGAAAACTTTTAACATGGGAGTAAATTCTCCTGTTGTATGAAAGAAGAGACAAAATTAGAAATTTTATTCCTGTAAACGTTGTGGAACAGAAAATCCTTGTTTACAGGAGAGATGTCGTATCTAGAACCTTGTTACATTGAACATTCTCTTGTGTTGAGCAGATCCAATAGCGATTGAGAGAAGAAGAAATTAATCTTGGAGCAAAGAGAGTAAAATTCTAAATCGGGTGCTTTCTTTTTACAAGAAAAATCGAAGGGCTACTCCAAAGAAATTTGGAACGAAATATTTTGAAAATTTTCTGAAAACGCCCATAATATCCCTTTTTAAGGTTCTTATTCAAATAAAAGAGGATTTTTATGACTTTTATTCAAAAAGGGATGATTGGCTTGGTTTTCACCCTTGCTATTCTCTGTGCAGAAAAAAAGACCTATGTTCAATCTGCGACTCAAATTGTGGGTAGTAATCAAAGCGTTAATGAGGTCCGGCCGATTGCGCTTTTAGAGGCAAAACGTCTTGCGCTTGAACAAGCGGGAACGTATGTGGAGAGTATTACCGTTTCTCAAGATTTTGAAATTACTAAAGATGAAGTCCTTTCGTTAGCGGCTGGAATTGTGGAAACGAAAGTCATTGATGAAAAAATCGAGACCGTGAGTGGTGCTATCAAATTCACCATTACGATTGAAGCGGTTATTGAGTTGGCGGATTTAGAAGCGCGTATTCAGGAACTAAAAAGCCAAGGGAGCAATAGTAACGTTCTTGAAGAAAACAAAGCCCTTCGAGATCAAAATGCGGAGATGGAGCGCCAACTCCGAGAGCTTCAAGCACAGTTGGCTCAAGCGAAATCCGCGGAAGAAGCAAAAAGACTTCAAGACGAAGCGAATCAAGGAATCTTGCAAGAAGCGAAGGCTCGCGAAGAACTCGATAAAGCCAGAACTCTCATTCATCAAGGCGAAAAAGATCCGTCCAAATTCGCTGATGCCGAAAAAATACTCAAAGAGGTTGCTGCTTTGGATCCTGATTTAGGGATGTGTGATTATTATTTGCAACAAGTCGCTTGGAAGCAGAATAAAACGTTAGGGGCTCAAATCCAATTTTTACAAAATGCCCTGAAAAAAAATCCTAATTTACATATGATTCGGTTTGAGTTAGCGAAAGTGTATCACGAAACGTATAAGAAAAATAAAAAACAACAATTTTATCTGAATGCGGTTCAGGAGTTGACGACCTATATTCAAGCGGATCGGACCAATCCTAGAGGATATATTTATCTCGCAACGATTCATGCTCTGGCGGCACAAGAGGCTCCCGCTCGACAAGTATTGCAAGATTGTCTTCGCAATGTTCCAGAGACTCCGGGAACTAAACGCGATTTAGCGACAGTAAAACAGAGATTAGGAATGGCTGGAAACTCCAATCAAAAACCCCCTCGTCAACCGGAGAATCCTCAAAATCCTCCTCAGAATAATCAACCCGTACAAGTCAATCAAGTGGACCCACAAGCGATCGCCACGGCCAAAGTCTCTATTCAATATCAAAATTATCCTCAAGCCCTTCAAGTGTTGGCGGCGGCGACCCAACCCTTAGAGGCTTCGTTCGCAAAAAATCCAGGAAATCCACAGACTTGTCGTGATTTAGCTCGTTTATATAGCACCCAAGCGGTTGTTTACGGTTTTCTAGCGAATATGAATGGGATGATCTCGGCTTATACTAAAGCAACGCTGTACTGGGAAAAAATGGGTGTTCCTCAACCTACAGATAAACCGCTTATTGCCGCTGATTATTATCAACTCGCGCATACCTATGGCACTCTGGTCCAAAAAAATCCGGCTCAAGAATCTCGATACCATACTAAAATTGTCGAGGCGCTCAAAGGGGCTTTACTGAATGGCTATACGCAAGGGATCATTCAGGCACATCCTGTATTAAGAAATTATCTGGCAGAAGCTTCTAAATAAACCCAATATTTCGCCTAAGAAGCCCTTTTAAAAATCATGTTCTCTGTCATTTCGATGAGGCTTTCTGCCG
>CAZHAR010000008.1:76026-99200 GCA_964530615.1 uncultured Planctomycetota bacterium | reverse complement strand
AGGTATGCTAAAAGCCTTAAGATTTCTCGCAGTCGCTTCGAAATGACAAAAAGGATAAGAAGCCCTTTTAAAAATCATGTTCTCTGTCATTTCGATGAGGCTTTCTGCCGAAGAGAAATCTTAGGTATGCTAAAAGCCTTAAGATTTCTCGCAGTCGCTTCGAAATGACAAAAAGGAAAAATTCGAATTCTTCTATTTTTAAAATGGTGTCTAAAAAATTGTTCAAGTCGTAAGACAGTTGTTTAACTTTTTAGACATTTTTTTTAAGCTATTGATAAAAATAAAGATATAATAATATTTATCTCTATATTGTTTAAAAGAGAAGACAAATTTGAAGATAAGTTAAAATTTATAATTTTAACTTATCTCTTTTATTATAAATAGGTTATATTTTAATTTTTTTTTGGCATCAAATGTGTTATGTAATAAAGTAATCATAAACAAGAATAAGCAAAACACTGTGAATTTGTTTCCGAGTCGTAAAAAGCTCGGTCCCATTGAAGGCAGTAAAGGTTTAGGCAAAGCTCTATTCTTGTTCTTAGTTCTGTAATCCCCCCATTACAGAACTTTTATTTTGTGTTGGATTGGTTCCCCCCAGTCCAATACAGAGTTGGTTCCCCGCCAACTCAAGGGTCTCGGCAAGTTCCCCCCTGTCGGGACCCTCCCTTTTGGGGATTTGGGGACATTTTTTTGTTTTTTTCACAACGGATAAAAAACAATCCTCTCCTAAAATTTTGTTGAATCTTGAATGGAAGACGATAAAATAGAACTTTTCCGCCGAGAAACTCTTTCCAAAAGATTGCGGAAAGAGATTTTTGATTTTGGGCTACTTCTATTTTTCCAGAGATAATTTTTGCCTATGAGAACAATTCTCGTTAAACATGGAGAGACCGACTGGGAAATCCAAAAAAAATTAATTGGCTTTTCCGATGAACCGTTAAACGAACGAGGAATAAAACAAGCCGAACTCCTTGCGAAACGGTTAAGTCGAGAGAATTTTACGGCGGTCTATAGTTCTCCGTTACAAAGAGCTTCTTATACCGCAGAACTGATTGCAAAAGAATGTAATCTAAAGGTCGTCTATTATGACGATTTGAAAGAATTTAACTTTGGAAAAATCGAAGGAATGCTCTACAAGGATCTCGTTGATTTTCATACTACTTTTGTAAAAGCGTGGGAAATCGATCCAACGGAATGCAGAGCTCCACGAGGAGAAGTTTTTTTTGAGTTTCAGGCGCGTGTTTGGAAATGCGTGGGTGGTATTTTAAAAGCGAGCTATCCAAATGATGTCGTGATTGTTTGCCATGATTTAGCAGTGCGCGCTCTCATTTGTAAAACAATTGGA
Source organism: uncultured Planctomycetota bacterium (assembly GCA_964530615.1). Lineage (GTDB taxonomy): Bacteria > Planctomycetota > JBBTDB01 > JBBTDB01 > JBBTDB01 > JBBTDB01. The sequence continues at coordinate 97,855 of CAZHAR010000008.1, read as the reverse complement.
CTTGCTTTATCGAATTTTCATAAACTCACCCTAAAAACCCCCTCTTTAAGCTATCTTGATTTCGATGGAAAAGATTTAATACTAACCTTATAAAAAACTCTTTTGAACGCGTTTAAAACTTTTTTGGTATTTTATTTGCGTTATTAGCAAGAGGAGTGTTTTAGAAAATCAAAGAAAACGAGCGTAGTTCCCATTTATTTTGAGAAATCATGAGTCCTGAATTTGATCAAAATGAACCTCATGCTACAGCGGAAATTCTGTTTCAAGAAGCATTGATTTTTTTAAATCAGAATCAAATCATTCGGGCGATGAATTCTTTAAACCAAGCAGTCGAGCTTGATCCAGAGAAAGCGGAAGCGTATTATCATTTAGGGCGAATCCATCTTGAGCTTTCAGAGACCCTTGAAGCCATTATCGCTTTTTCTCAAGCCATTGTGAAAAAATCAGATTATGGCGAAGCCTTAGAAGCGCGAGGGGATGCTTATCTGGATCGGGGAGACCGTCAAAAAGGAAAAGCAGATTATCTTCGAGTTCTGGAAATTTTTCCGGAAAAACAAGAAAGCCTTCTAAAAAAAATAAATACTCCGCATCGAGAAAAATCGGAGACTCAAAAGATAGTCTTGGATTTAAAACTAGAAACTCACAAACTCAACCTAAATCAAAGCTTAGAGGCCCAACGCAAGCATTTGCTTCAAAAAAAATTTGGAGTAAAACACTTCATCCCGAAGGGGGGGCTTTCCAGAAAACCCCAAAATCTTCTCAATCTTACGCCAGAGATTCATTCCAATCAAAAAAAACAAATCGTTTCTCCTCTCCGATCCTCAAAAAGGACCTCTTCTTTTCTTCGCAGTAAAACGGGCCCTTCGGCTTCATTAAAAAAAATGAATGTTGCTATGGCTCTTTTAGTTTTTTCTGGGTTAGGTTATTTTTTTTTCAAGGGAGATTTCCTGAATGATTTATCAGAAAATTCGATTTCTCTCTCTTCTCGATTCTCGATAAATTCTAAGCAGGATAACGTTTTTCCTAGTTTAATTCCCATTGAAATAACGCAAAGTCAAAACACACGACAATTTTTAGATCAGTTGACCCGATTTTCTTTAGTCTCTTCTAAATCTTTAAAAAAAGAATTATCGAAAACGCTTTCTTTTGAAGAGTTATTATTCATTTTAAAGGAACCGGAATTAAAAATTTTTCATGTTTCTGCGTTAGAAACGCTTGCCATAAAAGGGATTCCAAAAGAGTATACGTCTGAATTGGAAAAAATAATTGATCCGTACTTATCCTCTCCAAAAGAACAAATTTTAATGGCGGCCATTTCCGTTGCCAGTTTTTTGCCACAAAAATCAAACCAACTCCTGACCTATTGTGAATCCGATTTTCCTCTAAAAATTCGAGAGCACGCATTAAAATCTGCAAGCTGGTCGGCTCCTCAAAATCTGCTTCCTGTCCTTTTAAATTATATTCAAAAACCGCTTTCTAAAGAAAAAGAGGACATAAAATTGAGGCGAGCCGCTGTTTATGGATTAAGGTTTTATTCTGAAGAAAAAGCCGTGAATGCTTTGATTGAAACTCTTTCGCAATCTTCGGATTTTCTTGTAAAGGAAGCGATTGACTCTCTGATCATACAAGCCTACCCCGAGAGGGATTCTTTTATCTTAGCAAAATTGAAGACGGCTGATTTTCGTCTTCAACGAAATATTTATAAAGTGTTATCGGAGTGTCCTACCTTAGCTCATCTCCCGATTTTGGAAAAAGGGCTTTCTAGTTCAAGCGATTCTATCCAATATTTGTCCGCGTTGGGAATTTCTCAAATCAATTCAAAAACAACGCTTCCCGTCCTTTGCAAACAGATTCTTGAGCCTCAATTTGAGCGAAAGTACAAATTGATGATTTTAGAAAAACTTTCAGAAAACGTTTTTTTAAAGCAAACGCGTTTAGAGGGAGATCAACAACTGGAGCCCCTTTTTATTCAACTTTGTGAAAAAACGCAAGATCCTTTAGTAAAACTTGCTTGTATGAAAAGAATCTATGCGCTTCCTTTTGCTCCATTGAAATTGTTCCTTGATCTATTGCAACCGCAGAACTTTTCGGAAGCAACACAGATTTCAGATTCAGAATTAAATCGTTGTAAAATGGAGGCTTGGCAATTATTAATGAGAGCGACCAATCAACAATTTCCACCCGAAAAAGAACTCTGGCAACCGTATTTACTGGAAAGAGATGAGGAGACAAAATAAATCTAAAGAATGGAAGGAAGCGTTATCGTGAGATTTTATAGTGTCCGATTGGCGCTAGGAGTAGGTTTTGGTCTTGTGATTCTATTATTTTTATGGACAACCACCTTTATGATCGGAGCCTTTAAAGAGATTCGTCTTTTGGAGATCCACAAAAATCATTTGGATCAAATCCAACAGCAAGGGCATCTTTTATTGGCAACGATTCAAAAACAATATATTTACCAAACACATATTCTTTTTTTAGAAGATTCTAATTATATCCCTTATTACAAAATGGTTTGGAACGCTCTTGAAGAGCAGTTAGATCGATTAAAAAGAGAGTGTACCGCTTTGAATACGCTTCAGAGTGTGGATGGAATTGAAAAAACGATTCTTGAGATGCATCACTATTTTGAAGAGAAGGTTATTGCTTCTGCAATCCAAGCTCATTTTTCGATTCGGCACCATCATTATGTTCAATTAGAAAAAGGGATGAATCGGGTTCGCATTCAAATCTTTAATTTAAATGCGATTCTTGAGAGCCACATCCATATCGCTACGGATCAATATCATTATGTTCTCAAAAATACTCAATCTGCGACCATTGTTATGTTTAGTCTGGCTTTAGTTTTTGCGATTGGTATAAGTTTTGCGATTATCTGGAGAATTGGAGAACCTATTCGACAATTACATCAAGCGTTTGCTGTTCTTGGAGAGGGGCAATGGGATATCCAAATTGAACCAAAAGGTCCTTATGAGCTCCAAAAGCTTGCGGGGAGCTTTAACAAAATGGCGGAAACTTTAGTGTGTATGAAAGAAAAAATTCGTCTTCAGGAACGGATGTCTGTCATGGGCGAACTTGCGTCCGGAGTAGCCCATGAATTAAATAATCCGTTAGGGGTGATCACCGGATACATTCAACTCCTGAAGAAAACTTCTCTTGAAGCGCAAGGGATTCAAGATCTCAATATCATTGAACAAGAAGTGATCCTGTGTCGCTCCCTTGTACAAGGATTGCTTGATCTCGCTCGCCCTCAATCCGTTCAAAAGCAACCTCTTGATTTAATCTTGCTTCTCCAAGAGGTGGTAGAGCGCCTTCAACATTCTCGTCCTGAGCCAAAAGCGACTCTCGTTTTTACGTTTCCGAAAACAGGTTCCGCAACCGTACTCGGTGATGAATTTTCACTTCGTCGTTTATTTAATAATCTTCTGCTCAATGCCTATGACGCGACTGGAGATTCTGGCGACATTGAGATTTTGCTTCAACCCCATCAAAATCAGTGGATGATTTTGATTGAAGATTCAGGGGCTGGAATATCCCCGACCATCAAAGAACATTTATTTAAACCGTTTAAAACCACCAAAGAAAAAGGGACCGGTTTAGGATTAGCGATCAGTCAATCGATTATCAAGGAGCATGGCGGAAGTATTGAGATTATCCAAGGAAAGCGAAGTGGCGCTTGCTTTCAGATTATAATTCCCTCCCTAAAAAATAACCCTGATTCTTTTTCTGAAGAAACGGCGTAAACGAATGATAAAACGAATCTTGGTTGTCGATGATAAAGAAACAATGTGTTCCCTCTTTCAACGTCTTTTAACAAATTATACGGTCATTACTGCAAATGATGGGGCAAAAGCTTTGGGCTTATATTCAAGCGGAGAACGCTTTAATGTCATCATTAGTGATATTCGAATGCCCCAATTAGATGGCTTAACCCTTTTAAAAGAAGTAAAACGTATTTCACCGGATACGGAAGTGATTTTAATGACGGCTTATGCGGAAATAGGAGAAGCGATCAAAGCCATGAAATCGGGTGCGTTTGATTATCTTGTGAAACCTTTTGATTCGGATGAAATGCTTTTGACTTTGGAAAAAGCGTTAGAAATTCAAGAATTGCGTTCTCAGAAACAAAGACTTCAAAAAGAGTTAGACGCGATTAAAGGGTTTGGCCCACTCGTGGGCCAAAGCGAACCGATGCAGAAAATTTATAGGTTCATTGATAAAGCCTCTTCCAGTCAAGCCCACGTCCTGATTACCGGTGAAAGTGGCACTGGAAAAGAATTAGTCGCACGAAGTCTTCATGATCGAGGGCTTCGCCAAAAAGGTCCATTTGTTGCGTTAAATTGTGGGGCCTTACCCATAGAATTAGCGGAATCAGAACTTTTTGGTCATATTAAAGGAGCTTTTACTGGAGCCACGATGGAAAAAAAAGGACTATTTGAAGAAGCTCAAGGAGGAACACTTTTTCTGGATGAAATTAATTCACTTCCGCTTCCCTTACAAGTTAAATTAAACCGTGCAATTGAACAAAATGAAGCTCGAAAAGTGGGTTCAAATAAAACCTATAAAATTGATGTCCGGCTCATAGCGGCTACGAATAAAGATCTTCAGAAAGAAATTCAACAAGGAACTTTTCGAGAAGATTTATATTTTCGACTCAATGTGCTTTATCTTCAACTGCCTTCGCTTCGAGAACACAAAGAAGATATTTTTGTATTGGTCCAGCATTTTTTAAATCAAACCCCAAAAACACTTCAGTTTGCTCCAGAGGTTTTAAAAGCTTTTTTGTTCTACGATTGGCCGGGGAATATCCGAGAATTGCGAAATACCGTAGAATCTGCGGCGGTGATCGCCAATGGCGATTGGATTACCTTAACCGATCTTCCACCGCAGGTGGCTCAATCCTCTACTCAAGAAAAATTTCCGTACGAACATTTGGCGCTATTGACGTATAAAGATGCTTTAAAATTAGCGAGGAATCATTTGGTAAAACAATATTTTCTAGCGCTGATGAAATCTTTTCAAGGAAACGTGACGCTCGCTTCAACCCAAGCAGGAATCGAACGTGAAACGCTTCACCGTTTATTAAAAAAATATGGAGTTCTCCCTTCAGAATTTCGTTTGTAACTCGATCTTCAAAGTCTATGGATGGGTGTGATGAAAAAAATCACAAGGAGAAAAATGTGACCCTTACGATCACAAGTTTATGGCTAAAAAAGAATGCCACGCCTTTAGGAAATAGAAAAACCATTTTAAATCGGAATTGACCTATGCCTTACTCTCAAAAAGGGACTATTAGCTTAATTACTCTGATTTTCGTTTTTCTTTTAATCGGATTGTCTGGAGTTATTTTCTATTTCTCCAATGTCCATTCTTTGAAAATATATCAACAGAAAATGGAGCTAAAAGTTTTTTATCTGGCAGATGCGGGGCTTGCTCATGGGTTTCTAGCACTGAATCAGATGAATTATTCTAATTTTAGTGATGCTTTAATTGGCTTGGATGGAATTCCTAATACTTCCGATGATGGCCTGATTCATGAATCAGGAATGCCTACAAACGGATTAGACGGAACCACTACGTATGGACCTGGAACTAAACTTTTTGGAGGAGGGGCGTATCGGGTCCGAATTTTGAACAACGAAGATGATCCCGGCGGTTCTTTAATGGATACCGATCAAATTCTTCTCCTTCAATCTACAGGGTTATTAGGAATCTACAAAAAAACAGTCCTCTATTTCCTTCAAGCAAATATGGTTTCTTTTTCCCCTTTTGCAAGAGCCCCGCTTGTTGCCGAAAAAAAAATGAAGATTGGAAAAGAGTGTTTGATTACTGCCATCGATTCCGCGCTCACGAAAACCATTCTTGAACAAATAATGGATGGAGATTATCTTTATCGAGGAAATCTCTATTCTCAAGGAAAAATTACGGTAGCGACCGGAAATACTATTCAAGGAGATATCCTTTCCAGCGCAAAAGCAGAAGAGGGAGCGGTCGATATCGACAAAAATGTTGAAGTCTCGGGAAATATATTTACAGAAGCAGGCGATATTTTTCTTCAAGAAGGGGTCTCCATTTCAGGGAAAATTGCTACCAATCAAGGAACCGTCATTAACGGCACAGAAGGAAGCGTTCAAGAAGAACAAATTTTAGAAGAAGTTCCTACCCAGATCTCGCCACTTCCCTTGATGGATTATGAAAATCTCTATGACAAGCTGAGAGAATCTCAAAATGGAGGAAGTTTAACAGAAATTCCATCGCCCTCTCCACCGGAATCCGCTCAAGTTCCATTCACCAATATTTTTAGTGATGTCACCTATAGTGGCGGAAGTAGAGCGTTAGGGAGCGTAGGCACTTCAACCCTCTATTATTTCGATTCGTTAAATATGAAAAACGGAGCCACTTTAAATCTTTTAGGAGAGGTAACGATTATTGTAAAGAATAAATTTGATATCAATAATCCCAATACCCGCATTATTTCAACCGGAAACGTGACTTTTATTGTGGGAAAATACGAACAACATGATGGAACTTCTCTTCAGGTCACAGGGAACTTTAACCTTCAAGCCAGTCATTCCGAGGAAGGTGACATTTGTATAAACGGAACCACCACGATTAGCGGAAACGCCAGTATCATTGCGGAAGATAAAATGGAATTTGCTTCTAAATCCGTTCTTAGCATCGGAGGCGATGCAACAGTAGCCGCGATGGAAGACGAAGTTCGCTTGAGTGGAAGTGCCACGTTTAACGGGAATACCACAATTGATGCCGGAGAAGGAGTTCGTTTTAAAGCAGATTCTTCCGGTCAAGGAGCCGAAGGCACTTATACCTTTAATGGAAATTTGACCGTAGATGCTCTTAATGATGTTAAAATCGAAAATAAAACGACTCTGACTCTAAATGGAACCGAAAATTATTTTTTTGTTAAAGATTTGTTCTCTATTGAAAGTAAAGCAACCCTTTCCCAGTTATCTCCTGCCAAATTTTTGGCTTATGTTTGGGGTGAAAATTCAAATATTGTCTTGGAAATGGAACCCAATTCGAATCCTCTGGGGATCACCCTTTTTAGCCCTAAAGGAAAACTACTATTTAAAAAATCGACCGTAGAACCTGAAAATCAAAAGACGTTTATTGGGGCTTTTGTTGCTCAAGAAATTGAACTTCAGGATTCGTTTCGAATTATTTATGACAAAAATCTAGATCACTTTGGCCCGACAATAACATTTTTTATGGGTTACACCATCGTGGCCTACAAAGATTAACTCCAAAACAGACGATCCATCCCCTCTTGATCTGTGATGAATTCGATCGGATTTCTTTTTGTGTGATTTTTTCTATTACACAATTTAATCTATTTTTTCTTAAATATTTTTAATGAATAGTTTCTTTCCTTGAAATTTCAAGCTTTAGAAAAGAAATCATTTTGTGGTACTTCATTTGCGATTCCACAATTCAATGGCTTTATTCCTTTTGTTTTTTCTGAAAGGAAATTTATGTTTGGTACTCAAAAAGGAACCGTAACTCTTATCACCTTGGTGGTTGTAATCACGATGCTTGGAATTTCTGGAGCAATGTTTTTCTCTTCAAATTCCTTCTCCATGATGGTCCATGAACAAAAAATGACTACGAGGGTTTTTTATCTTGCAGAAACAGGAATCTCTCATGGAATCTTAGCACTCAACAATATGAAATATCCTAATTTCAATAGTGCATTGCTTGGACCCGATGGACTTACGAATACTCCAGATGATGGCATGATCGGCGAAAGCGGAATGACTAATAATGGTTTAAATGGCACCACAGAACATGGCCCCGGAACCAAATTGTTTGGGGGCGGATTTTATCGTGTTCGCGTTTTTGATAATGAAGATGGAGACCTAAATCTGATGGCCGATAGTGATGGAATCATTATTCTTCAGTCCATTGGAAACTTGGGATTGCGTCACAAAAAAATAGAAATTTTTCTTCAAGCGGATCTGCGTCTTCAGTCCCCTTTTTCTAAAGGACCCCTTACCGGAGATGAAGAGGTACGGGTGGGTCAGGACAGTTTTGTCTCCGCAATCAATTCGAACCTTCCCCTTCCGCTCCTCGATCAGATTGCCTCTTCTTTATTTACGCCGGATGGAAATATTAATTCTAATGGTAGTTTGGAAATTGATCAAAATTCCACCATACAAGGAAATGTCACTTCTACAGCCTCTGTAGCAACAGGTGATATTGAGATCGACCAAAATACGACCATCCTTGGAAATATTTTTACCGATAATGGAGACATCGACATCGGATCTGGAAGTACCATTTCAGGGAATGTCGCTACAAATAATGGGGAGGTCGATGGGTTTTCAACTCCTTCACCAGAAGGAAGTGCTCAAATTCCTTCCAATCCGTTTCCAGAATATCAAGAGCAATATGATCAACTCTTGGCAACGGAAAATGGAGGAAGTGTCTCAGAAGTCCCTTCTCCAACAACTCCAAGTAACTCCGGTGTTCCCGGAGCCAATATTTTTAGTAATGTTACCTACAGTGGCGGGAGCAGAACTTTGGGTGTTGCAGGAACTTCAAAAACCTATTATTTCGACTCCTTAAGTATGAAAAGTGGCGCCCTTTTAAATCTCTTGGGAAATGTAACGATTATTGTAAAGGAAAAATTCGATATCAATAATCCCGATACCCGCATTATTTCAACCGGAAACGTGACTTTTATTGTGGGAGAATACGAACAACATAATGAAACTTCTCTTCAGGTTACAGGGAACTTCAACCTTCAAGCCAGTAATTCCGATGAAGGCGACATTCGTATAGACGGAACCACCACGATTACCGGAAGTGCTAGTATCATTGCGGAAGATAAAATGGAATTTGCTTCTAAATCCGTTCTTAGCATCGGAGGCGATGCAACAGTAGCCGCGATGGAAGACGAAGTTCGCTTGAGTGGAAGTGCCACGTTTAACGGGAATACCACAATTGATGCCGGAGAAGGAGTTCGTTTTAAAGCAGATGCTTCCGGTCAAGGAGCCGAAGGCAATTATACCTTTAATGGAAATTTGACTGTGGATGCGCTTAATGATATTAAAATCGAAAATAAAACGACGCTCGTGCTGAATGGAACTGAAAATTATTTTTTTGCCGAAGACAATGTCGAAGTAAAACATGGTGCTACCTTACTAAATCTTGATCCTTCAAGATTTTTTATCTACGCATGGGGAGAGGATCCGGATGTAATCATTAATTTAGATGAAGATTCAGGGCCAATAGGGGTCGCTGTTTTCGCACCTAATGGAGATGTAGAAGTAGGAACAAGCGGTAGTTCTGATAATGATACCGTCATTGGTGCTCTCGTAGGAAGAAGCATTCGAACGGCGAAAGGAAGCAAAATTTTTTATGATAAAAATCTAGATGATTTTGGGCCAACAACTCCTGTATTCTTTGGTTATACCGTAGTTGCTTATAAAAGTTACTAATATCACTTTTAAAAATTATAAAAGGGCAGACCTGCAGATCTGCCCAGATTTTGAGGAACCAATGAAGAATTCGACAAAGTTCATCTTTTTAATCGGGGGACTTTTAAGCCTTTTCTATCTTTTTACGGTGAAAATCTCTTCTCAAAAGCTGGATTCCCCTCTCGTACCAGAAAATTCAAAAGAGAAGATTCGGTTTTCTCTTCCTTCCAAAGAAGAGAGAATTTTAGAAGGAGTAGGTTTATCCCCTTCCAACTCGCTTGAAAAAAGCGTGAAACTCCTAGGGAACATAGAATCAAACGCTTCTCTTAATCAGAAAAAAAAATTATCTGCGACTATTTCTATTAAAGATTTACTCTCTATTTTAGAAGCACCCGCCTTGAATTCTCATCATCTTGAAGCTTTAGAAATAATGGCGCTTCAGAGCAAAATAGAGGAAGAGGATTTAAACTCCCTTCAGAATATTTTGTCTGAACAAATTAAATTCGTGGAGAAAACAGAACGGACGATCCTTGCTATTTTAAAAATAGCGACTTTTCTACCCGAATTGTTTGAACCTACTCTCCATTACCTTCATGAAAAATGGCCCATTTCGATACGGGCTCAGGCTATAAAAACGGCGAGTCAAAAAGCTCCAACGGCACTACTTCCTCAATGTATCCAATTATTACAATACATGAAATCACTCCCATTTTTGAAACCAGAAGACGTCGAAATCGTACAAGCCTCTCTCTACGCCTTACGATTTTATTCTCAACCAGAAGCGTTTGAGAATTTGTTAGAATGGCTTTATTCGACGGAGAATAGTTTGCTCATTAAAATAATCGCAGAATCTCTTTCAGTTCAGAATAATCCTCAATTAATTTCTTGTTTAATTTCAAAAATAAAGACGGCTAATTTTCATCTAAAACGTAATATTTATTGCGTTTTTTCTGAAAGCCGTAAAGAAATACTTATTCCCTTTTTTGAGAAAGGATTAACCGATCCTAACGCTTCAATTCAATATCAATCCTTAATTGGATTATGTCTGATAGAATCGTTTACCTCTTTTCAAATTATTTGTAATCACCTTTGTACTCCTCCTCTCCATCGTAAAGAAAAATTGCTCCTTTTAGAACAATTTTTTAGTTCGCCTTCTTTTAAAAAATTTTCGGAGTCCCTCGATCCGCTTGTAGAAGAAAAAACGGATGCAGAAAAAACCTTTCTGAAAACTTTATATACAATTCAAGATCCAGTGATTAAAATAGAATATATAAAAGAATGCCTCACACTAAAAATAAAATTTGATCCTCGAACTCTTTTGGAAATTCTAGAACCTCAAGAATCTTTAGAGAGCACCAGCGCAACCCTTTCTGAAAAACTTTCCCCTCAAAATTTGACGCTTTGCCGAATTCAAGCGTGGCAATTATTGATTCAATTTACACAACAACATTTCCCTTTGGATCCGGAGTTATGGGGGCGATATATCGAAGAAAATTATGAAAAAACTTTAGATGCCTAATCCGTTTAGGAGTGATGGAGTGATTTATGAACTCTCGTTTTAGTAATACTCGCCATTTTTCGGTAATAGAACTCATGGTCAGTATGTCTATTTTTACAATGGTGATCGGTGTTGCCTATCAATTATTATTTTCAGCACAACAAAATTTTCAACAACAATTCTTAAAACAGACTCTAGAGTTTCAACAGCTACAGACAATACAACAACTGAACCGCGAATTTCTTGGCATTTCTAATATTTTTCCGGGAATTGCAGGAATCACCTTTCCCGCAGTTCCCGGATTGCCTCTTCCTACTTCTTTCAATATCAACTATCCGAATGCAGTTCCTTTAATTACTTATTCTAAAGTAGTTGGATGGAATAACGCTATTGATGGCTCAGCAATTCCTCCAACTCCGGGGCCTCTCTTTGCCTCCTCAATTACTTATTTTTTTAATCCAGCCCCAAATGAAATTGATAATAATAATATCGATGATAATAGTAATGGATTCATCGATGAAGGCGATTTGTATAAACTCTATGATGAAGGTTCTGGCTATAAAACGCAACTGGTATGCAACCATTTAAAAAAACGTCTTCCCAGTGGAACTGCCAATAGTACTGTCTTTCTTCCCGATAAATTAAGTGGCATCCGCTTTAGTTTTGATGAAGCTCTTTCGACCATTACCGTTGAAATTACTTTGCATAAACTGGGCCGAGACGGTCGTCTTTACCAGAGTACCGGTCATAGTATCACCAAATTACGAAATTCAAATTAAATTTGTCTCATTTTAAAAGGATTCTATAAATGAACAGAAACCGTCAGTTTTCGTTTTTAGAATTAATGGTGGCGATTACCATTTTAACGATCGCTATTTTCGGCCTCATTTCCTTAATCCTTAGTACCATGATCTTAAATCGAGATGCTCAAGAAACCGCTTTGGCGAATAATGCGATTCGTACTAAATTGGAAGAAATAAAGGGGGTGGAGTGGGAAACCATTTATGCCCTCTTTCATGGAAGAGGTTTTTCTGTGGAAGGCCTAAATCCAATCTCTCCAGAAACAAATGTTCTCTTTGTCCAGTTTTATATCAATGAAGAAGGAGTCCATAACGGAAATCCCTTGATAACGACAGACTTAACACCGATCTTGCGCCAAAACCTTGGTTTCCCCAATCCTCCTGTTTTAGGGCAAGGACTAGATCTTAATGGAGATAATATCATTAGTACAGGAAATGTCAGTAGTTCTTACCTCCTTTTACCCACCCAGATTCAGGCAAGATGGAAAGGGCTCTCTGGTGAACGTGTGATCAATCTGTACAGCATTCTTGGAAAATAAGAATTTTTTCTAAAAGAATAGTTTAAACCACTTCTGCTTTCCAAGAATCCATTCATTGTGCATTCATGAAATGGAGCAAATAGGAACCACTTCCTGATTTCGCTAAAACCCAAAGCGTATAGGTTCCATCGAGCGGAAGGCGGACACTAAATAAGCTATCCCGCCCTTCCCCTCCATTATCATTACTCACTACTTCCACTGCATCGGGTCCTAGTAGTTTGAGTACGGGATCGATTTCTGTTGACCGAACGCTCGCGATGACGACTTGCCCTGCTTTTCCGGTAAAGGACCAAATATGACTGCCCCCTTCGCCAATTTCTTGTTCAACTCGTGTTCCAAAATCGAGTGAACGAGCCTGATCGGAGAGCTTTCGTAATTGATAGGTTCCGCCGCCTCCATCCCCTACCGATTTCACTCGTACCCAATAACGCCCAGAATCCATTAGCAATAAGGTTAAAAGCGCATTTTTTTGAGACGCTCCATCATCATTCGAGATCAACAGTTTTCCTTGCGGATCGTAAAGTTCCAAATAGGGATCAAATTGAGAAGAAGACGCTTCAATAGAAAGCAGTTGATTAGTACTTCCATTCAACACAAAATAATCTGAATCTCCGATGGCAAGATTCTTTTGAAGTTGTTCTTGCTCAAAAGAAAGCACCTCTTTTTCCATTTTTAAAACATATTGAACGCTAAGCCCGTTTGGCTGAGAAACAAAAACTTGATAATTTCCGGATAAATTCAAAAGTGCCAGTAAAATTCCTTTTTTTTTGGGATTGGACGGCAATATTGTCATCGGGGGCACATTCGTTTTTTCTCTCGACTTGGCTCCTGATCCTGAAGGCAAAAACAGGAGACGCATTCGCATTTCGCTATTAGGAGCATTTGGAGTCTCGGCTTGAATTCTCACAATATCGCCCGCATTGCCTGAAAATTTCCATAAATCCATTCCGCCCGACGGAAGCAGAGTGGTTGGATTTTTTTGCTGAATGAGAGTCGAAAATACGCGAGAAATAGCGATTGTTAGCGTATAACTATCGCGAGGAGAGGCGTTTTGATATTGGGGAGCCAGTCGAAGATAATAGGTTCCTGCGGATTCAGCCCGAAATAAGGCTCCTTCTTGTCCTGATTTGCCTCCTCCTGGTTGTTCAAGCGGGATATTTTCTCCAACCGGAGAATACACTTCTAAATTAGGTGCGAACGATGCGGCACGGGCCGTTAACACATAAACTTCACCTGCAGAAGCTTCAAAAGCGTACCATTGACAGAGGGTTTCTTTCAAAGATCCAGAGCAACGAGTTCCGACGGAAGTCGTGTTCGCTTGAAAACGCATCAAATTCAGTGTATATTCACCTCCTGCAGTCGATTTAAACGATTTCACGCGAATACGATAGTCTTCTGCTTGCGTTAATTGAACCAGAACGCGAGACGCTTTTTCTCCGGGACGCATATCATCATTTTGCGCTACAATTGTTTCTTTTGCGTCTAGAACTTCTACGGCGGGGTCGAAATAATTAGAATGCACGGAAATCAATATAAATTCTCCGGGATTCGGATGGAGGGGCCAATCATCAGCTTCTCCCGGAGTTAAAAGGTTTGAAGAGGAATAATTTTGATCGGACGCGCTAATTTCTTCGCCACCGCTCTGCTGAGCGTTTAAGAGGAAAGCAGGAAGAAAAAGGGTAAGACAGAAAAGTCCCAAAAATAAGTTATTTTTAAACATAAAAACAGTCCTGAATTCAAAGAGAGTATTCCAAAAAAGGATACTTCGGAGGGGTTATAAGTTTAATTCTCCGAAAACGATATCGAGTTCGGGCGGGAGCGGTTTCCCCGTTTCATAGTCAAAGGAATAAGCTTTTTTCATTTCTGCTATGGAAAGGGTGGTGTATTGAGAATTTCCTAGAGCGATTCCATAGACTTTTTTTAACGGAATCCATTGCTTTTTGTTGTGAATTTCCATCTCGACTTTCATATGAAGAAATTGGCGAACCACAAGGCTCCCGAAGGAGCGAAGGGCCACAAATAATCTTGTTTTTAAAAGGGCTTCGTGATGTGATTCATACCCTATTTTTCCTTTTTCGGAGACGTCTACCACAAACGGTTCTTCTTGATCGGCTACCAAAAGCACCAAAATTTTCTTCCCAGGAAGCGTGAGAACGACATCAAGGATGTGTTTTATTTGGCCAGCCAGCTTTTCTTTGGATTCCGGCTCTGAAAAAGACATACAAATTGTTCCTTCAGTCAGGGAATTTTATAGGAAACAACTGTTTGATCAGAGAGATCAAACTATTTTTGTTGAAAATGGGGAAGAAAAAGGAAGATTCATTATAACAAATGCGCTTCTTAATCCCTAGTTCTTAGGAAGATCCAAATTTAATGTTAAAGAAACAGGACAATGATCTGATCCTAAAACATCCATGTGAATTTTAGCATTTTGAAGTGAGGATTTTAGCGCCTCCGTCACAAAAAAATAATCAATGCGCCATCCAATATTTTTTTTTCGGGCCTGAAATCGATAGCTCCACCAACTATAGTGTTCTGGTTCCGCATTAAACTCTCGAAAGGTATCTAGATAGCCAAGGGAAATCCATCGATCTAGAATGGCTCGCTCTTGCGGTAAAAATCCGGAGTACTGGCTATTGGCTTCTGGATTTCTCAAATCAATTTCTTTATGAGCAATATTATAATCTCCGCAAATAATCAGGTTTTTTTGTCGTTTGCGCGTTTCTTGAAGATGGGTCATAAAACAATCAAAAAACTCTAGTTTGTACTGCAGACGTGCTTCGCTTTGCTGGCCATTTGGAAAATAAACATTATAGAGGATAAAGTCCAGAAATTCGGTTCTGACGACGCGTCCTTCGTTGTCGAATTTGGCAATCCCTAATCCGGTTTCTACTTTTAAGGGTTTTGATTTGCAAAAGGTGGCGACCCCACTATATCCTTTTTTCTCAGCGGAACTCCAGTATCCATCATATTTCAGTATTTCAGTAATGCTGGGAGACACTTGGTCTTCCGTCGCTTTTGTTTCTTGTAAGCAAAGAATATCGGGTTGGGTTTGTTTGACCCAATTTTCAAAATCTTTTTTGAGAATGGCGCGAATTCCGTTCACGTTCCAACTATAAATAGAAATCACAATTTTACCCTTCTTCTTAAAAAGTCGCGAAAAAATAGTTATTTTAATCCAAATGAGATCCTACCCATTTCCCAAGCGCATAGGTGCTTAATTGTGGAGGAACTCCGATGGAGGTCGGAAAGAGAGAGGTATCCGCAATATAAAGATTTTCTAGAGCATGATATCGTCCGGTATCGTTGGTTACACTGGTTTTTGGATCTTTTCCCATCCAGAGCGTTCCCATTGGATGAACCGCAGTGATAGGAAGTCGATGGGGAACGATGGCGAGAGAATCGATCTGATCGATATTTTTTGGAGAAGTGAGACGAAGCATTGGCGTATAAGGCACCAACACTTCCGAGGCTCCGGCCGCAAACAAGATTTTAGCGGCTGATTTTAGTCCGAGCCAATATTGAGAATGTTCGGACGGGTCGGGCCAGTACGAAAAATCGGCATCGACCTCTCCTTTGGGTTTTACGATCCCTGAGGTTTCGTCATGGATCATCGCACTCACCACCGCAATATGAGGAAGTTGTTGCATTAATTTTCGATGCTCCGATCCAAATCCTGGCAGGAGCGAAGCGGTTCCGATAGGATGAGCAAAGGCTGAAATGAGCCAGACGCGTTGCGTGGAGTTTTTGGAAAAATCTAAAAACTCAGTACATTCATAGCTTTGAGGAATCCCCTTCCATCCATAAACAGAGTGGTCTGGAAATAGTCCGGCCACTACAACGCCGGGGTGAATAAATAAATTTTTTCCCAAATGGCCATAGGGATCAGGGACTTGAGATCTCTGGAGTAAAGTACAACTCTGTGTTCCTCCGGCACTGATACAAAATTTTTTTGCAGTGATCGTGACTTGATGAGAAAATTCAAGGGTTTTCGGGTGTTGCATTTTCGCAATGAGTGAAACAATTTTTTTCCCTTCATAGTTTAATCGAATCGCGGCACAATTGGCAAGCACTTGAACTCCTCGTTCCACCGCTTCTGGAATCAAGACGCGAAGGGCATTCATTTTGGAATTAAAGGAACAGCCCAAAACACAAAAACCCGCTCCGATACAGTTTTTCCGGTTATGTTGTAACATTCCTCCGCGATAACCTAAAACAGCGCAACCCTTTTTTAAGAGCGCGTTATTTTCGTTGAGGTGCGTTTTCTCGTCCATCAAGGAAACCTGTAATTGTTGCTCTGTCTCAGAATAAAGACGGTTCCAAACAGTATCCGTTAACTGTTCAATTCCAAAACGCTCTCGCCAGTCGCTTCGAATTTCAGGCGGAATCCGTTTACATAAATTCAGATTATGCAGTGTGGAGCCACCCACTCCGCGTCCTTGAATGAGTTGAATCGATTGATCTTGGTTTGCTCGTCCCCCTTTTTCCCAAAAAAGATGAGAATACATTTCGTCTTCAAGCTGATTAAAATCCTTGGGAGTCAGATAAGAACCTGCTTCTAGGAGTAAAACCTGCTTTCCTTTTTTACTGGCTTCTGTCGCCGCCGCACTGCCTCCGGCCCCAGAGCCAACAATACAAATATCGGTCTGAATTTTTAGATCCCGTTGAATGTGGTCATAGGTATAAATCATTGCCACTCCGTGGGGATCGTGTTCTTGGGAGCTAATAGTTGTGCGTAAGGAGTCTCTTTTTCTCCGTCTGGGTATCCTCTGGGAATGAGGGGGCCTTCATAGTTTAATGCGCTCCAAGAGTCCGGATGGCGATAGTAGGATAAATAGGCCATTGTCTTTAGCGCTTTAAAGCCTTGACGCTTAACGGCAAAATAACTATTGTCCCATCCTTGTAAGACGTTTTTTTTTGCCGCTTTGGAGAGATTTGTAAATCGTCGGAGATAGCCATGAAACAGAAACGGGGTATGCTCTATTAAACGCAACAGCAATCGAATTTGCCAATGAATACTCGCGGGAAAGCCATACAAATACTGATCGATGGCCTGAACCGATTTGAGTGTTCGCGGATCGGGAGCATTGGGTTCCTGCTCAATTATAGTGTAAACGATTTGTTCCATAATCGCATAATCGGTATCGGTAAAGACTTGTAAGGTATAATCTGGAGGTGGATCTGCATATCCAGTGACCCGAATCGTTGTTAAAACCCCGCCTCCGAGAACGACCTTTCCCAAATTTTTAAAAAAACGTCGTCGTGTCCAGCCTTTATGGGGGCGAGGCGGTACCGTTTGTGGAGGATCGACAGGATTTAAAGCCATTTCGGTTATTCCAATTTTTTCATTTTATTAAAAATAGCCAAGGCTTCTTCTGCCGTTTTGGCTTTTTCTTCACCAAAGACATGCGGATGCCGAAAAATCATTTTGGATTCGGTTGCTTGAATGACCTCATTCGCGTTGAAATATCCTTTTTCTTCTGCGAGATTGATAAAGAAGCAGAGATTAAACAAGACGTCGCCTAATTCTTCTTTGAGATTTTTCCAATCTTTTTTCTGAATCGCTTCTACCACTTCCTGCGATTCTTCTAATATACATTTACAATAAGAGTCAAAATCTTGTTTTAAATCCCAAGGACAACCCGTTTCTGGATCTCGTAGTCGTTTCGCTAAGTTTATCAAGCGTTGCATAAAACTCCTTCTTATTCATAACGTAGTGCTTCGATAGGATTTAATTGGGAGGCCTTTACCGCAGGATACATCCCGAAAAAGATACCGACCCCTACGGAAAACGCGAATGCAAGAGCCACGGACCATAAGGGAATTCTTGCCTCCGGAAGAGAAGAAAGATAAGCAATTCCATAGGCGGTCAATCCACCGGCCATAATACCAATTAAACCACCGAACAAGGACAACACGATCGCTTCAATGAGAAATTGAAGTAAAATATCTTTATCTCTAGCGCCAAGCGCTTTCAGAATACCGATTTCTTTGGTTCGTTCGGTAACGGAAACCAACATAATATTCATGATTCCAATCCCTCCTACCAGCAGAGAAATAGAGACAATACCGGCGAGTACAACCGTGGTCACTTTACTGGCTTTGGTAAAGAATCCTAACATTTGATCTTGAGTATCGATGCGAAAATCATCGGGTTGATCCGTAGAAAGTTGATGTTGTTTCCTTAAAATAGAGGCAATTTGTACGGTTGCTTCTTCGGCCATTTCTGAGTTTTTGGCTTGGCACAAAATCGCAATTCTTTCACCACTTTGAGGGCCATAAAGCCGAACTGCAGTTTTAAAAGGAACGAGAATCGTGTTATCTTGCGAAGATCCAAAAAAGCTCCCTTTTGATTCAAGAACGCCTATCACCAAAAGTCGTTTTTTTTCAACTTTTAAATATTGTCCAATGAGTTTCTCATCAATCTCCAGTTTATTCAGAATTTCGCGTCCAACCACACATACATTTTTTCCAGAGAACAAATCCAGCGAAGAAAAAAATCGTCCGGACTTCACATACCAATCTCGTGTTTCTTGAAATAATCGATCGGTTCCGGTTAAGGGCACCGAGAAGGAGTGATTTTTATAGCGAACTTCTCCTGTTTGTTGCAATAACGGAGTTGTACGTTTTAAGGCAGAGCATTTTGTGCGCAACGTTTCACAATCTTCTATCGTTAATTTTACTCGTCCTATATTCTTGGGATTTATTTTGGGAGAGACCCAGATCGAATCGGATCCCATTCCTTGAATATAGGTTTTGATATAGGTGGACATTCCTTCCATCAAAGAAACAACAGCAATGACACTCATGACGGCAATAATAATTCCGAGCGTCGTCAGAATCGAACGAAATTTATTGCACCAAAGCTCAAACATTGCGGCAAAGCAAATTTCAAAAAAACTCATAGGGTTCTTAAAACCTCATCTTGATAAATCACTCCGTCTTTGAGTCGAATAATTCTTCGGCAGAGACGCGCAATTTCTTCTTCATGGGTCACTATAATAATGGTATTTCCCTGTTGATTGAGTTCTTCAAAGAGTCCCATAATTTTATTTCCAGTCGCGGAATCGATATTTCCTGTCGGTTCATCGGCGAGAATCATAGAAGGCGAATTAATTAAGGCTCTTGCGATAGCGACACGCTGTTTTTGTCCACCAGAAAGTTGATTCGGGATATGATGCATTCGATCCTTCAATCCCACAAATTCTAAATAATATTCAGCGAGTTGCTTACGCATTTTTTTATTTTTTTTCTTGGAGTATAACAAGGGAATTTGTACATTACGAAACGCGGTTGACTTGGAAAGCAAATTGAAGGATTGAAAAACGAATCCGATTTCTTCATTGCGGATATGAGCCAGTTCACTCTGAGAGAATTTGCTTACATCTTTCTGTGCCAAAAAATATTCGCCTTCGCTTGGAGTATCCAGACAACCCAAAATATTCATTAAGGTCGTTTTTCCTGAACCCGACGGCCCCATAATAGCTAGAAATTCTTGCTTTTTAATCGTGAGATTAATACTTTTTAATACACGAACTTTATGAGTGCCAATATAATAATTTTTCACGATGTTTCGTAACGCAATTAAGATATCGGGCGTAATCTCTGTATGCGTTGTCATAAGCCAAATATTTCGTTATTTTGTTGCGGTCGAAGCAGAGTCTGTACTCGAGATCAATATCACTTTTTCGCCGTCTTTTAGCTTTTCGAGAGAGCGGTAGGGGCCAAGAATGATATTATCTTCTGTTTGAATACCCTCAACGATTTCAACATAAGTTTCGTCCGAGATTCCTGTTTTTACTTTTTTAGCAACAGCGAATCCCTTATTGTACACAAAGATGATTTTGTAGACTTCCTCTTGCGAATCTTTTTCTGCAGAAAAATCAAATTTTCCTGTCAATTCGGATTCTGTTTTCGTAATAACCGCTTGTTGGGGTGCTTTCAGGATATTTTTTCGTTGTTGCGTTAAAATTCCAACACTAGCGGAAAGTCCGGGTTTAAAACGATCTGCGCCTTTGTCCACCTTAATTTTAACTTCAAAGGAGGTCCCGCTTCCCTTTTGGCTCTTGGCCGCGGTGGTTGCGACAGAAGAAATATGCCCCCGAAATTCCGCGCCGGGGATCGCTTCAATCTCAATCGTCGCCTCCTGATCCTTTTTAATATGATGAATATCAATCTCGTCGACCAAGGAATGAATTTCCATTTCCTTTTCATCAAAAATAATAAAAAGAGGATCCGAGCCACGAGCGCCTTGAGTAATAAAATCGTTTGGAGCAATTTTAATCTCAGAAACCACTCCAGCCAGAGGGGAACGAACCGTTTTGTACGTGAGTTGCTCTTCTTTACTTTTTAGATCCGTTTCCGCTTTCTCGACACGTATTTTCTCTGTTTCCAGTTGATTCTCTTTCGATTTCAGGTTGTTCAAAGCGCTACTGAGTTTGGATTCTCCATTTTGGTTTAGCTTATTTTTCAACTCTTCATACTGGATGTTGGTTTTCTTCGATTCTTCCAGTTTTACTTTGAGCCTTGTTTTCACTTCTTCCAGTTTTTGTTTGGAATTTTCGACATCTTGTTGTTTTCCAAAACCTTGCCGTAGCAATTCTTCTTCATTTTCAAGCTCTTTGCGCGCCTGCGAAAGTTCGGCTTCAATTTTTTTGATATTATAATTCACCGTACGGATATCACTTTCCGACTGAGCGATTTGATTTGCCAGATTCGAATCTTCATTTTTTAATTTCTGTTTTTCGCGTTCGCAATCTTCTTTCGCATTTTCCAGAGCAATAATCGCCCCATCGTAACGAGATTTCGATTCGGCAAGTTGGTTTCGTACCCGATCCACCTCTTGTTCCACTTCAGAAGCATTTAAGTAGGCTAAGGGTTGGCCTTTCGTTACTTTCTGCCCCTCTTGAACCAGAATCGTTTCAATCGTTCCAGAAATCTTTGAATAGACGTTGGATTGTAAAATAGGATGGACTTCTCCAGTAGCCGTAATCACCACCGTAATATCCCCTTTTTTTATTTCGCCTAATTGTACTGGAGTGATTTGTTCTTCGGAGAAAAAGACATTTGAGCGAAAATTGACGAAAATAATTAAGACAACAATAACCATTAAACCGCCCAAAATCATTAATTTTTCTTTTTTAGGGGATTCGGCTTCAACTACTTTTTTTTCTTCTACAGGCGGTTTGACAGGCATTGGAATATAAGCGCGAGACTCCGCGTAACTTCCCAGATTCTCGCCAGAAGCACTCTGTAAAAATTGTTGCAATTCTTCATCAACTTCGTAATCCTCTTCCGATTCATCGAAATCAGTATCATAGTCCGCTTCTTTTGGTTCTTCTAAATCAAGATGAGAGAGTTGATCGTTGGTTCGAGAAGGCCGACTATCATCAGAAGGCCTTGATTTTTCCTCATTTTCAATGCTTTTTGATTTTTTTAAAGTTTTTTTGGATTCGATAATCTCATTTTCTTTTGGTTTTGGTTCTTTGTCTTCTGTCTTTAGTTTTGCGTGAGTTTTATTATTTTTTTCAACGGCTTTTAGTTTGTCTTGAGTCT
>CAZHAR010000008.1:0-75926 GCA_964530615.1 uncultured Planctomycetota bacterium | reverse complement strand
TCTCGTTTTTCTCGTTTTTCTCAACAACTTTCAGTTTGTCTTGAGTCTTCTCGTTTTTCTCGTTTTTCTCAACAACTTTCAGTTTGTCTTGAGTCTTCTCGTTCGTTTTTTTTGATTTTTTCTTTTTTTTCGGAGTCTTTTCTTCTCGAAATTTGCGAACATCATCCAGACGAAATTTCATTGCGTCATCATCGCGATAGGCTCTTAAATCGCCTGCCGATATTGCTTGATGAAGCTCGTCTTCTGAAATTTTTAAAAATTCTTTAATTCGATCAAATGAAACGTATTTTGATCCGTCGTTGGCTACATTCGCCATAATTTATATGTCTTTGTGCAATGTTCATAGAATAGAATCCAATCATCGGATTCTATCATAGAAACAATTTGAGAGAAAAGAAATTATCGATTCTGGAGTTTTTTCCTGCTCAATAGCTCCATTTAACCTTTTTTGGGTTGAATCTGCCTTGTTCAAGGAACAGGGACAAGCCCTGTCCCGACAAGAAAAAATGAGGGGTAAGAAACTGCTTGATAAATCCCAGACAAATTTTCACAAATCTGATATTTTTTATTCGGATTGTTGAGCCTTATCAGACAAAGTTTAAAGTTTTTTTAGCAAATATTCAAAATGTGTCCTTGTCGTGCATATAATAATTTCAGATAAAAATTAAACACCCTATTTATCTTTTTTTCAGGACATTGTTATGGAATCCGTTCTTAAAATTAAACTGGATGTTTCGCCCGAAATCGAACGGATTCTCGATGGTCAGTCTAAAATCTGCAATTGGCTATACAACCAACTCGTTCAGACTGCAAACGACCTACGCACGAAATACCGTAAAACACAAGATCCTCTTGTCGCACAGACTCTCTATACGAAGTATGGTCTTCGAAATCTAATTCCCGGACTAAAGAAGCAATTTCCATTCTTGAAATCCGTTCACTCTGAACCCCTCAAGAATGCTGCCCTTCGCTTGACTTCGGCTATCAAGGATTACCAAGATTCTAAGCGCGGGAGATCCCAAAAAAAGCAATGCGGGTGGCCCAAATTCAGATCCTGGGGTAAGAAATGGTTCTCGATGAAATACACAGAGCCTTTTGTTGGATATAAACTCAAAGAGAGCCTCCTAAAGTTGTCCTTAGGCAAGGACGAAAAAGGTAAGCAGATCCGTGTATCCATTAGATTAGCTGAACCCATGCCTAAGTATTTTTTCAAGAGTAAAGTAAAAAATTTACGTATCGTCAAATCGGGCAAGGTGTTTTACGCTGTCTTTGGAGTTGAACGCCCCCTCGAAATCAGAGAGCCTAAGCAAACAGAGTCTCCAAAAGTAATTGCGTTGGACCCTAATCACAAGAATCTGGCCTATGGTGTGGATACGACAGGTGAGGCGATAGAAATCGAAAATCTCTGGTTTCGCCAGGTATTGGACAAGCGTATTGATGCGGTCAAATCAAAGAGGGACCAATGCAAGCGTAAGTCCGTAAAGTTTGTAAGAGAAGATAAGAGCGAAGCGTGGAAACCCTCGCGAAGATGGAATTATTTAAATATATTAGTGCAAGAGTTATATAGGGTGCGTCAAGAACAGACTAAGACAGCACTCTACACTTTAGCGAATGCTCTCTTTAAGTCCTACGATATCGTTTCTTGCGGAGATTATGTTCCTCAAGTGGAGCTTGCTCCATTTCGTAGGATGAGACGCAAGATGCTCAACCAATCCTGCATAGGAGCTTTTAGGAATTCGTTAGAGTGGATCGCTAAGCGTTCAGGAAGAACATTCTGGGCTTGGCCCGAAAAAGGATCAACGAGAACTTGTTTCGATTGCAAGCACATAATCAAAGACGGAATCCCACCGGCTATTCGAGAATGGGATTGTCCGAACTGTCATGTGCATCACATCCGAGATGAGAACTCTGCCGAAAATGGCCTAGAACGTACCTTAAACAATTTTCAGTTGCCCGGCTCAGGCCACCGTGTCCTTTCTCGGTGTGCTTGGAGATTCACAGGCTCAGGTATCGCAAGGTATCAAAGAGCCTGTGGCAGTTCAGTCCTCATGGATGTGAGCAGTTTCCAAGAATTTAAATCTAACACTTGACAAGTGCGGAGCAAGGTCTAAATCAAGCTTGTATAGGTTTGTTTAGATTTTGTAGAGCGGTTTTAACTGGTTGGATTCCATATAAATCCATCGGTAGCTGGAATCCCCATGATAATAGATCCATCAATATCACTTCCCATAGTTGTATCTAAGCAAGCATTTGAAGCTGGAACAGACTGCAAACCGCTATAGGTTGCATCTTGGGAAGCAATGACTTCTCCAGATTGATTGATCATAAAGCATTTGTTTCCGGTTCTTCCTCGATTCATAGGCCAGGCATAGCAAACCCATCGACATTCTTGAGCATTTATCTCATTACTTTCCGCTTCTGTCGGAGGCATTGAAGAAGACGGGGGCACCCTCTGCCCATTTTCTCGAATCGGGGGATTTTGCTCGTTCCCTGAAGGGAGATAGATCACATAATAATAGCCATTTTTGCTTGCAATTCCTCCATTTTTCTGGGAAGTAGCTCCAAAAACGCTGTTGACAAAAAAAGGGCGCGCTTCAGATCCTTGCTCGGTGCCCACAGGTACGGGGAGTATGCCTGAAAGTTCTGTAAAGAATCCATATTCACCGACTCCATCGAGATCGCGATCTTTCACACTCCCATTTTGAAACTGATTTTGTGAGGTACTGAGAGTTCGTAAAGATCCTATAGCAGAATTTTCATTTTGCCTGATGGCATAAGGAGACGCAGGTTCAGAGGGATCGTCTTGTATCTCCATTTCTGGCTTATTTTCGAGGATAGTGGAAAAGAGTACTCCCAACAGAAGTTGAAACGATAGATAATTAAAAGTAGCGACACCCAAAGCATCTCCGGTGGTTATCCATTGAATTTGAGTCGGGGTTACCTCCAAATTCATCACAGAAAAATTCCAAGCAGGAACAATTTCTTGTAATTCAGGCATATTGCAAGTCAATTCAGGTCTTATCACCAACATCACTTGATAGAGCAGTTCATAACTAGCTGTAATGATTTTTCGATTATTGAAAAATAAAACCCCTTCCGGTGTCCCTGAAATTTGAGCTTTATTTTGTGTCCATGCAACAGAAGAAGCGAACGAAGGCAGTCTATTTTTGGAATTATAAATAAGCGATTTAATAGCCGCTGGATTATAAGACAGAACTAAATGTCCTGAGAGGTAGGTAAAACTCAACAAATAAGGTTCAAAAAACCAAGTTTCATGCGGTTTCAAATAATAAAAACGATGGTTTAGATAATCTGAATTTTGCAAGTCATAACGGGATTGGTTCTCTAGCAATACTTTCAGGTTTTCAAAGAATTTTTCAGGTTGTCTAAGAGGGATCATCAGGGCCGCTTTGGGAAAAACGCCGAATTCTGGGAGTTCCGCGTAAACGGAAACTTCTTCTCCTAATAGATCAATAAAATCGTTCACCAACGAAAATTTGAACGTGTTTTCAAATTGCCCCAAGAGTTCTTCTTCATTTTGACGTTCCGTTTCCGAGATAATTTTCAGAAATAATCGAGATAGCGCTTTAGGAGAAAGGCTAACCGAGGTAAAGAAGGCTGTATTCTCAGGACAGATCTCCGCAGAACTAAAGGTTTGAGACGCTTTCCCAAAAACTTCGCTGAGCAGTGTAGGTTGAGAAAAATGAGCGATAAAGGAGTCTTTCGCATTCTTGCCGTCTAAATTGAGTGTGGCAGACAAGAACTGTGCGTGTTGAAGTCCCATAAAGCTGGAAAGTGGATTCTTAAAAAATTCTTCTAAATCTAAAAAAGGAGAACGCGACTCAGAAGAATCAAACGATTCTTCTGAGTCGGTAGAAAGCCAAATAAAGCCGTCGTGTGCTGGTTCTCTTGTCAGGATGGCCCCCTCAAGATCTTCTCCAGTGGAAATATCATAGGCCGCATTGGGAGCAGGAATCGAGTTCATTCCATTGTAGGTTGCATTCTTGGAAAGCATCACTTCCCCGCTTTGATTGATCATAAAGCATCGATTCCCGGTTGTTCCTGGTTCTACAGGCCAAGCATAACAAACCCATCGAGTCTCTTGAGCATTGATTTCATCCGTTTCCGCTTCTGTTGGAGGCATGAACGAAGCCGGTGGGACCCTCTGCCCATTTTCTCGGATCGGTTGAGGGTTTTGACTACTGCCTGAAGGGAGATACATCAGAAAATGATAGCCACTTTTGGTCGCAATTCCTCCATTTTGCTGAGAAGTAGTACCAAAAACGCTGTTGACAAAAGGAGGACGCGCTTCAGATCCTTGCTCGGTGCCCACAGGTACGGGGAGTGTGCCTGAAAGTTCTGTAAAGAATCCATATTCACCGACTCCATCGAGATCGCGATCTTTCACATTCCCATTTTGAAACTGATTTTGTGAGGTGGATACACTTCGCAAAGATCCTATGGCTGAAGTTTCATTACTAGAAATTCGGGCAGCACTTAACAAAGAAGTGGCTGGTACGGTTTGAGGTTTAAAACATCTTTGAATATCCCAATAAGCAAAAAAATCAGCTTTTCTAGCGTCTTCGGTATACGCTTTCAGAAAAGAATCGTTTTGGCTTAAAGTGGTACTTCTTGGAGTTTTAGAGGTGAGACATTGAACCATTTCCACAACAAGTTCAGAAGTAGGGCCTGCAATACAATAAGAATCGACCACAGAAAAACAGATTTTTCTCGAAAACCCTACGGAAAGCTCTGAAACTTGAATTCCTTGAATGGTTTGAGTTTTAAAATATTGTTTAAAATTTTTTCCTATTAACTTTTCAAGCAAGGTGGACACAAATTTTTGAATTTGATTTGGAGAAGAAGCTTTCGCAACCAAAACTCCAAACGGCTCTTCTTCATAAGGCTTTTCTGAATTTAAAAGAACCGCAAACGCAAGCCCTTCATCCGCGAGTTCAAAGGTGTTCCAAACAAGCGTTAAAGAGGTAATGATATTTTCAGAGTTTCGGTCAAATTCTCGGACAAAATAATCAAAAACTTTGGTTTGTTGAGAATCTTGAATAAGTTTGCCCAAAGGTTGTTGGTTCCACTGTTTTAGGGTATTTGAAGGCTTTTCAAGGGAAAACAAAAAGAAGGTGCGTGAAGGTAATGATTCCGCTAATTCTTGTGTAAAAGTTTTCGATTGAGCTTGTAGCTGGGTTAGAAAAAGGCCAGCCAAGAAAAGAATGGCTCCTCCACTGGCGTTGAATGAAAATATTTTGGCATTTATTTTCAACATGAACTCTATCTCTCTTAAAAAAATTTATACTATTTTAACCTTAAAGAACAACGATGTTATGTTAAAAACAAACGGAAAAAATACAATCAAGCAATCTTTTAAACAGTTTCTTGAAGAAATCGCTGATAGTCCTCAGGAAAATTCAAATTTTGATAAAATCGTCCTTCGGGATCGAATTTAAGCCATTTTTCAGGTTCGAACCAATGAATGTCTAGGATCTGTGCAAGCGATTTCAAGGCTGTCGTTGTTTTACGCAATTCTTCTAAAGGCTTCAAAAGGCTCACAGGGAAAATACTAAATAAATAAACGGGGCCTGATTCGTTCAGAGGAACCACCGCCCGGTTTTCCTTTCGAGCCACTTGATATAAGGCCTCTAGCAGTGGACAAGAAAAATAAGGCATATCACAGGCCGTTATAAAAAGATAGGGTGTTTTTACCGCTTGAAACAAACTGTAAAATCCTTCTAGGGGACCCGTATACGCTTTCTGGTCGTATACAATCGTTAACTTCGATGAAGAAAGTTCTGGCAATGAACGATCTGGAGCCCCTGCAAGAATAATTTCGGCGACAAACGGCTCTAAAAGATTCAATTTATGCTGTAACAACAAAGTTCCATCGGGAAGCGATAAACGGGCCTTAGAAAAACCCATTCTCCGAGACGCACCTCCTACAAGAATCCCCGCAGAAAGATCCGGATATCGAGGGGTGGGGATCGTCAAAATTTAAAATCTCCCTGAGTTAAAAAGTGAGGAGGGTTGTTAGAGGCTAAGATCCAGCATTAATTTTTCCAAAATGAACTGAGGATTAGAACCAGAGCTTTTCAGTGCAAGATCTGCTTCTAAGAGTCGCTCCAGTTTAATTTCTGGTTCTTTTATGGTGCGTGCGGCATCTTGAAGTTTAGCCAATCGGAACGAGGGAATTCCGGACAATGCGGATTTCAAGTCTTGAGGATATTTCATTTGTTCTTTTACTTGCAAAACTTTGTAAAAGTTATCGAAGAGAATTGAGATGATCACAGGCGCCAACTCTCGCGGATTATGAACAATTTTGCCGTGTTGATCGAGAACACCTTCTTGATACATTTTGTTGAGATTTTGGAAAGCTTTGGCGGTATTATGCTCTAATAATGCGTCCGAGAGGTCCCAATATTTTGAGCGTTTATAGTCGGAGACCAGTTCTAAGACATCTTTTAGGGAAATTCGATCCGTTTGGCAATAGAGGGACAATTTTTCTAATTCTTTATCGAGATCAAACAAACGGTTTCCAACTCTTTTGATCAACTGATGAACGGCATCGGGATGAATACTTTTTCCATAGCGTTCTTGGCAATGCATTTTGAGCCATTTAGCAAGTTCTGAATCCTTCGTGGATGTTTTTTGCCAAGGAGGAGGGGATTCATAAAGAGTTTTACATTCAATATGAATTCCTTTAGTTTTTAAGGTTTGAGAGACTTTCAAGCGTTGGTCCATCGATTCTAGTTCTAGGACTAAAATTGACTTAGGATTAGGATTTTTAAAATATTCCGCAATGTCTTGTGAATAGTCTCGAACGAAGTTATCTCCATCTCTTACAATGACTAAATGGCGAGAAGAAATGAGAGAAAGGGCACGTAATTCGTCCAGAACTTGAGCACAAGAAAGTTTTTCTTCTCCACGCGCTTTTTTATGTCCAAAGAAAACGACAGGTTCAAAGTCTTCCTGACTCCAGCGTTCACGAATCATGCGAATGGCTTGATCGCGGAAGAAGGGTTCTGGGCCCACGACTAAATAAATCAGAGCGGGTTCTTTTTCTGAGGAAAATTCTTTCACAAAAGCGTCAAAATTCATGTAGGACCTGTTTTTTCTTCATTCTTTTGATAGGGGGAAACAGTAGAGTGATGCCAGCGAATCCAAAATAAATGAAAAAACATTCGTAGCGGATCGAGGATAGGATTTACTTTCGTTCCCTCTGCGTTGAGCCAACGAACAGGAACTTCTTGAATCAAGAGTCCTCCTTTGCGCGCTAGATAAAGAAATTCAATATCGAAGGCAAACCCATTAATATAAAGATTTTGCTGTAAAAGCCATTGAACGGCTGTTTTTTTAAATAATTTGAATCCACATTGACTATCTCGAATTTCGGGCAAGAGGAAGGTTCTCATAAGAAGTCCAAAAGTTTTTCCCATCAGGGATCTTGGCCACGGTTGCCTAATTTGAATATTTGAGTCTTTGAGATTACGAGAGGCAATCACGATATCGGCAGTTTTTAAAGCGGGAATCATTTTTTCCAATTCTTCTATTGGAGTCGATAAATCGGCATCCGAGAAAAGAACCATTTCTCCGTGAGCTTTTTGGAATCCGTGTCTGATGGTATAACCTTTCCCGTAATTTTTGCCATTGGAGACGAATTGAAGCTGTTCTGGGGAGCGTATTTGCTTGCTAAATTCTTGAACGACTTGCGCCGTAGCGTCTGTGGAGCCATCATCGACAACAAGGATTTCGTACGTTAGCGGTGAAAAATGTTTTTCTAAGTATTGATAGATTGTTTCTAAAGTTTTGGGTAATCGTGTGGCTTCGTTATAAGCGGGAATAATAAGGGTTAGGTTTGGAATATTCATGAATATCTGTATTAAAAATAGGATTCAGAGGATTATTTTTGGCCGGATTGAAGCTTTTCTTTTAAAGAAATCCCTCCGACTTCGAGTTCTTCGAGACTTCGTTTAAGGATATTGAATTGAACTTTAATGGGGACGAAGGTATAAGTCGAACGTGCCGAAAAAGTGAGTAATCCGCGTGGAAAGTCGAGTTCGAAGCCTTTTAAGGAAATATCATTTGGGAGTAATGCGGGTAGGTTGAGAGCCACTGATAATCCTTGGATTTGAAGCGAGAGTTTCTCACTTCCTTGAAGGCTCCAATCGAAAGTCACTTTAGAAGCACAACGAACTTGATATAACTCGCCAGTTCGGGTTTTTTCAACGGGTTTGAGATCCAAAGTCCAGCCTTTTCCGTTTCCAATATAAAAGAGGATTTGGGCGCGATCCTTTTCAACCGATTTAAAAACAATTTTTTGAACAATAGTGCTCCAGATTTCTGGAGTCACTGGAATGGATTTAGGCAAGATATCGAAGAAAGGGCCCAGCATTTCAGGGAGGAGGGCGAGTTCTTCAGTGGCGCTTTGTTCACACAAAATTTGGTTTGCGACTTCCCAAGCGGCTGGGAGAAGTTTTCGTAAGAGAGGATTGATTCCTTCCACATAATTTAAGGCACTTCGATTGGAATACGGGACTACCCATTTCAATCCATCAAAAATAGTTGTTTCTAAAGGAGTATGAACATATAGTTTTCGCTCAATGCTAGAAAAACGAGGATCCTGTTCCATCTTGAGATTTTTTTCTTCCGGAAAACTTTCGCCATAAAGATTCATATTTTTTCCAGAGAAAAAGGGTGTTGAATCATACACTTCTTGCTGGATACTTTCTGGATTTTGATACGAAGCAAAGGTGGCGATTTTAAGGGCTGTCTCTTTGGCACAGGTATACGCCTTTAATCCAGCGGTATGTAAGGGAACTCCTTCGCCTAAAAATTTGAAAAGAAAGGGAAAGAATAAATGGGGAAGATAGTTATTATTAATGTGTCCTAACGCGGATTGTGCTCCTACGGCTAGCCAATCATCAACAAGAGAAGCG
This sequence comes from uncultured Planctomycetota bacterium, assembly GCA_964530615.1. GTDB lineage: Bacteria > Planctomycetota > JBBTDB01 > JBBTDB01 > JBBTDB01 > JBBTDB01. The sequence continues at coordinate 66,984 of CAZHAR010000008.1, read as the reverse complement.
TTGACACAGCCAATCATATAAACGAGACGGAGCTTTTGGGAACCGGACAAGGTTTCACGAATCAGGGTATTGGTGATGGGCGGTTTAGAGCTAATGATTTCATCATTTCCATGAGTTAACGTGAAAACATCGACGAGAAACCCTTCGTCTTGACGTTGTTTGATGGTTTCCAGAAAATGAATGGACGTTCCATTTCGTTGATAAAAAAAATCGCATCGTTGGTAAGCGAATCCAATGGTTTGTTCTAGGCAGAATCGACCTAAAGCATCCATAAAAGGGAAATCGCCATTGATGAGTGCCACCATACAGGTCGGAGGTTGAATTTTTTTTCGGGCGATGACTTGAACTGGACAGGAAACGAGAGGGATTTCGAGGGTTCCCAAAAGTGTCTGAGCCGATTGGAGATCGAGTTTCCAATAGGCTTGAATTTGGAAAGGGTTCGGATCAAGCGCGAGAAAGGTCACTTCACAAACTTCTGGAGAACTAAATTCGACCTGGGTAATTTTTCCGCTTGATGTCGTTTTAAAAATCAGTTTTTCTCGAAGCGAGTCGGGCGAAAAGTGGACCCGAATTTTTCCAGAGAGTTCTTTGGTTTCTTGAAAATAAAGAATTTTAGAAGGGTGTTCAAAACGAACATAAAATTCATGAGATTGGGCCCAGAGGCAAAAAATAAGAGGAAGCGTGAAAAATAAAAAAATAGATCGCATAAAAATAGTCCTCAGAAGAGAGTAGTGTGAGGACTTTATTGTAGCTTTAGGTTTAAGAGATGCAAACGAAGAGATGAGGAAAGAAGATTTAGCGAAAGAGACTTGCGAGAAAAAACAAATCGCATTACGATAGAAGTTGGTACCAATTCCGGAGAAAGGAAAGTTTGATGGAGGCGAAAAAAAAACCTCTCAATATACCCTCAACAACTCCCTCTAAAGATTCCCTGTTACAGTTTCTTAAAGAGGTGGATACCGCGTCCTCGACTGAGGTAAACTCCATTGAGGCCAAAAAAGAGTTGGAGCCCTTAAAATTGGATAAAAATTCTAAAACCGATCCTTCCCTACGAATCCCACAATCGTCACCGATATCTTCAGCGCAAACACAAGTACCGCCGATGGGATCTATCCCTTTAAATTTGCAACAAGAAAAGGGTCCCATTTACCAAATAGGCGAAAAGATTGCGGAAGGGGGAATGGGATATATTTATGAGGCGACGGATAGTAAATTACAACGAAAAGTAGCGATGAAGATTTTAAAGCCACCTAAAAGTGTAGATGGCTACGATGAATTAGCGCGCTTCGTCACGGAGGCTCGGACAACAGGGGTATTGGAACATCCCAATATTATGCCTGTCCACGATTTAGGAATTAGTCCAGAAGGGCAATATTTCTTCACGATGAAGCGTATTCAGGGGCAGTCCTTGGGAAATAAAATTAAAGCGCTGATCAATCGAGAAGATCTGGAATGGACCTTGGGTTCTATTCTTCAGATTTTTCTAAAAATTTGTGATGCGATTTCTTTCGCGCATTCGAGGGGAATCCTTCACCGAGATTTGAAGCCAGACAATATTATGTTAGGCGATTATGGAGAAGTGTTGGTTTTGGATTGGGGCTTAGCGAAATTTCGAGTGATTTCTCGAAAACTTCCCCACAAAAATAAGCTACTGAAGCCTAAAAACTCGAAAAGCTCCAAACAAATCAAGACGGTTTCGGAAGAAACCTCTGTGCAACGGACTTCTAAATCGCTGGCGACAACTCTCTCGGAAGAGCTTGTCGAAACCTTAGGAGAAGGGCGAAAGGGCTATCAAACCTTAGATGGGATGGTGATTGGAACTCCTGAATATATGCCTCCAGAACAAGCGAAAGGATTAACAGAGGAACTGGATGAACGTGCGGATATTTATGCGTTAGGAACTATTTTATATGAAATGCTCACCCTCGATCTCCCGTATAAGGGAGAGACGTATGAAGATGTGTTGATGAAAGTATGCACAGAATCGGTTCTTTCGCCTTCCACTAAATTAAAAGAGCGTCAGAGAGAAAATAAGCGCACTTCGGTTCCTTCGATCCCGTTAGAACTAGAGGCGATTATTTTAACTTGTATGGAGGAAAAGAAAGAAAATCGGTATTCGAGCGTGAAAAAACTCTCGCAAGATATTTTGAAATTGATGGCGGGAGACCCTGTTTCTGTCTTTCAAGATTCTCCTCTAAGACGATGGTTCAAATGGGGAAAAAGACATCCAGTTCTTGTTGGAATTCTTTCCTCAAGTATTTTATTGGGGTCGTTTCTCTTATCGATTATTGCCGCTTTAAATAATAAAAAGAACCAAACGGAGTTTATGGTACTCCAACAACGCATTAAATTAGCGGAAGAGAACACGCGAAGCACCTCTTTGGAAAAAGAAAAAAATGTAGCGCTTTTGGAAAAATTGAATCTGGATCAAATACGAAGTGTGGAACAAGAAAAACAAATTCAAGCTTTCTCTCCATATACCCAAGGGATGGAAATGATGGAGCGTCGCTTTTACCAGAAAGCGGCAGAAAATTTTCAGATGGCGCTAGACGCAAATCCAGAATTTATAAGCGCCTCTCTTCAACTCGCTAAGTGTAATATCAATTTAGGTTTTTATTTAGCGGCGGTTGAAAACCTCAAAAAATGTATTGAAATTCTCGAAGAAAACCAGAATGCCGCCTCAATGGTTCAGCCTTTATTTATGTTAGGGCAAATTTATTTGAATGATCTGGAAGAGAAAGAAACCGCAAGCCAATATTTTAAAAAAGCCAAAGAACTGAATCCACAGAGTCCTTATGGCCAATTGGGACAGGCGATGTATCTCTATGAAATGAGACAATACGCGGAGTGTCTCGGATTAGTGAATGAATTATTGGAAAAAGAAAATATTTACTATTTATGGGAAGCCTACTATCTAAAGGGAAAAATTTTGGCTCAAAAGGCAATCGAATCCAAACCTTTGGATTTGGTGCTATTGGAAGAAGCCAAACTCTGTTTTCAAGATGCACTTAAAGCGGATCAAGATTTACCCTTAGTTCATTTTGAATTGTTTTCGATTCTGTTTAATGTGGAAAAAAAATACGAATGGGCACAAAAACATATCGACCGAATTATCGAAGAAAATCCATCCAGCACAAAATTTTTCTACTATCAATCCTTAAATCTTTTTTATTTAAAACGGTATGAAGAGGCTTTAGTCGCTGTGAATCAGGCGATCAAACATTTACGCCCAGAAAGGGCTGGAAAACAACAATTTCAAGATACGGAGTTGGGTTGTTTATATCTTCAGACAGAAATTTTCCTTCGATTGGAAAATATTTCAAAAGCACGCTCTGGATTAAAACGATTAGAATCGTATAAAATTCCGGATATCCATTTGCAATGGGGCCGTTTTTTTCAGTTAGAACAAAAGTATGATAAGGCACTCGAAGAATATCTGAAAGACGGTAGTTTTTATGGTATTATTTACTATCTTTCTTTACAAAATCACTTGGGTAAACTTGAGAGTGAAGCGGTTCCGTATCTTCAGAAAAATTTGGACGGGATTTCAGATCCTCAAATTAAATCGCAAATCGAGGGATTAATTCAATCTTTAAAAGAAGACAAAACGAAAATTGAAACATGGTTGATCGAAATCCAAAAAGAATTCAAAAAATAAAAAAAGCCTTTCCTTTTCTTTCTTTATTTTTGGTAAAAATACTCTTATGAAAGACTCTCATTCCGATAATTTAAAGCTTCGAACTGCATTAAAACATCTTTCTTCATTACTCGAAGAACTTTGGTTGTTTAATCAACAAGGAGGACGTTTTGTTCAGGTTCAAAAAATGCTTTCAGAGTCTCTTCAAGATTACGAGCAAACCCTTAATTTAGTGCTAAGCGCCAAGAATCATCTATCGGAAATTCAAGGAAAATCCGATGAGGACCTGTTTATTCAGTCCACCAAACTCTTCCAAAACCATTTTGTGCCTATTTATAGTCAATTTCGTGACGCTTTTATGAAAATTGCTGAAGGAGCAAAAGAACTTTTATCCTTGCATCATCACTTTTCTCAAAATAGCCCCGAAGGATATATCGCCCGTAATCATCATCTTATGTTTAAAGTTTATAAAGAGTTAAGGCACGAATTAAATGCCCGACAAATAATGACTTATAAAAAAGCCAATGAGTTGATTGTCGACGATAATTCTCTTCTTTTCGATACCACCGGAATGAAAAATTATGCCTTTCCCAGCGATATTTCGAAGATGCGTGAATTTGCGATGGAGGTTCTCGAAAACCTTCCTGAACGCTATCAAGCACTCGCTTTTTTACTGGAATATAATGTAAGCGAGCTCATTAAAAATGCGATTCGTCATGGGAATAATTGTGATTATAACAAACAGATTTTTGTTCATTCTGAAATTACTCCTCATTATTTTCGTATTATCGTGATGCAACAAGGACGTGGGTTCCTTAATTTGGAAGATTGGAACACCTATTATCGAAAAAGGTTCCAAGCTTTTGAAGTGTGTGATGTAGATAAAATGATTGAATTAGCGTGTTATTCTTCAGAAAATAGTAATGAGCAAGATGGTGGAAACGCCTTGATCGCCGCTCTTGATTTTTGGGACTCTGGACTCGTTTATAACCATAATCGTAAATCGGTTTCTGCCTTAAAAATACTACCACCCCTTTCAAAAGATTCTAGAGTTTCTCCGTATTTAACCTAGATTCAAACAGGTTCAAATATATTGTCCGCCATCCACTTTGATGACTTCTCCGGTAATATGACTCGCTAAAGGCGAACACAAGAATAAAATCGTATGCGCGATATCTTCTGGTTCCGCTAAACGTCCGAGAACAGTCTCTTCTAGGGCTTGATTCATTATCTTTTCTGAAACGGTTTGTGTTAAGGGAGTACGAACATATCCAGGAGCGACCGCGTTTACATTGACTTGATGGCGACCCAACTCTTTGGCGATTGTCTTAGTAAGCCCGATCAGCCCTGCTTTAGAAGCAGAATAATTCGCTAATCCGAATTTTCCACGTAATCCGTTAATCGAGGAAACATTCACAATTTTTCCAGAATTTTTTTGCCGAAAATGAGGTGCTAGATGATGAATAAAATTAAACGCCCCTTTGAGATTGACATCGAGGACTTGATCCCAATCCGTTTCAGTCATTTTCCAAATGGGCGCGTCTTTTGAAATACCTGCGTTATTAATCAAACAATCGATAGCCTTTTCTTGGGCTAGAATCGTTTCTATACAACTCTGAACCTGCTGAAAATGAGAAACGTCCACTGAAAAAAAATGAACATTGGGAACGGGCTCTGTAGGCGCTTTTAAGTCGGCACAAAAGACCTTCGCACCCGCTTGTACAAATAATTTGGCAGTGACTAAGCCAATCCCGCCACTTCCGCCAGTCAGAAGAATCACTTTCCCTGAAAAATCAAACGTAATCATAGCGAATTCATTTCTTTAATACAAAATTGAAATGGAATCCATAAAGTCCTCAATTTCAAAGAGGATTCGATTAACAATTTTTCCAAATCGGTTTTCGTTTCTCAATAAAAGCACGAATGCCTTCGTTCGCATCATTTGTTTCCATTAATTCTTTCAAATACCATTTTTCTAACGATTCGAGATTCTCTAGAAAGACGCGATACATTTCATACCGAGAAGCTTTCACCGCAAATTGTAAAGCGATCGCACTCTTGGGCAAAATGGTATTTTCAAGAAATTGAAGCAATTCTTTTTCTGGGTCAGGAGATATTGAATAAACGAGTCCGATTTCTTTCGCTTCTCGTGCAGAGAGAGTCCGTCCCGTTAAAATCAAATCATCGGCCGCTTGTTGGCCAATAATAGAAGGAAGAATGAGCGAAGCGACCGGAGGAAAAACACCCAGATTCATTTCCGGTTGTCCAAAATTGGTATCTTCTGCCGCAAAGAGCCAATGACAGAAGCTTGCGAGTTCCATTCCACCACCCAAACATTGGCCTTGAACCAGAGCAAATGTCGGTCTATAAGTCAGAATAAGGTTGCGAAAGAGCTGATGAAAAGTATAAAGCATTTCGCGAACCTTTTCTTTTTGATGCTCTTGCACACTCGCTCCAAATGAAAAATGTTTTCCCTCTCCTTGAAAAATAATAGCCTTAACGCTTCTGGACATTGCATGATGTTGCAAAACATGGTTGATTTCAGACATCATTTCAATATCGATCACGTTCCCTTTGGGATGATTGAGAATGATTTTTAAAACTTGATCCTGATAGAGAGAAATTTGCTTAATTTTTTTGAATTCTTCCATTACTCGCTCTTTTATAATGAAATAGTATTTTCTTTATATGGCTTAAATAGGTAAATAAGTACTTGTTTACCTATCTTATGAAAGCCTAAAAAAAAAGCAATAGTAAACAAGAGGAAGCTTCCCTCAACCCCTTCAAAAAATGGTTAAGATTAAAATAGTGGAAGTTCAGTGGAAACTTGGCTAAAAACAGCTTAAAATAAAGCGTCCGTTTTTAATAAAAAAATTTTCTAGGGAAGAGAAAAAATATGGATCCCTCGAATTGGTTTTTACAGCAAAATCCACCCGTTGACGAAAAAGCCAGCAAAAAACAAAACACGCCTCCTTTAAATAACCCTTCCCCACCTCCTCCTCAAAATTATATTCCCTCTGGAAATCCAATGATGGGAAATACTTCGGGACAAATCCCAATCCCGCCGTATCCTTCTCAGCCTGGCTATAGTCATCCTCCTTCTAATCAGACGGATTATATTTATCCTCCTTCTAATATTCCCTTTCCGACTCAGGAACAGTTCGGCTGGAATGCTCCACCCCAATCCTATCCTTCAAACGCGCCCCACGCGCCCCAATATCCTCAAACGAATCTTAATCCTTATTCTGAAGGATGGTATGAATTTCAGCCTCCCGCCTCTTATTCCGAATATCCTCTTCCAGTTTTACCTCGGTATGCTTTAGTTTCGAACGAATTTTCTCCCATTTATTTGAACCCCGGACAATATACAATCGGTCGAGAACAAAATAATTCCATTGTTCTTTCTGATGTGGCGGTTTCCAAGCTCCATACGGTTCTTACCGTCGATCTCTACGGACAAGTATTTATTGAAGATCAAGGCTCCAAAAACAAGACGCTGGTGAATGGTATTCCTATTGAAGGGGTAGTTCCACTCCAACTCGGAAGTAAAATTACCATCGGAAAATTTAATATTTTTTATAAAGATTTAAATACGGCTCAATTAAGAAAAATTCCAAAAACCTTTCTAAATCATGAAACAGTCACTTTAAAATATGACGGCAAAAACGCGATGATTGGCAGTTTAAGCTCGATGAGTATCACAGAATTATTCACCACCTTAGAAAGTAATCAAAAGACAGGAATTTTAACCGTAACCGACGGCGTCAACGAAGGAAGAGTTTTTTTTCGTGAAGGAAAAGTCATTCGTTGTGAATTTCGTGGGATTTTAAATATGAATTGTATTTATAAAATTTTAAAATTAAAAGAAGGCGGGTTTGAATTCGCTTCCAAAGAGTTAAATAGAATGCCAGACGAAATTCCGCTCACCACGCAACAAATTTTATTCGAGTTCGCTCGAAATATGGATGAACGTCGCTAGCTGTTTGATTTTTCGGCGCTTGGCCCCCATCAACGCCGAAATTCTTCCTCATACAAAACATAATTCGTTTCTTCCATTCCCATCCTATGATAGGTTTCTTGTGCTTTGTGATTCTCTCGATCTACATAAAGACGAAGCCCGCACACATTCGGATGATCCTTCGCCATCGTTTGAATTCGTTGATATAAGGCTTTAAAGATCCCTTGCCTTCGGAAATCCGGAGGAACATAAACACTCTGAATCCACCAAAAAAAACCGTTTCTCCAATCGCTCCATTCGGTGGTAATCATTAAACAACCCACGACTTTTCGATTTTTTTCTAGCACCAAATAAAAACCATATTCCGCATTCTTAAGAATAGCTTGAATTCCAGAAGAAATGGATTTTAAGGAAAGCTCTTTTCCTTCTGTTTCCTTTGCGAGTTCTATATTAAATTGGGTCAAAGTGTCCAAGTCTTTTTCTTCCGCGTGCCGAATCCAAAAATCTTGCTCCATACAAAAATCCTTTCTTTTATAACCAACCGAAGCTCGTAAAAAAAACCTCAAGAAGAATCCTTAGAAAAATGTTTTGCTTCGGATACAATAGATTTTGATGACGACCTTGTTTTTTTTCAATATCGAGGAACCTTTCATGGGAAGTACGTATCTCTTAAAACTTTTAGAAACCGCCTCTCCAGAGAAATTTATTCGTTTATTCAACCGATTCGGAAAATGGATTATCCCGTTTAACCGTCCTCATCGATTGAGAATCGAAACACTCACCAATCAACTTTGCATCACAACAATTCCGTATCGTCGTACGAATTGGAACCATTTGAAAGGAATTCACGCGGGCGCAATTGCGACCCTCGGAGAATTTACTGCGGGAATTTTATTGATATCGAATTATGGAATGTCTCGCTATCGCTTAATTTTAAGCCGTCTAGAAGTAGAGTATCATTACCAAGGCAAAACAAATCTTCAAGCGTCCGCACAATTTGATCCTGCGGACAAAGATCGGATTCGCGAATTATTAGAAAAAGGAGAACCCGCAGTCGTTGAGATGAAAACCGAACTGGAAGATAAGAATAAAAATAAAGTTGCCACCGTAAAAACCCTCTGGCAAATGAAGTCCTGGGATGCGGTAAAAACCAAAGTTTAAATCGATGTTTTTAAAACGCTCCTTCTTCTTTTTTTTCTTTTGCGTCGGGTGGGCCCAATCTAGTCAGGAGAACGCGGTTCTGTCCTTAGTACGACTCTACCAATCGCGAGAAGAATGGTCCAGACCCAGTGTCTTGGAAACTTTAAAAACACTGGGCCCTCAGGCAATTCCTATTTTGGGTAAGATTATTCAGGGGAAGGATTATCTACTCGGAGTCACCGCCCTCGAACTTTTAACAAAGTATGAAGAACCCGCAGGACTTCAAGAAATGCTGGAACTTCTCAAAGTAAAAGAGTGGCGAATTAAAGTCAGTTTGTTGCAAATACTTCGGACACGTAAAGATTCTTCGGTACTTCTGGCACTCGTTGAAATGATGGATCGTGAAGAAGGGCGGGTCTTAAATGATGTCATTGATACCTTGCATTTGCTTTCGGGAAAAAAATTTGGAACCGATTCCGTGAAATGGCGAAAATATCTTGCAGGAGAACTCTCGGAAGAAGAACTCGAAGGGAAATCCGTTCCGCTCTATTTTGATATTGCTGTTTATTCCAAAAAAGTGGTTTTTGTGATGGATGTTTCCTATTCGATGAGTTGGGGAAATCGGCGGGAAATTGCGGAGCAGAATTTGACGCAAACCCTACAAACCTTGAAAGGGGATGTGGAATTTAATTTGATCTTATTTGGGGATCAGATTCATCCCTGGAAACCCAAATTAGTCAAAGTGACAAGTCTTCATATTCGGCAAGCGGTTCAGAGGATGAAAGCGATTCCACTCAAGTCCGGAACGAACACTTATGAAGCTTTAGAAGTGGCACTGAATCTGGAAGGGGTCGATACGATTTTTTTCCTCTCCGATGGATATCCCACCTTTGGACCCTTTCGGAAACCCGAAGAAATTTTGCGCGAATTGGCAAAAATCAATCAAAATAAAAAAATCCGAATCAATACGATCGGTATTTTTCGTGGCTCTCCGCCTGAAGGACATCAAGATTCAGAACCCGATAAAGAAGAGCTAAAAAAATTTATGAAAGATCTGGCCGAAGCGCACTTTGGAAGTTATCGTTTCATTCAATAAATGGTTTGGGTCCGTTTACTTTTAAAAAATTTTTTATTCATTGTTTTTTTTGGGGTTTATTAGAAATTCCAATTTGGGTGAGTGCTCGGTTCGTTATTAGTAAAACAAAATTATATTGATAAGCTTTTTTTATACAGTATTCTTGTAATTCTTTATTTTTTGTATATTCAATAATAAAGACAGGTTTAGCCATTTTTTGAAGTGGTTTTATATTTTGCAAAATAAATTCTGTATGATCTTGTTCCTGTTTTTTATGGTCGTTAGTAAAAACATCTTCTAACCCTATTCCACTAATCCCATTCGCATATTCAGAAGAAGTTAACAATTGAGATCCATTTTGAGGGATGATTAAAAATTGAGGATTTTTTTGATGAGTATACTCTACAATAGAGAGGACCCATTGAATCATATCGTCTCTATAACTTTTCTGGGTCTCAGGATTAATGAGGTTATCCACCCATTTTTTACTTTTTGGATCATATTCATAAAATTCAAAAGCATCGACAATATCGAGATAGATTCCGTCAAACTCTTGGAGCAAAATTTCGTCGAGATACTGTAAGATAATCTTTTGCCATTCTGCCTGCCAATAGCGTACTTTATAGTTTCCCTGCCACTCTGGATTCATTTGATTCAAGAAAATAGGCGCTTCTTGATCGGGTTTACCATTTTTATCCTGATCCCAATTCTTTTTCCAATAAGGACGATAGTCTTCTGCTTCGCCAATCGAAATGTAAGCAAGTACTTTGGTATCTGATTTTTTACCACGAAATTTTTTTATTTCAGCAGCAGTCCACTTTCCTTCTTCACTGCCATCATACATATAGTCAATTACAATACAGTCCCGTTCTGCTTTAGCTAATAATTCAATACATTCAGAACGATTGGCCTGAAATTGATCGGCCTGTAAAATATAGGCCAACGATTTTGGATTAAATTCAGACGTTTGTGCAAAAGCAACACATAAGACAGTTAAAATAAAAATGAAAAGACTTTTTTTTTGAATCATAGTCAAAGTTCCCATTAAAAATTTCCATCGTTTGCGATTTATGAGGGTTTGTCTTTAAATAACATCGCCCGAATTTGTGCCAAACTGTCCTGTCGAACCGCTTCTTTTTGCTCGGGAGTCCAGACGGGTTCTGCCGTAGAGAGTTCTTCTTCAATTTCATCCAGAAACCGTGAGCGTAACCGAACGACGCTACGATTACGTTGCATTCGTTGCCGAGCAAAGGAGAGGGTAAGCGATTCCATGGCTCTTGTAATTCCGACATAACATAATCGTCGCTCCTCTGCGATTTCATGAGGCAAAGTGGATCGAAAGTGAGGCAATAAATCTTCTTCCATTCCGACCATAAAAACATGAGGAAATTCTAATCCTTTACAGGCATGGAGCGTAATCAAGGTCACTCGCTCCTCAATGACGTCTTTTTCCTTTTGAAAATCGTTATTTAAGAAGAGCGCCATACTTCGCATATACTCGGAAAGATTCGGCTCCGGTTCTGTCGTTTCGTAATGTTTCATTCCGTTTAACAATTCGACCACATTGCTCCAGCGACGCTCTGATTCTTGCGAATTTTCGCTATTCTGCTCCAATTCTTTTTGTAAATGGATCGCCTTCAACAGATATTCTCCCATCGCGGTCAATCCCTGTTGTTTCTCAAGACGACGACAATGACGAATCAGATCGATAAATTCCTGAATCCCTTTTTGAGCCGTTCCAGAGATTTCCGGATACTGATGGACCGTTTCCATCAGTTCAAAGATTCCTTTTTTCGTGTGCAAGCTGAGTTGGTTCATCTTCTGGAGCGACGTGGTTCCAATCCCTCGTGTCGGAAAATTGATAATTCGAAATAGGCTCAATTCATCACGACTATTGGTAATGACTGAAAAATAGGAAAGGACATCTCGAATTTCTTTGCGATCATAAAATTTGGTCCCTCCAATCAGATGATACTGAACCCCCCGTTTCCGAAATTCTTCTTCAAACAAGCGTGTTTGCGCATTGGTTCGAAACAAAAGCGCATAGTGGTCAAGAGAAGTTTTGGTGATCGCGCGATGTTTCAAAAGTTCATCGCAGACCCGTTTCGCTTCTTCGCGTTCGTCTCTGGCTTCTAATAGACGAATAGGAACACCATCGGGTTTCTTGGACCAGAGTTTTTTCTGAATCCGGCCCGTATTATTCTGAATCAGAAGATTACTGGCTCGAAGAATCTGATTGGTACTTCGATAATTCTGTTCTAGTTTGATGAGTTTGGCTTGTGGATATTGCTTTTGAAAGAGTGTTAAATTATCGGTTTGCGCTCCTCGAAAGGAGTAAATGCCTTGATCGTCGTCTCCAACAACACATAAATTCTGGTGGGGTTGGCTCAATAACGCAACAAGTTCAAACTGAACGGGATTCGTATCTTGATATTCGTCGATCATAATATGCGAAAATTCGTCTTGATGTCGCTTTAAAACTTCTGGAAATTGTTTAAAAAGTTCTACAGTATGAAGAAGCAAATCATCAAAATCCATCGCGTTATAGGCGGCTAAAGATTTTTGATATTGTTCATAAACCTGTCCGAGCGGTCGCTCTGGATAGTGCTCTCTAAAACGAGAACTCGTCATTCCGCGACTCTTGCATAAAGAGATTTCAGAAAGAGCCTCATCTGGATCAAGGGTTAGCTTGAGTGTCTGAATCGTTTGTTTGAGAAGGCTTGATTGATCCGGCGTGGTGTAAATCGAAAAATTCGGCCGAAATCCTAACGCACCCCCTTCTTTTCGTAAGACTCGGCAACAATAAGAATGGAAGGTACTCAGATAAGGTTTTGCAGTGAGCGGAACCATTTTCCCAATGCGTTCAATCATCTCTTGCGCGGCCTTATTGGTAAAAGTGACGGCCCAAATTCGCTCACTAGGCACTCCGTTTTTCAGTAGATGAACAATTCTTATGGTAATGACCCGCGTCTTTCCTGAACCCGCGCCGGCCAAAATTAAAAGCGGTCCTGTTGTTTGAAGTACCGCTTGTTGCTGTTCTGGATTAAGTATAAATGTCATAATTTTTTAATTGAGCACCAATACAGAGGTTTGACCCTCTTCTTTATCAATATCAATAACGCATTTTCGTTGTTCATCGGTCACTAGAAGAATGGCGTAAGACAACATCGAATCTCCATTAGGAATCTGAAAATCGTCGTATTCGATCCACATTCGTTTCAGCGTTTTTCGTTGCGTTTCCGAATTGATTACTAACTCTTTTTTATAGTGGAGTACACGGTTCTCTTGAGGATGGTGAAATTGGACCCCTTTAGGGAGGTTCCAGGCTCTCAAGATTAAGCGATCCGTTGTCATCAACTGAAATTTGGACTCTTTTTTATTACACACCAAAAAAATTTCGCTTTCTTTAAATCGTAAAAGCTCAGAGATCGCTTCATTCGCAACCGTTGTTGCCAGCGAAGCGGCAATGAGAAGTTGATCTTTATCATTAAACTCTTTATAAAAATCTAAGTTTGTGGGATCTTTTTGGGTTGGAATCGCCCCGAGATCTGCTTTTTGAAAGTTTTTCTTTTTTTCAGAAGAGGGGGATTGTGTTTTGGAGATCGTTTCGTTGTTCTTTACTTCTGCAATAGAGTCTTCCGAAGAGGCTTTATTGGCTTCCTCAGTGATTTCAGAAAGCGTGGAATTCTCCTTTGACGGATTTTTTTGAGTCTTCGTTCTGTTTTCTGAAATTTCAGGAAGCGCCTGAGAAGATTGAGTTTGAGATTGACAACCCAAAAGAAAAATAAGCCCAATAAAAGTAAAAAGCCGATTCATCAAGAATCTCCTTCTCCAAATCCTCAGTTTCTGTTGAATGAGCATATAAGGGAAAAGATACCCTATCAAAAACTTAAAAAATTGCTAGTTTCGTTTTTCTTTTTTAATCCTTTAACAAATGGATCTCCGTTATGAAGCCAATAAAGCCGACTTATGTTCTAAGCTTTTTTTTTCTTGCAACCCTGTCGCTGTTGATGCTCTGGATTGTTCCAGAACTTTTGATTTTACGATTCTTTCAGCAATTATCGATGGACGTTAAACAAGGGGAAGTTGAAAAATTATTTCAAGGATTGCGCCACCCTAAGCAAAAAGTAGTTAAGAATACCTTTGATTTGATAGAAATTTGTGTGCCTAATGAAAAGAATCTGGATTGTGTTTGTCAACATTTGAGCGATCCTAATCCTGTCGTGCGAATCGCGGCAGTCCGTCTGCTCGGAAAATATAGAGAAAAAGGAAGTATTGGCGTGCCGACTTTGATTCAGAATTTTGAAAAAGAGGAACGAATTTTACAATATTTTATTCTACAAACTTTAGAGCAAATTGGCCCCGGCTCAGGACTTGCCGTAGTACTTTTAACCGAAATGCTTCAGGATAAAGAAATAAATTTTCGAAAAAAATCAGCAGAAGCCTTAATCGCCATAGGCTCAATTGCAGGAACCGCGCTGCCTCGATTGGTTCTCTGTCAGGAAATTTTTGATACCGATCAATCTGTTTTTGAGAACGCTTTAGAATCGGTAGGGCCGGCAAAATCCGAATCCATTCCTGAATTTTTAGTACTCTTAAAAGAATCGTCTGCGCCTAAAATAATTCAGAGAGTTTTACGTCAGTTGAGCCGAATGGGGCCAGAAGGGAAATCGGCTCTGAACCGAGTTTTAGAATATTTACAAGCCGAACCCATTGTCTTGCGATGTCTCGCTCTTGAGGCAATTGCAAATTTTGGTGTTAAAACACAAGAAGTTCAAGAAGCGGTATTGCTCCAATTACAGGCTCACGAAGGAGATGTCCGCCAAACGGCTTGTCTCGCCATTCAGCGTGTCGGTTCACGTCGATTGATTCCGCAATTGGAAGCTATCGCGCGAAAAGATCCAGACTCTCGGTTCAGGGACTCTTTAAAAATAGCCATTGAAAAACTTCAGGAACAATCAGAATAATTAGCTCCTATCCGGTTTAAATACGATGGAAGCGTTCATAGGATGCTTTTTCAAGCATTTCACGATGATCTGGATGCGCGATTTCAATCAAGGCTTTGGCGCGTTGACGAAGATTTTTACCATACAGATTCGCGACTCCATATTCGGTCACCACGTAATGCACGTGAGCACGAGTGGTCACGACACCGGCTCCTTGTTTTAACGCAGGAGTAATTCGAGAGATTCCGCTTCCGGTCACCGACGGCAAGGCAATAATGGGTTTCCCGCCCTCCGAAAGAGAGGCCCCTCGAATGAAATCCATTTGGCCCCCTACGCCTGAATATTGGCGAGTGCCAATAGAATCCGCGCAAATTTGTCCGGTGAGATCGACCTCAATCGCGCTATTAATTGCGGTCACTTTCGGATTTCGACGAATGACATCGGTATCATTGACATACGCGACATCAAGCAATAAAACTTGCGGGTTGTCATCGATAAAATCATACAAAATTTTTGATCCCATTACGAAAGAACTGACGATTTTACCGGGATGTCTTGCTTTATATTTTCCGGTCACAATTCCTTTTTCAATCAAAGGAATCAGACCATCGGAAAACATTTCGGTATGGATCCCCAAATCACGATGTTGCGTTAATGAAGCCAAAACCGCATCCGGAATCGCTCCGATTCCCATTTGTAAGGTGGCCCTATCTTCAACAAGGCTAGCGCAATTACGCCCAATCGCTTTTTCTACTTCGGACAATTCCGCGCGAGGAACTTCCGGTAAAGGATCATTTACTTCCACTCCATAATGGATCTGGCTCTGATGAATCAATCCATCTCCATGGGTTCGAGGCATATGAGGATTAATTTGGGCAATCACGAGGGTCGCCATTTCGACGGCGGCATGGGAAACATCCACCGAAACGCCCAGCGAACAAAAACCATGACGGTCGGGCGGAGAAACCTGAATCAGTGCCACATTCAACGGCAGAATGCGCTTGCGAAAGAGTGCCGGAACTTCACTTAGAAAGACTGGAATATAATCCGCTTGTCCGGTATCAAAAGCTTTTCGGACATTACTTCCGACAAAAAGACAATTTACTCGAAAATTGTCGATATATTTCGGATCGGCATAAGAAGCGTTTCCTTCTGTATGTAAATGAACTAGCTCCACATCCCGCAATTCTGAAGCTCGCGCGACCATCGCATTAATCAGCCTCTGGGGAAAAGCGGCGACACTGTGGACAAAAACACGATTTTCTGAAGCGATAAATTGAACCGCTTCTTGTGCAGTCACAATTTTCATAAAATTCTCCGGGTGTTGAAGGGTGAAAAAATTAATTTTGAGCTGTTCAAGATTCGTCCCATTCATGGCGAAGTTCTACCAATTCAATCCAATTTCCATCGGGATCTTGAAACGAAACCGTGGGTCCAAATCCTTTATTGATGACCTTCTCCTCTAGGGAATAGCCTTCTTCTCCGAGCGCTTCTAAATAGGCGTCTAAAGAGTCCACTTCAAACGCGATTTTTGTGGAAGCGTTTCCTGTTTGCATTTCCTGAAAATTTGCTAATGGATGAATCGCGAAGTGCATAGCTCCCAGATCCGCTCCATAATGGAGTTCTAAATCGCCGTGTTCTTCAGGCTCTAAGGGAAGTCCCAAAATATCTTGATAAAAGTGAACCATCTTGTCTAAATTCTCTGTGGTGATAATAATTCCACAAATGGATCGGATTTGCATACTGAATTCCTTTTTCCTGTTTTAGTGAAGACTATTTTAAACGTAGCAAGATAAAGTTCAAAGAAACGGAAGAAGACGCTTTTCTAAAGCGAATCTAGATCCAGTTCCCAAAATTTTTTATAATTTCTTCCAAACAAGTTTCATTTCCTTGAAAATAGGTATTGGGGGAAATTTATGTTCTTTTTTAAAGGCGTTCGCGTTGAGATGAAGATTGCGTTGATCCTGATTTTAGGGTTTTTCTGCTCCGCGTTGAGGGCACAACCCGGGAAAGACTGGAACGAATTTCAGCCCAAGAATAAAATCTTTACAATTCCTTATCCCGCCGACTGGAGCGTTCAGGAAATCGCCCAAACTCAAAGTGTTGATTTTATTTTTACGGCGACCGAAGAGAGTTCAGAAATTGGAACAAAAGGATTTACAATTTCTTGTGAACTCCTTCCTTCCCTTGCAAAACAGTTAGCTCTGGACAAATATCTTCCCTATCTTCGTCAAAAACGCAAAGAAATACTCCTCAAAGAAAATCCCGAAATCAAAGTCTCTCAGGAGTTTTCCCTGTCTATCGCTCAACACCCCTCGCTTGGGCTTCTTTTTGAAGGAAAATTAGCTACAGTCCTCGGAAATTCTTCTGGAGGACAAATTGTTTATCGAGATGAAAATTTTCTCTATGTTTTCCGTTGCTGGTCCAAAAATACGGAATGGGAAACCTATCGGCCCGTTTATTTGAGTATGCTAGAACGCTTTCAACCGTCTTATAAAATGACAATTTCTCAACCCGATCCGTCGGTGTCAAAAATACCGACCCCCTTGCCTTCGGTGGAAACTCCTCCAGTTGTTCCAGAAAAACCAACCCGAACGATCCGCTATTTCTGTTACTCGTTAACGGTTCCAACAGATTGGAAAGAGAGTTCCGAGAATTATTATTTATTGCAATTTCTGGTACCGCGGGAACTGGTAAAAGGGACACTGACCCCAGTGCCTTTCATTGGTGAATTTCAGGTAGGAACGATTCAAGATCCGCAAAAAGCGCTTCAATGGTGGCTTTCAACCCAGATGCGACCTTTAGCAACATATAGTTTTATGGACCCGGAAAAAAAACCTGTTTCCTCAAAAGTGGCTTCATTTAACCAATGGAAAGAGGAGAACGGATATCAAATCGCCTCGATCGTGATTGAGGAGTTCCATGACTCCAAAACATGTAAAGATAAATCGTGTAATCATATTCTTTCAAAATTATTTGGATTCCTTTCTTGGAACTCGGATTGTGTGTTTTTTACGGGCTCCGCTTTTGGTGGAACCTCTGCTTATTGGCGATACTCTCCAGAAGAACAAAGTACTATTTTCAAGCATTTTTTTGAACTGGGAAAAGAACATCTTCAGGTGGTCAAACAGGTTCAGTTTAATCTCCCGCAACTCCAACCGGAATGGACCTCATGGCTGATTCGAAAAAAATCGTACCGCTATTTTTATGAATGGTCCACGGGTGGCCCTTCTGGAATGTGGGTTGTCTCTAATAAGGAAACAAGTTGGTCGTTCTTGCCCGATCAGACGTGTGAACTCGTGAGTGACAGTTATTTTTCAGCCAGTAACACCTTTCATGATAATCCCTTAAATTCTTCCGATATTACCGGTTTTATGAATTCCACCACCGAAGGGAATAATCAGAAAGATCAAGGCAAAAATAGATTTGAGGTTCGAGGCGCTAGCGCTCAAGATTTATGGCTCGTAGTTTATCATAAAACAGGTAGGAGTACCTTTCATCGACTAGAGCCTAAGACGAAAAAAAAATGGAGTATTTATGAGCCTGAAGGATTAGCGATTGACGATCAGATCGAAGGCACTTATGAATCGGGGGACGGTTATGAAATTTATCATTCGTCCTCAAAATAAAACCAAACAAATTTTTGAAAGTAACTCTTCAGGTACAAGATATAGATTTTATTTTAGAGAAAACCGCTATATATTGTGGTTTTAATGTCCCCCTTTGGAGGGGGATTAAGGGGGCGGACTCCTTTAGAATTGCTCTTCCACCCCCAAACCCCAATGACCTCCCCCGACCCCCTCCAAAGGGGGACAGCGGGGGACATTAGGACCTGAACAGTTACTTTTGAAATTTATAAGGAGGGCATTTCCGCAAAATTTTTTGGAACGAAGAAACTGCCTTCTGTGATTCCTTGTGGGGTCAATTTTTTGAGTTGATGTGTGAGTTCTCGATCCGAGAGCTTTCCAGAAAAATAGCTAGAAAAAGCGTCTGTAATGCTCCTGATTTGTTCCGCAGATTCTTGTACAAATTCGAGACGAAAATGTTGAATGCCCGCTTGCCGCCATGCTCCAAGGTGCGAACTGGCGGATTGGGCCTCGGCGCCAAATACGGTATTTCGGCATCCGACATCCGCCATCACTGGGTGTTCGCGTCCATTCTTGTCACGTAGCGCCAACTGATGCTTTTCACAGGGTTTGCCACAATCCTTGTAACTGGTTCCGCTTGAGAGGAAGCGACAAAAAACACAGTGTTCCATATGAAACACCGGCAAATGTTGATAGGCGACCACTTCTAAAGTAGACGCACCACTTTTTTGTGCTAAATCGCTAACCTGTTCCGCATTCAGATCATAGGTCGGAGTAAAACGCAACAGTCCTTGCTCCAAGAAAATATGGGCACTCAGAACATTCGCGATATTGAGACTGAAATCTCCGAATAACGAAGGCCCTTTTTCTTCCTTCTGGAGGGTTTGGATCAAGCCACTGGACCGCACCAAAATCGGACAATTCAAACTCAACAAAAACTGGACAATTCGTTGCTCTTGAGGCTTTAAAATTCTCGGACTTGCGACGCGAGCCATTATTCCTGTTGCTTGAATTTTTGCAACAGACGGAGCCAATCCATAAAAATCGAGATAATCGAGCGTGATACTCGCAGGACGGAGCTGAATCGCCACATCCAGTTGCTCTGACGAGCGAATCAATAAATGAATTTCGGGTAATTTTTTTTCGGAGGCAAGGGAATGGGACGCAATTTCGTTTAACGTCACCTCAAGGATTTTTTCCGGATCGAGGCACAACGGAGGTGCTTTTGGTTCGGATTGAATCGTTTGCAGTTGCTCTACAGCGTTTCGTCTTAACTGGTTGAGGAGCGAACTAGGCACAAACGGACGACCACGAATATTAAGCTGTAGTTCTTGTAAGGTATAAGGAGTATTTCCCAAACGACCCAGTTGCTCTTGAAGAAATTGTTTTTCAAGTGCCTGATTTTGTGCGATCGTCAGAGGTTCTAAAGAGTTCACTCGCACTCGAATGTGAGGTTGATTCTGGAGTATCCATTCGATTTCAAGCAATTCGCCTTCGTACGCAGTGACCAAAACTTGAAGAGGTTGTTTGTGTACTGGCGATTTAGCTTGTGTCCAGGGACGCGCCACTTTGTGCAGTTCCGGGTCATGGGTTCGCCAAATCAAATCTTTGGGACGAATTCGCGTAAAATCGACGGAGTCGTTCCCGAAATGAAGTTCTAAGATTCCTCCAGAGTGCGGGGTCACCTCGTAAATATGGCCCCCTTCTTCTGGTGCTTCCGGACTGCGCCAATCCGCGGAATCAAAAACGATTCCGTCTCCGGCTTTCAGCGGAGCAACCTCCTGAATTTCAGTATAGGGCTGAATGAAGACGCTCTCGTGAAGAACTTGCTTCACTACGCCGATGCAGAGGCCGCGATGTCGTGGAGAGCGTCCTTCTACCACTTTTTGATGATCGGTTCCGCTAATAAAATAGGCTCCAAGTCCGCGAGAATACACTTGTTCCAGTTGAATTTCTTCTTTTTTACTGACGCTAAGGGGAAGTCCCGCCCACGCTTCATCGACCGCTTTACGATAAGCGCTTGTGGTCAGCGCTACATAGTCGGCTTCTTTATAGCGTCCTTCGATTTTTAGGGCTGAAATTCCTATCTGAACGATTTCAGGAATTTGATGGAGCGCGTATAAGTCTCCCGGAGATAAAAGATATCGAGCATCGCCGAGAGGTTTTAGGATTCCATCCACAATCATTTCATAAGGAAGGCGACACGCTTGGGCGCATTGGCCGCGATTTGCACTACGTCCGCCCCAGGCTTCTGAAGAAAAACACTGCCCGGAGTAAGAAACACATAAAGCGCCATGAACAAAAAGCTCTAATTCGCAATTCGTTTGTGAACGCAAGAGCTTTATTTCCTCTAACGAAAGTTCACGCGCAAGAACGACTCGAGAAATTCCAAATTGTTGGGCAAAACGGACCCCTTCCGCGTTGGTAATACTCATTTGAGTACTTCCGTGAAGTTCTAAAGAAGGGACCATTTTTTGCGCGAGTTTGGCAATTCCGGTATCCTGAACAATAATGGCATCGACTCCGGTCGCGGCAATTTTCAACAAAGTCGTAGAGGCTTCTTTTAATTCATGGTCAAAAATTAAAGTATTAAAGGTCAAATATCCTTTGACACCACGTTGATGTAAGGTTTTCATGACCTCAGGTAATTCTTCGAGGAGAAAACCAACTTTGGCACGCGCGGTAAAATGTTTCAGTCCGAAGTAAACCGCATCCGCGCCGGCTTCAACCGCCGCTTGAAGTTGTGGCCAATAACCTGCCGGACTCATGATTTCCGGCTTTCCTGGACGAATTTCGATCATAGCTCAATCGTTCATTATTTAATGTGGGGAAGGGCAACACTTTTCTGGCCCCATTATAGAAAAAGAGAGCGACGAAGAAAAGTCGTTTCGTTTGCAGGATGAATAATTTAGGGGATCTGAAAATCCTTTAAAAATTTGGCATTTTTTTCTGGAAGTGCCGTATTAATGTACATCCCCGTCCCCATTTCAAATCCGGCGGCTTTGGAAAGACGTGGAACTATCGCAAGGTACCAATGAAAATGTCGAACGGCTCCTTCTTTTGGCGGAAGCGAGCGAATGACATAGTTAAAAGAAGGATTTTCGAGGCTTATATACAGCTTGAGCAGAATTTCCTTTAAAATTTGAGCCAAATCGACCAAAGCGTCTTCGGTCAGACTCCCAAAACAGGACTGATGTTGGCGCGGGAATATCCACAGATGAAAGGGAGAGAGGGCGGCATACGGAATAAACGCCACAAACGAGTAATTTTCAGCAACAAGACGAGCGCCCTCTTGTTGTTCTTCGTGGAGGGTTTGACAATAAAGACATTCGCCATGAGTTTCATAAAAACGCTTCGCCTCATCGATACGAGTACGAACCTGTCCCGGAATGACCGGAGTTCCCACAATTTGAGAGTGCGGATGTTCTAAAGAGGTGCCCGCATCAAATCCATGATTTTTGAAGAGGATCACATGTTCGATTCGAGGATCCTCATAAAATGCTAAAAAACGGAGCTTATACGCTAAAAGAATACGTTCCACTTGTTTTAAGGGAAGGAGTGCTGTCGTCAAATGGTGTTCAGGAGTTTCAATAAGGACCTCATGCAGACCCACTCCTGACATATGTCGCTTGAGTCCTTCGCATCCGTGTGATATTTCTCCCTCTGAGGTTAAAACCGAAAATTTATTTGGAACCGAGCGAAGCAACCAAGGAGCCGTTCCTTCCGTGAGTCGAAGATGTTCTATCGGCGTGTGAATTTCGTTTCCGGGACAAAAAGGACACATCGCGTTCCAGGTTGGAACTTTCTGTTTTTCAGGAGCACGACTAAAATCTTCGGGTCGTTTCGCACGATCTGTCGCCAAAATGACCCAATCTCCTGTAATCACGTTATAACGAATTTCTGGCATTCCTAGACTCCAAGAAAAGTGAATAATGAATAGCCACGATCTCTTTAAGAATATCCAAAGCGGTCATAATTCCTACTATTTTTTTACTCGAAGTAAAAAGAGACAAAAAGTCAAATTCTTCTTTTGAAGAAGACAAAATGGCATCTTCTGGTGGGAGTGCTTGAAATTTGGCCAAGAATCCCTATCTTTAGCTGCATTATTAAAATTTGTTTGATAGGAATTTTCAGCTATGATTATTTTGGGTCTTAATCAATTACCGTTGGCTTGGGGCTATTATCATGATAGTACGGCCGCATTAGTTCGAGATGGTGAAATTGTAGCCGTGGCTGAAGAGGAGCGTTTTAACCGAATTCGACATACACGCCACTATCCGACGCAGGCGATTGAATTTTGTTTGAAACAAGCCAATATCAAGATGGAAGAAGTCGATTATATTGCGGTCTCGATAAATCCTTATTTTATTTTCAAATATCCTCGAATCTGGGCGCGTTTGCACCCGGTGCGATTTCTGCATGATATGGTCAATGTGGTCACGATGCAATTTTTCAAATGGAATTCTCCAAAACCGGTGGTTTGTATCGATCATCATTTGGCTCATGCCGCTTCTACTTATTATTGTTCCGGTTTTGAAGAGGCTAATATTTTGACGATTGATTCTTCTGGAGAACGAGAGACCTTAGCGGTTTTTACAGGAAGAGGGAATCAAATTAAACGGATCTTGGAAATTCCGAATACGCCCGCCTTTTCCAATCAAAAAAAATATTCGATTGGGCGCGTATACTCAGTGACTTCAAAAATTTTGGGAATGGGCTTTGGGGGCGAAGGAAAAACCATGGGGTTAGCCAGTTATGGACAACCGACCTACGATTTTTCAGATATTCTTCAAATTCAGTCTTCGAAGAAATGGCTCATTAACAGTGATAAAGTGAAGCGATTTGAGCATCTCAAACGAGAACCGCATGAAGATCCGACCCAAGAGCAAAAGAATTTAGCCGCGAGTGTTCAGAAAGCGCTGGAAGACTCTATTTTGAATCTAGCGCGTGATGTCGTCAAAAAAACAGGAATTCGCAAATTTTGTCTGGCGGGTGGTGTTGCGTTAAATTGTACGATGAACGGAAAACTGGCGAATGAAGACTATTGCGATGCTATTTTTGTTCAACCCTTAGCCAATGACGCTGGAGTCGCGCTAGGAGCGGCTTTAGAGGCTTATTCGCGGAAAAGCAGAAAAAATCCGAACCATCGAATGTTGAACCCCTATTGGGGTCCAGAATACTCCAATGAACAGATTGAAAAACTTTTGAAATATGGTCGCATTCCTTATGAATACCATGAAGATATCGAGCGTATCACCGCCAAAGAAGTAGTCTCCGGGAAAGTGGTGGGGTGGTTTCAGGGAAGAATGGAAGGTGGTCCGCGCGCTTTGGGGAATCGCTCCATTTTAGCGAATCCAACGATGCTCGGAATGAATGACCGTGTGAACTTGTTGGTCAAAAATCGGGAACGATGGCGACCTTTTGCGCCCGCGATTTGCGCGGAAGATGTCTTGAAGTATTTTACGAAACCGAAAGAGACGCCTTATATGATTTTGACCTCTTATGTTTTGGAAGAGAAGAAAGCCCTACTCCCTGCAATTACTCATGTGGACGGAAGCGCGCGAGTCCAGACGGTTTCTCAAGAAGCGAATCCACTGTTTTATCGATTGCTTCGCGCGATAGAAAAAGAAAACGGGATTCCGATGGTGTTGAACACCTCCTTCAATGATAAGGGGGAACCCATCGTTTGTACGCCTAAAGACGCTTTACATTGTTTTTATACGACGGGTCTTGATTCGTTAGCTATTGGAAATTATTTCATTCGTAAGCCGACCTCTTGAAAGCGGGCGTATGCAATACGCCCCCACGAATATACCTCTTTTTCCTCTTAATATCTTGTTTGGCGAGCATTATGTCTGAAAACCTTATTCCTCCAACGTTTTCCAACACCCTTGTTTCTTTTTCTTTAAAGAAACCGATAACGATTTTCATGCTTTTTCTAGCGCTATCGGTTCTAGGAGTGATTTCCTATTCCAAAATTTCGGTAGAACTCTTGCCTCGTGGATTTAATGATCCATTTCTCGCGGTTTTTATTCCTTATCGCAACGCGAATCCAAGTATTGTGGAAGAGCAGATTACGAAGCCGGTTGAAGAATATCTCAGCACTTTACGTCGTCTCAAACAAATCACTTCGACCTCTTCCGCGAACCAATCCCAAATTCATCTTCAGTTTGATTCTGGAACGAATATGAAAGTAGCCTACGCGCAAGTTCAGGATCGCTTGGATCGAGCGCGGTTAGATTTTCCAGAAGATGTGGAGCAAGAACAGATCTGGAAATTTAATATGGATGATACACCAATCCTTTTTATTGGTGTATCCGTGGAAAAAGAAATTGAAGATCCTTTTTATTTATTGGAAACCCAAATTGAACACGCGCTGAATCGGATTGATGGAGTTGCGAGAGTTGAGATTCATGGAACTTATGAACGGGTGATCCGAATTGATGTAGACAAGGAAAAACTCAGAAAACATCATGTCAATCTCTACGAATTGATTCCATTTCTTCAGAAAAATAATATTGCGCGTCCGTTAGGAAATTTGCAGGAAGGGGAAAAAAAGTATTTTTTACGCTCGGATGGATATATCAAAACACTCACAGAGCTTGAAGAGTTCCCCATTAATTCTTTTCTGAAACTAAAGGATGTTGGAACAGTCTCTTATGGCTTTTCTCGACGAGATTTTATTACACGTATTAATTTGAATCAAGCCTATTATTGCGCGATTTACAAGGAATCAACGGCGAATACGGTGGATGTTTGTCGTACAGTGAATCATTTTCTGCAAGTAGAAGTGCCTGCAAACTCAAAGCTAAAAGGATTTTCTTGCCATACGCTTTGGAGCCAAGGAGCGGTGATTGAAGATTCTTTACAGAACTTGAACGAATCCCTCTATCAGGGAGCGATTTTGGCGTTGGTAGTTCTGTTTTTGTTTCTCTGGGATGTGAGAATGACCATTTTGATCACACTCTCGATTCCCTTTTCGTTAGTGATTACGCTGATTGTGATGTATTTCAGCGGAGATACACTCAATTTATTGAGTATGATGGGGTTGACCTTAGGGGTCGGAATGCTGGTCGATAACACGGTTGTTGTGGTAGAAAACATTGATCGGCTGAAAAAGCTCGGATTTTCCAATTTCTCTGCCGCTCTCGAGGGAACTAGCGAAGTAGCGCTTGCCATTATTTCATCGACCGCGACAACACTCGTTGTTTTTCTTCCCTTAATGTTGATGAACGAGGACGCGGAATTTAAATTCTTTATGACGCGATTAGGTATTCCCGTTTGTGTTTCTCTCGTGGCAAGCTTGTTTGTCGCGATGCTCTTTGTTCCCTTAGGAACCTTGTATTTAGGAAACTCTGCGAAGTTTTCGTCCACGAAGAAACCTTCCTCCCGCTTGAATTTATTTGGAGAATGGCTTTTTCGCTGGATTATTGAGCATCGATTTGATTCCCTCATTTTATTAATTATTTTGCTCTCGACGACCTACTATCCTTTTAGCAAGCTTGTGAGCAGTAACGAACGCGACAATGAAGGAAGACGCCTTTCTATCAATGTGAAGCTTCCGAAACACTTTGATCTGTTTAAAACCAATGACGTTTTTTTACAACTGGAACAAATTTTATTTGATCATAAAGAAGAACTCGAAATTACTTATATTTTATCTCGATTTGGAGATCGAGAGGGCCGTCTTCGCTTGTTTCTTAAAGAAATTGCTGAATCGAAGATCAGTGTTAAAGAGATCACTGCAACCATTAAAAAGCTCCTCCCTAAACTTCCCGGAGTCGAAATCCAAATTAATTGGGAAAGCGAATCCAAAGATCCGACGATAGATGTCACCTTGATCGGGCCAGACACTCAAACTCTAGAGAAAATCGCAGGAGCGGTGAAGGAACGCCTTCGATTGATTCCAGAACTCCAAAATATCGATAGTGCTCAAGAAGAAAAAGCCGATGAACTACATATTCATTTGAATCGAGAAACGGCTTTTGATCTGGAAATCGCTCCGACCATTGTCACTTCCACTTTAAGTTATGGGTTAAGAGGCTTACAACTTCCCAGTTTTAAAGGGCAAGATCGTGAAATTCCCATTTTGATTCAATATGAGGAAGAGGAAATCTCTCCGGTTCGGCTCGATAGTTTGATGGTTTATTCTAAAAAAGGAATCGAACTGCCGCTTGCGTCTTTTTCGAAAATTGAAGTGACTCAAGCGCCCTCTGAAATCCATCGTGAAAACCATAAAACTTCTTTAAAAGTGACTGCGGTTCCGACGGAAGGGAGCCTCGATAAATTGCGCGAAAAAATTGAATATGTCTTATCTGGGATTGAGCTCCCTCGCGGATATTCTGTGGATCGCGGAGAGCGATTTCGAAAAGATGACCAAAACAATCAAGCGCTGATGTTTACTTTTTTAATGTCCGTTGTTTTTGTGTTTTTGTTAATGGGTATTCTTTTTGAATCGTTTGTGCTTCCCGTTTCCATTTTAACCTCGATCCCATTTGCTCTTTTTGGAACCGCATGGATGCTCTATTTGACAGAAACTCCATTTGAAGTGATGTCCGGAATCGGTTTAGTGATTCTCGCTGGAGTCGTGGTCAATAATGCGATTGTTTTAGTCGACTGCATTAATCGGTTGCGTCATACGGGAATGGGACGGACAGACGCCATTGTCCAAAGTAGTATCCAGCGCCTTCGTCCGATTCTGATTACCGCCTTGACAACGGTTGTTGGGCTCATTCCAATGGCAATTGGACAATCCAATATAGTGGGAGTTCCTTATTATCCGCTGGGTCGTACGGTGATTGGCGGATTGACGGCATCAACAATCCTTACGATTTTGGTAGTTCCTCTCTTTTATACTTTTTGTGATGATTTTCGTTTTTATGGAATCCGAATATTTTCTAAAATTTTTGGGAAAAAAGCATGAAAGCCCCTCGAAAAGACGTAGTCATTTTCCTCGGAATTTTTGTAGTCCTTTTTGTCGGGAAGATTCTGATGACTCCCAACCCGCTAAAAAACTTACAGACAGGGAACGGAAAAACAGCTCCTGCGAAAAATGAGGATCCGCGCTATCAAGAAGGGCTTCGCCTCTTTTACGAACAACGCTGTATGCAATGTCATACATTTTATGGAAGCGGAGGCGTCAAAGGTCCCGATTTAACTTTTGTCCGAGACAATCTAAAAAAGCGTCTCGCAACGTATGAAGACTATATCCAACAACTTCAGTCTGTTTATCCTGAAGAATCGAAAAAATTGGACTCACTTCTCCAAAAAATTCTAAAAGCGAAGGATATGGAGCGTGTTGAATTATGGCTATCTGAACATCTTAAAAATCCCACATTTGATAACCCGGAAACCCAAATGCCCATTTTTGGATTCACGGATGAAAAAATTTCCGCGCTCGTTTTTTTTCTACTTCACCACGCGGATCCCTAAAAACATACGGAACTTTTTTAAACTCTTTCTGTCTATTTTGGCCCGTACCTCCCCCTATTTTGAAGGAGTTTTTATGAACAAGATTTGCTTGATTTTAGTTTTATTCTTTTGGGTTACCGCTTGTACACAATCTTCCAATTCTGCGAAAGTGACTGGAGAGGTTGTCATTAGCGCCAATGAAACTTCTTTTCAGCACGCGGTTGTTTATGTGTCTTTGTATGAATATCATCCGTATTTGGCAGATGTTAATGCCACCTTAAAAGATTCGAAAAAAATTCTGGAGGTCGCTCATCAGAAAGGAACTGAAACCCGTGTTCCTTTTGTCGTTGGCGAACAAGAATCCCTCGTTTCAGAAATGGAATATTATGTGACGCTCTCCATTTATCAACATAACGCGGTCGCTTCAGAATATTGTATTTTTTATGGAAAACCGAAAGGACAAGAGCTGGCAAGCGTATTTGGGAAGCATCCGAATACGGTTGTATTTGAGGCTCAAAAACAAAGAGACTATACTGAAGGCGAACAACCCCAATATCCTCAAAGTTTTTGGTGCCAGATTCCTGAACTTTCTCATCCGGAAATGATCGCAACACTTCGGGCCCGAATGATCGTTAAGCATGGAAACTATCTAATTGATCGACATAATTTATTATCATCAGGCGAGTATGTATCGTCAGGCGATTTTGAAGCGGTATTAGAAAAATTACAAAAAGATCCAATGCCTCCGTTTCCAACCGTTCCAGAAGAGATTCAAATGGTCATTGAAATTGAGAATGTTAGCAAAAAAGAAATCTCCTTTACCAGTGGAGGAGATCAAGGTTCTTTAGAGATGCGGATCGAAGGGCCGGGATATTATAGAGTTCCAACAGCAACCGTGTTTAGCGAAGAAAACCGTCCCGGGACTAAAATCACCCTTAAAGCAGGAGAAAAGCACGAATTGCCGGTTACAATGTGCAATGGTTATCGTAATTCTGTAAATCACTATTTGACGCGCTCTGGATATTATCGAATGAATTGCTCCTTAAAAGGAAAGTGTCAAGTGAAAGAATGGGATGGATCTGAGATCTTAATTACTATTGAATCTCCAGAAATCGTGCTCATAGCAAAAGAGGAAAAATTTTAGATCTTTTACTATCCTAAAACTGACAACACCCACACCCAATAGGGGCGCCCATTGGCATCTCCAGAGGTTTTGGAAGCGTGACTTCTGAAGGATCTTTCAAAAACCTCTGTAATCGAGATATTGAAAACAAATAGTGAGCTTTCTGGCTCTGGCTTTGTGTCTTTCGTGTTTGTTCCTCTAACCAGTTTTCGAGTTCTTCTAAAATGAGCCAAGAGGTTGATTGTATTTGGCTAGAACTTTTTGGATCGGTGACAATCGCCATTAAATGATCTAAAACCAGACGCTCTACAATACATTGAATTTCTTCATGAAATCGAGACGTGGCACGAGGAGCTTTCCAAGTCACCCCAACTAATTTATTGAGCACTTCATCAAAGCCTGGGTTTTTCACATCTCGGGTGTGATATTCAATGAGTCGTGCCGCTCGTTCTGGATGGAAAATAAATCGCAGAGTATGATTCGCGGCGCACTCTATCGCAGAAAACGCATCAAGTGGAAGGCCGGTACGATTCGGAAACGTTTCGCCCGATCTCGGGTATTCATCGCCACGAGGCGGGATCAACTGTAAAATTCGCTCAGAAATCGCTAACACTTCTGGTTTTAGTGTTGTAAAGAGAGCTTCGAGCGCGCGGAGTTGTTCCTGAGGATGTACAATTTCCGCTGGAGGTTGTGAATCTCCACGAATTTTATAATTGTAAGAAATGCCCCCTAATGATTTTGCAGCCGCTTCGACTTGATAGCGATGCAAAAGATACATCGGAACAAACACTTCTTCTAACAAACACAGCGGGGTTTCTGGAGGCAGATTTTTTTCAGAAAATTCCTGCAAGATTCGAGCGCGAATTTTGAGTAAACGAAGGAGTTCATCTGTTGCGTTAACTCCATTATCCCAGAGATGCGCCAAAGGATGAGTTCCGGATTGAGCATCGGTATCGGTTATATAATGGAATCCTTGATCGATACGCTGTTGAATTAAGTGTTGTAATTCTTTTTTTGAATTGCCGCCGGAGGGAAATTCCTGATATCCATAAGCAATGGCAAAGGAGTCCCATTGTCCAATCCCGATTGCATACGCCTTCGATAAATCGAGAGATTCGTCGTGATGCATCTGAATCCAAGGATGCGGATAATCCATGACAGACGCACGATCATTGACACTAGCCGCGAAATTATGGCGAAGTCCTAAAGAATGTCCGACTTCGTGAGCGGATAATTGGCGAATACGTGCGAGCGTCATTTCTTTGAGTTGCTGAAGAACCGCTGTATTTTCGCCGTAGGGCGGAATAATTCCACTCGCAATAAGAAAATCTTGACGGGCGCGAAGCGCGTCCAGAATGACGTGCCCTTTTAAAATTTCGCCCGTGCGCGGATCAATTACACTCAATCCATAGGACCACCCTCGTGACGTACGAGGGGCCCATTGAATCATGTTATAACGAATATCATGAGGATCGGCGTTTTCTGGAAGGAGTTCGACTTTAAAAGCGTTTTTATATCCCGCTTTTTCAAAAGCCTGGTTCCACCACTGAGCCCCTTCGATGACGGCGCTACGGAGGGGTTCTGGAATTCCACGGTCGACATAATACACAATCGGCTTTACCGCTTCACTGAGGGCCTCTTGCGGATTTTTCTTTTTGAGTCGGTGACGCAAAATAAAGCGTTGCGTAATGGATTCTTCAAAAGGAGTCGAAAAATCCATAAAGGAAAATCCGAAAAAACCCGCGCGCGAGTCAAACGGACGGGGTTCATAATTGGCATCAGGCAATTGAACAAAGGAGTGATGTTGTCGAACGGAAATCGCTTCTGGAGTCGGAACAATTCCAGCGACCAGAGAGTTTAGTGTGGGGGTTCCTGTCAGAGTAAGCAGAACCTCGACTTCTGTGTTTTGAGGAAAATTTTTAGTTCGTGGCAGATAAAAGGTCGAACGCGTGGGGTCCAATTTATAGGTTCCCAAATTTTTCAATTTGAAGAGTTCCACAATATCCCGAATATCTTGAAGATAAAAGGACGTGGCATCGACTAATACTCGTCCTTCTTCTTCTGCTTCAACAGTACCGCCCCAGAGGACAGAGGGAGCAAAAGATTCTTCAACGGCTTGCTGTTCTTCCGTATTTGAGTTCAAGGCTCGGAACGTGTAATTCGGTTGGAGAAGCAGAACTTTCGGGCCGGTTCGAACAAATTTAACTAGATGAGTACGACTCAATTGTCCACGATCCAAGCCCAATTCATTGGGTCCAACACCCGTTGCCAAATAGTTTACGTAAAGAAATTCAGTTTCCCAGTGCTCGATTTCCAGCCAAAATTGTCCTTTTTGAGTATCCCAATAAAAAGTAAAAAAACCGGAATGTTTTTCCATCCGAGCCACTTTTTCAGTAATCGTTGGAACGCCAGATTCTTGAGCATTTGTCGTCATCATAAATAGCTCCAAAATTCCTAAGAGTAGACTGATTTTTGCAAGGACGCGAAACACAAAAGGCGTTCTTTCTAAAATAAAATAAGTTCTTTCTGTGGATTAAACAGAGAAATTCCTAAGTATTGATAAACGGTTTTCCATTCTTCGATGGCCGATTCGCTCCAGAATTCGGATTCGTCTTGGTGAAAATAATTTTTTGCTTCCACAAACGAATACACTTGGAGCAATTGATACCATTTTTTAAAGGAACATTTAGGTTTCCAGAGAATTTCATAGTTCTCCGAAAAATAGATTACCGAGGGCGTTTGAGAATCAATATTCTCAAAACAGAAAATACCTCCATTTGCGTGACAAGCAAAGGCAATTGTTCTTTTGGGTCTGCGACGTTGTGTTTTAAAATTGGTTTGAACCAATTTATGTTCTCGATAGAGTTCGACTTGGCTATAGGCTAAAAAATTTCCTAAAACTCCCAGAATTTCCTGATAGTCTTTTGGAAGCGGGGCTCCAAGTTCTTTTTGCATCCGATAAATTTTTTTAGGAATGAGACCATCATGATGGAACCTTCGAATTCGCTGGTCTTCCAACCAGAGATCAAAATGCTCCACAATATTTTGGACAAGAATTTCTTTTAATAATGGCATAATTAATAGGAAAAATAAGGTTTAATAATTAAAATAAAAACGAGGAGAATATTAAGCAAAAACAATCCCAGCAAAACAATGATCCCCACCCAAAAAAAACTTTCATAACGTTCTAATTTGTGATACAGCTCTTTTCGTTCTTTCATCCAATCTCGTTTGGACGAGCCAACTCCTGAGCCACTGTTTTCGCTCAGATCTTGAGAAACCATCGATTTCCCTTTAGAAACGCGTTGACTTTTTAAAGGTTTTTTCTCTTTGATACGCTGTAAATCATCAAAGAGATCTTCAAATTTTTGATAGCGATCCGAGGGGTCTTTGGCCATTAGCTTTTCGACCACAATGCAAACCGAGTCGGGAATATCGGAGCGAATCGCCTTCGGTGAGGGCAATTCGGCATAGGAATGTTGTTCGATGAGCGAACTCACTGAACCCACATAAGGGAGACGTCCGGTGACCATATGATAATAAGTAGCCCCTAACGAATAAAGATCACTTCGAAAATCGACAATTTTTCCGACGGCTTGTTCAGGAGAGATATATTCCGGGGTTCCAAGAACATATCCTTGAACATTAACTTTGCGCTCAAGACGGGTAAAGACAAATCCAAAATCGCCTACTTTTACGGTTCCAGATTTGGTGAGCATAATATTAGAAGGTTTAATATCGCGATGAACCAAACCCTCTTTGGTAATATAATTGAGGACCCTTGTGACTTGTAAAACGATGTCGGTAGAAAGTGCGTAATCCATCGGTTTGATATCGACAAGCCCATCGACTGTATACCCATCCACATATTCCATTGAAAAATAAAAACGGCCCTTCAATTTTCCGACATCATAAACCTGAATAAGATTTTGGTGGCTGAGTTTTCCAATGGTTCTGGCTTCAAGAACAAAGCGTTTTCGGAACTCTGGATCTTTGGCCCATTTCGAGTCCATCACTTTAATGGCGACTTCCCGATTCATACTGATTTGGCGAGCACGATAGACAACTCCTACCCCTCCTTCGCCAATAATTTCTTTAATTTCATAACCCGGAATTTGTAGCATAATCGAGTATTTTTCTCTTTCGTAGGAGCCCACAAGAAAATTTTAAAGCGAAAAGACGTTAAAGATTGAAGACAATAATCGCGTGAGAAAAAGGGATGAGTAAGCGTTTTCCGAAAAGGATAGGAAACTCCAATAATTTGGCTTCAGACGGAAGTTTACTAGAGAGGGAGTACTCCCAAATCGTTTCGCTTTTAGAGTTAATTGCGGCCACACTTCCATTTTCTCGTACCAGATAAAAATAGTTTCCGTCAAAAACAGCAGAAGCGCCCAAGACGCTAGGACTTCGGTAGGAAGTCGTTAGTTCAAGCGTTTCCAGATTAAATCCTAATAATGTTTTATGGGTCGTCACCCAAAAAAGATTTTGAGCGATCTGAGGCGGGAAGGGGACAACTCCTTGTAGATCCAGACTCTGTAACCCTTCTCCTTTTTTAAGGCCATACGATAAAAGAGTACCCGAATTAGAGGTATTTTTGCAAATTAATACCCCTTTTGTGTTAAAAAAGGGCTGAAAGCTAAAGATTTCTTCTTTTTCTAGAGCCTTCTCTTTCCAGAGGATTGTTTTATTTTTTAACGAATACGCACCAAAATAATTTTTGGTTCCAAAATAAACAGAACCTTCTTCTGGAAGATAACTTATTTCAGTCGTCACGAGAGAGCCTAAAGGAACTGAAGGAAGCGCTTCAGTTAACTCCGGTAGAGAGTAAAATCGGAGACATCCAGAGATTTTCTTTCCGGAACCTTGTGCTTGAACTCCCGCAACACAAATCATATTTTGATCGGGCAAAAAACAACCCGAGGATTTAACCCCTCCCGGAATTTTTACGGTCGCTATTTTTTTTGGAGGCGCCTCGCGTAAATCAAACAAAGTACATTCAGCATCGGTGAGTTCTTCTTCAAAAGTTTTTGTGTTTCCCACGAAAAACCAATGGTTCAGAATGACCGGAGAAAAAACCAGTTCTCCTGAAAGTGAAAAGTTCCATTGAATTTTTGCCTGACGATCGATCGCCTGAATTTGAGTCATTAAATTTTTTTTCGAGATTAAAAGGAGTTGTTCTGAAGTGGGTAAGAGCCAAGAAATTTCTGGAAATTCCCAGACTTCAAAATCACGTTGAAGGGGATAGGAGTAGCGTAATATTTCTAACCCTTCGGGTTCAATGTATTCTTCTATTGTTTTAAATCCTTGGAATTGAATACGGATGTGAATCAAGGAGTGAGTTGGCGATAGTTTTTGAGGAAGCGGATACGAAATAAGAAACGAGGGTGTGCCGACTTCGTCCCAAATTTGCGACGAAGTCCCATTTTCCACATGGAGCGTCACCTCATGAATCCACTCTTTCCGGCGAATCATTTCTGGTTCTGATTCCGCGCGAAGTTCAGGAATAACAAGTAACGGGACTTGCGATTGTCGATGATAATCGGTTTCAGGGATCTTTTGATAAAGCTCCCGATACGTATCCAAACAATTTTGTAAAATTTGGGTATCTTTTTTATGAAGTGCATATTTCCAATATTCTTGGGCCTGATCAAACAATCTTTTGGCATTTTGATGATTGAGGGAGGTTTCATGCATTAAGTAAAAAAGATAACGAATTCCTTCTTTTAATGGAGAGGAAAGTTCTTGCTCTCCTACCACATAGCGAATCAATTCCGGTTGAGGTTCCAATTGATAGACAAAAAGAGGTTTCCATAGTTCTTTTTCGCGATCCCATGCTTCGAGAAATTGGCTCCAGCGTCCTTCTTTTAAAAGGGTTCCCCAGACAGAAATTTTTTGTAACCGAATCTTTTCAAGCTTTTCGTCGATATCTTTGATATCTCTTTGATTTTGTTTGGTTTGTTTCTCAATTTCGTCCGCAACTGTTTGAAAAATAGCCTCCAGAAAAAATAGACGCTTTTGTTCTAAAAAATCTTTTCGCTGTCGATCAATTTGTTCATAGGTTTGAAGCGTTTGTTGTATTTGTTGATAGTGGGAAAACGCTTCCGTATATTGATAAATTTTTAACAAGGGATCGATTCGAGAAATCGTTTGATGCGGAACGACAGAAAGCTTTTTCGAGAGCTCTTCAAGAAGCGATTTCGCTTGTTGTTGGGCCTGTTGATAAAAGTAAGCATAGGCTCCTCCGAGCAAAATACAGAGGAAAATTAAGCGCAATGGCCCTTTAGAAGCACGTTTGCGAGGCTTTTCTTTACGTACTGAGGAATCGATTCGAATGGTTTCTTCAATGGCATAATTGGGCGGATTTTTTAGAGACTGTTCCCGAAAATCGGCATTCACTGTATCTTCGATAACATAATTCTTCAGGATAGGTTTGGAACCCGGAGGAGTGACCCCTTCTTTCTTGATACTCGGAGGAGTGACCCCTTCTTTCTTAATACTCGGAGGAGTGACCCCTTCTTTATCTTTCGCGTAATTCTCGATCTTTAATTTTCCTGTGGGACGCGTCGTACTTCGTGCGGAGTAATTCTGAATTTGAGACGGTGGTTTCATTTCAAGTGCGTCCATTCCAAATTGACGCTTCAGTTCTTGTTCGATTTCCAGACAAGAAGAAAAACGAGCCTCTTTATCTTTATCCATCATTTTCGTAATCATTTGAGCTAGTGAATACGGGACATGAGGAACAATCGAAGTCAATGGAACCGGAGATTCCTTGATATGCTTCATCATAATCAGAATGGGTGTTTCCGCTTGAAACGGAGGGATTCCTGAGAGCAGATGATAAAAAGTCGCGCCAAGAGAATAAATATCGGTATGATAATCGATGAGTTCTTTTTTCCCTTTACATTGTTCTGGAGACATATAATAAGGGGAACCCAGAATTTCGCCTTGTTGCGTTAAAGAAGCAGAGGGTTCTACTTCGCGCGCCAATCCAAAATCAGTAATTTTTAAACGGCCTTCCTTCGTAACCATCAGATTATCGGGTTTGATGTCTCGGTGAATAATATTTTTGTTATGCGCTTCTTGGAGACCCCGGCAACTCTGTAATAAGTAATTGAGTGCATGAGGCACCGGAATCGGGCCTTTTTTCTCTAGGATTTCTCGTAAGGTTTCCCCATCCACATATTTCATAATGAGAAAATAAAGGCCGTTTTCTTCTCCGAGATTGATCACTCCCACCAAATTTTCATGCTCTAGTTTGGCAATAGATTGGGCCTCCCGAGAGAAACGCTTAATCGATTCTTCATCGGTTGTCAGTTTGGAAGACAGGATCTTAATGGCAACTGGAATACACAAGGTTTGATGATACCCTTTATAGACCGAAGCCATTCCCCCTTTTCCAACAAATTCTATCACCGTACACCCCCCGATCTCACGGGGGACCTTTTGTATGGAGTCAAAATCAGAAGTATCTGAAAAATGAGCGGGATTTTTTTGATTCATTCGATTAAAAATAGTAGAGGAGCAAAAAAACGGGAGAAGATTGCCATTTCTATTTTTAAAGAAAAACCAGAAAAGTCAATTCATGTTCTCCTAAAATCGCCTTTCTTTGATTGCTTTTCGTAAAAATTAAGCTAGGATTTCTAGGAAGAAAACATCTTTCTGGAGTTCTATTGTCGTGGCTAAACTCATTTTGATTCAACCGTCTAAAACTCAAGAATTTGAATTGACGGAAAAAATTACAAGTATTGGTCGTGTTCCAGAAGCAACTATTTGTTTGCCTGAAAAAAAGGCCTCAAAACTACATTGCCAAATTCTTCAAGAAAATGGAAACTTTATCCTGATCGATTTGGCGAGTAGCAACGGAACCAGAATCAATGGTCGAAAAATTTCACGAGAAACGTTAAAACATGAAGATGAAATTCAAATCGGAGAAATAACACTACACTTCCATCACCCGGAAGCCATATCCGAATTCGAATCCGAATCTGTTCCGATTCTTCGAGTTCCCACCCAAACGACTAAACCGCTCACTCTCAAAGAGATAACAACAGAGGCAGAACCCAAGCGAAAGTTTTCTAAATCCCCTCAAAAACTTCTGGACCGAAAAGACTATCCATATCTTGTTTTTTTGTCGTTCGCCTTTGCCTTTTTTCTAGGAATGTGGCGAACCTCTTCTGCGTCCTCCTCCCTAGAAGAACTCTCCACCCTTCTGGCCAATCCGTCTTTTGAAACTTCCCAAAACGCGCTTCCTCTCCACTGGACCTTTACAGGGTCTCTTGGGGCGGTCGTCTCTCTTGCTCAAGATTTTTCCTCTCCTCATGGCGAAAAATATTTAAAGCTGAGGACTCAAGAGGGTCAATCCGATTCTTATTTTATGGCTCTTTCTGAACCCATTGAGGTCGAGGGAAACTCTTTTTATCAAATTGAAGCGTTCCTAAAATATACCGGAACCACGGCCGGGATCTTTTTGCTCTATTCGATGGTTTCTCAAGAACCCCAAGAAGAAACACACTTCTGTGATCCCACCTCCGAATGGAAACGATTTCAATGTATGAGCAGAGCGCCTGCATTGGCCCAAAAACTTCAAGTGGGATTGGTTCTTTTTGGACCTCAAGGAAGCGCTAGTTTTGATCAGATTCGATGTTTCCCCTGTCGTCCACCAGAAGCATTCCCTAAAAATTATACACTCAACGATCTTTCTTTTAACGTTTTTTCTAAAGGACAATGGGAACTCTCCTTGGAGAACTCGACGGAACGGAAACCCTTTTTTTTTGAAACGGAATGGCAAATTTATCATCAAAAGACTCGCTCTGTTCAATCTCAATTAAAAACGAAAACCTGGACAAACACTAGCCGACGCTTTGAGTTTCAAGGAGAACTTTTTGATTTCAACGAAAAAAAATGGGAACCCTTAACCTTTTCATTTCAACAGAATACCGCTCAATTTTTACTCACTTATCAAATTCCAGAATATTGGCTACACTCAGACTATCTCCCCTTGCTTCGCTGGAAAATGAACCCCGAACTGATGCTCTGGATTGAAGGACAAGATCGAACTCTTTTTTTCGAAAATTCTTTTTTTATTCAAACCTTGCAAGTACGCTTTCCGAATACCCCACTTTTGGAAATCCACTTTAAAAATCCAGTCCGGATTCGAGACGAACGAGACGGATTGACGGGTCAGCCTACGCTTGAAATCTATCCTCAACATTCAGAACTCCAGATAGAAATTCATCTTCCTGTCTCTACAGAAACAGATTGGAATAACGATTGGATTACGGGAGTCTCCCAATTTCAAAAAAATTATTTCGGAAAAGCGATGCTTGCTTTTCAAAATGTCATTCAAAAGGCTCCGACGACTTCAGCCAAGGCTCTTCAAGCCAAAGATAAGATTCAAGAGATTCAGAGAAAAACGGACGAAGACCTTCAGGAGATTCGCAAAAAATGGAAAAGTTGGGAAGAGTCTCCTTCCAGCGAAAAAAAGGAGCAACTTTTATATCGCCTACAAGAATTAAATCGTTATTACGATCCGCTCCCGGTTACTCAAGAATTTCAGAAAATTTTACAGAAACTCTCCGAAAAAGAACCCTCAACCCTTCATAAACTGGATCCTCCTGAGAAGACAAAGCCCGATCCTCCTTCTCAAAAAATTGCGGAAAAGCTCTATGAACTTGGAATGAACGCGTATAAGAAGCGAGAGTTTCTGAAAGCTAAAATTTATTTTTCTACTTTATTAAAAGAAAATGATCCGAACCAACAATGGAAAATTAAACTTCAATCCGTTTTAGAGGATCTCGATGAAACCATTCGTTTTCGATAGGATTTTGATACAATTTAGGTTTTTTTTGAGGGAAAGAGCTCTTTTATTCTTTTCGTTCTTTTGGATGAATTGTCTTTTGATCAGTTGTGTCCATTCAATTCATCCCATTGTGGAAGAAGAGCAAGGAAAAATTTATCTGGTTCAAAATCTTTATGAAGAAGAGCAACTTCGTCATCCCTATTCGTTTAAACAGGAGGATTTAATTCATTATTTGGATCAAGTGAATTATATTTATGATCATCTTTTTTCCTGGTCTTCTCCGAAGCCGGTGTTCTCTTCGGAAGAACGAACTTTTTTAGCAAAATATTTGGTCACGGCTTTTGAAGAAGCAAAACCTCATGATGAAATTCGATTTCAAACCGAGTACGACGGCTTTACGAATCGGGGATCTTGTGTGATTCGTAATGGTTCGTTAGAGTTTATCCTGTCTACCGTTGCCAGCGATTCTTTTTATGAAGATCATTCCTACCTAGACAGCTCTAGAGCTAAATGGCGCTTAAGTCCGGGCTCTGCTGGAGAGCATTTGAAGCGCCCGCAATTTTTGGGGAGCGATGTGGTTCTTTATAACACTTTAAAAACTCCTTTAGCTAAAATTGCTTCGGCTCAAAGTACAACAACCGCCAAGGAACCCGAAAAAAAACCTCCAGCAGAAGAGCGGAAAACAAGCGGAAGCGGGATCGAATTGGAGCAGAAATGGCTCAACGAAGAAATTGAACGCACGAAACGAGAGGAAGAAAAAGAAATCAACGATTAAAGTAACTGTTCAGATCTCCTAATGTCCCCCGCTGGCGGGGGATTAAGGGGGTGGAGTCTTTCAGAAGTGCTATTCCACCCCCAAACCCCCGCCAGCGGGGGACAAAGACCACAAGATTTTGTGGTTTGCCCCGAATTGAAATCTATAGGTTGTACCTGAACAGTTACCGATTAAATTGAATAGTGATCATTTTTATGAAAATCGGAATTACAGGAGTTGCCGGATTTATTGGTTCGCATCTGGCGCAACGGTTATTAGAAAAAGGAGAAGAGGTCATTGGTGTTGATAATCTCTCTTATGGTCAACTACACAATCTTTCTGGCTTTCATCCTCATCCCCATTTTTCCTTTCACGCTCTAGATATTCTTGAAGAAGCCTCGCTTGAACGTATTTTAGCGCCTGCCGAGATCCTGATTCACTTGGCCGCCCTCAAAATTCCTCGCTATGAAAACGCCTTGGGCACCTTAAAAACAAATACACAAGGTTCTGAAAATGTTTTAAAAATTGCCAGCAAAACGAAGAGTAAGGTATTATTGGCATCCACGAGCGATGTCTACGGAAAAAGCGCACAACTCCCTTTTGAAGAAGAAGGGGACCTGGTTGTTGGCCCGCCAACCGTCAAACGATGGGCCTATGCGATTTCAAAAATGTATGAAGAACAACTCGCCTTTGCTTATGCAGAACAGTATCATTTTCCTGTGGTGCTGTTGCGTTTTTTTGGAGGCTATGGCCCTCGTCAACATTTAAGTT
This sequence comes from uncultured Planctomycetota bacterium, assembly GCA_964530615.1. GTDB lineage: Bacteria > Planctomycetota > JBBTDB01 > JBBTDB01 > JBBTDB01 > JBBTDB01. The sequence goes on along the minus strand of CAZHAR010000008.1, from coordinate 26,783 downwards.
GGTGGGGTGGACCTCAGGCCGTTTTTATCGGAAAAGCATTGCGTTTGGAGCCGCTTCCGATTCATGGGAACGGACAACAAACGCGGACCTTTATTTTTATTCAGGATCTCATTGACGGAATTCTGGCCTGTATTTATAAGAACGAATCTAAGGATCAAGTTTTTAATTTAGGAACGGAAGAAGAAGTTTCTATTGAATGGCTTGCGAAAAAAATATGGAGTATCGTACAACCCAAGGAGCCTCCAAAGTTAGAATATGTCCCTTATACCACGTTTGGAAAATATGAAGATGTCCTGAGACGAAAACCCTCTCTGGAAAAAGCGAAAACCCTTCTGGGTTTTTCTCCAAGAATTTTTCTGGACGAAGGGCTTCAACGAACTTTTGAATGGCAAAAGCATTTAAACTAGAAAAATATCGATTTCAGGAAAATGATCAAAAATTTAATACCTATATTTATAAATGGATATTGATTTTTTTAAAAATTTCTTTTAAGGTATCATTCCTTCCTATTCGTCTCCTTCCTTTCTAAAAAAAATAAAATTTTTTTAGAATCCCATGTCTATCAACAAACTTGATAGAGATTGATTTACGACGACCTTTCCAGATAGAACACAAATTTTGTGTCCATACAAAAGAATTCTCGCCCTCTAATCATCGAGTTTTTCTACTTAATAACTAGATTTTTGAGGCGTTATACACATATGTGGAAACAACGATTAAAATTATTTTTAACATTTTTCGATTCGCGTTTTGAAGATTTAAACAAAAAAAACTGGATCCCTACTGTTTATCGCGATTTTAGCGCAGGTTTAATTGTCGCGCTTACAGCTATTCCCTTGGCAATGGGTTTTGCCATGGCCATGGGCTTACGTCCTGAGCAAGGGATTATTGCTGGGGCATTGGCGTGTTTGGTTGGAAGAATATGGGGTGGTTCCAAATATCAAGTTTATGGTCCAACAGCGGCATTTATTCCAATCATTTACTCCTTGATGCAAAAATATCAACTGGGGCATGATTTTGCTTATGCACATGGGATGCTTGTACTTGTTAGTATGATTGCAGGCATAGTCTTAATGCTGATGGGACTTGCCGGTTTAGGAAAAATAGTTCAACGATTTCCCTACCCTATAGTGATTGGTTTTACCATTGGTATTGCTGTCACGATCGTTCTGTCAAATATCGGTGATATTCTCGGCTTAAGAACAGAAGTTAAAGGCGATTTGTTTGAAAAACTTAAAATTATCTATGCCCATTTAAACGAATTTAATATTTATGCACTACTTCTGGGTTTATTGACATTTATCCTTTCTCGATATTTATTGAAAATTTCTGTTTTTATTCCTGCACCCTTGATCGCTCTTGCTGTTGGAATGCTTGTACCGATGTTTTTTAATAATACTGGTTTAATATTGATTAAAGATAAATACGGGCATATTCCGACCAATTTCTTTGTTTTTACTCCGCCTACTATACCTGACCCTACTTGGGACGTTTGTTTTGACATTTTATATTATGTGGCGGCCATTATCTTCGTTTCTGGAATAGAAAGTCTCTTGTGTTCAACTATGGCAGATCAGTTAGCCCAAAATAAAAAAACTCCGTTTAATCCAGATAAGGAATTTTGGGGTCAAGGACTGGTGCAAGTTATTGTACCCATGATCAATGGATTTCCTTGTACAGGTGCACTTGCCCGTACAGCGACTAGCATCAAAGCTGGCGCGGTCACACCCTTGGCCGGATTTTTTAAAGGGGTATTGAAGCTGATTTTGGCTTATTACTTGGCATCTTGGTTAGAAAAAGTGCCTATGACCTGTATTGGAGGTATTTTGCTTTGGGTTGCTTCCAATATGATAAATCCGAATGAAATTAGGCACGTTTTCCAAAATGGAAAATATGATGCTTTTTTGATGACTTATACCGCCGTAATGGTTCCTCTAACAGATTTTTTGACAGGAGTATTGTCAGCACTGGCTATCTATGCCATTGGAAATTACTTTACACAATCTCCTGCCCCAGAAAGCCGACCTTCGGTCGATGATTCTTCAAAGGATATTACCTCCAAATCGGCCTAATATCATTTGCTTTATGGTTTCCAAGCTTTTTGGAGTTCCTGAATCCTATAGGTTCCTGTCGTAATATCCTTCTCAAGGATCATTTCTATGGTGGAATGGATGCTTAATAATTTCTGAAGCGTATTTTTTTGTAAGGATTCATCGATCAACGTTTTTGATTCTAAAAAGCATAACCAAGCCGGAACTCCTTCTAAACAGGAATCGTTTTCATTTTTTTCGAGCAATACATCCAAGCGAGACACCAAAAGGAAAGTTGAATTTTTGATTTAAGCGAGTTTCAAACTGATATAAACGAATCACTCGCTCATTGAGCCATTTTGGGAACTTGGGCTGAGTACTTTTAATGACTTTGGGTTTCCAATCTGAAAGATGTTGCGTTAAACGAACCCCAAACGCAGGGAAAAATAAAAAAAAATTTTGGTACGTTAATCGAAGAATCTGATATTGGTGCCGTTCTAAAGTGTTGCGTAATTGTTTTAAGGAATAACGTCGATAATGATGTAGGGCTCGATCATGGACACTATATAAAAAGGGAACCGCAGGAACCGCAAGGAGTAAAACACCTCCGGGCTTTAAGACACGAAAAAATTCTTGTAAGGCTCTCGATTCCTCTTCAAGATGTTCTAAAATGTGAAAGAGAACAATACAGTCTACCGAATCATTCGGAAGCGGGATCTCATAGGCGGAAGCACAGATAATTCGAGTTAAAGAACGCGCCTGACAATAACGCAACACCACCGAAGAAATATCTAGACCGATTCCCGCTTCAGTTTGTTGTAAAATGAATCCGGTTCCACATCCGATATCCAAAACGGTTCCAGTACTTGCATATTGTTTCAACCAAGGATTTACAAGCGCAAGATTGCCAAGGAACCACCAGTACCCGGATTCCTCCAGTTGAAACATTTTATGATATTCATCCAGTTCCATAATTTGTAATTATTCAAAATTTAAAGATTTTTCTTGTGGTAAATATTTTTTCAACAAATTTAAGAAAACACAGAAATTCTCTACTTCTCGGTTTACTATCAAAGGTTGGTTTAGTCCTGTCGCTTCAATTGTAAGAGACGTCGCATCTAATACAAGTTCCTGGATATCCGCCCAGCGTATTTCTAGGTGTGATTTATCATTTAAATCGTATATACCTGTTTTAGTAAGAAGCCATTTTAAAAATCATGACCTCTGTCATTTCGATGAGGCCTTATGCCGAAGAGAAATCTTAGGTGTCGCTAAAAACCTTAAGATTTCTCGCTATCGCTTCGAAATGACAAAAGGAAAAAACCGAATTCTTCTATTTTTAAAATGGCTTCTAAAGGCTATTCCATCCTTTTTTAATATCGTATCCGAATGAGAAGCGTTAGTGATTCACTTCTGCCACCAGACCGGATTGAAGGTTAGGATATTTTAATTGTAGTTGTAGATCCTCCAGAAGATAACGATTTTCAAGGCGTTTCGATTCTTCCCAATACGACAAAAATTCAGGAGTCCATTGAAGACGCGCTTCTGCTAGCGGAAGAATCGGGGGCCTAGTTAAATGGAAAAAATCCGCCACTTGAAAAAAATAGTCGGTCATTCGTAACGGATGTCCGTCACTTACATTATAGATTAAAGAAGGGAGTTCCTTACGCATTGCTAAAAAACACACTTGCGCGAGATCGTCTATATGAATTCGATTGGTCCAGGGCGATTTTTCGAGGGGTAGAACGGGTTGTTGTTGGCGAATTTTTTCTAACGGAAGCCGTCCGGATCCATAAATCGCAGCAATTCGCAGGATCACTGCCGAAAAATTAAGTGGCTGACTTCTACTTAAAAACAGCGACTCTGCCGCAAGGCGTTGTTTCGAACGCATCGACTGAGGATTCGGAGGCGTTGATTCATTGATCCAACGTCCGTTGCAGTTTCCGTAAACTCCAGTCGTACTACTTAAAAGCATTTTCGAGGGTTGGGATCGCGGAGAAAAATTTTTCAGAAAGCAGTCCAACCGTAGATCAAGAAGCGTTTCAATAGAAGCATTTTTAAGAGTAGCATTTAGAGGCGGAACGAAATAATAAATCCAGGACTCGCACCAACCCTCGCGCCAAAAGGAGCATACCTGATCCAAATCGACTTGTAAAAAAGGAATCTTAAGGGAAGCTAATTTTTCACAAGCGGAAGCGGATCGGACAATTCCCAAGACAGCGTTTCCTGATGCTTGTTCTAATTGAGCCACACGGCATCCGGTTTCTCCGCAACCGATGATTAGGACCTGTGGCATACGACTCCTTAGTCAGAATTTTTAGAGGGAGATCCAAGACGAAATTCATATTCGTAATTAGAAATACGAATATGATCTTCATTAAAGAGGAGAGCACTATTTACATTTCGATTATTCACGAAAAGACCTAGCTTTGATTTTAGGTTAACGATACGAAATCCTGATTCTTCTCGAAGAATCAGGGCATGTTTTTCTTCAATATCACTCCCGGGCAAAATAATATCACAAGCAGGAGAGCGTCCAAAAAATAAAGTGCTTCGCTCGAGAAGAATTATTTTTGGATTTTTTTCCTTTTCTAGAGTAATTAGAACTAAGTAGCCTTCCATTTCGGTGGTTAGTGTTTTTCCTAATTTTCGGGTGGGAAGCGGTTGAGCGAATTCTGAGCCGAAGAGCGTGGCTTTTCCACCGTGAAGGGTTTCAGAGCCTTGTTTAATTTTTTCGTCAGAAGAGGGATCTTTCGAAGATTGTTTCTTATCTTCTTTTACAGGCGAATAAAAACGAATCGTATAGCGGGCCAAATGGATTTCGTCTCCATTTTGAAGGGTGTATTTTTTTATATTTTGTTTCCCAACAAAGGTTCCATTACTAGATCCCATATCAATCAGAGTATAGGTTCCAACCGTTTGGTGTTCAATACGACAATGGAGGCGCGAAATTTCCGAAGAATCTAGCATAATAGAACAATTCGGACTTCGACCTAAGGTGATGACTTCTTGACCTGCGTCGAATTCATACACTTTTTCTTGGTGAGGAAATTCGGTATAAACTACCATACGAAGGATTTGTGGAACCACCTCCACATTCATATAGAGTTTATTTCCAGAGCTTTTTTCAATGTAGCGATGAAGCGATCGGGAACTAATTCTAAACTGCTGTCCGTCTTGTTCGGCTTGAAGTTCATTAGTTTCGATCAAGTGGTAAATTTCTTTTTCATCCGTCCGAAGGAGAAGTTGAGCTTGTTCAATAGAAAGTGCGGGGTTTTGACCAGAAGAAAGAAGTTCGTCTGGATCTTTTCCTTTTTTGCAAGGAACATAAAAAAAGAGATAAGAAGAAATTTGGATGACATCATTTAAATTCAAGGAACGAGTATGGCTATAGAATAAGGGTTCGTTATTGAGTAAAATCGGACTTTTCTGACTAATATTCGTCAGGGTGGATTGATCTTTATCGGTACGAATCATTGCGTGAACACGAGAAATTGTATCATCTTGAATGACTAAATCATTACCAAAAGAACGTCCGATATAATATTTATTTTGTATGATCGGAAATAAAATGCGGCCCCGTTGATCGAGTAAATACAGATGGGGATAATCATTGATCCGAGTCATTTCTGCGATATAAGAGGCTAATTCAAAGTGAAGTTCAGAACTATGTTGATAACGATTTTTAGGATTAGGGTGCGTCGTTTTTAAACAAATCTTTTTTAACGGTTCTGGAACTTCGCCGGGAAGAAAAGTAATTTCAGTATATCCGTTAATAATATTACTAACAATTTGAGGAATCGTTTCTCCAGGAATTCCAACGCGTCCGGTTAAACTTTGAAAGAGCACTATTCCTAAAGAATAGATATCACTAGTAATTGTGGGCTTAAATCCTTGATCAAATCGTTCTGGAGAGCAATAGCGACAGGTTCCTTCAAAATGGCTTACTTCCTGATCACCCATAATAGCAAGACCAAAATCAAGCAATTTAATATGTTTAGAATCCGAAGAAACTAAAATATTGGACGGTTTCAAATCTTGATGGTAAATTTTTTTTTCATGGAGGAACGCCAACGCATCGGCAATTTCCGCAAAATATTTGACAACGGTTAAAAGATAATCTTCTTTGCTTAAGTTCTCACGAATCTTTTTTAAATGACTTCCTAAATGATCCCCTGAAATAAATTCAATGACAATATAAGGGATTTTCTTTTCATCGATATTAAAATCGTAAATTTGGACGATATTAGGATGATTGATTTGCGCCAAAATTTCGGCTTCTTTTTTGAAGAGTTCAACCTGATCCATTTCTAAAGGATTATTACTTCGTTTGATCGCCACATGACGACGCAAGATGGTATCATACCCTTTATAAACAATCCCGAATCCGCCTCCACCCAGAATTCCTTCGATCAGATACTTTCCGATTTGGTTTACATTTTTAGGCACAGTCGGTAAAGGAAACATTTTCGTGCCATGCTCCTCATCCGAAGGAGGTAATAAAGAGGGAGTGATATTTTCAATGTCACGCAGTTTGGAAAAAATAGGAAAAATTTCATTTGAGGATGGTTCTATTTTTGAGGAAGATCGAGAAATTACTTTAGCGGCAAAGACAGAATCGGCAGTAATACCAAAGGGTTGTTGTGTTTCAGGACATTCAAAAAGATCTGAAGGGTGAAACACCGCCAGAGAATGATTTTTTTTACAGTGGGGACATTCCACAATTTCTTGAGAATGTTCTTTAGGAAAAGTGTTCATTGCTCGAAAAAATTCCTCATAAAGAAGGTCTTTTTATCCAAAAACATTTGAGACCTTCCTTCCAACAAGATCAAAATTCAAGAATATCTTCTAATTTTGAAATACTCATGATTTGCTCGCGGATCACTAAAACTTCTTTACGGCTAGCATTGATACCATATTTTTTGGCATCAATCAAATAAAGATCTTTAGGCGTGCGTGAGATGTTTAAATCATGGACATCCGCATCTTGGAGACAAACAAAATGGAGATCGAGTTTAGCGAGTTTTCCCAGATAGAGATAATGGTCTTTCGTATCCAGAACGACAACGGTTTTCATATACGCATCTAAAAGCGATTCGTCATTGTTAGAATTCATTCGTCGAGTCCAAAAACAGCAGGTTTAGGAGTATTGAGGGTCTCTGATTTAAAAAGTTCCCAAGTCGCTTCGAGTGTTTTTGCTTGAAACAAAATGGGTATTCCTGAAGTACTGATCGCGAGATAAATTTCGCTCTGGACTGAACAGAGAGAGAACGAAGAGATCGATGAAATTAAATTAGATTCTTTGAAACGGAAGACTTGGGGTTGAGCGGGCCAAGACAAATCCGTATTTTGTTTTTTAAAATAAATCGTTTTCGGATCGTTTTGGAGGCTATAAATCAGAAAAAGAGAAGACTCTGCAAAAAAAGGGAAAAAGTGTTGCAATTCCGATTCAAAAGAAATCTTCTCTTCTGGAGAAAAGGTCTTTCCATCAAAATGGCAGAAAAAGAGGTTTTTGAGGTCGTTCTCATGTTGCCAAAACACCGTAATTTCTTGAGAGCAACTTAATACAGCAAATTTCTTTAACTCTGCATTTAATTTGATTTTTAAATCGAGAGATAACACTTTCAACGATTCAAACTTGAACGCAAAAATACTATTGGGTTCGGAGGAGCCAAAAAGGTAGGTCTGGTTTTGGAGCTTTCCGCAATCATAAAGGACAAGATTATTATCGAGTCCTAATTTTTCAGGAGAAAGATATTGGACATAATCAAATTTTGAGGGCGCTATCGAGTTTTTAGGAGACGGCATATATTGATAAGCAGAAAGTGAGTTTTTATGGAAGAGCCAAAGGCAATTGTTTTCGACAAAACCCGTGTTGTAGAACGTTTCTTTAAAGACCGCGCGCGAAAGCGATTTCTTTTCCAAATCCACTTTGATTAAATAAGTATTTAGTTCTTTAGGAAGAAAGGGTTTTCGTTGATAAACAAGGTAGAGATTATTTTGATCGGTATAAAGATGAATTTTTTTGATCGCATTGAGACTTAGCGAATGAAAGTAAGCGACAAAAAGGATCGTCATTCCGAACAAAATCAGAAGAAAGGTTTGATTTCGTCGTGCTATAAAATTTTTGGGAGGCATTGTTGTATTCTCTTTCCAGCTTATTTTGAGGGCTCAAACTGAATGCCGGAATTCATTAAAAGAGTCGATTGAGCCGCATCTAGATCGACTAAAGCTTTTTTATATTCAATAATCGCCTTAAGTTCTCTAGAAAGAGCGGTAACATAATCTTCCTGAACATCGGCTACACGAAAGTTAGTGGATAATCCGACATTAAATCGTTGTTCTTCAGCAATCAATTGTTCTTTCGCAAGTTTCGTACTCTCTAGCGTCGCATAAATACTTGATTCTAAGGTTCGAATAGCGCGACAAAGACGACTGATTTCAAATTTAATTTCTGTCACTTGAAATAGATATTGATCCTTTTTTTGTTTTTGTTGGATTAAGATTTGGCGATATCGAGAACGGGCTTCACGGTTTCCAAGAGGAACTTCAAAAACAAACCCGGTAACCCATTCGTATTGGTCTCCAGAAAAAGTTGAATCCAAGGAGTTGGCAAAGTTTCCCTGGAGTCCGCTTAAGCCGATACTTCCGACAAAGTTTAACGAGGGCATTAAGTTATTTTCTGATTGTTGGAGACTAAGACGAAGCTGATTGAGCTGAATATCAATTTGTTTTAATTCAGAGCGATTGAGCAATGCTTTTTTAGTAGCTTCCTGGATATCGACGGTTTCTTTCTGAAAAATGGGATTGTCTGTTGGACGTAAAGCCAACTGATACAAAAAAAGTTCATTATTGGGATGGATCAATTTTTTCAAAGCTTCTTCTTGATCTTCTACAGCACTCTGGGCCACAATGACCGATTCTTTTCGTTCGGCAACGCTTGTTTCTGCTTGAATAATTTCGATTTTCGCAATCACTCCGGCTTCAAATTTAGCGTTATTGATCACCACCAAGCGGTTGGCGAGTTCCAGAGAAATCTGTTTTACTTTCAAATCCGCAATGCTAAAAACCAGATCCCAATAAGTCTTTTTTACCTGTTGCACTAAAAGAATCACTTTTTTATAAAAAGCCAAGTAAGCCAGATCCACCTCTTTTTCTTTCAAGCGAATGTTAATTTGATTTGTTTCCCACCCTAGTCCTTTTAACAAAGGCTGAGTCAAAGACAAAGTGAGTCCAGAACCCCAAGACGGATCGAGACTGGCAAAACTGCTATTGGTACTTCGGCGATTCGTGGCTAAACTTAACTCAAGCGTTCCGCCCGTCAGGGTATTTTTTTTCACTCCGACCTCATATTTAATATTATGAGTTTCGGAACCTTCCAAAGTGCTTCCTGTTTCGCGAGTAGATTCGCTGGCATTTAATTCGGAAAAGAAAACGGTATCAAATCGGGAGCGAGCGATTTGAATATCTTCTTTCACAATTTCTGGATTATGGCTCTCGACACGCAAATCCAAATTATGAATGAGTGCTAAACTTAAACAATCTTGTAAAGAAATGCGCTTCGCTTCCATACTTTGAGGAACCCATTCCTGAATTTTGAAATCGCGCATATCTTTTTCTAATTGCTCGAGAATATTGAATTGAATCGGTGTTTTTGCTCCAGAAACGCGAGAGGATTCGGTTGATTTTTTAGGATCTTCGGGATCTTTTTTAGGAGTTTCTTGCGCAAAAAAAATAATACAAAAAAATTCACATAAGAAAAAAAGGAAAAGTTTTTTATAGTTTTGCATGGGTGCTCTCAAAGAGGTTCATTTTTATCAACGGTTTGGATAACGGGATCGATTTTTATTCCACCACGCAAGCCAATACGACTTGACTTGTTCTGCTTGTACTTCCTTTTCGGGTAACGCTTCAATGACGCGGGTACGTTTTTGTAAAAGAAGTGATGTTTTCCAAATTAAATGGGTTTGATCGGTCTGTTGAAGCCCTTGAATCAAGAGCGGAACAATCATCGTGTCTGGAAGTGTATTAAAAACATCTTCCACCAGAGAAACCACTTCAGGAGAAGGATGATTAAGCAAGGGATAAATCGCTAACAATCCTGCGACCGTTTTTTGATTCGCTATCGTTTTAATAACTTGTAATACAACCTCCAAATCTGGATGTTGTATTAAGGGAAGCATCTCTTTCGAGATCGATTCCGGAACATTTCCGAGGGCATGAAAAACACGCAAACTTGCAATAATGAGTTTCGATTTAGAAGAATGAAGAAATGGCGTTAATCGTGGGATCAAAGAAGGTGGGACAGCGCCTAAAATAGCCAGTGCATGAAGCGCGGATTGCTGAACTTCTTCTTCTTTATCCGTAAGAAAATGAGCCAAAACGGGAACACCTTCAATGGCTCCTAACTGAATTATCTGCTGGATGCCCTTGATTCGATTTAAGGATTGATTGGAATTCAACAAAGAAAGCAGATCGGGAAGATGCTCAAGAAGTAACGGATCGGCATCCAATAACAAATTTTTGGTGAGTTCCTGAAAGTGAGACCGAAGGGGTTCTGCCAATAAATGAATCATTTCTTGAAGTTTTTTGAGCGGAACTTTATGCGTGATCAGCAATTGATGGAAGAGTTTGTCTTGATAGTCCACCGGAAGTTGCAGAAGAATTTTCCAGAGGAATGCGACTTCTTCGGTAGACAAGGAAATTCCTTCGAGCACCTCTAACACCGCATTTTTTTTCGAAAGTGGCGCAGAAACAAGATATTCAGCCAGTATAGGAAGAACACGTCTTCCGATTTCAATCAATTGCGTCCGAATCTCCGGTTTTTCCACAGAAGGCAAAAGCGAAACAATCTGTTTTTTTTCGGCATCGGAGAGGGGAGTTCCGGAGTCTATAGCCGGAGGACTCCAATCCGGATTTTCCTGCGCTAGTAGTTGATAATAGGTGCTCGTGGCCTGAAGTTTTCCTTGATTTTTCTTAATTTGAGCGAGTTGTTCCAGAGATTCTCGTCTTTTCGGATGTTCCGATAGCTTTAAGACTTCTTGAAAACAAGGTTCTGCGAGATTTTCTTGATGTTGCTCCACATACAGCATTCCTTTCCAAAACCAAGATGTGCCCCATTTTGAAGAATCTGGAAAATTTCGGAGGAACCCATCCAGTTGTGTTAACGCTGTTTCTTGTTGCTTTAACTTTAAGGCACAAAGCGCGGATAAAAATGTGGCATCTCCTAAATGAGCCGTGGTCGCTGGATAACGGAATAAGACTTCTTTAAATTTTTCGCTTGCTTCCAAAAAACGTTCTTGAAAATAATAAGAAAGTCCTAAACGATAAGTGGCATCCCCTTGAATATAAGGAAACGGGTATTTAAGAATTAAGGTTTGAAAAAGCTGAGCCGAATCGGAATAGCGTTGCTCTAGCAGATGTTTTAGCGCGACTCTAAACTCATACAAACTATTGATATCCCGGACTTGGGACAGCAAATAATTTTGTTGAAACTGTTTTAATTTATCGAGATATTCATTCAAATTCAGCGAACTCACGGAGGCAAAGGATTTTTCCCAAGACTCTTCTGTTTCCAAACCTTCTACAAAACGTTTTATGCCAGCGACTCCGTAACTTTCTTTAAAATACGCTAAAAATAAAAAATTTTGTAACGGGCTGGAGGCTTCTAAATCTGTGGAGAAAACGTCCGTGACGTTTTGTCCGGAAACAAGTATTTGTGATAAGGTAGATCGAGTTAAGGAGTCTCCTTGATCTGATCCATAAAAGATCAGCGCCTCTTGGAGAAATTTAGGAAGCTTATGTTGAAGCGCTTTTAAGAGTAAAAATCCTTTGATGAGTCCTGCGGAGAGATCCGGTATGGGTTCTCGTTCATGTCGTATCCAGGGTTCAGGAGCAAAGGTCAAATAGAGATATGTCTGCTCTTCTTCTTTTCGGATTTCTACGGTATTTTTGGGAAGTGTTGTGACTCCGTCGAGCAATTGAATCACAAAATGCTCCTGACTCTGAGGAAACCATCCTAGCCGTTCAGCCACTTTTGCACAGGCTTTTTCCTGAAAGAGGATATTCAAGCCTTGAAGCAGTGCCCATTCTTTTTCTGAAGAACGATATTTTCCTTGATATTGAAGGTCTCGTGGACAGATTCCACTAGGAATCAAAGTGTTTTTAGTTTCAGTAAGCTGAGAAGATTGGGATGAATTTGAGGTTCCATTTTCGTTCACGCGATTTTCAGAAAAAGGATCTGAAGAAGAAGCGCACTGTACCAATAACAGATAAAAAAAACTGTACCCCAAGAAGAAAATTTTTCGCATGAGGGTTTTATCCCAATAATAAACAGAAAAGGTTCATTAGTTTAAGCCAAATCCCTAAAAAATTCAACTTCTTCAGTTCGGCTCAAAAAAACTCGTCGCGGGCCTCTTCGGTTAAAAAAAATTTTGCTTGTTGGCGACTATACTGATTTTCGAGGTTCCATTCTGGGGAGCTTATTATTTCTACAGCAGAGAGAATTTGTTGGCACAATTTTTCATAGAGGGCCTCTTCTTCGGCTAACGGGCAGTAATATTCGGCCGTCAAAAGCTTGTTCCCTAAAAAACCTGGAGATTGACGGATCGCTTTTTGAAAATACTGTAATGCCTTTTGCGGATCTTGTCCCATCACTTTAGGGATTCGACAATAATAAACCCCCAGAAAACGAAAACATCCGGAACCATCCAAAAAAGGATTCAAATAGCTAATGGTGCGGGCAATATCATGAATAGTAGGGGCGTCTGTAGCCGCAGACATCCCAAACGCGTCCCCATAACGGGACCAATTTCCACACATCCAATAAAGCGCTGGAGTATCTTCAAATCGCATGAATTTTATTACTTTTTGCCACGGTTCCTCTCGATCCAAGGCTTTTGCTATCGCCACATTTTCGCGCGCGCCCAGAATGCCATACTCTTTTCCCTTCTTGAAAAATTGAAGTCGTTCCGCTCGATGACTCGCCGTATAAAACATGGTCCCTAAATAGTAGCAAGAGCGTGACAACAAGGTATAAACTTCCTGCTTTGGGCAATTCGATTGAGCTAGCAACGATTCTAATTTTTGAATCACTTGAAGAAGCTGATCTTTTGTGAGAGGCTGGTTCAACTGATGATAGAGTTGAAGCAGTGGAGGATTCTGAAGAATTCGCGCGTAACTCTCCAAATGAAGCGTCGCGAGTAAGGTTTGTGTCTTCCAAGAAAACACCAAGAGCAGTTTTTTATAGTCGAGTTGCAGAAGCAAAATTTGAATTTGAAGGGAAGACCATTTTCGAAGACCGGAAAGCATTTGTTTTTTTAACGCTTTTTGCGTTTTTTCTAATTTATCCTGAAAGGATTTATTTTCTTTTTGAAGAAGCAGTTGTCCTAGTGCCACTTCCGTTAATTTTTTTTGGAGGCTTTCCAGAAAAGAAGGGGGTATTCCTTTTTTTTTCCACTGTTGAATTTGCTCCAAAATTTGATCGTGAGCAATATCCAGATCATCTAACATCGGCTCAATGAAAAAGGTGAGTGCTTCTGTGTCTGAAGAAACCAAGTTCAATAGTTCTTGGAGATAAATCTGGCTTTCTGTACAGCGTTCCGAAAAAGACTCCAGATCGGTTACGGCTTCCATCGAGCCGAACTCTTTTAACTGAGCTTCTGTATTTCGAAGAATCTGATAACAACGATTAAAATAGAACAGATCCAGATAAGAAGAACTCACTTCGAGAAGAAAACGTTGTGTACTTTCCGTATTTAAATCAGATAAGTGATTGTTTTGAACGGCTAGCAACAGAACCGAAGAAAGATCAAGCACTTGCCGAGAGATCTCTGTCTTTTTTTCTTGTCCCCATCCCGACTCCATAACGCAAAGTAGGAGAAAACAAAATCCCAAGATAATTTTTTTCATAAATGTTCCCAAAAACGCGGAAAGGAGTGTTGCATTATTCTAATCCATTCGTGTGAATGAGGAGAAATAAAGGTTAATCATAGTTTGCGCCAGGAAAAAAAAAGATCAAGCAGAGAAATTTGAAAATTCAGATCGGTTCTAGGAAGAAATTTGGAAAAGCAGTTGATCCCAAATGTCTTCCACGGTAAAGTATTTTTAAAATTTTTAAAAATTTTTCAGCAAAATAGCCCATCCTCATCACAGGGAGAATTTCTATTGCGACAACCCAACACGCCTAAAAGAGACCCTCTCCGTTCTGAACACTCCCGTTCCGATCCCTCGGCGCTCTCTCGTTCGATTACAACCTCTAAAGAAGCCTTAAATGAAGTCACTCCAAATTTAGCTCCCCCCACTGTCCTGCGTGGACTCTCGGTAGTGGTTCCCGTTTATAATGAAATTCGGACTATTCAAGAAGTAATTGAACGCATTGAACGTTGCGGACTCACGATTCCCGTAGAAATTCTTGTCACGGATGATTGTTCTACAGACGGAACCGAAAAAATTCTGGAAAAATTAGCTCAAGACGGACGCATTCATTATAAAAGACATCCTAAAAATCGAGGAAAAGGAGCCGCAATTCGCAGTAGTATTGAAATGATTCATTACCCCTATGCCTTGATTCAAGATGCTGATTTAGAATACGATCCAAAAGATTACGAAAAACTCCTAAAACCTCTTTTAGATGAACGCGCAGACGTCGTCTTTGGTTCGCGTTTTATTGGAGGGGACGAGCGTCGCATTCTTACTTTTTGGCACTCGATGGCAAATAAAGTATTGACCCTGTTTTCAAATATGCTCACGGATATGCATCTCACGGATATGGAAACTTGCTATAAATGTTTCCGTAGTGATTTCTTGAAAGATATTCAATTGGTTTCTGACCGCTTTGGATTTGAACCCGAAATTACCGCAAAAACTAAAAAAATGGGTGCCATCGTCTACGAAGTTCCAATTAGCTATCATGGTCGAAATATGATTCAAGGGAAAAAAATCGGATGGAAAGACGGAGTGGCCGCCCTGAATCATATGCTACGCTTTCATTTTTCTCACGAAATTTCTACTCAAAAAGGATTTGATCGCTTGTATTCGCTACTCCGCGGAAAACAGGTGAATCGCTATCTCTATGAAAAAATAGCTCCTTTTATAGGAAATCGTGTTTTGGAAATAGGCGCAGGATTAGGCGGGATTTCTCAATTTTTAATCAATCGAGAAAAGCTTTTGTTGACGGATTCAAACGATTGCTATGTCCGTTTTTTGAAGAGAAAATTTCGAGGGATTTTCAATGTAGACGTTTTTCATTGTGACGCGGAAAACGATTCGTTTTCAGGGTTACAAGAGGGTCTAGATACCATTTTGATGATGAATGTTTTGGAACATTTGAAAGAAGATGAGGCCCCGTTAAAGAAAGCCTATGAAGCGCTTTCTGAATCAGGACGTATTATTGTTATGGTTCCGCTCCAGAAAAATTTAATGTGCAAGATGGACGAACATCTGGAACGCTATGGACGTTACGAAATTCGAGAAATTCAAGAGATGATGGGACGCGCGGGATTCCAAACAGAAGCCTTCTATCAAATCAGTCGTTTAGGGACGCTTTTATGGTGGTTTGCGGGAAAACTCCTTAGAAAACAAAAATTTTCTCATTTGTCGATGAAAATGCTTTCGATGCTCACTCCTCTCATCAAATGTTGGGACGCTTTCTTTCCGTGGCCCAATGGTTTACAAGGGATTTTTGTTGGAAAAAAAATCTAACTAACTCCGTTTTTGGAATAGCTCCTATGCCGAAAAATAAATCGAAGCGAAGGTGGACGTTCTCTTTAAAAAAACTATTCTTTTTTTTAATCTCGCTCAATATCTTCGTCTTTTGGTTTTACCAAGTTTATCGGGAACAACAACTTTTACAAAAGATCCTTGAAGGCGAGCTTTCTAACGGATATTTTGAGCTTAATGGATTAGAAGATCGACGCAAATACAACCTGATAGTAAAACTCATTGATATTCTTAAGCATAACCCTAGTGAAGCGGTTCAGTATTCTCATCGATGCGCGGAAGAAGCCCTAAGCTATTTGATTCCGTTCCCGATGAATAAGGACTTGGGAAGATTGAAATTTAATTTTTCAGAAGAAGAAGCAGACCTCTATTTCGAAGAAAAAAATCCTGAGATGCTTAAATTCTTGGTTCCAAAACTGATCCACTGGCTCAAACAAAATCAACGGATTACTTTACCCTTAGAATTTTTGGGGACCATTGGACCTGATTCTATTGAAGCGCTTCCGCTTATTATTCCTGAAATATGGAACTCAGATGAAAAGATTGCTTACTACGCGATACGAGCGATTGGAAATATGGGACTTCCAGCCAAAGGAGCTATCCCCGATGTACAAAAAATTTTCCAAAATAAACACTTTTCTAACCTACACATCGTTTCTGAAAAAAATACAATTGAAGCGTTACAAGCTCTTGCTAAGATTGGGGGCGAGTCTAAGGAAATAGTAGTGTTTCTCTTAAAAACCGTCCAGGAACACTATATTTTTTTAAATCACTATAAGGAAAAAGAAGTCCTTAATGTCAGAGAACGTGAAGCGCGTAAGGAACCTTTTTATTCTGAAAGCAGGTTTCTAGAAGAGTTTGAATTTACCAGAGAGGCGTCTACTTCTATTTTTATGAGTTTAATTTTTGCTTTAGAGAATACGACAGCACACGCGAATCTGATAGTGCCGTATTTTGTTGAAGTTCTCGAAGAGGAACAAGACTATGACCCTTATTTACTTTATAAAATCATAAAAGTGTTGGAAAAAAAGGGGTTATTATCAGGCGCTTTGCTTCAATTACAGAAAATGCACCAAAGACGCTCGTCCTTACCCCCCGAGTCTTTTGGTTGTGGTGTGGGGAGTTGGTCACGAGAACTGCTCACACTGCTAAATAAAATCACATCCAAATAGTTGTGCATTGTTCAAGAAAGTTGTGCCAATCCAGAAGAATCCACTATTTCCTGGCCCCGATAATAGCGAATCAGAAATGTTAATACCAAAATAATCACGACAAACGAAGCCAACAACAAGGTCAGGTCGTCAATGGGTGGAGGATCCAAAAATTTGGATTCTCCAATCACATACCAGAAACACCACTCCTGATTTTTGACTTTAAAGGGAAACATCCCTAATAAATAACGATGATCGTTTTTATAGAAAAAGACCATCTGTGAGGCGGTCGCTAAGGTAGTCTCTTGATTTAAAACTTTGAGAAATCGTACAATTTCGGCTTTCGGTAAAAATTCGTTTTGAACCTGCTGAATATTGGGCAAAACTAATTTGGAATCTTTTTGCTCCACGGGCCAGCTTTCACGGGAATAAGCAAAAATATCTCCGGTGTTATTGGTAATAATTCCTTCCAAAATCAAATCAAATTCAGACACAAAGCGGGAGATATTGTTGGTATTAATATCAATAAAAATAACCCCTTGGAATTGGTTGCCCTGAAAAATGGGGGTAAGGCACGTAATTCCTGGTTTTTGACTACTAAACATCATATACGGATCCGTCCAGGAAATCCCCAAATTTTTTTCGCCTAGTTGAAACCAAGGACGCTTGCGGCAATCGAAATTTTCTGCGGAAGTCACTTCCTGAGGCTCTTCTTCCGGATTTTCTCTCCAAAAACTGGAAAATTTTTCATTGTTGAAAACCACATTTTTATAACGGATTTTTTCTTCCGTACGAGAAACCATCACAAACGATCCCGAATTGTCTCCATAGCCCACATTCGTAAAATCTGAGGATTGAAGCAAAACTCCTTTCAGAAAAATCATAAATTTCGATAACTCCTGATGTGGAGCTAAATTATTTTCGATCAAGTATTTAAGTTGATTGAGCGAGGATTCTGCAGGAACCAAATAATGGCGCAAAGCTTGTTGAATCTGGGCAATGAGCAAATCAATATGCTGTCCCATTAATTTTTCATTAAATTTGCGGTTTCGTATTCGATCAATTCCACTTCCCAAAAAAATAAGGAATAAAAAACCTAAAAAAAAGGAGAGCATTCGGTGTCGTTTGATCCACTTCAAAAAAATTTCTTGGGGCGTATTCGGACGTGAACGAATGGGATATCCTTTGAGAAAAAGATCAATATCTGTCATAAATTCTTGCGCGGAGGCATAACGTTTCGTTTTATCTTTTTCTATGGCGCGTAAGACAATTATATCAATATCTTTATGAATATTTGGGATTCGTTTGCTCGGAGGAAGTGGCTCTTCTTTGAGAATTTTAATCAGAACATCGTGCAAAGAATTTCCCATAAACGGACATTGTTTCGTCAATAATTCGTAAAGACAAACACCCACTCCATATAAATCACTTTGGCCATCAATTTGGCTTCCCCTTCCCAACACTTGCTCTGGAGACATATACGCGGGTGTTCCTAAAATCATTCCACTTTGAGTAATTTTTTGACTCTGGTTATCCAGAAAAATGTCTTTTGCTAGACCAAAATCAGCGAGTTTGATTTCTCCATTGTCTAACGCAAAAATGTTTTCCAGTTTGATATCTCGATGAATAACACCCTGTTCGTGGGCATATTTTAAAGCTTCAAGAGTATTTTGGATAATAATAAGACTTTCACGAATGGTCGGAGGCGATTGGATGATCTTCTTAGCCAAAGTACCACCAGAGATCAGTTCCATCACCATATAATGGTAATTTTCTTCCTCTCCCGAATTTAAAACTTGTATAATCGAAGAATGTCTTAATTTTGCATTCGTTTTAGCTTCCTGATGGAATCGTTCAATTGCGTCAGAAGAAGCAAGCTCTCCAGAGAGCAATATTTTAATGGCATAAAATTGATTCAGGTTTTCATGATAGGCTCGATAAACGACTCCCATTCCTCCGCGACCCAATTCTTCTTTCAGCCAATAATCTCCTAATTTTTTGATTTTAAATTCGCCTGTGGAAGTGGATCCTTTTTGAGAGGAATTCGCCAAATCTTGAAGTATCCCCATTTGTGTGCGAACTTGAGAATTCATCACGGATTGAATACGGGTAACTTTGTCTTCTTCTATACCTAAATTGGGGGTTGGAATAGCCGCAAATAATTTTTTTTCGTCTTCAAGACTGAAGGCTAAAGTAGACGCTTCAAAAATGGTGGGAATATCGGTTTTGGTTTCAGAGGTAAAAATTTCTTCTGAAGCCATTGAAGGGGTATTCTCAAGAAATAGAGAAGCAATCGCAACTGTTTTTGAAGATTCCAACTCAGAACGAATAAAATCCAATTGCTCAGGAGTCAACAACCCTTTCTCTTGAATCACGAAGAGGAGCGTTTGATTCTGCTGGGTAGATATTTGTAAAGCTTCCTCATATTGAGTTTGAGAAAGCCAACCTTTTTGAATCGCTTTTAACCAAATCATCAAAGATTTCTTTTTTATTGATAACGTTTATAATTAGAGTTTAAATTGAAAGTGAGCCGAAAAATGCCAAAATTCGTTCCTGAAAGTAATTTCGGAAGATTTTTAAAATTAAATATTTTTCTTAAAATTACGAAAATAAGATATTTAAAAGATCTTATCTGAAAATCGAACACTTTCCAACGAAAATAGAACTTTCTTTCTCTTTTCTTATTGATAGAAACAAATCTTGTGAGTACCGAAGCACTCAAAAAATACTTTGTTATTTCCTCTCGTTATTCTAAACCATATATTATTTCCAAAGGCCAGAAAGCCTCTATAGGACGGGAAAAAGACAACTCGATCCAGATTGCTTCAAGCACCCTTTCCCGTTGTCATGCACAAATCTTTGTGGATGACAAAAACGAAGCGTTTGTGGAAGATTTTGATAGCCGAAACGGAACTTATTTAAATGGAATACGTATCCAAAAAGGCCCAATTCGTTTAAATTCGGGAGATCACCTTAAATTAGGCGGGATTCCACTCTTTTTTGAAGAACACGTAGAACTTCCCGATCTCGAAGAAGATAAAAAAGCAGATACCACCACCTCCGTTGGAGAATTCCTAAAATCGCCCGATAACCTTTCTTCGAGCGAAGTTATGGGAAATTTACGTTATATGGATATGCTAGAAATTTTTACCAACATTAATTATTTCCAAAAATCAGGGGTTTTGGATTTGCGTCAGGGAGATAAGCGGGGAATCATCAAATTTCAAACCGGAGAAATTCAAAGCGCCGGATTTGATGAGAGAAAAGGACTAGACGCTATTTATTTTATGTTACAACAAAAAGAAGGATTATTTTCTTTTGAACAAAAACGAGTCGAAGGAGCGCGAACAATTGATCTCACCATTCAGCAAATTCTTATGAATTACGCCTATACTTTAGATCAATCTCAAACCGAAGCTTCTCTAGAACCTTTTGTAGCTGAGGAAGAATCTCCAACTGTGGAAACTAAAAAATTACCTCCGCGCCCCCCCGATTCGCATACTAAAAAAAATGGTTGAGATGAAATCCTACCTTCAACTCATTCGTTTACCTGCATTATTAACCTCCCTCACCAATATCTGGACCGGCTATTTTCTTTCGTTTCCTGTAGCGGGATGGATTTGGCTCTATCCGCTCTTTGTTTTAATGGGAATCTCAGCACTTGCCTATGCCTCTGGAATGATTCTTAATGATTATTATGATCGCGAAGAAGATCAAGAAAAACAGAAAAAAAAACCTCTTGTGAATGGTGGAATTCTTCCCTCGCACGCGGTTTCTCTGGGATATGTTTTGCAGTTAGGCGCATTGTTATTGGCGATCTCTCTTTCTCGAAACACGCTCTGGATTACCCTTTCCCTTCTCTTTTTTGTTAATGCCTATGATATCGGACTCAAGCACTTTAAATTATTAGGGGGAGCGACAATGGCCTCGTGCCGTTTCTTAAATGTCGCTTTAGGAATGAGTCTCTTTCTGGATCAAGTTCCTCCTGAACGCTGGATTTTTCCGATGCTCCTCTTTGCGTATGTCTTTTTTTTGACGCGCATGAGTCAAATGGAAGAACTCCTAGAACGAAAATCTCGTTTCGTGGGAATCGCCATCGGACTCGCAGGAATTCCCATTCTCACCTGCGTTCTCACTCCAAATTTCTGGATGGGACTTCCCTTTATGTTCTTATTACTTTACAAACTAACGAAAGCGCTTCAAGCGGCATGGAAGAACTATACGCCGCCGATGCTTATCCTCGTGGTAAAATCTGCCGTTCTCGGAATAGTGCTGATGGACGCGATTGTTTTGGCGGGTCATCAACACTTCTTATGGGCACTCGGATGCTTGCTTGTTCTCGGAATAGCCTCTCGAATTGCTCGCACGATCTCCACTTAAAGAATCTCGGCTGAAATTATTTGTAGGATTCAAAAAGGCGCTTGGGGATCACGTTTTTTTAAGGAATCCAGATGAATAAAGAGTTTAATACTACGGAGAGTTCCTTTAGGATCTAGGTGTACCCCTTGATACCAAAGAACAGAAATGGGAGGGCCGCCCTTTTTTGCCCCAAAACGGCATTTTAAAAGAAGCGCTCTTCCCAGTTTCGGATAGAAACTATTGGCTACCTCATCGATAAAGCTAGATTCAAAATTTGAAGGGTCTAGCGTATCATCAAAATATACAAATTTACCCATCCCCATCGGTTTCATCCCAGTGGAATAATCGACTT
Source organism: uncultured Planctomycetota bacterium (assembly GCA_964530615.1). Classification (GTDB taxonomy): domain Bacteria; phylum Planctomycetota; class JBBTDB01; order JBBTDB01; family JBBTDB01; genus JBBTDB01. The sequence continues at coordinate 5,172 of CAZHAR010000008.1, read as the reverse complement.
CACATTCTGCTACAATAAATTCAGAAGAATCGAAGAGAGCCCTATTTTTTTCATGAAACTCTCTATCGAGTTGCAAAGCAGGATTTTTGACCATCGCTATTAAACAATCAATTTGTTTTTTATACGTGGTTTCAAAATAAGAAAGTGAATCCAATCTCATATACTGGTAAATGCTGAAGCCAATCAGCAGAATCAAAGCAACAATCCCGATTCCAATTTTAATTTTTTTCTTTTTCATCACAGGTTCCTCTATTTTTTATGCGGTTTGAAGATAGGATTGAAGACCTTGAATAAAGACTTTAATTTCGTCTCGCACCCGACGATAGGGTTTCAGCCGTTCTTCTTCTGTTTTCGCTTGTTTGGCTAATTTTGGAGGGTCATCAAACCCATAATGCAACACCTTCGTCTTTCCCGGAAATTGAGGACAAAACTCATCCGCGTGACCACAAACCGTGATCACATAGTCAAACGAAAGGTGTTGCAATTGATTAAGATGTTTGGAAGTATGGTTTTGGATATCGATACCCGCTTCTTGCATCACATAGACTGCGTCTGGATTCATTCCATGAGGCTCAATTCCTGCGGAATAAGCGTCTAACCAATCTGAATGAAAATGTTTTGCCCATCCTTCCGCCATTTGGCTCCGGCAAGAATTTCCGGTACAAAGAAAAAGAACAAGCATTTTCGTACCCATATCCATACCCCACGGAGTCAAGGACCCACTCATTTCCGTTATTTTAAGAGCAACTTCGCAATGGTTTGCAGTTGCATATTGGAGGTCCCTTCGTAAATAGTTCCAATTTTAGAGTCGCGAAAGAATTTTTCCGCAGGATATTCTTTCGTATATCCGTTTCCACCAAAAAATTCAACCACTTGCGAGGTCAATCGATTGGCTACTTGAGAGGCAAAAAGTTTTGCCATCGCGGCTTCTTTGATGAAGTTAAGTCCGGCATCTTTTAGGCGAGCGGCGTTATAGGTCATCAATCGCGCGGCTTCCAATTCCGTGGCACATTGGGCCAGTTGGAACTGAATGCCTTGAAAGGACGAGAGGGGTTGTCCAAATTGCTTACGTTCTTGAATGTAGGCCATTCCTGCTTCCAGTGAACCTTGCGACAAACCAATCATTTGAGAGGCAATCCCGATTCGCCCTTCGTTCAGGGTTTCAATCGCGATTTTGTAACCTTTCCCCACTTCACCGATGACATTGGCTTTAGGAACTTTGACATTTTCTAGAATCAGTTCGCAAGTTGAACTGGCTCGAATTCCTAGTTTATCTTCTTTCTTGCCCACTTTAAAACCCGCAGTGTCTCGCTCTACAATAAACGCGGTAATCCCTTTATATCCGGCGGAAGGATTAATATTCGCAAAAATCAAGAATAACCCGGCCTCATCTGCGTTGGTAATCCAGAGCTTACTTCCATTCAGAACATAATGATCGCCAGTTTCTTTTCCTGAACAAGCGAGTGCAAAGGCATCGGAACCAGAGCCAGATTCGGATAAAGCATATGCGCAAACGGTGTCCGATGCGATCCGAGGAAAATAGCGTTTGTGTTGATCTGGAGTTCCCCATCGTTTCAAAGCGTTGATAAATAAAGTATTCTGAACATCCACTAAAACGCCACAAGACGCGTCAATTCGTGAAAGTTCTTCGACCACAAGACACGCTTGAAAAAACGTTCCCGCTAACCCGCCATACACCTCTGGAATCTCGATTCCCATGAGTCCCATTTCAAAAAACTTTTTAATGAGACCCGGAGCCATTTTCATATCGTGATCCATTTTGGCGCGTAGTGGAAGAATCTCGGCTTCGGCAAAACTACGAACCTCTTTGGCCAATTCTTTTTCTTCGTCGCTTAAAATTGTTAATGGCGCCCCTACGTTACTATTTGAAGTTTCCATCAGTTTTATTCCTTCTAATCAAGAAATTCTAGGCACGGTACGCCGTGCCCCTACCCTAGGACTTGGGTGGACGTTTATATTCACAATCCATCACGACTGGCTTTCCAGAAAGGGGTTCGAGTTCAAAGCGAATATAAAGCGGATCGGGAAGCGATTCATGAGAGAGACTTCTGGCTTGGTTGTCGGCACCGGGAGCGCCTTGAACCCAAATCAATGCGTTAATTCTAACAGGAGAAGTTGACATCGAAGGAAGATTGCAAGGAAAGGAAAACGATTCATGACACAAAGTTTCGCCTTCTTTCCAGTGATTATCGATATAAAAAAAAGATTTTGCTCCTAACAGTGCGTTTGGAAGCAAACTTTGATTGGCGATAATCATTTCCGCATAAAAATAATTGCGAAACTTCCCCTCTGAGGCCCAGAGATCTTGATTCGCTTTAATCGTTTTGCTCGTAATTCGAGAAAATAAGCGAGGGCGTTCCCGATTGGCGGTTTTGAAATAAACAATCACGCTTAAAAAGGCCGCCACCGCGGACCCGCTTAAGGTTAAAATATCTAGAAGTTCCATAATAAAAAATCCTTTCTATTTGTGTTTGGCCTGAAGATACTGCCGAATTGTTCCTAAAAAAAGGAGTCCATATTTTTTCATGAGTACGGGGCCAACACCAGAAATTTGAAGCATATCCTCTTCATTTTTTGGCAAAAAACGACAAAACTCAACTAGGGTTTTGTCCGGAAAAATTCGATAAGCGGGAAGATCATTTTCTTTCGCCAGTTCTGTACGCAAATCTTTGAGTTGATTAAATAAATCCCTGTGTTTTACGGAAATTAACATCTGCTCTTTTTTATCTTTCCGACTTTCTTCTGGGAAAGGAAACTGAATTTCTGCTTGAGATAACATGACCTTTTTCCCAAAAGTTGTCAACGATAAAGTCGGATAATTTCCTGGGGTCGCTTTCAAAGTTTCCAAATGAATCAAGGCATCTAAAATCGAGAGGACTCGATCTTGCGTATAATTTTCAAGCAAATTATAAGTACTTAGTTGATCCAGTTTTAAATCGGTAATTTCTTTTGATCGAGAACCACAAAGAACTTGTGCGATTCGAATCTTTCCGAAACGTCCGTTGATGCGGGCCACACAACTCAACACTTTAACCACCGTCAGTTTTTGCTCCTCGGTGAATGGAGTCACTTCTTTTAGACAGTTATCACAACCGGAACATTTTTGAATCACCTTGCTATCTTTAAAGTAATCCAGAATAAATTTTCGGCGGCAGGCCATATGAAACGCATAGCGAAAAATCGTTTGTAATTTTTCATATTCTCGTTCCGCGCGTTCTTTAATTTGCTCAAACGGAACCGGCAGTTTTTTGGGGTGATAGAAGGGTTCTAGCATCAAAATACCCCGCCCCCTTTGAGGTGGAATATATTGAATAAGGCGCTCTTCAACCAGTTTTCCAAGAGCCCGTTTTAACTGCTCTTCGGTCAATCCCGTATTTTGAATGAGTTCCTGCGGAGGAAGTTGAATCAAGCCTTCCGTAAAATCATATTCGTTCTGAAAAAATCGCAAGAGATCGACCCGATGGCCACTCGCTTTTCGAAGCTTAAAAAGAATATCTTTCATCGTCCCTTGCAAAACAATTCCACAAAGATTTTCGTTGCGATGGGTTCGCTCAATTAATCCCGCTTCTTCCAGAATTTTCAAGGAGGAGTAGATCGCCATTTCGTTTTGTGCGGATTTCACGTGATTCAAAAGCTCTTTAATCGGAGTTTCAATACGGACTGTATTAAATTTCAATAGGGCCGCATACAATTCTTCTATAATTTCTTGGCTTGGATGACTGCCTTCGATAAAAAATTCTAAAATGTGTTTATCTGCATATTGAAATAACACCGTACAAACCGAGGGAAGTCCATCGCGTCCAGCACGACCGGCTTCTTGATAATAGGCTTCAATCGTTCCCGGAATATCATAATGAATGACTTGCCGGATATCATGCTTGTCAATACCCATTCCAAACGCGTTCGTGGCAACCACAACCTGAAGTTTGCTGGTACTCATAAATTCATCTTGAACCTGAGTTCGCAAACTATCCTCCATTCCGCCGTGATAACAAGCGACTCGATATTTTTTTGAAAAGAGATGCTCGGCCACTTTTTCTGTATTCTTTCGCGTGGCACAATAGACAATCACAGAACCTTTTTCTTTCGAGAGCAATCGCTCTAGTTGGCTAAATTTCTCTTTTGTTGAATCTGTAGAAATCACTTGAAGCATCAAATTTTTACGATCAAACCCCGCTACAAAGCGCTCCATGTAGGGCAAATTTAATTGATTGAGAATATCTTGCTGAACCTCTTCGGTCGCGGTTGCGGTTAGCGCAATCACAGATTTGGGTTTCAGCGAGTCAATCGCCTTTCCAAGTCGCCGATAATCAGGACGGAAATCATGCCCCCAATACGAAATACAATGCGCTTCATCAATCGCAAAAACCGCAATTTTTAAGCCTTGTAGCGCTTGACGAAACGGAGCGTTTCGGAAACGCTCTGGCGACACATAAACGATTTTGTATTTATTTTCCGCTAATCCTTGCATTCGCTCTTTATATTCGGACATCGAGAGCGAACTATTGATAAATGTCGCGGGTAGTCCGCGCTCGACCAAAACATCAATTTGATCTTTCATCAGCGCAATCAACGGAGAAATAACCAGTGAAACCCCTTCACTTAATAGTGCGGGAAGCTGATAGCATAAGGATTTTCCGCCACCTGTCGGTAAAATCGCTAAGACCGGAACTCCGCGAAGAGCCGTTTCAATAATGTCTTTTTGGCCTTCCCGAAAGGATTCCATCCCAAAATATTGTTTTAAGGCCGCATCTAAATCCACTGAAAGTGTTTGAGGTTCCATTCCTTTTTTTTTCTTAAATAAAATCCTAAAAAATATCTAAGACCTTATTCTACCTTCTTAGTAGGACATTTTTTTAAAACAGTCCCATTTTACCATAACTTAAGCAGTTTAAATATTTTTATCAAGACAAGCAAGAATACCCCTTCCTCAAGCCGTAAGGCGGCTAAGGAGGGGATGAATTGCGCCTGTAGTATTTCTCTTTTAAGTCCTTCTATCAAATTGTCGTCAAAAAAATAAAATTTCTTTTAGAAAACAGCTCAAAAATGTCCTTAACGCGAGTATAATCATTTTAGATAAAAATCAAACTCTACCATAGGCTAATGTTCTGAGATCATTCGCAATGTTCAACACTCACAAAAAAACGCCTA
>CAZHAR010000007.1:82308-136461 GCA_964530615.1 uncultured Planctomycetota bacterium | reverse complement strand
CTTTGAGTTGTTGAAATTTTTCTAGTGTAGGTGCGGTTTGCATAATTTTTTTCCTCTAAAACTTAAATGGGCGCTTTGGCAGATGGAATCTCAGCCGGAATCTCTCCAAAAAAACTTCTGTAAATTTCTTGGGCGTGACGCTGGACTTCTTTTGCTTCTTCAGGATGCGTTTTTAATCGTAATGGAGGTGAATTGGTTTTTGGAGTGGAGGCAATCAATAATCGGAACTTATCAATTAACACATATAAATCATCTTCGCCTGCCCGGATTTCTACTTCGGTTGTTTGTCGCGGAGAGCCAAAAAATAAGGTTTCCCCATGTTCCATCCTTCGTCTGACTTCTTTTAAATAGAACCAAATCGCCATAAAATGAGCCAAAAGCTCAATTTGAAAACCAAAAAAGGTAATAATTTTAATTTGAACCGCACGCAAACGTCCGATACTGTCTAAAAATTCATTAAAAGCCTGAGTTTTTAATCGGAACTGCTCTAAGGTTCTTGATTCCTGAGAGGATAAATGAGTGAGAAAATCTAGCTTTTGGTCATGCAGTAAGGTATAAATTTTTCGTGGCTTCCATAAGCTAATGACAAATTCATCCAGTTCATCAATAATTTCCTGTTTTTTCTGGTTAGTGTTGGTGCGTCGGGCATAAATTACGTTAACAAAATAGGCGACAATCCCTAATGCAACTAATTCAAAAAAACCTTGCCAAAAACCTTGCCAGAACTCTGTACTCACCAGAAAAAACATCATAAAAAAACCTCTATTTTACAGAAAAGCAAGAAAGAATAATTTGTCGAATGACTAGATTTTGATTAAATTATAACAGGAAATAATGAGAAATAGTACGTCTTCTTCCCCCTAGCTCGGATCAAAAAATTCTGGTTTTTGACACTTGAGAATCTTTATGTTTGAACGTTTCTGTACCGTCTGCTCCGAAAGAACAGTATTCTCTAAAAAACCACCCACTCAATGTCCACATTGTGAGGCTCCGTATCCTCCAGAAATTTTCTCCGCCGCTACTGTAGAGGTCGACGATTTCCCTTCTGAAGTAGACGACACTCCTTCTCAAAATGCTTCTGGACTGAAAAATTTCTCGCAACAACAGACCAAAACACTGGATCCAAATATTCAAATCTCTCCTTCAGAAGCGATGACCATTTTAACCGATTCTCAAAATCGGGTACGAACCACCGTCAATGATCTGGATCTGGATGCGCTTTCAATCAACCAGTTGATTCCCGGAAGTTATTTTGGGAAATATCAAATCTTAGAAAAAATTGCTCAAGGCGGAATGGGAGCCGTATTTAAAGTGTTTCACCCCCTCTTGCATCAAAGATTTGCTCTAAAAGTTCTTTTGACCGGACAAAACGTGAGCGAGCATCAACTGGCTCGTTTCCATCAAGAAGCGAAATCCTGTTCTCGCATTCGTCATAAACATATTGTTTCTGTCCACGATGTTGGAGAAATCAACGGAATCCATTATCTAACGATGGATCTGATTGAAGGCGCAGATCTCTCTAACGTCCTGTACAGAAAATCTTTTGAAGTCAAAGAAGCCGTCATTCTCATCAAAAAAATCTGTGAAGCGCTCGCTTATGCGCATGCGGAAAATATCCTTCATCGCGATCTGAAGCCGGGAAATATTTTGATCGATCTTCAAGGCGAGCCTTATGTAACCGATTTTGGGCTCGCTAAAGATATCTCTAAAAAAGATCATTTGACTCAAGAAGGCGCTATTTTAGGAACTCCTGCTTATATGCCTCCGGAACAAGCTACCGGAGAATTGCTCAAGATAGGGCCTCCTTCAGATATTTACTCCTTAGGAGCCATCTTTTATGAAGTGTTGACGGGTCGATGTCCCTTGATGGGAGAAACCAGCATTGATTTATTCCATAAAATTTTAAATGTAGAACCCGAGCCTATTCGGAAAATCAATCCTAAAATCCCACAAGATTTAGAAACCATTTGCTTAAAATGTCTCTCGAAGGAACCTAAAGATCGATATCCACAAATGAAGGATTTGCTAGTCGATCTGACGAACTATCTCGAAGGTCGCCCTATTAAAGCCCGTCCTGTAACCCCTTGGGAGCGAGGCTGGAAATTAATGAAGCGGCACAAACTCTTTAGCACAACCGTTTTTGTTTTTTCAATGCTTTTGCTCTTCGTGCTTTTGAGCCTATGGGGCCTCTCTCAAGAAAAGAAACACCTTCTCGAAATTCAACAACAAATCGCGAAACTTTTTGAAGACGTAGAAAAATTGCAACTCGATCCTCAAGGGGATATCCATCAGATTCGTGGGCTTTATACGCAGGCGCTCGCCCTAGAGTGGGATCATCATAAAACCTATCTCCGATTGGTTCAGTTTCTCTCAGGACGAGGACTTTATCAAGACGCGATCCTCGAAATTCAAAACGGGCTGAAACGCTATCCAGACTGGAGCGAGGGATACCGTGAGCTTGCGTTTATTTATCAACGCACCAACCAACTTAAAGAATATAAAAACACCCTTGAAAAATTTTATCAGTTGGCGGTTCGAATCGAAGGTAGTTCAGAAGATTTATTCTTAAAAGCCTATCAAGCCACTCAAGAGAACAAGATTGAGGAAGCTCTTCAACTCTATGAAGAAGTGCTGAAAAAAAATCCGGCGATGATCGAAGCGCGTCATCATCGGGCCCAACTCCTGATGCAGAAAAAACTTTTCCCGGCCGCAAGACGAGATCTGGATAGTATTCTGAAAGAAAATCCGAATTTGCTTCTTCCTCTCTTGACCCGCGCACGCCTTTTTCTGAATATGGAATCTTCTGATGAAAACACGCAAAACGCACGCAACGATTTGAACCATATTCTTCAAATGAATGTCCAAATTCCTGAAGTCTGGCTCTTATTAATACAAACCTATGACCAAGAGTTAAATCTTCAAGGTATACATGAAACTTTGAAACAAGCCTTGACAGCGCTTCCAGATCACCCACTATTGCTTCAAGAACAAGGAAAAATTGAGTTTAGAAATGGAAATTTTCCAGAAGCGATCGCTTCTTTTCAATGGGTTCTAAAACAAGATCCTTCGTTCAAAGAATGCTACTATTTTCTCGCGTTAATTTGTAAGGAACAAGAACAGTGGGAACAAGCGCTTCAATCGATTCAACAAATGATCTCGATTTCAAGCGTTCAGGAACCGCTGACTTCAGAAGTGCAGACCCTTTTTATTTTTCTGCTTTGTCAATTAGGGCATCGAGACGGTTTGATAACGCTTAAAAAGTTTTTTATGGAACATCCGCTAGAGACTGAACTTCCAGAAGAGTATCTGATTTTGTTTATGAAAAAGGCACTCGATTATGGAGAGGAGGCGCTTTTCGAAACAATCGCTCAAGCTTCTCTGAAAAAATCTCCTTCTCATGGGCCGACACAGGCACTCTTAGCACGAAAGGCTAGCTATTCGGGAGAGGGTGAGCAACAAAAAAAATTTCTAGAAAAAGCAAAAAAAAGATGTCATGGAAAGTTTAAAGAAACACTTTGGATGATCCGATTTTATCTCGAAGAAAACGATATCCCTTCTGCAGAAGAGCTTTTGCTTAACCTACAAAAAATGAGTCCTAACCATCCAGAAGCGTTAAAAATAGCCGCAGAGGTATTTTTTGCAAAGAAACAATGGGATGCGGCACTCGAATCCATTCAATTGGCATCCGTGCAGAAGGCGCTAAAATCTAAAAAAGAATGGCCTGCCGCTTTGTCTTTAGAGGGCCTTATTCTCTGCGCGCAAGAAAACGCAGAAGGAATACAACGAATCGAAGAGGCTCTCCAGAAAGGGGGAGTCGCTTATAAAATAGACTTGGGGAAGGGACTTTTTTTGCTAAAACAATGGGACGAAGGGTGGGAACAATTTTTAGTCTCAAGCGACTATTTTTTTGAAGAATTCGGACTCCTTGCGGCCACGTTTGCACTTCAAAAAAAAGACTATTTGAATACTCTGGCATCGCTTGAAACAGTCCTAAAATATAATCCGAATTCGTTCCCATCCCTCTTGCTAAAAGCGAAATGTTTAATGCAACAGGATCAACATCCAGAGGCGAAAAAAGTTCTTGAACTCGCTAAAAAACGAAGACCCTATGATCCCCAACTCAGCACTCTTTTTCAAGAACTAAAACAAGATTAAAGCACGTTGATTAATTCCCAGAAGCGCGAAAAATCTTTCCTAACTCCGGGGCAACTCGTTCCCAGGCAGTTTTAAAGGCGACTGCATCATCAAAAGTATCAATTTTAGTCGTGATCTCTCTCTGCACCCGTAAAATAATCTGTTCCAAGTCTTTGACCCGATTGGAATTTTTCTCCCAATTACTTTGAAGCCCCTCGCATTTTTCGTCATAAGCTTTTTGTAACTGTTGATACCGTTCATCAAAGGTCTTTTGTAGGTCTTTAGCCGTTTGATCATAATATTCCAGTTGCGAAAGCCGATTTTTGAGTTCATAGACATCATCTCGCGGGAATCGAACGGTCTCTTGAATGTTTTTCAAACGAGACAAAATATGTTCTACCGAGTGCATTGCCGGACGTAAAATCGTTAGACCTAGAGCGGCTCCGGCCGCCAGATAGCAGATCATCCCTAGATCCGTAAAAATGGCGAGTAATAAAAAAAGTGTCGCAGTAAGACAATGTAAAAATACCGCCAAAACTCCGGATTTCCGCCTAGCTTTTTGGCTATATTCTTTATCTTGTGGATTGCATTTCCCCCCTTTCTCTTCAGTCTTCCTCATTTCCTCTAGAGTCTCATCCGCGACGAAGTAAATATTCCAGGGGAGGATTGTAATTCCAGAGAGCACCCAATAAATAGCCACACCGGAAACCCACAAAGTAACTGCGCCAATGTTGATTTGGAGCCAGTTAAGTAGTAAAAAAATACCCGCAGTAAAAATAGTAAAAAGGATTGCCTGCCAAATCCATTTTTGGAAAGATCTCCCCATTTTTTTTCTCCAAAACGACTAGAAGCATTTTTACAGATTTTTCTGTTCAAAATTTTTCATAAACGCAACAAGTTTTTCAACGCCGGCAAGAGGCATTCCGTTATAGATGGAAGCTCGAATACCACCGACATTTCGATGCCCTTTGAGTTCATAGAGTCCTTCTTGTAGAGACTCTTTCAAAAATTTAGCCGTTAAAACGTCATTAGGAAGAGTAAAGGTGACATTCATAATAGAGCGATGAGCCGGAAGCGTTGTGGATTTATAGAGTTTAGAGTGATCCAACAAATCGTAAATTAATTTGGCCTTTTTACGGTTCACGACTTCTAACGCGGGAACACCCCCTTGTTCTTTCATCCATTCCAAATAGAGTTTCATCACATAAATCGCGAAGGTGTTGGTTGTATTAGTTAAGGAGTGATCTTTCGCGTACACCGCATAATTCAGCATCGAAGGGGTTTCGGGGATCGCTTTTCCTAATAGGTCCTCTCGTATGCAAACGAGCGCCATTCCGGACGGTCCTAGATTTTTCTGAAAACTGGCGTAAAAAGCGCCAAAGCGAGAATAATCCACCACACGAGCAAGAATTTCTGAAGTAAAATCGCCCACGAGCGGAATATTTCCAGTATCCGGGAAAGACTGCCAAGACGTTCCGTAAATGGTATTATTGGTGGTAATATGAACATAAGATAAATCCGAAGAAATCTGATTCGGTAAAAAAGTGGGAATTCGATCATAATTGGTATCGGCACTGCTGATACCCGAAATATTTCCATAACGCGCCGCTTCATCACGAGCCAGTTTCGCAAAATATCCGCTTTCCACATAGAACGCTTTTTTTTCCGGTTTTAGTGCCAATAAATTCATGGGAATCGCAGAGAACTGCATACGAGCGCCTCCATGAACATAAAGAATCTGATAGTTCTTCGGAAGTTGAGAGAGTTCGCGAAACAATTGATCGGTTTGATCTAATACTTCCAGAAATTCTTTAGAACGATGACCGATTTCAATAATCGAGGCCCCGATTCCATGATAATCTAATAATTCCTCTCGAATCCGTTCTAAAACAGGTAATGGGAGCATTGCTGGGCCGGGGGTAAAATTAAAAACTCTCATAAAAATGATCCTCTCTAAAAAAAAATTTACAATTCTTGAATTCGCTCCCAACGGACGCCATACGACAACATCCGTGCCGGAATATTTTTGATCCATGGAAATTTTAACGCAACACGAATCAAAAAAGGCGGACGAAAATTTCCTTTGGCCTTTAAGGCTTTTGCAACGATCTGCTTTTGAAGAAGTGCCTGGAAGTTCTGAATCACTTTCGTGGGAAACTCTCTTCTTTTCTGTACTTCAGCGAGATCCTTTTCTTCAAGAACTCCTGATTTTAAAGGGCGCAATAAAAGATTATACACTGCAACCGCGTCTTGAATGGCATAATTGATCCCGACACCACCGACCGGAGACATAATATGCGCCGCGTCTCCAATTAATAATAATCCCGGACGATACCACTTTACGACTCGGCCGGTCTGGACAGAGAGTGTGGCGATCTGGGACCATTCTTTTAAAGTACTCACGCGATCCTGATAAAGGGGCGGAATCAAACTAGCAATATTTTTTTGCAGATCTTGAATTCCAGCGCTACGGACTTCTTGAAGGCTCCCTTTCAAAATCACATAACCACATTGCCAAAAATTGCCACGATTGATAAAAATAAAAAATTTTCCATCGTGTAAATAAAAATTCGTCTCTTCGGAATCGTTTTCTTTTCGTGGAAGTGTAAACCAGAGGACATCCATCGGAGGTGCATTTTTAACGAGTTCCAAATCTGCTTCTTTTCTGAGACGAGAGCCTCTTCCATCGGCTCCTACGGTCAATAGGGCTCTGAGTTCTCGATCTTCGCCTTCCTGATGATAACGAACTCCACAAATCGACTCGTTTTCTCGCAGAAGTTCTTTAGCCGTTGCTTTCATCAACAAATGAAAGTTATTATATTTTTTTGCTTCTTCCGCTAATAAATCTAAAAACTCGACTTGCGGAACTAACGCAACAAACGGAAATTTGGTTTTGAGCCTACCCAGATTCCCCATCACAAGAGTATCGTCTCTTGTCTTAATTTCAAGCTTGATAATTTTACCACGAGCCATGGATAACACTCGTTCCGCCAAGCCTAATTGCTCCAAAATATCTAAAGAAGCGGCATGAAGGGTGTCTCCTCGAAACTCTCGATCAAAATTGCCGTGAGATTCTAACAAACACACATCGATTCCTTTTCGCGCTAGCAACAAGGATAAGAGCATTCCGGCAGGACCGCCCCCAACAATGCAACAGGTCGTTTTTTCCATTGATTTTTCTTTCTGTAGGGGCGATGGCTTTAAATAGCTATAACGCGCGGACGTTGAGCACTTCTTCAATACTGCGGAGTTCTTCTAGAATTTCCGGAGACGGAGGGCAATCGATATCAATTAAATTGTAGGCGATTTCGTTTCGACTTTTATTCAGCATATCTGAGATATTAATGTTCCGATCCGCAAAAACAGAAAGCATTTTTCCCAGAATTTTTGGTACATTTTTATTGGTGATCGCAATACGGTACTGGCCTTGACGGTCTAAAGAAGTCTCTGGAAAATTTACTGAAAATTTAACGTTTCCATTTTCGAGAAAATCAACGAGTTGCTTCGCCGAGAGGAGCGCACAGTTCTCTTCCGCTTCTTCAGTACTTGCGCCGATATGGGGGAGAAGAAGGACCTCTTTACGGGCAATCAACTCTGGAGTAGGGAAATCGGTGTAATATCCAGATAATTTCTTTTCGTCTAACGCCACAATCAGATCGGGGGTAAAAACGATTTCTTCTCGCGCGAAATTAAAGAGTTTCGCCCCAGTTTTAAATGATTTTAATGAAGTTTTGTTAATCATATTCCGAGTCGAATCCAGAACCGGAAGATGAAGCGAAACAAAGTGGGATTTTGAGAGCAAGGTATTTAAATTTTCGATTCGTCGAACGTCCCGAGATAATTTCCAAGCGGCTTCAATCGAAATGGCGGGATCGTAGCCTAGCACCTCCATCCCTAAACTAAGACCGATTTCAGCAACCAGCGATCCAATGGCTCCGAGGCCGACAACGCCTAAGGTTTTTCCCTCAAGTTCGCTTCCACGGAAACGATTTTTTTCTTTTTCTAAAAGCTCATTTAATTTTTTAGAATCTTTAATTTCGTGTAATGTTTTCACATACTCAATTCCCGGTAAAATTCCACGAGAAGAGAGAAGCATTACGGCTAAAACCAATTCTTTAACCGCATTCGCGTTTGCTCCCGGAGTATTAAAGACTGGAATTCCGCGTGCCGTACAGACAGAAATCGGAATATTATTGACTCCGGCACCGGCTCTGGCCACGGCTTTTACCGAAGGAGCTATCTGAGAGGCTTCGAGCTGGTGGCTTCGAAGTAAAATCGCGTCGGGGTGTTCAAACTCACTGGCGAGTTCATATTTGTCTTGAGGAAAACGCTCTAGGCCTTTAAGAGAAATTTGATTTAATTTTAAAATTTGAAACATAATAACCCTCCTTCTTAAAATTGGCTCCAGATCATAGCTTCCAAAAGCTGGAACTGCAAGATTTGGCGAAACGATTTTGTCGGGACGACAGCTTGCAATTCACGCGCCAATTTATAGAATAAAATACTGAAAAATAATTGACCCGGGATCTCTAGCAAAATAGCCTTCCCCGTGAATCCCTAAGAGGACTGGATGCGCGTCCCTGAATCTCTGCAGGAAATAAATTGCATCAGAGCAGAAATCCGCTTTTTTTTGAACCGATTCATACTTCAGGAGGAATCGTGAACAGCCTAGATCCTGTCTCTATAAAAAATGAAAAAAAATTAATGAACATCCCACTAAAACACACTCCGTTGATTTTTTTTGGGCTGTTGATTTTATTTTCTTACCTTTTTTATACCCATGCTTGGATGGTAGATGATGCCTATATTACCTTTCGTACCATCGATAATTTTGTTCAGGGGTACGGATTAAGATGGAACGTTGTCGAGCGTGTGCAAACGTACTCCAATCCTTTATGGATGTTTCTGCTCATTCCTTTTTATGTGATTACCGGAGAAATATTTTATACCACTTTCGTAGTCTCTTGGGTGCTGTGTGTAGGACTGTTTGTCCTCCTTTATTTGCGTTGCTCTTCTGATTTACGATGGAAATCTCTGCTTTTTCTCTTGTTGGCGATGACTTCAAAATCCTTGATGGATTTTACGGGTTCGGGTCTTGAAAATCCCTTGTCTTATTTTTTGCTGGTCTTCTTTTATAGTCGATACTTGCATTTCAGAGACTCATCCCCGTCTTCCTCAGAAGCGACTCTTTTATTTTTTATTGCGTCGCTTGCTTTTGTAAATCGGCAAGACGCGCTTCTTTTGTATTTGTTTCCCCTGATACATCTTCTCTGGATCGAATGGAAAAAGCCGGAGGGACGATGCTTTAAGCTTCTCTCATTGGCTACCCTTCCCGCGACTTTGTGGGTCCTGTTTTGTTTGTTCTATTATGGATTTCTTTTTCCTAATACCGCCTACGCCAAAGTCTTGACCCCGGGAGTTTTATTCGGAGAGCGAGTTGCCAGAGGATGGAAATATTTCCAAATTAGCTTGTTTTGGGAACCCTTGAATTACGCCTTATTACTCTGTAGCTTTGTGTGGGCGATGACACAAAAAAATACGCGGGCGCTGTTGGCGCTTATGGGTATTTTGGCAGATTTTGTCTTTGTGCTTACGAAAGCGGCTGTCTCTAACTACATGGTGGGTCGTTTCTTTTCATTACCCTTTCTCACGCTCTTTCTCATTTTAGTAGCGCTTGTTCCTAAGCGGAAATATTTTCGAGGGTTCGTATGGATCCTTGTTTTCTATACCTTCTGGAATCCGATGTCTCCCTTGAAACTTGGAACCACTCTGTATGAGCATCCAGAAACGATGGAATCGCTCTATGGCTACGGAGATTCGATTTGGCACTACCATAACCAAAATGTAGTACTGAAACGATTTCCTCAGTCCTTTCTTGAAAGTTGTTCTCGCTGTCGGAAAGTCTATGACCAAGGACAAACTTTGAAACATTTTAGTCCCCAGGATAAAAAATTTCTGGATCATCCGTGGTTTCATGAGGGGAGTCGTCTTCGTCAACAGGAAAGTCAGGTTCACGTTGGTGGAGCCTTGAATACCGCAGGAATTGGCTTTTTCGGATTTGCCGCAGGACCTGACAAATTTATTGTGGATGACTTTGGCTTGGGAGATATCTTACTCGCACGCTTACCCGCCGATAATTTGCATAAAAATTGGCAACCCGGTCATTTTCGCCGCGAATTACCAGAAGGATATGCGGAGTCTCTTCCAGAAAAGGAGAATCAATTAAAAGATCCGCACCTTAAAGAATATTATGACGTTCTCAGAAGAATTACACGGGGCCCTCTTTTTCAGTGGCAACGAGGGATTGATATTCTTTATATCAATCTCGGAAAATATGACGCTCTTGTCGAAGCCTATAGTCAGGAAAAAAAGAAAAAAGAGGCCAAAAAATAGTTTTAGTTGGTTTTAATTTTTGATCCAATCGATTGGAAAGTTCGAGGGCAGACGGATGAGTTCAAGAACAGCCGCGATCAAGTCTTGATTCAGACCTGCGCGATAAGGGTTCAAGAACTCCCAAACAATTTCTTTGGAAGGCGTTAGTTCAAAAACGCGCCCTTTGTTCGTTTCTGTAATCAAAGTGTTTCCATTGGGAAGACGCGCGCAGGATCCACAATTATACGAATAAAACGGCTGTTCTGGTGAACCTCGATATTCCCAAAAAATTTCTTGAGTCAACGGATCAAATTCTAAAATACGTGATTCTTCATAAAATCCATGATTATCAAAAATCAGGATTCGGCCCTGCTTCAAAACAGTGGGTTGATGTTGTCGGTGCCATAATCCTGAAAGCGCCCAAACCACCTTTTTGAGGTCGAGATCGACTACAGCAATCGTATTCAGTTTTAACAAAGAAATCAGAATTTGCCCTTCTTTGAGATCAGGAAAACGGGAGATCAGTCGGGAATCCACCCATTCAAGGGTATTGGTATGGAAAATATCACCTGCTTCTTCAATTTGTCGCAAAAGAGGCGCGTAAGAAGAATTTTCGAGGGCTTTTAGCACAGAAACTTGGCGAAGTTCTTTTCCTTGAGCATCCAGAATACAAATAAAATCTTCCAGAATAGGTTCCGTTTTATGATATTTCGGGAGAATATGGGCTTGGCGAGTCAAGAGATAAATGAGTCCTTCTTTCGTCACGAATAAATCATGATGGGCCCCTCGTCCATAGCTCCAGAGCAACTCCGATTTTTTGTTGAGTTTGATGAGACCGACTCCATCGTAAATCGCTAACAGATCTCCATTTTCAAATAAGTGCACTCGTCTCCAAAAGGATTGTAGAATTTCTTTCTTGTATTTGGGCCAAATTTGAGCAATATCATAGCTCCAGCGATGAAGTTCTTTTCCTTCCATATCCATCAAAATCGCCATCGGCGCATGACCGGAAATATAGAGATTCAGTCCCGGTTCACAGCGTGAAGCTTCGTAGACCGTAATGTTGGTATTTTGAGGGGGGAGGAATGTTCCTGCCGCATACCCAAGGGTTTGGAGTGCTTTGATTTGATCGTGTTGTTTTTGAGTCAGTGTTGCAGATTCCCTGATTTTATGCCAACGTCCTAGTTCCGGTGCCTCTGGATTACAGCAGGGGGCATTACAACCCGATTCATCCTTTATTCGGGAGAACAAGTTCTCGGATTGGCTAGAATGAGAAGGAATTGGCGGATGCGTGGAGAATGAGTGAATGAAATGGCCCAATCCAAAACTACCCATCAGAAACAAAATTTTTAGCAGAGGGCGTACAATTTTTCGATAAGTATTCATAAATTTATAGTTTTAGTTTTTGATCCAATCAATTGGAAAGTTTGCAGGAAGGCGGAGGAGTTCAAAAACAGCCGCGATCAAGTCTTGATTCGGGCCAGCGCGGTTAGGGTTCAAGAACTCCCAAACGATTTCTTTAGAAGGTGTTACTTCAAAAACGCGGCCTTTATTCGTTTCTGTAATCAAGGTGTTTCCATTGGGAAGACGTGCGCAGGATCCACAATCATAGGAATAAAACGGTTGTTCTGGTGACCCCCGATATTCCCAAAAAATGGTTTGAGTCAACGGATCAAACTCGAAGACACGCGATTTTTCATAAAATCCACGATTATCAAAAATCAGGATTCGGCCCTGCTCCAAAACAGTGGGTTGATGTTGTCGGTGCCATAATCCTGAAAGCGCCCAAACCACTTTTTTGAGGTCCAGATCCACGACGGCAATCGTATCCAGTCTCAACAACGAAATCAGAATTTGTCCTTCTTTGAGATCAGGAAGACGCGAGATCAAGCGAGAATCCACCCATTCAATCGTATTGGTATGAAAAATATCACCCGCTTCTTCAATTTGTCGCAAAAGAGGCGCGTAAGAAGAATTTTCGAGGGCTTTTAGCACAGAAACTTGGCGAAGTTCTTTTCCTTGAGCATCCAGAATACAAATAAAATCTTCCAGAATAGGTTCCGTTTTATGATATTTCGGGAGAATATGGGCTTGGCGAGTCAAGAGATAAATGAGTCCTTCTTTCGTCACGAATAAATCATGATGGGCCCCTCGTCCATAGCTCCAGAGCAACTCCGATTTTTTGTTGAGTTTGATGAGACCGACTCCATCGTAAATTGCTAACAGATCTCCATTTTCAAATAAATGCACTCGTCTCCAATAAGATTGTCCAATTTCTTTCTTGTATTTGGGCCAAATTTGAGCGACATCATAGCTCCAGCGATGGAGTTCTTTTCCTTCCATGTCCATCAAAATCGCCATCGGCGCATGACCGGAAATATAGAGATTGAGTCCCGGTTCACAGCGTGTCGCGTCATAAGTAATGATTTTAGTATTTTGAGGCGCGGGAACACTTCCAGAGGCGTAACTAATGGTTTGGAGCGCCTTGATTTGATCTTGTTGTTTTTGGGTCAGTGTCGCAGATTCGTTGATTTTGTGCCAACGTCCGTGGCCTGGCGCGCTCGGGTTACAGCAAGCGGAATCACAAGCGGTTTTATCTTGCTGAGCAAAAAGCCCGTCTTCATGAGAAGTTGGAGATATTAGGGGTGTGGTGGAGGGGGAATAATGGAGATGGCCCAATCCAAAGCTAGCCAGCAGAAGCAATATCCAGAACAAGGAGCGTAAAATTTTTTGACCAGTGTTCATAAACAATAAATATCTTTATAAAACGAATTCGTAACTATTCAGGTCCTAATGTCCCCTTCCAGAGGGGGACATTAATCCTTTAATTGAACAATTTTTTAAGGGGAATCGTTACAGAAAATTGCTTGATTTTATTCTCGAAGCAAAAAAAATTCAGTATAATTGGATCCTATTCAATTGAAGTCTTAATGTCCCCCTTTGGAGGGGGATTAAGGGGGAGGACTCCTTTGAAATTGCTCTTCCACCCCCAAACCCCCGCCAGCGGGGGACATTAGAGCCTGAACAGTTATGTTTTTCTTTTAACGATTTACAAGGATATCGGATGAAGCCACTCGAAAAATTAGACAAACTCGTTCGACGTATTCCTCATTTTCCAAAAGAGGGAATTATTTTTTATGATATCACCACACTCATTAAAGACGCAGACGGTTTTAGAATAGCGGTGGATATGCTTGCCGACCGTTTTAAAAAAGATAAAATCGATCTCGTCGCCGGGATGGAGGCCCGCGGATTTATTTTTGGAGCTGCTGTTGCGTTAAAACTAGGAACCGGATTTATTCCGATCCGAAAACCCGGCAAACTTCCCGGAAAGAGTATTTCGGAAACCTATCAACTCGAATATGGAAAAGATACTCTGGAAATTCATGTAGATGCCATTCATGAAAAAAAATCTCGTATCCTGCTGATTGACGATTTGTTAGCGACTGGGGGAACCCTAGAAGCAAGCGCGAAACTGGTTGAAAAATTGGGGGGAACTGTCGTTGCTTGTGGTGTGGTGATTGAATTGACGTTTCTTCCGGGTCGAGAACGATTGAAAAAATATAAACTGGAATCCCTTATTCAATATCGTTCTGAAGAAGTCGAATCTTGGGATGAAGTATTTCCGGTATAATTCAACTGATTTTTTTAAGATTGGGATCGCTGGTACTAAAGGAATCAATGGAAAGATAACTGCTAGAGGATCCCGTCCTGAAACTTTGATCCGTCTCTTTCAATTTTTTGAGAAAATTCCATTGCTCTTGTAAGTAGGGGTCCAAAGTTTTTACATCTTCGGGCCGCGGAGCAGGAAGCTGTTTGATCAGAAAATCTGGAAGAAATTTGAGCAGTTGCGTTCGAGGGACGCGTCCTCCTTTTTTTAGAAAAAATCCGAGTTCTACAGCGACACAATGAAGTACCCCCTTTGATTCAAAGCGGGACTCGATGATAAACGATTTTTCGTAACTTTGAATGATACGCGTTGTGACCGTAAAAACGCGCCAAAGCGGAATTTCTTTGTAGAAACGAAATCGGGTATCCACAACCACCGGAGCCCATTTATGTTTTAGCATAACTCGAACCATTCCCATATTTTTAATGAGATGTCTACGTCCGGCATCGCAAAAAATACTATAGACCGCGGCGTTCAGGTGAGCGTTAAAATCAATATCAATAGGGGTACACCAGTAAGAAATTTTTGACTCTGCGGATCGCGGCTTAGAATAAAGGAATCCGCTGATTAAAGGTCTCCATAAGCGAAACATATGCAACATAACTTTGGTCCATTTTTGCTATTTCAATAAAGCGACTCAGCAAGTACTCTCTTTTATCGGTGAAAATGGGGCGCTAGTCAATCTTTTCCGAGATCATTTTTGAGCGAGTGTTTCAAGGTAACCTTGAATTTGTGAAGAGTAAAATTTATTTTGATCTTTTGTTTTGCAGAGAACTAGCCAGTTTCTCGCCTGACGAAACCATTGTTTTGATTGTTCTGGATTTGAATTGTCGCGTTCTCCTAAATCAAAATAATAGGTTCCCAAAATATAATACGCTTGAGGATGTTCGGGATTATAATGAATTGCTTTTAACAAAGTATCTTCAATCGTCTCTCGATCCGCTGAATTTATTTCAATACAAACCAAACCCTTTAACAAATAAGCTTCCCAATTTTCGGGATCTCGTTGGAGCAATCGGTTCAGTGCTTGTAAAGCATTTTCCCATTGTTTCTCACGAATGCAAATTTGGCTCTCCTCTATTGTTAGACGAATTTCGGATTGAGTGATAAATCGTTCCAAACGGGTTTGAACTTCCTGATCTTCAGGAGGCGAGCTCAAAAGTGCCTTTTTTAACGCATCAACTTCCACCGAAAGAGCATTTTTTTGAAGGAGTTCTGCGGGAATAGAGGCGCGAACCGCTTCCCGATATTGCTCTGCTTTATAGTTCCAGATGATTTCTTCCAAATGCGCTCTGAGCTCTATTTTATCTAAAGGAACTTTTTCCAGATATTTTTGGAAATACGCGACCGCTTCCGGTTTTTTTTTCTGTTGAAGTGCAATATGGCCCAGTTCACGAAAGGCTTCATAGTAAGAAGTGTTGCGTTGAAGCAATTGTTCAAATTTTTCCTTTGCCAAACTCAAGCTTCCTTGTCGTTTTTCCAAGAAAGCTTCTTCATACAGGGCTCTCCAGTTTTCTGGAACGATGTCTATCGCTTTTTCAATCCAGAAGCGGGCTTTCGAATAATCTTCTCGTTCTCCGGCAAGTTTTCCCTTGAGCAAATACAGATCCGAAATGTCCTGTTTCATTTGAGCTATTGTGTCTCGGTTCGTTTCCTTGGATTGTTCTAAATTTTGCAAGGCAATCAAAAGTAGACGAATCGCTTCGTCCGTGTTTCCTTTTTTCTTTTCCAATCGGGCCAGATCTCTGTGGGCGAGCCATAATTCAGGAGCAAGTGCGGTTAATCGTTTCAGGCAAAATTCTTCTTCTCCATATTCTCTCAAGCTATGATAGGTCAGAGCTAGATTATAAAGCGCCTCTCTTTCATCCTGAGGAGGCATTGAATATTCTAGCACCCGAATAAATTGTTGTTTGGCAAGAGCGTATTCTTTAAGATTAAAATGGATTTTTCCTATTTGTAAGCGTGCCAGATAGTATTTTTCATCGAGAACCAAGAGATCGATGAGTGTATTAATGGCCTCTTGAGGAGAGCCAAATTGATTTTGGCTGATCGCTAACGAATAGCGGGGTTGAATTTCTTCAGGATAAGAAGAAATCAGTTTTTTCCAATAACTTTGCGCCAGTCTCGAATTTCCTTGTCGGTCATAGATTTGTGCTTGGTTTTGATAGAGATAGTACCGTTTATCTTTCAAAAAAACTTCTCGTTTTTCTTGTTGCGTTAATTCTTCCGCTCGTTTTAAATAAGATAACGCTTCAATGTCCTGTCCGTCGTGAATCGAGAGCAAACCCAATTTAATGCAACAAGAAAATTGAATTTCTTCATCCAATTTATTTTTTAGAGCCCCTTCAAAGGTTTGTTTTGCTCGTTTAAAAAACTCTTGAGCCGGAACCGGCTGAAGGTTCGATTCCTTCTGTCCCTCTTCAAGATAGTACAAACCCAGTTCATATTGGGCGACACTGCCCCCTTTCGTCGATTGTGCCGCGCGTTCCCACGCTATTTGAGGCTCTTTCCACGATTGGACCCGATTCCAAGAAAGCAAGAAAAAACTCCCCAGAATGAAGAGGGAAACGAGACGAAACCACAATCGAGCGCTTGTTTTTTTAGAAACCCAAAAACCTGTTAACGCTATAAATCCCAACAATGGCAAGACAGAAAAAGCGTCTTGTTTCACAGATTTTTGAGGGAACGGAAAAAAGGTGAATAAATAAGGAAACACAATACAGCCAATCCAAAACGTGCGTGCGGGAGCTTTACTTCGTAAAAGAGCAACTCCAAAAACAAGGAGCCAAAACAGCGACAAAAGAGAAATCCAGGTGACCGATCTTTGAAGCGGAATCGTATAATGAAAAGTAAGTTGAAGCGGGAAAAAAAACTCTAGTGTTTGCTCCGCAATTGCCGGAAGACGGGTCAACACATTGCTGGCCCAGGTTTCTCCCTGCCAACCGGCCCAAAGTGTTTTTTCTTGAATTGCAAGGTATCCATGAACACTCACCATTAGAAGACTTGCCATCACGCTTGGGATCAAAAAATTTTTGGAATGAGTCGAAAAGGCGAAAACAAAAAAAGGAGCCAATAACAAAGGCTCCCAGGAAAGGCTCGCCGCCAATTGAAATCCGCTAAAAAAAATGATTTGAAGCCAAGATTTTCGCCAATCCTTTTTTTGAGAACCGCTTAAAATTCCCACACTTGCGAGAAAACAAAACATTCCCATCAACGGACTTCGGCCCGAGAGAGTCAAAACGGGTTCAACTTGAAGGGGATGAAGCAAAAATAGGAGTGCGAGAAATGCGCAAAAACTAGGCAGTACTTGAAAGGCCCGCAAAAGATAAAAAAAGAGGAATCCATTCAAGAGATGGAAAAGAAAGTTGGTTGTGCGAATTCCCCAGAGATTTTCGCCCCAAAAAAAAGAATCCAATTTTAAGGAAAGACGGGGAATGGGTTGGTAGGAAAAATGGCGATAAGGGTGAATTTGCGCCAAAATAGAATTTTGAAACACTTGCTCGTAAAGTGTTTCCTCCTCTTTTGTTAGAAGTGGGTAACAAAAAGTTTGGGCAAAGAGGAGGAGGGATAGAAATGAGAGTATAAGTAAAAAAGAAATATTTGAGCGTTGGATCAACTCAACCTACATAATCTATCGAGTTATTCGCTCTTTTTTTCGTCTTTACGAATTTCTTCACGCTTCGTTACAAGCCAATCTTGTCTTACATAATGTAGCAAATCTAAATGACGATTAAATTCGTCTCCCTTACGTTCGTAAGTCAAGATAAATACTTTAACTTCTTTATAAACCGTTGTCCCTTCATGAGAAACAACATCAACTAAACCAGTAACATGAACATTCATGATGTCCATTTCGCCATCCACACGACCAAAAAGGGCGATCCCTAATTTCGTTTCTCCGGCGGCAATCGTTCCGGATAAATCGTCCCCTTTCATTTCCAGAACATTAAAAAATTTCTGGTTTTTCTGGGCCTCGATCAATTTTTCGACGCCGGGATAGAGGGAATTATAATAGACGTGATCATCATCGGTCACCACTTTTAACTCGACGGAAATATGTAGATCTCGTTCCGTTGGATTGGTTAAGGAATATACCATATACCAGTAAGTCAGGAGTTCTCCAGTGCTATCCTGAACACGAATATATTCCGGTTTTTCATAATTGAATTTCAAGCTCCAGCGACGAGTGGCCTCCAGGGGAGCCAGACTAAAAAGAGCCAGCAAAAAAACCATAACCATTTTCATATGTTTACTCCGAATAAACCAAAAATATACTCCTTTTGAAAAGGCAAAGGTTAACAAATCCGAACTACTTCTGTCAACAAATTTTTCCAGTAATTTTTTCTATCTGATTCTCTTTATTGAGGATACCTTCAAAAATTAGAAATTAAAAATCGTAAAAAATTCAGAGAACTTTCGAGTTGTTGTTTGACAGAAACCGTAGGCTTTGCTAGGATGCACGGCCTTTAAAACCCTATATTAATTAAACAGTTTCGTGTTCCCTCATTTATTTCCAACTTCGAGAAATAGACCACAATAGGGAAAAATAAAAAATCGGAAGTTATAAGGATCAGCTATGAAAGGTTTTCTTGTTTTTATTGGAATCTTGTTTCTCTTTGGATCTCTACTTTTCGGACAGGAAGATAAAGAGCTTCAGACGCTTGTGGAACAATTAGGAAAGCCTGAAGAGGCAAGTCAAGCACAAGAGCGAATGTTAGATCGTTTTCGCAAAGACGACGCTTCTAAACTCTGGCCCTACTTGAAAACTCTTTCGACTCCTGCATTAAAAGGATTGATTGATGTTCTTGGACAACTCGGAGATGCCCGTTGTTGTGAAGCACTTGCGCCTTTAGTGAAGCACACAGAAGTCTCGATTCGTCTCGCTACGGTAACCGCTTTGGCTCAATTCGATAAAGCGGGTCTAACCGCAATGGAAGCCAGTCTCTCGGATACCGATCCGCTTGTAGCGGGAACTGCCGGGTATTATTTCTTAAAAGCCTCAGAGAAATCAGAGCAAGCGAGTCAATCCTTGAGTCGAGCCATTAAAGAAGTTTCCGAAACGAACGCTTTACTCAAACTCTTACAAGTTACGGCTCTCCTCAAAAAAGAAGATATTACTTTAGGAAAAGCGCTTCTCGTTCAAATGAATAATGAAGATCCTAAAATCCGAGAATCTGCCTGGAAAGCTTTTCGTGAAGGATTTCCCGTAAGTCCTGAGTTTCACCCTCAATCCGCAGTTAGCGCAGATCGAACCAAGGAAATCGGAGAATTACGGGACTGGTTAAATGCTCGCCTCATTCCGATTTTAATTGAAAAACTCACCGTTGGAGCCGATGCCGAGAAAGCGTATCAAGAACTCAAAAGTCGCGGGCCCCTCGTTCTTCCAGAACTGGAAAAAGCACTTGCGCATCCGAATGAATCGGTTCGCAAGAATTCTTTATTGCTTATTGTTGAACTGGCGAGCCGAGAAAACGCCATGAAAAGCGTCCTCAAAATAGTCAGCGAAGATATCAGCGATTTGCTTCGGTTAACGGCCATCCAAATTTATGAACAATCCGGTGATGAAACAGGGGTTCCCGTTTTAGAAAAATCGTTAGAAACAGAAAAAAATGCCAAAATTCGGGAAAAAATGGTTCTTCTCCTTGGCAAGCTGGATACCAAAAAACAATCCTTGAATCGCATTCTCACGATCCTTTTGAAAGATCCGGAAGAAGCGGTCCGTCAGGCATGTTTGACATTCCTAGAAAAAGTGGAAGCCGATGCCGCAGTGACGCGCCTTTTAGGAATTGCGGCCACAGAAGATGTTTCTTATCGCATTCGCGTACAAGCGATTCAACTTCTCTACCAACCTAAATGGAACGCGGTTGATCAAGCGAAAGCCCACTTACTCGCCCTTTTCTCCGGAAACGATGAGGTTTGTCAACAATTACAAACTTTAGGACTTTGGAAGACAATCACTCAACTCGCTACTGAAAAACAAGTTCTAGAAGTCGCTCCTATTGTCTTGGGAAAATTAAACATCCTAACGCCAGAGTCGTTAGGGATTACCTTTCAAATGCTAACCGCACTCACCACTTCCCTAGAAATGGCTCGTCTTGAAGCACTTTTACCTTATTTGTCTCAAGACTTAGAAGCGATACGAACCTCCGCGTATGATCTTTTTTCCAAACACTGGAAAAGTCAGGTTGCCTACGCTCCAAAAGGAACTTCGACTGAACGTGAATCCCAGTTGAAACAACTTCAAGAAGAGTTGACTCTGCACAAAGAATGGCCCGCTTTAAAAGCCACTTTGCAAAGCTCCGCGAATCCTTCTCCTGTTGAGGAAGATCGCTTAAAACAAGCCGGAATACTTGCGCTTCCAATCCTCTTGAAAGAATTTCCAGAGGCTGAAGAAAACCTCGCGGCGGCCTTAGCTCGCGTTTTTAGAGCTCATTCTTCAGAAGCCGTTTTAGACGCCCTGATTCAAAAACTTTCTAAAAATCCTTCGGAACTCGTGGTCTTGGAAATTGTTTCTACGTTAAACGCCTATTCTCAAAAAACCGCAGAAGAAGCGTTAATGAAATTATTAGAGCATTCCAGCGCTAAAATTCGTGAGGGAGTGATTGATATTTTGGTCAAGAGAACGGGCTCTGGAACTCAATTGTTAGAAAAATTGAAATCGCTGGCGCAACAAACCACCGGATTAGCCAGAATTCGCTTAGAGATCGCAATTTTTGCTTCAGGGAAAGAAGAAGAACGATTTTTAAAAGAAAGCCTCCACGTTTTTACCCAAAGCAAAGACGATCCTAAAGTAGGCGAAACGTATCAAGCCTTTTTAGATTTTGTTTTTAATGCCGATAGCTCGGCCCTTTTAAACCATCTTCTTGATCCAGAAATTCTGAAAGAAGGAAATTTCCGTTTGGAGTTCTTGAA
This sequence comes from uncultured Planctomycetota bacterium, assembly GCA_964530615.1. Classification (GTDB taxonomy): domain Bacteria; phylum Planctomycetota; class JBBTDB01; order JBBTDB01; family JBBTDB01; genus JBBTDB01. The sequence goes on along the minus strand of CAZHAR010000007.1, from coordinate 115,373 downwards.
AAAGTTAACTCCAGCGCAACGAAAACATCTGAATTTCCTCCGATGGAACCAGATCTTACCTTTACTCTCTCACGCAGATATTCCAGTTCGAGAAGCCGCCATTCAAGGATTACAAAACTTGATTGGAGAAAATTATGGCTACACAGTAGGGGGTTCCATCGAAGAACGACAAACCGCCATTAGTGCCTTTGAAGAACGATGGAAAGAACAACAACGAATCCTTATGTTTGAAGAAGAATTTGCGAATTTTCAAACAGAAGTTCAAAAAGAAAATTGGGTCAATGTTCGAAAAACTCTAGAAAAGAAAACAGAAAAAGAACATACAGATTTCTACACAAAACTCATTTCTTTCTTGACGGCTCCCGAATTGTCGACTTCCGCAAAAATAGGAGTAGTGGATATTCTCACGACACACACCTATACTTCGGTTGAACTCCGTAATCAACTGATAGACACCTTAGGAAAACTGCTGGAAAAAGAAACGGATGTTTCCTTGCAACATATCGCCATTATTGGATTGAGAAATTTTTCACAGCAAGGTGTCAATGAACCCCTCCGAACTCTTTTTGCGAAACACTTGACCAACGGAGATAGCCTCATTCGCTTTTATGCAGTGATGGCGCTCGCGTGGAGCGGATCCAACGAAAATATCGCCTTGTTGTTCCCCGTACTCACAGATACCGAAGCTAAAGTGCGAATGGAAGCCGCTTACGCTCTCCTTGCGCTCCATCCGCGAGAAGCGTTAGCTCGGTTGACTCCTTTGTTAAAAGATTCTCAAGAATCGGTTCGAACCCTGACCGTTCGTTTGATTAACGAAATCGCGGCTTCTTTGAAAAAAGCGTCGACTCGTTTGAATCAAAAAATTCAAGATATTCCTTTAGTCGAAAAAGATTTTCAAGAACGCGGAGCCGTAGCCTTTACGGAAGTAAGTGCGTATCTCTCTGGTTTTTATTCTGCTTCGGATGAAGCCACAAAAAAGCAAATGATTGAAGTTCTGAAAACGGCTTTTGGCGCAGAACAAATTGAAGCGACAGAAAATAAATTGACCGTTAAGCCCATTTTGTTAAAAACCGATCTCGCGACGTTAACTAAAGGATTAGACTCTCTAAAACCGATTCTGGAACAAGAAGTCTATAGTTCCGCGCTTGCAGAGGCTCTAAAAGATGAAATGTTGCCCGTACGGATGGAAGCCATCAAAGGAATTGCAGCCGTAAAGAACCGCACCGAAGAACTGATTCAGGCACTATTTCTCTCGCTTAAAGGAGAAGATTCTATTTATCTTCCCAAAGCGCTTGACCAACTCGGACGACTTGCGAAGACAGAACTCGACGCACTTCCTGAAAGCAAAAAATTGCCCCTGAAATTGGATCTGACTAAAACTAAAAAAGAACGTGATGAGTTTTTGGCGGATTGGCGCAAGCTCCGGATTCGTTCGCTTTGTAGTAAGCTCGATCCGAAAGAATTAGCGGAAGCCACAAAAGCAAACGATGCCAATAAAATCCAGCAACTAACACAGTCACGAAATCTGGCACGTCAGCAAATTAAAGATTTCAACGATAAAGTCGCCATTGATTGTTTTGTGGAAGAAATTAATCAACAAAAAGGCGAATTTGCGACGCTTTTAATCGCTATTTTGGGTGAACTCCAAGGAGAAAGCATTGTCGTAGAAACGAAAGCTTCCCTTTCAAAATTGCTAGAAACTGCGTCAAAAGACGATCCCTCCAAAACAGAAGCGTTGGTCACCGCCTATCTCAATATGCCTTCTGCGAAAACAGAAGACACTATAAAACAATGGAAGTCCTTGCTAGAGGCGTCAAAAAACGAAATGGCGCAAGTTCATCTCGCTTTTGCGCTCCATCAATGGGGTGTTTCTCAAAGAGATTTTCTTTCGAAAACCCTACGAAGCTCGGATTCTGCCGTTCGTCTGGCCACGATTTCACGGATCGAAAAGCTCCAAGATCCTTTGATCTCTTCGCTGTTGAGCGAAAATCTGGATTTGGAAAAAGAGGATTCCGTGCTACTCGCTCTGATTAAGGCGCTTGAAAAAACATTGGATGTGCCTCGTTTAATCGCACTAGGAAAAAAATCTCAGGGAATCGCGAAAGATCTCGTCGCTTTGCTAAAACAGAAGACCGGAGAAAACGCGGGCGAAGAAATGATTGCGTGGGAGCAATGGTGGAACCAAAAGGAAAAAGAACGATTGTTAACACTCTTGAGAGCCTTTGAACACAGTGATCGAGATCAGGTCCATCGGACGCTTGATGAAGTGATTATGAAATTTGGAGAGCAGGCACTCCCTCTTTTACAGGAAACTTTAAAAGATCCAAAAGTCGCACTAGGCGATAAGATCAAAGAAATCCAGCAAGTTCGGGAATTTGCAATAAAAGGGATCACCCGAATTCAAAAAGGTGCCCGTGAAATTTTGGAAGTGTTTGTCCTTGACGCCGATCTCGTAATTCAACGCGAAGTGATTGAATCGCTCAAGGTTCTTGGCGATAAAAATGCGGTGATTGCACTTCAAAAAGTAGCGGAAACCGCTCCGAATTATCTCTATGCTTGCCAAGTTCGCTACCAACTTGGAGATGAAACCGGACTTTCAAAAATTCTGGAAACCTTAAAAAATGAAAATCCGCGTCAGCGCGAAATGGGCTACGGAATTTTGGCCCGTTTAAAACTCAATATGGATCAGGTCGCACAGACAATCGCTCAAGAAAAAGAAATGAGAGCCTTAATTTTTGGAATTCAATGTCTGGAAATGGCGAAAGATCCTGTCGCGAACGAGGTGTTGATTCAAAACTTGCTTCATACGGATCGCTTTGTTCGTAAAAATGCACTCTCCGCGTTAAAAGCGATTAACGGACAAGACTTCGGCTTCGATTATCGAAGAGATCCAAAAGATCAAGAAGAATCCACCAAAAAATGGGCCGAATTTGAAAAGCAACGGAAAGAGAAAAAATAAAACGAAACGGCTCTTATTGTCATTGCGATGAGGCTCAAGCCGAAGAAGCAATCTCCGAAAAATTCAAGCATACAGGAGATTGCTTCACTTCCGTTCGCAATGACAATAAAAATTTTTGAGAATATCGTTTAATTTAACCAATCCAAAATTGGATGGGGACTTTTGCCGTCTCAAGTGCGTTTCTTTTCTCTGAAGAGCGCGTATAATCAAGATATTCTTGCTCAGTCGATTTGAAAAATTCCAATCCAATCAGGAGTTGAAAATGACAATTTTAACCGCTTCTCCTTTGATTAAGCTCTATTCTTTGGAAGAATTCTGGGAACTCCCTGAACCTGAAGATCACTCTAAATTAGAACTGATTGCCGGAGTTTTATATATGACCCCGCCTCCCGGATATACTCATGATAATATTGTTAGTAGACTCAATTTTTTCTTAGCTCGATATCTCTTTGAAAATAAAACTAAAGGCTCTCTCTACGTTCCACGAGCCGCTATTTGGACTAGCCCGAATACCTATCTTGAACCGGATTTATTTTACGTTTCTGCGGAATTGGAAGCGAAAATGGATCCAAAATATAGAACTAGCGCTGATTTAGTCATTGAGGTGATATCTCCCGGTTCCTCAATTTACGATAAACATGCAAAAGCCGACACTTACGCGGCTCTAGGAGTGAAAGAACTCTGGCTGATTGATGAAACCAGCAAAACCGTTGAAGTTCGACAAAATACGGGATCTGTGTTTGGGCTCTGTTCGAGTTTTCGAGGAGAAGAAACGCTTCAATCTTCTGTATTTCCTCACCTCAATTTTTTGGTGAAGAGCCTCTTTCAAGATTAACCCTAAATCCAATTTTGGATGGGGCACGTTTACGCGTAAGCGTGTTCGTCCGGGTCGTCAAAACGTGCGGTCGGAGGGGTTTGAAATCGAGGTTCACGACCTTCGTAGGCGGCTATTCCTTCTTCAAGTAAATCCTGAATTTCGCCTGCATATCGTCGAGAATAATGAATCAGACGAAGTTTTTTGACTCTGGCACGACGCGCTAATTCGCCGGATTGTCGGGCGGTCGAATGGAAATTTTTTTGAGCATAACTTAAATCGACATACCGATAAAAACCTTCAATATAAAGCTCGTCAAGATCGGCAAATAACACTTCCATTTTTTGATGATTTTCTGGAGAAGCCAGATGATCCATCACATAACCCAGAGAATATCCGGGAGTTCGTGTGATATAAGAAAAAAAGTTTTTTGCAGGAAATCGTTGGGTTCCGAGAACGATTTCCTGTTCTGGTTTATTTTGAAGGAAAGCGGTCTTGACGTGTCCGATCCAGGGGCCGGAAGGATGAGGCAGGTCTTTTTGAATATTGATTCGCTCGGATTCTTCGATGCGATAGGCAATCGAGGGAATCCGATGATTTAGGATGCGGGTTCTGACGGAAATTCCTTCTTCTTCAAAAAAGCTGTTTTCGTTTCGATCCGGAAGGATTTCTAGATCCCATTTTGGAGGGATTAATTGATAGCAATGGATTGTATTTTCTAGAATCTCTCGGACTTCGACTTTCAAATCTTGATTTGAAATCAGGTTCCAGGTGATACCCCGCAACATTCCCTGAACATTGTAGTGGATGTTTTGAGGGCCACAAACCAAGAAGGTTCGGCGTGTTCCAAGAAGATGGCGAAACACACCCATAAAATTCATAAAGTGATCCATATGGGTATGGGTTACAAACAAAGCACGTAATTTTTGGCAATCTCCGGAAGTCAAGAGACTTGCTTGCCCACAGTCGAACAGATAGGACCACGGATGATTTTCGGGGCGAGCAAAAACGCAAATATCTTCTTGGACCAGTGATTTGAGTTCGGAAAAAATCATAAAGTGTGCTAAGTGCGTCTCCAGTCGAATTGAGGACGTTTAGGTTGTCCGTAACAGGTAATGGCTCCGTATTCTCCGGTTGAATTGGGGCGAGTAAAAATCCAGTTTTGCCAGGCAGAGAGACGACCATAGATTTTAGTCTCAAGCGTTTCAGGGCCAGCAAAGCGCAAAGAAGATTCCATTCCTGTGAGGGCATCCGGAGAAAGAGAGCTTCGTTCTTCAATCGCCAAACGGACTTCATCGTCCCAATCTATAGAATCTGGGGTAAAGGTAACAAGTCCATATTCCAGCGCTTCAATAGAATCTAGTTCCTGAGGTAATCGGTCAACAGATTTTTTCTCTAACTCTGGAGTTCCATGAAAACGACTTTTCAGACGTGTCCAGCCGTTCGCCATCGGATAAAGCCCTGTATTGGCGACACTCAAAGCGATACGAATATTTTGATCCGATTCTCCTTCAAGCATATAAATTCGATCTGAAGTTAGAGCCATTTCATAGAGGGTTCCATAGAAACAGGTTCCTTGATCGATGAGTGTGAATTGACTCTTAGAATTAATATCCAGCATTCTAAAGACACGTCCACCTAAGAGAACGACTTCATGAAGAAACCAATTTTTTGGGTGATTATTCAAAAGCTGGTCATAGGCTAATACTTTTTTTCCATCGCCTTTAGAGCGAAGAACCACGACTCCGATATCGGGATAATTGAAGCGGAGGTGGTAAATCGCGTCTCGAAGTTCTCTAAAAAATTTCAGGGGCCAAAAATCGGCGCCTTGTTTTAGAGCTTCTTCTGGAGAGGAGGGTGGCAGATTTTCTGGAGCGCGTACTTCAAGGGTTGCGACACGTTTTTCGGGTTCTAGCGTTAAACTCAGGGTTTCATAGAGACGTTTTTTGTCCTGAACTTGAACCCGTAGTGGAGTCAATTCTATGCCGGGGGTTTGCAGACGATAGGGCGAATCGCATTTTTGGACGAGGTCAGAGGCTCTCGCCATCACTTTTTCCTGAAACGAACTTTTTGAGAAACAACCATCCACCAACTTCCATTGAACTGCTTTTTTCCCTTTAATTCCTTCCGCTTTGGTCGAAAAAACGTCGGCGAGATCGCGTCGAATTTTGCGTTTATCGACTAAACGAGTTAAGCCTCCAGTTCCAGGAAGAACGCCAAGCAGTGGAACTTCCGGAAAAGAAACGGCTGAATTCCCGTCGTCGATTAAATAAATTTCATCACAGGCTAGCGCGAGTTCATATCCACCGCCAGAAGCGGTTCCATTGAGGGCGGCGATAAAGCGAACACCGCTGTTTTTGGAAGTATCTTCGATGCCACAACGGGTTTCATTTGTAAATTTGCAAAAATTAACTTTAAACGGATGGCTGGAAGCCCCTAGCATATAGATGTTCGCTCCAGCGCAGAAGACACGTTGCTTGAGATCGCCGGTAATAATAACGACTTTAACTTCAGGATGAGAAAAACGAAGACGTTCGAGAATATCCGCCAATTCGACATCTACGCCTAGGTCATACGAATTCAGTTTTAATTGATATCCTTCTCGAAGGGGTTTAAATTCCTGAACCATCATCGTCAACACGGCAATAGGGCCTTGATAATCGATTTTCCAGTGTTGATACTGAGCGGGAGTGGTTTCAAAAAAAATGGGGGCCAGTGTTTGCTTTTCTTCATGGGTTTGCATAGAGGGCCTCGATTTGCGCTTTATATTTTTCGTTTATAAATTTGCGTTTTATTTTAAGAGTGGGAGTCAGTTCTCCAGCTTCAATAGAAAATTCTTGTTCTAAGATACAAATTTTTTTGATCTGTTCAAATGACGCTAATTCTTTTGACAAGGATCGGAGCCGATTCATGAGGAATTCGTTAATTTTCGGATGCTGAGCCAGCGAGGGACGAGAGACTTCGTTAATCCCGTTGTCTTTGGCCCATTGAGTCAATTTTTCATAATGGGGAACGACCAATCCACTACAATAGTTTCGTTGATCTCCAACGACCACGAATTCTTGCAAATAGAGGTCGGTTTTGAATAAATTTTCCAGATTTTGGGGCGCGATTTTTTTTCCGCCGGAGGTGACTAATAAATCTTTTTTTCGGTCGGTGATATGGAGAAATCCGTCTGGATCAAGGTATCCGATATCGCCAGTATGAAACCACCCGTCTGGATCAAGAACTTCCTGAGTTGCGGCCTCATTTTTATAGTATCCCTTCATAATATTGGGACCCCGAGCCACGATTTCACCATCGTCTGCAATACGAATTTCGACTCCGGGAATTGGGGGGCCAACCGAGCCAATACGACGGCGAGTGGGAAGGTTGCAAGTCAAGATAGGCGAAGTTTCCGTGAGTCCATATCCTTCTAAAATAATAATTCCGGCATAATCAAAGAATTCGGCAATTCTTGGATTTAAAGGAGCCCCACCGGAAATAAAATAGCGGAGTGCTCCACCGGTGCGTTCCCGAATTTTTCGAAATACGAATCGATCCGCGAGTGCTTTTTTACGCTTCAACAGGAACGAGAGTGGACGCTGACGTTCTTGTAAATCAAAAACCGTTTTTCCAATTTTAGTGGCCCATGAAAAGATTTTTTTTGTCGGGCCTGATCCGGCTTCTATTTTTTCTTTCATACGGGCATACATTTTTTCATACAGTCTTGGAACCGAAAACATAAAGGTGGGCTTCACTTCGAGCATATTGTTTGAAACGGTTTCAATGGATTCTGCGTAATAGATTTTGGCCTTATTGAAGAACATCGCGTAATACCCGCCAGTTCGTTCAAAAACATGGCAGAGGGGCAAAAAAGAGAGAGCCCGATCTTGTTGAGTAATGGGTAAAACGGAGCTTGCGACTTTCAGATTACTCACAAAATTGTGGTGGGTCAACATCACGCCTTTGGGATTTCCAGTGGTTCCAGAAGTATAGATAATCGTACAGACTTGATCTTTTGATATCGGGAGGGGGGGGAGTATTTCAGAATTTCCCAGAGAATAAATTTCTTCAAGGGATCGAACTCCTTGATTCCGTTGAGTAGGAGTCGGTTCGTCAAGACAAATGAGGTGTTTTAAGGAAGGAATTTCTCCCCGAATTTCCAGAATTTTGTTGAGGAGCGAGGCACTGCTAAACGCAATACAAGACTCTGAATTATCGAGGATATAGCGAATTTGTTGAGGGGTATTTGAGGTATAAATTGGAACATCAATCGCTCCAAGGGCAAGAACTGCCATATCGATATAGAGCCATTCTGGACGATTTTCAGAAAGGAGTGCCACTTTTTGATTTGGCTGAAGACCAAGCGCTTTGAGTCCGGAAGAAAGTTTTTGGACAGAATCGAAAACTTCTTGAGCGGTAATTGCGGTATAGACTCCTTTTTTTTTGGCATAGAGACAAGGACGTTGCCGATCGTCTTTCATCAATTCCAGAAATAAATCAACAAGCGTTTCACCTTTCATCGGAACCTCCTTGTGCACTGTAAAGCGCATTGTTTTAGAGACGCAAGGTTTATGCTACGCGTAAAAAAAACAGCCTACACGAGGTAGGCTGATCCATTCAAAAATAGGAATAAATACGAGTGGATTTAGAATTCAATATTATAACCAATAGAGATTACGTGTGCTAAAGTTTGATATTCTCCGTTTGCGGTTCCGCCTGCGTCGGCTCCAATTTGGTTTTCTTTTTGAACATCTTCAAAGAGAACAATCATATAGGCGAGATCAAGGGTGTTTTCTAGCCCCAAGAAATCGAATTTCAAACCGAGTCCGGCAGAAATACCAATGCGATTCGCATCAGGCAAGCTGGGCGAGAGGTAAGAGTTCCGAACAGGGGTCCAGTCATAGAGCCATCCTAAGCGGAGGGCAAGCGTTTTTTCTTCAATGAGTGGGAGATGACTCTCATCGAAATTAATTTTGTATTCGAGGCCGGTACGGAAGGTATAGCTATCTTCCCAGCCAAAGGGGATGGTTTGGAGTCCCGCATCGCTTCCATTTCCACGAACACCTTGAGGCGGACCGCTCAAATCACCGCTAGGGAGGCCATTAATGGGGTTCGTTCCACCATTGGGAACAAAAGTCGGCAATCCACCTACAGGGCGAGCGAATTTAATTCGAACTTCATCGACGGTGGACCAACCGGTCCATTGAAGATCGACTTCTAGAGTCAAATTTTTTACAATGGTTGTTGCGACTCCGGCATGAAGAATGGGGGGGAGTTGAATATGAGTGGTGGCCTCGGTATTTCGGAATAAATTAATCAAACTTAAACCGTTTGTTAAGAAAGTTCCATCGCCCGCGAATTCATTAGGATAAACATTGGAGCGCTGGGGAATATTGTCAAAATCGGCTTCTCCATGAAGACGGATACTTCCAATGGGCTGTTTGTAGGAAAGACCGACATGGAAATCTTCTGTGATTCCGAATTGGAGTCCGAAGTTAACCCCGTATCCAAATCCTTTGGCTTCAAGGCTAGAGTACCCATCAGGATATTGATTACGATAGATGATTCCGGTTTCCAGCGAAGGAGATCCAACGGCGCGGAAATCAATGGCTCGTTCGAGTTTAGCTTCAGCGCGAATGTAATCAAATCCGACGGAAATGGAAAAAAGTGGATGGGGATGATAGGCCACCGAAACATTGAAATAAATGGTTTGGAGGCGACTTTCGGTTGCGATATAGCGGCCTTCCCATTCTTTGGGCCAATCTGTAGCTAATCCGAAAGGAGCATAAATACCCCCTCCAATGCTGAGATCTGGAACGATACGATGGGTTAGAAAGAGAGTCGGCAGAACAGGGATATGCATTTGAGTATGTTGATCAATGCGGGAATCATTCGAATCAAAATCGCTTCGGGCAACGATAATAGTTCCACCCTGATAAAAGTTAGTGCCTTCAAGTTTTCCCATCCCTGCTGGGTTATAAAATATTGCTGTTGGATCGCCAATTGTGGCAACAACGGCACCACCTCTGGCGGTTGCTGCGGCTCCGTGTTCATAGATCAAGAACCCGCTTGCTCCTGAAGTAGTAAACAAGCTGGTGATCATGAGAGATAGAAGCAATGATACACCAAATTTTCTCATACAATAAGACTCCTTGTTGGACCAACTGAGTGGTACAGGAATAACTATAAAAGACCTCGTTTAGCCGAAAGCTCTTCAAAGAAGCGGAGTTTGAGACGATTTTTAAACCCCGATCTCCCCAAAACAGATTCTGTTAGAGTTTACAGCTTCAATAATATGTATATCGATAGAACAAGGGGATTCTATTAAATTTTGAATTCGTGTCAAGAAAAAAAGTTGCGGAGATAAGAGAATATTTTGAATTAAAAAAAATTCTCTTATCTCCAAATTTTTGAAGCCAAAGGTTCGATTGTTTTCTTCTTTTGGCTCTTGTCAAAAAAGATTTTTTTGTGTAAGCTCTTTTTTGTCTTATTTTTCCTAAATTACCAACAGAATGTTGTCTTTTTTTCTAAAAAATGAATCTCCCCAAAGCCATTTTTCCTTGGACGATACCATGGGACACCCTGAGACTTTAGCGAATCCTTCTCTTCCCATCCCTTCAGATCCGCTTTCATCGAACGATTGGGTGATTGAAACTTCTCATTTAAATAAAACCTATGTAGATTTTTGGGGACGACCTAAAGTTCAAGCCGTTATTGATTTAAATCTTAAAGTAAAACGTGGCGAGATTTTTGGTTTATTAGGACCCAACGGTTCGGGAAAAACAACCACCACCAAACTACTTCTTGGATTAATTTTCCCCACTTCAGGAACGATGAAAATTTTGGGACATACTCCGGGCGATATTGAAGTTCATCGACGTATTGGTTTTCTTCCAGAAGAATCCTATCTTTATCGTTTTTTAAATGCAGAAGAAACTCTTTCTTTTTATGGCAATCTTTTTGAGTTGGACCGCACCGTTCTAAAATCGCGAGTTCAAGACTTAATTCAAAAGGTAGGGCTAGAGCATGCAAAGAAAAGACGATTGAAAGAGTATTCCAAAGGAATGTCTAGACGAATTGGGTTAGCCACTGCTTTAATTAATAATCCCGAACTTGTTTTTTTAGATGAACCCACCTCGGGCTTGGATCCGATGGGACGAGAACAAGTAAAAAATTTATTAATTACGCTAAAACAGGAAGGCAAAACAGTTTTAGTGTGTTCGCATTTATTGGCAGATATTGAAGATATTTGTGATCGTATTGCTATTATGAAGCAAGGGCGGATGGCCGTTTATGGAACGGTATCAGAACTTTTAACCCATATTGATATTACGAGATTTTCTATTAAAGATTTGGCACCAGAAGAGTTACAAACACTCAAAAATTTTGTCACTCAACAAGGGAAGCAAATTGTCAATATCGACCATCCGCGATCCAGTTTAGAAGCGCTTTTCCAGAAGACGATTTTACAGGATAACGCGCTGCCTCCGTCCTTTCGCTAGAATGCTAACTTTCGAACTTCCAAGGAATAAAATTGCTATGATTCGGCGACTATTTCCCTCGATTGACGAGACGAATTTTGTTGGATGGGCCCTCCTAAATCTGATTCTGTTTTTGATTTTGGTTGTTTTTCACTTTTGGCAAAAAACACTGTGGGTCACACAACTCGCTTATTTTTTATTTTTCTGGAGCACGCTTCTTTTCTTTTTAATTTATAGCACTCGCGGAAAGAATACCATTTTCCAAATCGGGTTTATTACGTATCTCGATGCGCTACGAAAAAAAATTTTTTTCATTCTTGCCTTATTTGCGTTAGGAACCCTAGGGTATTCTGTTTTTCTATCGAGTGTACTCCCCAAAGATCAACTCAAGATTCTTCAAACTATTTGCTTTACGACCGCCACTCTTTTTGGGGGCGTGGTGGCTATTTTTCTATCGGCCACCGTTATTCCAAAAGATATTAAAGATAAAACTATTTTTTCGATTATCCCTAAACCGGTTCGTCGCTTTGAATATATTTTGGGACGGCTACTCGGGTGCTGGATGGTTTTGGCGGTATTGCTCTTTTCAATGTTGTTGATGTGTTTATTTCTGATCGAATGGACTCTCTTCGATTTGGGAAAAGAATCTCCTGCGTTGAGTGAAGAACTCGCTTCTGCTCGATTACCCTACCGTCCGATAAAAATTTTGGACGGGCAACGAAAAGAGATTTTAGTTTGCAAACAGTGTTTACAGAGAGTAGCCTCAATCACCCAAATCTGTAAAAAAAATCAAGGGACAACGCCATCGACTTGTTCTCCTGAAAAATTTTCAACGCTTTATCAGCAATATCCAAATCTTTTGATTCCGCTCCAAGACGAAATTATTTTTGTATATCAACAACTTCCTTTGAAACAATTTAAACAAGGAACGTCGGAAGAAAAAATTGAATCCCCTCTCCAAATTCATTTTTCCGTACCCGAAGGATTCACGCGCCGGATTCCTTTTTTATTTCATTTTGAGAACCCTGAAACGAAAGAACGGATCTCGCAAAAGATTTTTCTTCCGAATGGAAAAGAATACTGGAGCTATTTTCCGTCCAAATGTATTTCTGGAGAGGGTTGCTTAAATATTGTTGTTTCTCGCCTCCATCCTGATTTAAATTGGGTCGGATTCGGAAGTCTTTTAGTATTTGGCTCTGTAGGACGGGTGGAATGGATTTTTATTAAATGTTTTTTTCTATTGTATTTGATGCTTTTGTTACTCTCGCTTCTCGCGTTAACCTGTTCGACGTTTCTTTCGACTCCGGTAGCCGTAGTATTTACTGGATTTCTTTATCTTTTAGGACAAATGCTGGAATTTTTACGAGAATTTGTGGAGAGTCTTCGTAAAAAGGGCGGTTCTGTTTTTCACGGGATTGGAGAAGCATTGTCCCATGAAGAATCGCATCACCACGGAAACGAAAATGGAATAGAACAGGTGGAAAAATGGGGCTCTCTTATGACGAATTGGATTGGGGATGGAATTGAATTTTTTTGTAATTATTTTATTGATTTCACTCGTTTTGATTTAACCTATCTTTTGCGAATTGGAGTAGACATTCCATTTCATTTATTTACTCAGCAAATTCAATATTTTTGCTTCTGCTGTTTTCCGTTATTAGCAATTACCTATATTTCTTTTCGTTATCGTGAGTTAAGCTGATGAATTCTGGAAGATTAAAAAAAAGGCTAAAACCTCTTTTGTACCTGACATTCCTCTTTCTTCCCTGTTTTTTGACGATCAACGCTTTAAATCAAGTGATTGCCAAACAGCGAGAAGAGTACGCGTTGAAACCTTCTCCGCTCAAACCTTCACTAGATGTCCCTTCTTTTGTCGGTACCGTCCTTTTAGGAGGCTTTCGTGCGATAGCGATTGATTTGCTTTGGGTACGAGCGACGACTTTGCAACGACTTGGAGAATGGTGGGAACTGAATACCCTATTTGAATTAATAGCTCATTTGCAACCCAATCAAGAACAAGTTTGGGCGTTTAATGCATGGAACCTCGCTTACAATATTTCAGTGAATGAAATGACTCCGAAAGATCAATGGTTGTGGGTAAAAAAAGGAATCGAATTTTTAGAGCAAGGGATCGAGAAAAACGGACATTCTTATTATCTTCCGTGGTATTTAGCCGTTATTTACAGTCATAAAATTTCCCAAAACTCTTATTTTGAACGAGCTTGTCCGGAACGCTTTCAAAAAGCGATTGCCTCTGCTGAAAAATCAATGGAGCTTCTTCCGAATCCTAGAGAATTTTTCCAATCTATCATGGCTCTAAAAAATTGTTATTCTTTGCAGGCTCATGAATATGAACGATTAGAGCAATTCCAAATGGCGATTCAATTTTGGAAAAAAGTGATTGAAACTTGTTATCGAATGGAAAAAATTAATCCCCACTTCCTAATTAATCCCGCTGAAATTGAATATTTACAAAATTGGATAAAATCGCTTGAATATGAAGAAAAAGGAGATTTAACTCTCGCTATAGATGTGTTAAAATCTGCCCTCTATGATATGTTGGATACCCATTTAGAAATAGCAAACAAACTTTTTTCTCTCCAAGATCAACAAATTTTTGAACTTCAAAAACAAGGAAAATTTGACGAAGCGGAAGCGAAAATCCAGAACGCGTTAGTTTTTTGGAAAGAGCATCATCTTCGAGCGATCGAATTTGATTTTGGAGTTGGATTTCCGCGATTGGAAGATTTCGTGACCCTTTTGAATCAAACCTCTTTAGTCAACCAATTATGGAAATCCAATCATCTGGAAATGGCTAAAAAAATTCTTTGCGCCACCTTAGAGCGCATTGATGGAGAAATGCAATATAATGCTCCAAAAAGTATGGAACAACGCTTTCAACATTTTGGGGGAAAAACTTCTTTGGGGAACTATATTATTCGGAAAATAGAATAATCCTGAATTGGGATCGATTCTGTTTTATTTTTAGAATGTTTAAGGACTCTGTGCTTTTTGTATGATTCTTAACTTAGAAGAGTACAAGAGTTTATATTTACTTTAGAAAGGGAGATACCCGTTAATGATGCTGTATTTGTTAAATTCAAAGCTAATCGAACTTGCCCCAATGCTTATTTTTACGTCGGCGGGTGCCGCATTAGCTTTTGCTATTTTTTTGAGTCTTGGAATTGTGAAAAAACCCGAAGGGGACGAGAAGATGAAAAAAATTGCGAAACTCATTCATGAGGGCGCAATGACATTTTTGAAAACAGAATATTCTCGCTTGACTATTTTTGTAGTCCTTCTTGCTGTTTTTATTTTTTTCTTTATTGATAAATCAGAACTGATTCCTACCGCTGTTCACATGGAAAATATTACCAAAACGGATATAAGAGGAGGCACCGCGATTTGTTTTCTTGTGGGCTCCATTTTTTCCGCACTTGCAGGTTGGTTTGGGATGCAAATTTCTACCCGTGCCAATGTGCGAACCACAGAAGCCTGTCGTACTGATTTAGCGGGCGGTCTTAGCATCGCTTTCAATTCAGGGGTCGTGATGGGAATGGTGGTGGTTGGCTTAGGGATTCTTGGAATTACGGGCCTCTATCAATGGATGCACAATATTGACGCCCTGCTAGGATTTTCTCTAGGCGCTTCGTCGATCGCTCTTTTCGCGCGTGTGGGAGGTGGAATTTACACCAAAGCCGCCGATGTGGGTGCCGATCTCGTTGGAAAAATCGAAGCCGGTATTCCTGAAGATGATCCGCGAAACCCTGCCGTGATTGCCGATAACGTGGGCGATAATGTGGGCGATGTTGCGGGAATGGGTGCCGATTTATTTGAATCCTATGTCGGTTCGATTATCGCCACGATGGCCATTGGACTTAGCATAAAGCTGGATGGCGGCGATTCTTCTATTGATAAAATTTTTCAAGGGATCTCTCGTGACTCCTTGCTCCTTCTCCCTTTATTGGTATCGGCACTCGGGATTTTCGCGTCGATTATTGGGAAATTTATCGTCAGTACCAATGAAGAATCCAAAATTGGACGCGCTTTGTTCTCTGGACTGGTGTTAGCGAGTATCGTTGTTATTGTGGGAAGTTTTTTAATTGTTCAGAGTCTTGAAATGCCATTAGGTATTTTTTACGCCCTGATTTCCGGACTTATCTTAGGGGTGATGATCGGAAAAATTACCGAACGCTATACTTCGATGGATACTCCGAGTGTTTTAGAAATTGCGAAACAAGCCGAAACGGGCCCTGCAACCGTCGTGATTCATGGAATGGCTGTGGGAATGCAAAGTACGATGCTTCCTACTTTATTGATTTGCTTCTCCATTGGTCTTTCCTACTACTTTGCTGGACTTTATGGAATCGCGATTGCCGCAGTGGGAATGCTTTCGACGTTAGGTATTTCTCTCGGAGTCGATGCGTATGGCCCTGTGGCTGATAATGCGGGTGGAATTGCGGAAATGGCTGGATTGCCTAAAGAAACTCGCGCACGAACCGATGCCCTGGATGCGGCAGGAAATACGACTGCGGCCATTGGAAAAGGTTTTGCCATTGGCTCCGCCGCGTTAACTGCTCTGGCACTCTTTAGTACGTATAGCACTCAAGGAAATCTGAAATCTATTGATATTCTTGATCCGATGGTCACGATTGGACTCTTGATCGGATCTGCTTTGGTGTTCCTCTTTTGTAGTCTCTCCATGAGCGCGGTTGGACGAGCCGCAGGACGAATGGTGGAAGAAGTTCGTCATCAATTTAAAACCATTCCCGGATTGATGGAAGGGAAAGCCGAACCCGATTCCAAACGTTGCGTAGCGATTAGTACTGCGGCCGCTCTCCGGGAAATGATTCTCCCCGGGGTTCTGGCCGTAGCCTCTCCGCTTCTTTGTGGATATTTTCTTGGTAAAGCCGCGCTTGGTGGCCTATTGGCGGGCTCTCTCGTCACCGGAGTGATGATGGCGATTTTTATGTCCAATGCGGGTGGCGCTTGGGATAACGCCAAAAAACAAATTGAAAAACGTGATTCCTCTCATCCGCATGCCAAAGGTTCTAACACTTACAAAGCGGCTGTAGTCGGAGATACCATTGGAGATCCGTTTAAAGATACCGCAGGCCCTTCTTTAAATATTCTTGTAAAATTGATGAGTATTGTGGCTCTGGTCTTTTTGCCACTCTTCACTTCTTAATTTTCGCACGAGACGCAATTTTTTTCCTGAATAAAACGTCATCTCCTTCGGGAGATGATTTTTTTTAAACTTCCTCGCCATCCATTTATTTTGCTCTCTCAACCGAAAGAAGATTTATGACGACTCTGGGCGATTCGAAACTTGATATTTATGCCTCTTCGATGCATGCCAATTACGGGTTTGTTCTGGAAACTTTTTTTAAAAGTTTTTTTCAATCGATCCATTTTCCGAAAGAATCGATTGAAGAACTCAAGCAATTAGAATCACGGGGAACAGTGATTTATACGCTTCGTTCTAAATCGACGCTTGATTATCTGGTCATGAATTACAAATTACGGGAATCCGGGCTAAAGCTTTCCAGACTCACCAATGGGGTGAATATGATGTTGTGGAAACCCCTAGGAGAAGCTCTCCAGATTTTGATGGAAAAATTAAAATATTTGTTACGCGGAAAGCGAATGCCCGATCCGATTCAAAGTGGTTTTCTCGAACAAGCGATTCAAGATCGAGAGTCTTGTTTAATGTATTTGAAACGCTCGACTTCTTATATTGACAAGCTATCTCGCCCCCTCTGGGACCCTATTTTAGAACTCATTCACCTTCAAAAAAAAGCAGAAACTCCTGAAATTTTTTTAGTGCCTGTGGTGGTGGTTTATGTGAAAGCTCCTGAAAAAACTGAAAAATCGGTCATTGATTTTGTATTTGGAGCCAAAACAGAACCCGGTCGTTTGCGTAAACTGGTACAATTTTTATTAAGCTATCGAAACGCTTTTGTCACGATTGGAAAATCCATTCAATTAAAAAGTTTTGTGGCTCAAAATGTTCAGACCGATACGCGAGTCCTTGCCAAAAAGGTACGCTGGAGCCTTTTAAATTACCTCTATCGTGAAACTCGCGTTATTTTTGGTCCGATGGCGTATAGCCGTGAACGCGTGATTACTCGGGTACTGAGGACTTTATCCGAATCGATTCAGCAACATAGTCAAGAAGAAAATGAATCTCCGGAAAAAACAGAAAAACAAGTCCTTAAATATTTGAACGAAATTGTTTCTGATCTTGATTTTCGCTACGTTTCGGCTTGGAACAAAATTTTATATTTTGTGTGGAACAAAATTTATGAAGGGCTGATTGTGGACGAAAAAGAATTGGCCCAAGTGCGTGAAGCGCTTAAAGATTCTTCAGTGGTCCTGATTCCTAGCCATAAAAGTCATATTGATTACTTGATGTTATCCTATTTGTTTTATATTCATCATTTGATTCCTCCTTATATTGCGGCAGGACAAAATTTATCGTTTTGGCCCATGGGACATATTTTTCGAAAATCAGGCGCTTTCTTTTTACGTCGCTCTTTCAAAGGATTAAAACTCTATCCGAAGGTCTTTCAAAAATATTTACGTTTCTTAATTAAGGAAGGCTTTCCCTTTGAATTTTTTATTGAAGGCGGACGTTCTCGCTCTGGAAAGCTTTTAAATCCGAAAACAGGAATGTTACGGATGATTTTGGAAGCCTACTCCGAAGGAATTTCACGGGATCTCGTCTTTATTCCAGTGGCCATTACTTACGAAAAAATCATTGAAGAAAACGCTTATACGAGTGAATCTTTAGGGGCGAATAAAGCCGAAGAAAATGTTAAAACCGCGATATCCGCCGTTCGCAATGTATTAAAGCAAAATTATGGAAGAGTTTTCCTTCGGTTCTCGGAACCCATTCGTTTTCAAGATTACTTAAAACAGAAAAACCTATCGGAGACCTCGGAACTCTTACAAACGAAAGAGTTAGTCGATCAATTTGCAAACCAAATTTGTGATGGGATCAATCAAAAAATTTTGATCATCCCCTCGGCCCTTGCCGCAACCGTTCTTCTCAGTCATTCCAAACGAGGACTCTTGGAAAGTCAATTCTTGCAACGGACACGACTTTTGAAAGAATATGCGAGTTGGAAAAACCATTCCCTCACGTTTTTGGACGACTTTGAAAATCGGTTGAAGGTAAGCTTACAAGCGTTTCGAACCACAAATCTGATTCATCATCATTTTTACGAAAATCAAACTGTTTTTGTGATCCGGAAGTTTAAAAAATTGCATCTGGATTATTATAAAAATAACATCGTCCATTTTTTTGTGGCTCCCGCGCTCTGCGCTTTGGCCATTATTCCTCGTCGAACTTCTCCATTTCAACTCGCCGATTTGGTGCCAGAGGAGAGGAAACTTCGTCAATTGTTAGCGCTTGAATTTCATTTTTTCCCAGAATCCACTCTCGAAAACACTCTCGAATTTTTTACGAAGGTTCAAATTCTCGAAAAAACAGATCCACATTTTTCTGTAAAACAACCCGAAAATCTCGAATTTTTTAGTGATTTACTCAAAAACTTTCTGATCTCGTATCAACTTGTTTTACAGTACTTTGAACAATATCAAACCGTGGACGAAAATGATATCCCGAAACTTTTGAATATGGGACATTTGCAATGGGAAATTGGAAATATTGTTCGTCATGAAGCGATTAGTAAAGAAAATTTTAAAAATGCGATTAAATGGATTCACCAACAAAAGCGAACGCTAGAATTTTCTGCCAAGGAATGGATGGATTATTTAAGTCGTTTTATTTTATAACATCATGGAGCATAGTAAAATGCGATATAGCTATTTCGGAATCGGATTCTTTTTTTTCTTTTTTCTGAACGCACAGGAAGAAATTTCAGGATTTCGCTATCTTCGCCACAATGAACAAGGATATCCACTTTACGAACACACGGGATTTGCAGACAAAAAAGCGACTTCTCTTGTTTTTGTGTTGCTTCCGGGAGGTACTTTTGAGATGGGAAGTACTGGCTCTGATCCCTTACGATATCCAGATGAACTCTATCATCAGATTCATCTTTCGGATCGTTTTTTGATGGCCGAAACAGAGTTGACCCAAAAAATCTGGACTCAAGTGATGGAAACGACTCCCTGGAAAAATCAAAAAGGGCAAGAATTTGTCAAAGAAGGTGAAGATCTTCCTGCCGTGTATCTCTCTTGGGAAGACTGCCAACAGTTTTGTGAACGCACAGGACTTCAACTTCCGACAGAAGAAATGTGGGAATATTCGTGTAGGGCCAACGCCAAAACGCCATTTTACTGGGGACTCCAAGTTCACAACGACTATCTATGGTATCAAGAAAATACTTGGAAAAAAGACGAAAAATGGGCGCATCCGGTAAAACAAAAAAAACCGAACGCTTTTGGATTGTATGATATGTTAGGAAACGTTTGGGAATGGTGTCAGGATATTTACCAACCGTATCAATTACAACCGAATAAAGAAAAAAAAACCGACCCTCCAGCGACTGCTGAAAGTTTTCGTGTAAACCGAGGCGGTGCTTTTTTGCTCGAAGCTCAAGATTGCCGGAGTTCGGTCAGGAATTATGTGTCTCAAAATCGAAAAGGATTTGCGCTTGGGGTCCGTTTTACGTATCTTCTTCCAAAATAAAGAAGGTTTTTTTTTGGTTTGTAGTGATGACAACACTCGAAGATTTTTATATCCTGCAAAATCTGGATCTGAACTTGTATGACTCTCGTAAACTTGCCCGTCAAGAGTCTACCGGTAAACTCTGCCAGTTGTTTTTCTTTAAGCGACCACCAGCGTCTCTTGAACTCTTAAAACAGGCGCATCAAACCCTTTCTGAATCGCCTCAAGAAGATTTAATTCCCTATCTCTTTATCGGGTATAAAGGAGATTCGTTGATTGTCGCGATTGAAAATCATTCTGGAGAACCCTTAGAGCGCACTCTTTATCGAGAGCATCATCTGAATGAGGTTCTTGCGCTTGAATTTGTTTTTCAGATCGCAAAAGGGCTTGCTTCTGCTCAAAAATTGGGGGTACTTCATGGCAATTTAGCGCCCTCACAAATTTGGACCGATGGACTTCAGTGTAAAGTACTGGGCTTTTATCTTCCTCTAGGGGATGAACCGACCTTTTATCAAGCGCCGGAATTATTTAAGGAACCCTATCTCCCTTTGCAAATACATCAAGATTTATATGCGCTAGGGGCAATCTGGTATCAACTTCTGATCGGGATGCCTCCGTATCAAGGCGAAGCAAAAGAGTTATATCGAAACAAAAAAAAGGTGCTGTCCCCTCTCAAAGAGATTCCAGAAGAGACGTTTTCCGTGCTTCAAAAAATGCTGGCCCCGGCGACAGAACAGCGATTTCAATCCTATAACGATTTTTTTGTTCGATTACTTCAAATTCGAAATAAGCTCTTGTCCCCTCCCCTCAAGGAAGAGGGCGAGTTCCCCTTCGTTCTTCCTTCAGAATCTCGAATTGATTTTTTTATGTCTCGTTTAGAACAATCTCGCTCGGTTGCGAATCAAAAGACCCGGCGCACCCTTCGATTGCGTCGTATCCTTTTGCCTTCGATGACTTTTTTAGGAGCTGTGAGTTTGTTATTGATCACGACCGTTGCCTTTCCAGCGCTATTAAATCGAAACCAAAAAGATTTATTTGAACTGATTAAATTAACGGAAGAAGTGGGAACTTCGCCTGAAGAGCAAGAAAGTTTTCGTCGAGAAAAATTAGCAAAAGAAGCGTTTCAACGAGCCGAGGAAGCATTTCAAGCCAAAGAAAATCTTTCCGAAGGGATTATTCTTTTTACTGAAGTTGCGCGGGGCTTTCGAGAAACCCGCTCTGGACAAGAAGCCGAAACGCGTCTTCACTCTCTAAAAAAACAACTTCAGGAAAAATCGGAGGAAGAATATCTTATTGCTTATAAAAAGAGCCAAGAATTTCAGGCAGAGGAGCGATTTCAGTCCGCAATCGAAGTGTTAGAACTTTACTTAAGTACCTTTCCGGATTCAGAGAAAAAAGAAGCACTATTTCAAACCATTGAACAAATTCGGACTCTCGCTGAAACTCAATTTCAAAAGGAAAAACAAAAAGCACAGGTCTGGATTACCCAGAAAAAATATCTTGAGGCCAAACAAATATTTCACCGAATTATCGATATCTATGGAATCAAAACGCTCTCCAACGCCGCAACAAGTGAAATTGAACAAATTGAGCGTTTAGAGCAAACAACTCTGGCCCTTTCCACTAAAAATAAAGAAGAGCAGGATAAACGCAATTTAGCCAAGCTCCAGTTGGCAATAAAAACCTTTAGAACCTTTCTGATTCAGAATGATTTTGAAGCGAGTAAGTCTTTTCTTCAGAAAGCGGAAACCCTCTATCCGGGAGAGGCTTGCCGTGACTATCTCCAAAATTGGTTTTTAATTATGCAACTTCAAGAAAATGTGATTGCGTTTGTGTTAGAACTGAACGAGGAATATGCTCAAACCCACAAAAATAAAGGATATGAATTAGCCGATTTAATACCGGAATCCAAGCGAAAAGGGTATTTACTTCCCCAAAGTACCTCGCAATATTTGCTTGTGGCTTTATCCAATAGCTCGCCCTCAAAAATTTATTGGCACCAACTAGAGGCAGAAGAAAAAATACAATTTTTGAAAAATATGATGGATAAACATCAAGGAGCGAAAAAATTAAATAAAGGGATTCCAGCGAAGAACGGGATTCCAGCGATTCCGCCTTCTCCTCAATGGTTTGAGTATCGGATGCTCGGAATTGGGGTCTTTTATCTGATTCATGAAAAATACGAGAAGGCTCGAGAATTATTTCAAAATGCGTTACTAAGTAACGATCCCGTCATTAAAAAAAAGGCAGAACAATTCATACTCATTCTTTTTCAATTTTCCAGAGATAAGTAAGGAGGTTAATAATGGATGCGGATTTTGAGAAGCAACTCACTCAATTTCAGGAGCATTATGCAAAAATTAATGATGAAATGCACAAGGCTATTATTGGGCAAAAAGAGGTTTTAAAACAAATTCTGGCTTCGATTTTTTCGCGGGGTCATTGCTTATTAGTGGGGGTTCCCGGGTTGGCCAAAACTTCAATGGTCAGTTCTTTGGCTCAAATTATGAATCTCAAATTCAAGAGAATTCAATTTACTCCAGATTTGATGCCTTCAGATATTACTGGAACCAATGTGATTGATGAGAACCAGCAAGGACAACGCAATTTTCGATTTATTCCCGGCCCGGTCTTTGCGAATATTCTTCTTGCAGACGAAATTAATCGAACCCCACCCAAGACTCAGGCGGCTCTTCTTGAAGCGATGCAAGAGAGACAAGTTTCTATCGGACAAACAACCTATGATCTTCCGGTCCCGTTTTTTGTGATCGCTACGCAAAACCCGATTGAACAGGAAGGAACCTATCCGCTTCCTGAGGCGCAACTGGATCGATTTATGTTCAATATTCACGTCGATTATCCTTCTGTCCAAGAAGAAGAAAATATTTTGACTCTGACCACAAAAGGCGAACGATTGCCACTCAAAAAATTAATTCAATCGGAAGATATTTTGATGGCGCAACGAGTGATTGATAAAATTATCGTTTCTAACTATATCGTTAGCTATGTCACCAAATTGGTTCGAGCGACACGTCCGAAAGCCATAGAAGCTCCGGAATTTGTTCGCGAGTTGGTGGACTGGGGTGCCGGCCCCCGCGCCGGTCAATATCTACTTTTAGGAGGAAAATCTTTGGCGGCGATGGCGGGACGCGTCAATGTTTCTATTCAAGATATTAAAGACGTGGCGATTCCAGTTTTGAGGCATCGAATCGCGACCAATTTTCAGGCGCAATCCGAAGGGATAGACTCGGTAGGTCTGATCCAAAAACTCTTGAAAACAATTCCAGAACCGGAGATTCCTAAATATGTTTGAGCGAATCATTCTCCTTCCACTTTTTATTGGAATTTGTCTATTGAGCTTGTTGGCTGGAGTGGTTCTTTTTCATTGGTATGGGGAGAAGTTATTTTGGGGATTTATGAGTGCCGGAATTTTTGTCGGAGTCGCGTATTTAATTATTTCGACGTTAAGTCCTTCTTCTAGCAATGTGCGTTGTCCGCGGTGTCAGCAAGAATCCTTAGTTCCATTGCAATTGGGTGCACCGCAAGGGGTTCAATGTATATTATGTCGATATGAAGAGGAAACACATTCCACGCATTATTTAGTGCCGCTCAAAGACGTCCCACGTTAGAGATGTAAGGTCTTGTATCTCTAATAAAGGACATTTTTTTTCCTGAAAGAAGAAAAAAGAGAATCTCGTCGAATTTTTTTTTGTAAAAAGATGAAGCGTTTGCTAGAATGGCATCCGTCTAAAAAAGAGACTTAGAATAGTTATAAAATTTTTGATGGAACCATTTTGAAATTAAAAGATTGCGGTTTATTTTGCCTTTCCCCCTTCAGATGGGCTTTAGTTTAAAGGAAGGTCATTCATGTCTACCCTTGCAAAAGTTTTTATTGTCGTCAATTTATTTTTGACGGGTACCTATGTTTTCTTGGTAGCTTCATTACTCGCGCAAAAGAATGACTACCGCGAAAAACTTCGTGAAAAACAAAATGAAACGAAGACGATGGTTACCGACAAAGAGAATGAAATTAAAGTTAGAAAAGAAGAAATAGAAGGAGTGAAGCAAGAAATTTCTGTAAAGTTGGATGAAATCCAAAAAGAAAAATTGCTCACTGAAAATGCCCGAAGTCATATTCGTATTTTAGAAGATCGAAAAGCGGAAAAAGAACAAAAATTACCTGAAGTCGAAAAAATACAACGAGAACTCGAAGACCAAATTGCAAAAAAAGAAAAAGACAATCGGGATTTGCGTAATCAGAAAGATGCGTTGGAACAATTATTTAGCCAAATGCAAGATGAACAACAACAAGGGGTTTCCGCTAAAGATGGCGTTCAAGAAGAACTTAAAACCGTCTATGCTCGAGTGACTGAAATCTCTGAAGAACTTGCCTCTGAACAAGATAAATTAGGGGCCACTGGCTTTCATGGCACGCACCTTACCTTCCGTGATTTGAAACATACCGCGGGCCCTGATATTGATGGGAAAATTGTAGCGATTTCCCCAGGATCCAACCAAGTGATGATCAACGTTGGAGAAAGTAAAAGCGTCGCTCTCAAAACAATGTTTATTGTGTTCCGAGGAAATGACTATATTGGTCGCATTGAAGTGGAACAAGTGTTCCCTGAAATGAGCGCGGCTCGCATCGTAGAGCGTGGACCCGGAGCACAAATTCAAGAAGGCGATAACGCAAGTACTCGCCTAAAATAAATTCAAAATTTTATTTTTATCTGGAAGGCTTAATGCTTAATCTCATTAAGCTTTTTTTTTTGAAAAAATCTCAAGCAGGTTTTGGTCTACTTGGTTCTATCGAAGTTTCGAGTACAATACATAGAAAAGATAAAATCAGAGGAAGAACGGAATTGAATTCATCTATTGATTCCTTGCTCGATCAAAAAGATCCGTGGCGAATTTTTCGTATTATTTCTGAATTTGTAGAGGGATTTGACGCTCTCAACGCCATTGGACCTGCCGTTTCTATTTTTGGGAGCGCCCGCATCTTGCCCAATTCTCCGATCTATCAAATGGGAGAAGACTTAGGAAAACTTTTGGTCGAGGCGGGATACACGGTTCTCACCGGGGGCGGCAATGGTGTTATGGAAGCGGTAAACAAGGGTGCTTTTCTTCAAGGGGGCCATTCCATTGGTCTCAATATCGCCTTACCTGAAGAAAAAATCCAAAATTTGTATCAAACTCGAATGCTTCGATTTCGTTTTTTCTTCTGCCGTAAAGTAATGTTTGTAAAATATGCGACTGCTTTTGTTGTTTTCCCAGGCGGTTTTGGTACTTTGGATGAATTCTTTGAAGTACTTACCTTAATTCAGACCAATAAAATCAATTCACGACCTTTGATTTTATTAGGTTCGGAGCACTGGAAAGGCTTAATGGATTGGATTCAAAGCCATCTTTACTCCAATCACTATATCGGAAAAAACGATCTTTCTCTCATTCAACTTGTCGACTCTCCTAAAGAGGCTGTAAAATTGATCGTGGATTATAACCAACGAAAAGGATATCCATGAATAACGCTCTCCGATATCTTCTCATTTCTCCAGGAGTTCAACTTCCAGACGCGGTTTACGAAAGTTTGGAAAAACTGGAGTATCACATTATTTTTTGGAAAAAAGAATCTGACTTAGAAACTTTAACAACGGAGCAATGTATTGTTTTGGTTCATGAAGAACATCTCAAGACCGTCAATCCGCTTGCGTTGTTTGGACATCGATTGATTCTGGTTTTGGATCCAACTCGGGAACAAATTTTAAATTATCCTTGTCTCGATTTTATCCACCCAAAAGCGGTTACGACGCGATGGGTTCGGAGTATTGAAAATTGCTTTCAGATTCTTTCGTTAGAAAAAGATGTGGCTCGTCGTACAAAAGAAGTCCAAGAATTGACTCGAATTGGAATCGCGCTTTCGGCAGAACGTGATTTAGACGCTTTACTCAAACTCATCCTCAATAAGGCAATGGATATTACCGCCTCCGACGCGGCCACACTTTATTTGGTTGAAACCAATATCGATGATGAAAATCAACTGCGCTTCAAATTGAGTTTTTGCCGATCGCTTCCTCTTAATTATAAAGAATTCACGATTCCGATTAATCGTCAAAGTATTGCTGGGTTCGCCGCCCAAACCGGAAAAATTTTGAACCTCGAAGATTGTTATCAATTGCCCGCCAATACCGAATATTCATTCAATTATTCTTTTGATCATGAATTTGGATATAGAACCAAATCAATGCTTGTTGTTCCGATGATCGACCACCAAAATAAAGTGATCGGGGTCCTTCAACTGATTAACAAGAAAAAAGAAAAAGATTTGCTTTTAGATAGTACGGAAGCTTGTTTGAAATATGTGGAAATTTATGATATTTGGTGCGAAGAAATGGTTTTTTCACTGGCTTCGCAAGCTGCGATTTCTATTGAAAACACTTCGCTTTATCAAGATATCGAAAACTTATTTGAAGGATTTGTTCACGCATCCGTGACCGCAATCGAAAGTCGTGATCCAACTACATCTGGACATTCGGAACGCGTTGCAACACTAACGGTCGCTTTAGCGGAAAAAATTAGTTCAATCAATAATGGAAAATTTCGCTCGGTTCGATTTACTCGAGACCAAATTAAAGAAATTCGCTATGCTTCGCTGTTGCATGATTTTGGGAAAGTAGCCGTTCGCGAACAGGTCCTCCTCAAAGCTAAAAAACTCTATCCGTATGCGCTAGAGTCTATTCAAGATCGTTTTACCCTTGCAAAACGGGATTATGAAATTCTATTTTGGAAAACTCAAACCTTAAAATTGATTCAACATCCTTCTTGTTGTTCAGAAACACAACTTCATCAAGAAGAACAAGCGTTGAAAAAAAATCTAGATTTATTGGATAAATATCTTGATATTGTCATTCATCTCAATGAACCTACCGTTTTAGAAGAAGGCAGTTTCGAAACTCTCCAGGAAATTAAAAAATTACAATATAAGGATCGCGATGGTCAATTTGCGGATCTCTTGTATCCAGAAGAAGTTTCAGCACTCTCCATTCGACGCGGAAGCTTAGATAACAAAGAACGCTCCGAAATCGAGTCCCATGTGACTTATACCTACAAATTTTTGAGCAAAATTCCTTGGACCGAAGAACTGAAGAGCATCCCCCAAATCGCGTACGCACATCATGAAAAAATTAATGGTTATGGATATCCTCTAAAATTACACGGAGCCGATATTCCTTTACAGGCCAAAATTATGACCGTCGCTGATATTTTTGATGCGCTTACCGCATCCGATCGTCCTTATAAGAGCGCACTTTCTGTCGAAAAAGCGGAACGTATTCTCCGACTCGAAGTGGAATCTGACCATTTAGATGTGGATTTGGTAGACATTTTTATCCAATCCAAAATTTATGAACTAGTAGCCAAAAAACCTTCAAAATAACGACCGATTTAGGGCTTTTTTTCTAGTCTTTGTTTCAAAATTTTTTTCTTAAAATTGTGGAGTTTCCGTATGGCAAATGAGGTCGCCCGCGATGTTTTAGAAGTGGATGTATTGTTTGTGGGAGGAGGGCCGGCTTCTCTCTTATCCGCCATTCACTTATCAAATTTGATCAAAACCTACCGAAAACATTTAGAACTGACTAAAGAAAAAGGAGTTCCTCCGCTCTCTGAAGTTTCTATTATGGTTTTAGAAAAGGGGGCCAATCCCGGAGCGCATTCTATTTCTGGTGCTGTTCTCGATCCGATTGCCCTAAAAAAAGTTTTTCCCAATTTTTTAAAAGAAGGCTTTCCGATTCAAGCCGAAGTCAACTCGAAAAACGAATCGGTTTATTTTCTCACCGACCGTTGGTCCTTTAAATCACCCATATTACCACCCCCTTTCCATAATGAAGGGAATTATATTGTCTCTTTAGGAGAGGTGGTTAAATGGCTTGCGAAAAAAGCGGAAGAAACCGGAATGATTGATGTTTATACCGGATTCCCAGCCGCATCTCCACTCATCGAAAATGGAAAAGTGGTCGGAGTTCGTTGTCAGGACAGAGGGATCGACAAAAATGGAAATCAAAAAAATAATTTTGAAGCTGGTATGGATATTCGAGCTAAAGTGACGATCTTCGGAGAAGGTTCTCGTGGATCCTGTACCCGCCAAGTGATTGAACGACTCGGTTTAGAGGGAGCCTATCCGCAACAATATTCCTTAGGCATCAAAGAAGTCTGGGAAGTGCCTCAAGCCACAAGAGAAAAAAGCCGTCTGAAAAAGGGAGGCGTAATTCATACCGCGGGCTACCCGTTAAGTACGGAACACTTTGGGGGCTCCTGGATTTATGGGATGGATAACAATCTCATTTCTCTTGGTTTAGTCGCCGCGTTAGACTACGCCGATCCTTATTTAGATCCCCATGAACTTTTTCAAAAATTTAAAATGCATCCGCTTGTAAAAGAGATCCTCAAAGACGGGAAACTGGTCAGCTATGGAGCCAAGACTATTCCTGAAGGCGGATATTTTGCGATGCCCACTTGTTACGGAGAGGGATTCTTGCTGATCGGAGATAGTGCTGGGCTCATTAATATGACCCGCCTCAAAGGAATCCATCTTGCGATGCAATCCGGAGTATTTGCCGCAGAAACCGTAATGAACTCGCTCAAAGGCAATAATTTTTCAAGCTTTGCACTTTCTGAATATAAATGGCTCTTAGAAAATAGCTGGGTGAAAAAAGAACTCTGGAAAGCTCGCTATTTCCGACAAGGCTTTCATAATGGTTTTGTCGCGGGCGTGATTAATACTGGTTTTGAACAAACCTTCAATGGCTGGACCCCTTTTGTCTCCAAACCCGCCAAGCCTACTCAAACGGGGACCAATTTCCTAATTGTCGCTCTTGGAATTCTTGTGGGTCTTTTAGGAACATCCTTGTTTACTTGGGGTCTAAGCCTTATCGGACACCTTCAAAATTTGCTGACGCAGATGCCGTTTCAAGCCGCTGGAGCTTTTGTCGGTGCGAGTCTGCTTCTTGGATTCCTCCATTTTGAAATGAAAGCAAAGCCTCACATCAACTTCTTTATTACACTTCCGGTAATGCTTTTTCTTTTCTTTACCCCTGCGCTTCTCTGGATTTTAGGCTTAGGATCTGCATTCTATCAATTTTTACAACCAGAAACGCATTTCGCCAACGGGGTTCATTGCGCGATGACCGCTCTTTTTTGTTTTTTCGGAATTACTCTTTTTCACCATCTTCGTCATGAGCTTCCGCTTTCCTTTTCTTCTTCATCAAAAGAAAAAAACTTTCAGGAAAGTTTTGGGTTGTTCGGATGGTTTTTAGATATCGCTTTTCGTTCATCCGTCTGGATCGGAGACTTTATCGTCTCGATTTTGTTTGAAGATCCGAAACCGGAAAAATTGGATCATCAACATTATAAAACACTCACAGAATTTTATGGGGGGCATCCTCCAGAAAAAATGCTCCTGAGTGTGGATAACAAATACCTTTTTGACAAAGTTTCTGATGTGTATCACTCGGGTACTATTCACGAAGAAAATCAGCCTCCTCATCTACGGGTCCAAGATTTGGATATCTGTAAGGATCGTTGTACTCATGAATATGGAAATCCTTGCCAATATTTTTGCCCAACAGCGGTCTATGAAATGGTCGAAGATCTTCAAGACACGGAGGGCCGAAAAAAACTCTTTTTGAATTTTTCCAATTGTGTCCACTGTAAAACTTGTGATATAAAAGATCCTTATGGACAAATTGTATGGTGGGTTCCAGAAGGAGGCGGTGGTCCAAATTATAATAAATTATAAGTATTTTTTTTTGGGTGAGAAAATTTTATGAGTGATTCTGAAAAACCCCTTCAAAATCCAGTTCCCGATCCCCAACTGGTTCTTAAAAAGCCGGACCGAGCCACTATTCCTCCAGCGAGTAAATATACATGGACGATGTTTATATTTTATCCTATTAAAAGCAAGGAACAAAAAAAATGACAACCCCGATTAGTCCTCAAAAAAAACCGTATGTGCTGGAAGTGGAAGCAGGAAAATATGCCTGGTGCGCCTGCGGACGTTCTAAAAAACAACCCTATTGTGATGGCTCCCATGCGGGAACCGGAATGGGCCCTATGATTGAAACGGTAAAAGAAAAAAAGACGGTGGCTTGGTGCGGTTGTAAATTCGCCGGAAAGAAACCCTTCTGCGATGGCACGCATTCCAGAATCTAAAACGAACGGTAGAACAGGGCGTATGCAATACGCCCCTACATTTGAACCCAATGTTAAAACGTTCTAATGGCATTACGAACCTTATGTCATTGCGAAGGAACTGAAGCAATCTCCGTACCGCTTGAATTATAAAATCGAGAGCCGTTTGGGAAAACATTTTAAGGGGAAACAAAATGCCTGAAAATAAGCCACCGCAAACAGCAATAGATGAAGAAATGCAACAACGGAAGACTCTTGCTAACCAATCTACCCAGCCCCAAAAATCTCTTTTAGTGTTCTCTCTGAAGATGCCTAAAGAACGGTATACCCTTTTAGATACGCTGGGAGAGGGAGGAATGGGAACCGTCGAACAGGTGCGGGATCAACTTTTAGAAAGGGTTGTCGCTCGTAAAAAAATTAAAGCCTCTGCCTCTGAACTTCTCAATTTCTCGAACGAACAAATTCAAATGCTCAGAAGGTTACAGAGAGAAGCCCAAATTACCGCAGTTTTAGAACATCCTAACATTGTTCCCTTGTATGATATGCAACAGGAATCCACAGGAGAATTTTCCTTTACTATGCGCAAAGTCGGAGGTCAAACTTTAAGGGCGATCTTTGAAAACCTCCGACAAAAACCAGAAAGCTATGACGAAAATAAGCTATTGTCAATTTATTTAAAAATTTGCGATGCGATGAGTTATGCACATTCTCGAAACATAGTGCATCGCGATTTGAAGCCCGATAACATCATGGTCGGACAGTTTGGAGAAGTCTATGTGATGGATTGGGGAATTGCCAAAATCCTTAAGTTAAAAGAAGAAGAGTTCCCAGAGGGAGCTTCTGAAGACGAAGGAGAAGATGAAGTTCAAACAATAGGAGGGATGGGAACCCCAGGGTATATGGCTCCAGAGCAGGCTAAAGAAGCCCATAAGGTGACTCCACAAGCGGATATTTACGCATTGGGAAAGATGTTGCGAGAATGTTTCACCTGGCTCTCTCCTAAAGAAGAACTCAAGCAAGAGATTGCTCAGAAGAATCTGGAAGCGGAATTCAGAAAAAATAAACTTCCGCTGGACATCTTAGCGATCATCGAAAGAGCCACCCAAGAGAAGCTTGAAGAAAGATACAAAAATATTCAGGAGATGATCCAAGATATAGAGAGATATCAGCAAAACCTTCTGGTATCGGCTCGGAGTTATGGTTATTCAGAGAGGGTACTGAAATGGTTGAAACGAAACAAACAGAAAGTAGGAATAGGACTTCTTGTGGGAATTGTTGCATTAATTTTATCTATAATGTTTCCACTCTATTATTGGAAAAAAGGAGTACAAGAACGAGAACAAACCTGTACTCTCTTAATTCAAAAAGCGAAACAAAAACAGGATTCTCTTGAGAGCGTAAAAGGGGTTAAAGAGAAGATCAAAAGCTTGCTGGATATTTATAAATGGATAGAAGAGGCACTGGCGTTAAAGCCCAAAAATCCAGAGTTGGAGAAACAGAAGAGAAAGATAGGAGAGGAGTTAATCCAATCAAGTTGTGAAAATGAAAATTATGCTCTCGCGACGTATATTGCCGACAATTTACAACAGTTATCGATATTGAATCAAGAAGAGAAGAACAGTTTCTATGAAACGATTGAATACTCGAGAACAGCGTTATTAAGAGAACATCATAGACGATTGGAAGAATTAAAGGTGAGTTTATTAGATCCACAAAAAGGAGACAACGAAAGAGCATTAGTAGAAATCGCTCGAATGCAAGAAGAAGAGATTGTTGATGAATTGATACAAATCGTTGAATCAGGAACTAAATATTTTCTGAACGATCAAACGAGAACCCCCAAAAAAGACGAATACTATCAATTTTTTGTAAGCGTGTTAGGAAACACAGGAAACAAAAAAGCAATAGAACCAGTAGTTTCCTCATTATTAAAAATGTCACAGAAATACGACCCTCTATTGGCTACGAAAAACGAAACACAAAAATATGAATCGTTTTATAAAGATGAAGAACGTCAATATATGGTAGAATTAACTCAATCTTTAGGAAATCTCAAAGCTTCTGAAACATCAAACATTTTACTTCAAATTCGTATTAAGATGGGACAAAACGGACTTTTTTGGGAACCCACCGAACCTATTTATAAAGAGATGCTAAATCGAAATTCCAAAACCAATATCACTTCTAGTTTAAATGATCGAGGAGTTATCAAATGTTTTCAAGGAAACTATGAGGGTGCGATTACGGATCTCTCAGAGGCGATTCGCCTTAATCCTCAATCGGCTAATGCTTATATGAATCGAGGGGTAGCTAAAAAGAAGAAAGGAGACTATGAGGGTGCGATTATCGATTGTTCAGAGGCGATTCGCCTTAATCCTCAATTGGCTAACGCTTATTCTAATAGAGGTTTAACTAAAGAGAAAAAGGGAGACTATGAGGGTGCGATTACGGATTATTCAGAAGCGATTCGCCTTAATCCTCAAGATACTGAAGCTTATATGAATCGAGGAGTAACTAAAGGAAGTAAGGGAGACTATGATAATGCGATTATTGATTTCTCGGAAGCGATTCGTCTTAATCCTCAAGATGCGAAGGCTTATTCTAATAGAGGTCTAGTTAAAGAAATGAAAGGAGATTACGATGGATCTATTACGGATCTCTCAGAGGCGATTCGCCTTAATCCTCAATCGGCTGAAGCTTATTCTGGTCGTGGATTATCTAAAGGAAGTAAGAGAGACTATGATAATGCGATTATTGATTTCTCAGAAGCGATTCGCCTTAATCCTCAATCGGCTGAAGCTTATTCTAATAGAGGTCTAGTTAAAGCAAACAAAGGAGACTATGAGGGTGCGATTATTGATTGTTCAGAAGCGATTCGCCTTAATCCTCAATCGGCTGAAGCTTATTCTAATAGAGGTCTAGTTAAAGCAAACAAAGGAGACTATGAGGGTGCGATTATCGATTGTTCAGAGGCGATTCGCCTTAATCCTCAATTGGCTAAGGCTT
>CAZHAR010000007.1:0-82208 GCA_964530615.1 uncultured Planctomycetota bacterium | reverse complement strand
AGGGCGCGATTATCGATTGTTCAGAGGCGATTCGCCTTAATCCTCAATTGGCTAACGCTTATGAGAATCGAGGGGTAGCTAAAGAAAAAAAAGGAGATTATGAGGGTGCGATTACGGATCTCTCAGAAGCGATTCGCCTTAATCCTCAATTGGCTAACGCTTATGCAAATCGAGGGATAGCTAAAGGACACAAGAGAGATTATGATGGATCTATTACGGATCTCTCAGAGGCGATTCGTCTTAATCCTCAATTGGCTAACGCTTATGCAAATCGAGCTTTAACTAAAGAGAAGAAAGGAAACTATGAGGGTGCGATTACGGATTATTCAGAAGCGATTCGCCTTAATCCGCAATCGGCTGAAATTTATACAAATCGAGGGAATGCCAAATTTTATAGAGGAGATTACGAAGGAGCTATTGCTGATTATAATGAATCGCTAAGATTCAATCCTCAATTCAAGATGAGTATAAAAAATAAAGGTGTGGTCTATTATAAACTTGGTAAAATGGATGACGCTATCAAGGAATATGAAGCGTATCTTCAGCAAGAGGCTGACCCTCAAGTTTTGCAGAGATTCAGCGAGCTACTTCTGAATCGTATGGTTGAACGCTACAGAAAAAAAGAGTTGAGTTTAGCTAAAGAAGATATGCTCAAGTTCCAAAAATATGCTTCTTCATATCACCCAAAAAGACCACAAGTGGAGAAGATGTTGCAGAAAATTGAAGAAGAATTAAAGCAACAAACAGAGAAGAAATAAAAGGTTGGGAGCAAGGAGATTTAAGAAAAATCGGATGAATTCTTGAAAAGTTCTAATTCGTCTAAGACTTCTTTGGGCGTAGAATATCGATTGGCTCTTTGAATTTCCATCATTTTAGTAATAATGAGCACTAATTCTAAAGGAACATCCGAAACCCATTGAGAAATCGGTTCAAGAGATAATCGGTTATTAATAAGCTTCCCAAAAAACTCAAGAATATGGGCACAATTCGAATTTTTATAGGGAACTTGTTCTGTTAATAAATAATAAGCGGTTGCTCCTAAAGAATAAATATCAGCACGGATGTCCACTCTCTTAAAATCTTGAAATTGTTCTGCCGCCATAAAATTAGTGGTCCCAAGAATTTCTCCGGTCTGTGTTACGAAAACCGTGTGCTCTTGAATCTCGGTTTGTCCTTCTTCTTCTTGAAGAAATTTTCCAATCCCAAAATCGATCAATTGGATACGATGTATTTCTGGATTATACAAAATATTTAAAGGTTTAATATCTCGATGGATAATGCCTTTCTCAGTCATATATTGAAACGCTTCAAGACATTGAATAAGAATAGAAACAACTTCTTTCCAAGAAAAGCGGCCTTGTTGAATAACATGTTTTTTGAGATCACTTCCATGAAAAAATTCAAATGTAATATAAGGACGCACCTCTTTATTAATTTCAAATTCTCCTGAATCTATAATACAAGTAATAGAAGGATGTTGTAATTTTTTTAAGACATGAATTTCATTGAAAAAACGGCCGTTAGCTTCTTTGGCGATGCTTCCTAAAACAGAAAAAGATTTTAATAACTTCAATGCACAAATTTGATTTGAATCTCGCTGAATGGATTTATAAACTTCTCCAAAAGCGCCAGAGCCTAATAGCTGAATATTCGAATAAGAGCCGATACGGAAAAGCTGAGAAGAATGCTTAGGAAATAAAACGCGTTCATTTAACGAAACACTTTCTGTTTTGCCAGGATGATATACTTTAAATTGAGTCCCTCCAATATCCAGAATATCATTATGATTTAGCAAGATCGATTGTTGATGGACCTTTTCCTTGTTTAAGAAACTTCCATTCCTACTTTCATCTTTAAAAAGGAATTGTTTTCCATGATAAAATAAGAAACCATGAATAGAAGAAACTTTTTCTGCAGTTAAGATTAAATCGGAGGGGGGCATCTTCCCTATCCAGAAAGGCTTTCCTTCTGTTAAATAAAAAATTTGTCCAGGCTGAATTCCTAGGGTATTGGATTGAGTCACTTCCAAAAAAGGAGATATTTTCGTTGCAGGGTTGAAAAATTCTGTTTTTTCAGTATTCCAAGGTTTCCATTCTTCAGCCATATAAACTCCAAAAAGAAGGTTTATTTTTCTTGAAGAAAGAAAATCTATCTTAACAGAAAAAAAAGGAAAAAAACACTCTGAATTTTGAATTTTTACTTTCGGACCGCAGAAAAAAATCTTAAAATATTAGGGTGGCTTTCTAAGAACCACCACCACGGTTCTTCTAAACGCAACAGTGATTCTAAAGCCATCTGCTTTCGGACCTGAATCATGCTTTCTGGATCGTTCGAAAGTTGAACCGCGTAGCGTTCTGCTTCTAGTTCTTGTTGTTGGATACACAAATTGAATCCAGCGTCCAGCGTGACTGTAACAATTGGAAACAAAAGACAGACGCAACAGACAAAAACTAGGCTTTGATTGGACTCTTGATACGCGGTCGAATCGGAGAAACGCCTCGGTAAAAAAAAGGATAATCCTAACGCAACGAGCAAATATTTGAGAATGAGTAGACTATATTCTAGACAGCGACGTTGTTGAGGATGTTGAAAATGAATATGTGCCAATTCATGAAAACAAATATTGACCAGCGCTGGGTTTGAAAATTGAAAACAGGTATCCGTAAAAAAGAGGACATTTTTTCCTGAAGCCGAGAGTACCCAAGCGTTAGGGGCCTTAGTGCGTTTGGATTCGTCGCTGTATTTGATTTCTGAAACAGGGACACCAATTTTCGCAATCGCTTGCTCTAATTGGGTTCTCAGTTCCCCTGCTTCAAGAGGTTTTTGAAGGATCACGCCATCCCGTTCATTTTCTGCCGCCTGCGAAAGTTGATTGGTCATGAATTGAATAAAGATCGAGATAAGAGCTAGCGGAATCCACCACCAACGAGTTGAAACCTTATAGAACGTCATCAAGAGAATCGCGTAACTGCAACGGCGGAAAAGCCTTAAAATAGAATGAGGCATACTATCTTGATAATACTCTAGAAAATTACGTCCAGTCATTTGGTATTCAAGAGAGAGTTGGTGTAAAAAATAATTGATTGGAAGTTTGACCAAAAATTCATAGCATTCTATGAAAAAAATCCAACAAAACACTTTAAAGATCACACAGGGGAGAATACCAAAATTGAGTTTCAATCGTTTCGTGAATGGGGATAGTCGGGAAAACAATTTTTTGTAAAGTCGATCCCAGAGCGAATCTATTTTTAGAAAAATTCTTGTAAATAAAAGCAACATAAGGACGAATTCGGTCAAGAAAAAACGGATCCATAGCAAGAAATCCTGTCTTTGATAAAAAGAATGGGAACGAGCTATTTCTTCTACGGAGAAGTAATCGTTAAGGGAATCTGCCCATAAAAAACTACCCAGAATACTTAGAAGCAAAAATGCTTTCATCGGGGATCCTCCTTAAACACTCGTTCTCAAAAAAATCAAAGGGGTGACCTTTTCTTCGTTTTTTTTATTTTCTTTTGAGTTGGTCGATTTCTTTCCGTAGTTCTTCATTCACTTTTTCCAATTTTAATAAAGCACTGCGAATCTCGTTTAATTCTTGAGGCGCGTTCAACGGGTCTTGAATTTTTTTAATGGCTTCTTCCAGAGCTTTTTGGACAGAGTCTTCTTGGTCATTGCCTTGAAAACTTTTTAAAATCGGGACAGCATGAATATTTTTTAATAAACCAAGTGCCTCAATCGCCGCGATTCGAATCGATTGTCGAGGCGCTTGCGAATAACTCAAAAGGATACTAAAAACTTTTTCGGACGGATCTCGCTCACGACCAAGGGAACCCGCTATTTTCAATCCTTTCGCGAAAACTCCAGCCGGAAGTTCTTTTTCTCTTTTTTGCAACAGTGTGAGAATCGGTTCTAGAAAAATAGGTTGAGCGCTTGTAGAAATCGCGTCTAGTGTGGCATCGACCAAAATTTGTCGAAACGAATTCGAATTTAAAAACGAAAGGAAGGTTTCCTGGATTTCTTCTAGCGGATATTTTCCTAAATTCTGTAGAGCGGCTTTTAGCAAATCAGGATTTTTTTCCTGAGAAAGAACTGTTTTTAAATAACGCAACACTTTTAAATCATAAAAACTTCCAATATCTTGAATGATTTGTAATCGGACATTTTCTGAAGGTTGATGGGTCGACGCGAGCAGAGCGGTTAATGCTTCTGTCGTGTGTATTTGCTGAAGCGCTTTAGAGGCCTCAAGGCGAACTCCATAAAAAGAATCTTTTTGTAAAGCGCTTTGAAGAGACTCCAGAGTTCTTTGATCTTTTTTTGATTTGAGCGCTTGAATCGCTAATAATCGGCCGATCACATCGCTTTGTTCTTGCAGTTCGACAGAATACATTTCACGTGGTTTTTCAAAGTGAACTTCCGCCAATACTCCATATTCTGGGTCAAAACGGACACTTTCTGGACGAGAGGCAAGCGTAAATTCAAAATCCTGTTCACGTTTTTGAAGGAGAAGAGGAAAAGTCTGAAATCCTGAAGTTGTTTTAAATTGGACCTTAGTGGGAACTTGAAAAAGAAAGATTTTGTCATCTACCCGATGAGTTTGCTCAATTTGTAGTGTTGCTTTATTTTCTTTTTCGTTCCATTGGTATTTAATTTTTAGTACTGGAAAACCGCCATGATAGGCCCATTGATCAAAAAATAGTTGCCAGGATAATCCGGAGAATTCTTCCAAAACATTGATTAAATCTTGTGTGGTCACGCTTTTAAATTGATTGCGTTTTAAATATTCCTGAATACACTTCCGATATAAATCAGGCCCCATTTGGGTTCGGATCATCTGGAGCAACCAAGATCCTTTATCATAGGCACGAAAGCTAAAGAGATCTTTCATGTTTTCCATGCGATTCATCACTACAGGAATCACATCATCTTTATTTTGTAAAATGCCTTGAGCATCTTGATAAAGGCCATAGAGCATGGCATCACGCCCCTCTTTTGCTTCCGAATATAACAAATTATAAAAAGTGGCAAATCCCTCATTGAGCCAGATATGGCTCCAGTCTTTGCAAGTGACCAGATCTCCGAACCATTGATGTGCGAATTCATGGGCAATCAATCCTTGACTGCTTCGTGTTCCCTTTAATTCGTTTGGAAACAAGGTGTAGTCATTGAGAATAGTGATCGAGGTGTTTTCCATTCCACCCCAAGTGAAATCGCCTACGACCACTTGATCATATTTTCCCCAAGCATAAGGAAAATCAAGTTCTTTCTCAAAAAACGCGAGAATGTCGGAAGTCGGGCGAAAAGAATTTTCGGCATAAGCAATTTGAGAAGTGGTCGTATAAAACCCAAGCGGAGTATTTTGATAGGAAGTGCTCAGTTTCTTTAATTTACCGGCCACAAGGGCGATCAGATAATTGACATGAGGCTTTTCCTGAAGCCACCGAACGGCTTTTAATCCTGTTTTTTCATCGATTGTTTCGCTAACCAAACGTCCATTAGAAACAACGGCCATCTCTGGAGGAACATGACAAATGACTTCCGTCGTAAATCGTTCATTCGGATAATCAAAACTGGGAAACCAATGTCGCGCTTCGTGCATTTCTCCTTGGGTCCATAAATGAATATCTTCCGGGAGATACCCCATTTCTGGCGTTCGGAAGTAAAGCCCTTCTTTCGGTTCTGCGGAATGTCGTATTGTGATTGAAATTTTTTTTCCTGCGGGAACCTTTTCTGCGAAGGTCAAAATAAGTTCTTCATTGGTGTTCTGAAAATCTTCTAAGGGGACAGAGGCTTCTATACTAGATATTGTCAGGTTCGTGGCATGTAAAGTTAATTCTTTTAGAGGAAAAGCAATGGGGACACATTCGATGGTCGTGATCCCGGAAATACTACGTTCAGAGAAGTTCGGAAAAACTTCCAATTTGAGATGCAACACGTCCACTTGACGATCGACCGCGTAATGGCGTTCTTCTGACACTTTTCCCTTGGCTCGATAGCAACGAAATCGTTCCGCAAGCACTGAAGAGGCGAGCATAAAGAAAATAAGGAGAGTTAAAAAATAAAATTTGAGCTTCATAAAAAAGAATCCTCGCGTGAAAAATGAGAAAAAATAAACATGAAAGGGCAATTGTATAAGATTTCTTTTTGAAAAAAAGAGCGCTCTTTCAGAATTTTTCATTGCAATTAAGTCTGCATTTGCTTAAAAATAAATCAGATCGAACTCTTCTGTTTAAAGGCCTCTTTTATGAAACGATTTCTTTTTTGTTGGATGATTATTGGATATTTTTTTTATAGTTCTTGCTTAAGCGCTCAATCCTCAATTCAAATTTCGATTGAATTTTTAGTCCCAGAATTTTTAATCAAGGCTAATTTTGACTCTAAGGAATTTTTGGAATGGGGAAAAACGTTTCGTCAAACGCTGGAAGCTATTTTTTCTGTTAACGCAACAGATCGGGATGCCATTTTGTTATTGACACTCCCTCCTCATCAGGATTTTATTGCAGACTTAAGTGCTAAACCCGCTTATGAAAACAGTGAGCGAGAGCGACTCGTTGAGGCTTTAAAAAAAAATCCACCTCCACGCCCTAAAAAAAGCGAAATTTCTATTCTGTTTTCGATACGTCTGAATCAAGGGAGTCCACAAGCGTCCGCCGAATATCAGCCAACGTTCTCCACGCCTTTGGAGAAGAGGAAGTTATTTTATCAAAAAAAAGCAATTTCGGAGCATCGTCAATTTCTCCAAAATTGGGCCACACAAGAAGTTCTGCCCATTCTTTCCGAATTCATGGCGACTCTGGGAGAAGATTTTGCCGGGATTACGGTAATGAGCCAGCAAGCGCAAAAAGTTTCCTGGAACGATAGGGTTCCTCTTTTAGAATTAGGGGAAAAAAATTCGAGTTACTGGATCGCGTTGATGGAGATGGAACCTGGAAACCACTTGTTTCCTGCCCTAATCGCCTTTATGCATACGGCACGTGGAGAATTTGATATCGCTTATCGCTATTTAAATGTCCTCAAAATGTTTGCGAATCCAGAAGAATTGGCGACTTATTATCTTCAGGACTTGTTTTGGAAATTAGAATATTTTTTCGTGAAATATCATCAAGAAATCCACCAAGGACAAAAGTTTGTTTTAGAAAAAGAATGGATATCCGCAAAGCAACATTTTGAGGGCCTTCAAGAAGTTTATCCGTGTTCACCGTATCTTGTTTATGAACTTTATTGTTTGAGTTGTCTCCAGAATCCGTCAGAAAATACTTTAGAAAATTGGGAGTTGGCCCGAACAAAAATTTTTGCTGCCGATCCTTTTTTTAAGACAACAATTCCAAACGCAACACCTCAAGAAGCGTTTCAAATGGCGAGGCGAAAAGAAGCGTCTCTCCTTTTTACAAACCCGGAAGAATTAAGAGCGGATTTTATTGAATATTCTGATGTCGCCCTCGATCTAGGTGAATATGCCTTTGCGGCTCATCTCTATTGGTTCTCATTCACTTATTTTTCCGAAGATCCAGAAGAACAGAAACGCCTTCTTTGCTGTTTTTTCTATTGTTTACAAGAACTGGGACATCCACAACTTCACAATTTAGTGCAAGGAATTTCTTCCGAAGAAATTCAACTCATCCCTCAAGAACGCGCCGAATTTATGCAACAACATTCGGCGTATCAAGAGTTTAAAAAGAAAGAATAAATTTATGACTAAAAAAGAAACAACTAGCAAAATAGATCCAGTTCTTGAAATTCTTTTACAATTTCAGAGTTCTGGAAGTGAAGGAATGCCACTCTGCGCTCCAAAAATGCTCCATGAAAAAATAAAGGCTATTAAATATACTCCTTCGGGTGTTATTCCTGCAAGTGACAAGCTCTTAAAAATAGGGATTAATCCCTATTTAGAAAAATCTACACAGAAAAATTTTGAAGAAGGAGAAGGAAAAAAGAAAAAACAATTTGTGCTAGAGTATTATGTCTTATCGCTGGAGGGAAAAGCTCGGTTAGCTGAACATGAAATGAAACAAAAAGAAGAAGAACAAAAGAAGGTGGCTTCGCTGGAAGGATCAAAAGAAATACGTTCTGAAAAAAATCAACAACGACAAGAAATCATTCAACCTCTTCAAAAGTTAAAGCCTTCTTCTGAAGAAATTACTTCTGTTCATCAAGTGCTTCAAGAACTTCAACAAAATATTCATCAAAAGATTACCTTTTTTCAAGAAAAAACAATAGAACAATTTGAAAAATTAAAACAAGAGATAAAATCGTTTGAAAAAGAATTACAACATACGGTACAAGAACAAATTGATCAATACTTCTTGAAACAACAAGCGGTGGAAATTTTTAGTAATGTTAAAAATAATCGCACTTTAGAAGAAAATGTTTCTGACTATAAAGAATTGGCTGAACGTGTTGAAAATGAGCTCCCTAAATTATTATCGAATCAAAATCTTGAATCCATTCCTCAAATTTATAAAAAAATTAAAGCGCACCATCTTGAAATTTCTCCGGGCCACTTTAATGATATTCTTTGGAAAATGTCACGAGAAAATAAACTTTTACTCAAAACATGGGATCGAAGTTTATGGGATCTTGAAGAGCCTCAACACGCGATTTTACGTAAAGAAATTTATTTTTTTGCTCGACTTTTAAAAAAGGAAGAAATGTCTTCTACAAAACAAAATTGAATCCATTTTTTGCTTGATCGCCTCTTTTTGGAGTAAGCCAGATGATTCCTCTCATACAAAATTTAAAAAAATGTCCGAATCCCTTCAATCTGACAAGTGTTGCTGGTTTGGAGGATTCACATCCGTTTCCAGTATTTGAAGAATATCTCCAAGAAAGCAAATTGAAACTAGAAGAATGTTTCCAAAAATATGAAAACAAAAATTTGATTCCACCCATCCTTTTTTTAACAGGAAAAACAGGATCAGGAAAAACATTTTTATTACGTTATCTTGCTCAAAAAGCTCGAACGGACAATACTGATCGTGTGGATCAAGAAAATTATTATCTCCGCTTTTTTCTCCCGACCTCTCCGCGAGAAATTTTACAAACGGCAACAAATATTACTGAAGAAACGACGGCTTCGATTCTTTGGACACAATTGATTAAATCGTTTTCCAAAAAATCGGTGTTTCCATTTCAATCTGGAAAGCAGGAATATTCTTTATTCGATTTATATTCCTATCGCTTATCGAAAGAATTATTGAAAGGGCGAAAAAATAAAAATATCGAAAAAAAATTACCGTGGGGTTGGTTTAGAGAATTTAAAGAAGAACAGTATTTTTTGTCGTTTCAAAGGTTTCTTGATTCTCTCAAAAAAAGAGAAGCTAAAAAAATTTGGAAAGTCCTTCATCAATGTATTCAAGACATTGTAAATGAAGAAGATTCACCATTTTTTTCTTGGATATTGAGTCAATCCTTTGGAATGGAGGTTCCTAATCCGATAGAAAAAGACTCTTCTATCGAAAAACTTAGAAAATTTATTCGTTTTACGCAAGATAAGAAAATTTCTGTTATTTTCGTTTTTGATCAATTTGAAGATTTACAACTGATTTCAAAAGATTTAAATCAAGAGATTGAAAAATTTTTGTTGGCACTTTTTGAACTTGAACGAAGTATTCAAAATAAAGAAAATCTTCCCTTGTTTTTACTATCGACGTTTTATCATGATTCTGAATTACCAAAACATATGCTAGAGAGATTGCCGATCGTAGCTCCCGGAAATAAAAGCGCGATTGATTTGCCTATTACTAGGTTAAAAGAAGATTTTAAAGTCGCCGAAAAATTAGCTAAATGTTATATTGAAAAACATCTTGAACGATATAAAAAGGAACTGGGCTCTCTCTCTGCAGAAGAGCTTTTTCAAAATTTAAACTTGGGCCATAAACTGAAAGAAAATCATTCCGAAATAACGGCGGGTCAACCAGAGATCACTCCGAGACAGTGGCTCCGAAAGTGTCAGGAAACCTGGGATGACGTCTTGGAAAATTTTTCTACAAATCTTTTTAATAAGAAGGAAGCGCCGATCCCTGTAGTTCAACCTCCCCCAGTAAAGGTTACAGTACCTTCTCCAGTACCTAGTGAAAAAAGTGAAAAGGTGTCGACGTTTACGATTAATGCTCTGAAAGATTCTTTGTTTAATCAATCCCTATTTTATCAAAGTGTTTCACTGTTTATAAAAAATGAGCTTGAAAAAAATCCGAATGAAGAGTCAAGAAAAAAATTTCTTTCTGTTATTTATCATTTTTTTAAGTTGTTAAATGAAAACAAACTGTTGGAAATGAACAAAAATTATACCCCATCTAGCAATTTTATTCCCTTTTCGAAAAATGGAAAAAACGTTGCATTAAATATTTCGCTTAAATCGAATCGTGGTGGAGGATTTGGTCATGATTTGGAGGATTTCCACAAAGATACCCAGAATAAAAATTATGATTATCTTTATATGTTACGTCCATTACGACCTCAATCTAGAGAGTTTGAAAATAAAGATATTTTATCTAAAGGGATCCCAATAAAAATCAAAATAGTAGACTCTTTTGATTGGTGTCTCCTTTTCTATGTAATTTATTTTTTTGGAGATCGCGATTTTCTTGCAAACTCAAATATACAGCTTGAAGAACTTTCTCAGAGTCCTTTGGATATTCTCTCTCTCCTTAAACAATGGAATCTCTTTAACGAACTCTTCATCGCTGGATGATTTTAACGAAACAAAGGACTATGAATGATTGTAACGATTCAAGGACAAAGACAAACGCTCAAATCGATAGAGTTTAAAATCGATAAACCCTCTCGGATTCAATTAAAGCCAAACGAAATTTATACGTTACGAATTTATATCGATCTCTCGGTGAGTGCTAAAGACGGTATTTTCGGAGAAGAAGAAATTGTCTTAAATCCAATCGAACGAGATAATTTGGTGGTACTCCAATTTTTTCGCTATCCAGACAAAAATTCTTTTGAACCTAAACTTCCTCAACACGCAGGACTTTTGTTATTAAGAGCAGAATTTAAAGTGGATAACGATTCGCTCTTTCCAAAAATTATTCGATGGGCCTTCCGTATTGAAAAAAATCCCTTACGAACAGAAGCAATTCATGTTTTACAAGGAGTCAATACAGAAAGATCTCTCTCCTATCGTACTTGTCGCATTTCTTTGCTTGTTGCCCCACGATTTCATAAAAAAATTTTATTTATTGTTTCCATTATTGGAACTATTTTTATTGCTGAATTTTATGAT
Organism: uncultured Planctomycetota bacterium; assembly: GCA_964530615.1. GTDB lineage: Bacteria > Planctomycetota > JBBTDB01 > JBBTDB01 > JBBTDB01 > JBBTDB01. The sequence continues at coordinate 70,984 of CAZHAR010000007.1, read as the reverse complement.
TTTTTCACCGAAAAAATGTTTCAAAGTACTTCGGAATGGGGTTCTTGGTTCTTCCATCAATTTCTCATTTATTTTGTTCTTGCCCTAATACTTCTTTTGGTTCTTTCTATTTATGGCGTAATAATGAGTCGTTTTAATACAGGAGATTTTTGATGGATTGAACCGAACCCGTTACGCTTTTTTCTTGTAAGTATTCAGGTACTAATGTTTTCCGCTGTCGGCGGTTTGGGGGTGGAAGAGAAAGGAAAAATGATGAAAGCAACTTCAGAAAATAATTATGGTTATAATAAAGAATTATGTGGTTTTGCGAATAAACTTCGGAAAGATAGGACCAAAGCCGAATCACAAATAAACCTTAATCAATTCCACCCCCTTAATCCCCCGCCAGCGGAGGACACAGAGAAAAAGCTTACCTTAATAGCGTTGCTCCGTAAGTCCCCCGCCACGAGGTTTCCGAAGGGGGACATTAAAACCACAAGAGATTGTGTTTAAGAGTAACTTTAAATCTATATCTGTACTTGAACAGTTACTTTTTCTTTTTCTCTGGAGCGGTCTCTTTTTTAGCAGAAGGCTCTTTTTTCTCTGGAGCAGGCGCTTTAGTTGCAAAGTGGGCTCGAATTTTTGCCGCGATTTGCGGATTTGTCATTTTGTCAGAAGTTTCAATTTCGTCGACATGTTTTTTCATTTCTTGATTTTTGATCTGTTTTTTGATTTCGTGTTTCGCTTCGCTCGGCCCAAAGATAAAAATAGATTCTGCCTCATGAATACAGGCAATCACTTCTTGATAATATTTCTGGAGGTGATTCCTGACTTTCCGCTCTTTTTGATCTTCTGGAGTCATATTAGACTCCGTATGTTTTTCAATATTGGAGGCAATCTCTTTAATGGTTTCTTTTGCGCCATCGAGAAACACAATAACCGCTTTTTTATGGTCAATCCAGAGACCTACTTTTTTGTTCATACTATTTCCTTTCAATAAAAATAAAGAATTTTAAAAATTAAGCAAATTTTGGACCGTTATAAAGATTTAATAAACAGAGGAGTTCTTTTTTATTTTTTTTTTTCATTCATTGGAAGACTGATGGGAATTTTAGCATCGGTTAATAGTTTGTTCCAGGATTGAATTACTTCTGAATTTCCAAAAATGTTAAAATGTTGAGAACTTCCGAGATTCGTATAAATTTCGACTCGGATACATTCGAAACAAATTACTAAATCAATATAAAGGTTTCCATACAAGGCATGGATTCCATGACGTGGTTCAAAACATAATGCTCCAAAAGGAGATGAACCAATTGAGGAGTAAAACTGATTCAGAACGGTTTCTTTATCCTCTCCTTGAAGTTGCAGTTTTCCCAAAATTGGATAATCATGAAAAACTTGATCTTCGGGAATTTTTTTTCCGGTGTCCTCTTCAGTAAAGCTTGCAGGAGTTGGATTAAGGGCATACAAAAAGAATTCGTCACAACCTTCAAGATGCCAAATTTCTGCATTATTAAGAATTTTATTGACGTTAGCGATAGCACTTGAAGATAATCCTCGGTTGTAGAGACAAGACGGAGGGCTATATATATAATAAAAAATGCCGAACAAAAGAAGAACAATCAATCCGCTGACCAGCAAAATTTTTTTTGGATTGCGTTTTTTCATCGATTCCTCCCAAAAAAAATTTGAAACTTATGAAGGTTTTTTATTTTTTGTAATCTTACGAATCTGTGCAAATTGACGCATTCCATCGATTCCACCAAAAAAGCCGATGCCGGATTGTTTGGCTCCGACAAAAGGCGTTCCGGAGGCTCCGCCAAGACCTCGGTTGATTCCGATCATTCCGGCTTCTAGGCGAATGGCGATTTGGTTGGCGCGATCTTCATTTTTGCTCCAGACCGTGGCCCCTAAGCCGTAAGAAAGTTGGTTTGATTTTCGAATTGCTTCTTCCGAATCTTTGACGGGCTGTAGAACGATGACTGGCCCAAAAATCTCTTCTTGCATGAGTTTCATATCGTCGGTTACTTTTGTCACTAAAGCCGGATTCAAAAAACAACCCTGCATTTTTGGAACAGTTCCTCCTTCAACAATGGCCCCTTTTTTGCGGGCATCTTCCAGTTTGTCCAGCACTTTTTTTCGTTGGCTCTCACTCACCATTGGACCCATACGGACACCGTCTTCGAGCGGATTTCCCATGCGAAAATCTTTCATCAATTCCCGGACTTGTTTTTCAAAAGGAGCGGCGATTTTTTCTTCGACATAAATTCGTTCGACCGAGACACAGACTTGCCCACAATTTCGTAAAGAATTTTGGACTGCAAATTTGGCGGCTTGATCGAGATCGGCATCCGCGAGGACAATCATCGGGTCTTTTCCGCCCAGTTCAAGAATGACTGGATTCAATTTTCCAGCTTGAACTTCCATAATATGACGCCCTATCGATTGGCTTCCTACAAACGCGACTAGTGAGATATCGTCGCGAATAAGCAGTTCTCCAACCTTTCCATCTCCGTAGAGAATCGTTAAAACATTCGCAGGCAAAAAAGCATTGAGTGTTTCTACCAGTTTTTTGCCGACAAACGGGACATATTCACTGGGTTTATAAACAACGGTATTGCCCATGAGTAACGCAGGTACAATGGCATCAAGAGAAAGGCTGGCTGGGAAGTTCCATGGCGTGATCGCCGCGACGACCCCGCGAGGAACATAATGCAACGTGGTGATCAGCGTTTCTTCTTCAAAAATTTGTGGAGTAATGGCATCTCTAGCGAGCGGAATGACTTCTTCTAGGGTATTTTCTGCCGCGTAATTCGCTTCCCCAATGCCTTCACGCAAGGGTTTTCCCATTTCGTCGGTAATGATTCGACCCCAAATAGAGGCCTCTTCTTTGAGTTTTTTTAAACCTTTTTCAAGAAGAGTGGCCCGTTCTTCAAAACTTTTTTTGCTCCACTCTATTAACGCAGATCGAGCCTGTTTTACGGAACGAGAAACTTCTTCTGCGCTAGAAATCGGGAGACGCCCGACTTCTTGATCCGTCGCCGGATTTAAGGAAATTAACCACTCTTTTTCAATTTTAAAAGACATAGGAAACCTATTGTTTTTTTCTGAAAAAAAAATTATTATTGTATGAAAATGAATGCTTTACAGCATAACATGATTCTGATGAAAATCAAGAACTAGAAAGACTTTCCAACGATGAACTTCCTTGTAATAAAAGAAACGTCCTTGAAAAGTTTTTTTTGTTTATGACAATAATGACCTCAGACAAACGAATTTTGTAGGATTTAAGGTTGGGGGACTATGAAAATATCGAATGCGTCTTTAATTTCCGCGATTAAAGCAGGCGAGTTTGAGAAAATAAAATCGCTTTTACAAGAGAATCCGAATTTAATCTATACGAAAACAGCGGAGGAGGAAACAATTTTTCTGTTAGCTTGCTACTACCGAGGTAAGCCAGAAGTTTTAGAATTTTTAAAGAATCTGAAAACGCTTAATCTCTATGAAGTTTGTGCCTATGGAGATTTACAGGGGCTCCAAAAACTCTTATCTGATAATCCTTATATTGCGAACAGCTATTCTGAGGATGGTTTTACGCCACTAGGCTTAGCTTGTTATTTCGGACATTTAGAAGTGGCCACTTTTCTTATGGCTAAAGGAGCCGCTGTAAATCTTCCTTCAAAAAACAAATTCGTTGTACGTCCAATTCATTCAGCCGTTTCCGCGGAACATGAAGATTTAGTGAGTATTTTACTACAACATGGCGCTGACGCGAATGCTCGACAAAATAAAGAGATTACGCCACTTCACCAATCCGCGCATAATGGAAATTTTGCGATTGCCAAACTTCTCTTGAAATATGGTGCAAATCCAGACGCCGAAACGGGAGACGGTTTGACTCCGTTCCAATATGCTACAGAAAGTAAAGCCTTTCATGTCGCTCAACTAATTCAGGAGGCAAGTCGGAATACTCCTACTGCTTGTTAAAGCTGTATGCTACATAGTTTAAGTTATAACCTTTTCCTCACGATTTGGGATGTTATTTTTTTTCTAATTTGCCGTAAAAATCGCCATCCTCGTTCTTATTTTGGAGCCCTCTTTTGTTTCCTTCCCCTTTCGTTTGGAAGCGCATTTTTTTGGAGATTTGATATTTTTGATCTCCTTCGCCTGTTCTCTTGGGCCGTATTCCTTCATTTTCCCTTACTGATTCTTTTGTTTGCGTTTCTGTGTCGCCGTTCCTTTCGAAGGCTCTCTATTCTTGGTTTTTTTACAGTTATTGTTTTTTTCGGTATTTGGCTGGATGCGTTCTGGATTGAGCCTTTTTGGCTAGAAGTCACCTCCTATAACATTCGCTCCGAAAAAATAAAAACACCTTTGAAAATAGTAGTTCTGGCAGATCTTCAAACAGATTATATAGGAAGCTATGAAAAAGAGGTCTTAAATCGAGTTATGGCGGAAGCACCACAAATAATTTTACTTCCCGGAGACTTCATTCAAGCAGAACCCTCGCAACAAGTTCCGCTTTGTCAAGAACTCAATCATTTCTTGAAGGCTCTGAAATTTCAGGCTCCTCAAGGAGTGTACGCGGTTGAAGGAAATACAGACGAAGCGAGTTGGCCCTTGATTTTTGAGAAATTGCCGGTAACTGTTTTTCTGAAAACAGAAACGATTCTTCAAGAAGAGATTGCGATTACTGGACTCACGATGCGAGATTCTTTTATGCGGACGCTACAAATTTCGTCCCCGGATTCGAAGCCATTTCATCTCGTTTTTGGACACGCTCCTGATTTTGCGTTAGGCTCAATTGACGCAGATCTTCTAGTCGCCGGACACACGCACGGAGGGCAAGTTCAAATTCCGGGTTTGGGGCCACTCATGACCTTTTCTTCGGTTCCTCGTTCCTGGGCGAGCGGGAAGACGGATTTAGGAAATGGAAGAACCTTGATTGTCTCGCGCGGTATTGGAATGGAGCGACATCACGCGCCTCGCTTGCGTTTTTTTTGTCGTCCACAACTCGTTATTATTTATCTCCTTCCAAAAGAATAGATCCTTTTTTATGCAACAGAGAATAAATCATTGAAATAGGTTAAATAATGACCGCGTTACCTGAAAGCCACAAGGACTCTCTAAAGAATCAAAAGAGTCCAGAAAATACAGAAAATAATACGTTTCTGCAAGAATTTAATTTGTTGACCAAAAAATCTAAAGCAGAAAAGATTCTTGAAATTTCTAACGGGCTAGAAACACCGCTTGGAGAATTAACTCAGTCCCCAACTGTGGTAACTAATAATTCTGTTACAAACAAATTCTCGATGGATCAGCAATTAAAAACACTTTTAGAGGAGAATCGTTATAAGATAATTAAAACGCTTGGAGCCGGAGGAATGGGCGTTGTCGAGTTGATCCGAGATCAATTTTTAGGTCGAGAAGTCGCCCGTAAAACGATACAGTGGAAAAAAATAACTCTTTCGGATTCTGAAATTCTTAAACAACAAACATTAATGTGGCGTCTGTATCAGGAAGCTTCTATTACGGCTATTTTAGAACATCCTAATATTATTCCACTCTATGATGTTCAAAAAATGGAAGATTCTTCTATCCAATTTACGATGAGAAAAATAGAAGGAGAAACCTTACGAAATTTTTTCATAAAGAAACGAGAAGGGATTAGCGGATATGAAGAAACAAAGCTTTTGAATATTTTTCTTAAAGTGTGTGATGCCGTAGCCTATGCCCACTCCAAAGGAATTATTCATCGCGATCTTAAACCTGAAAATATTATGATTGGTCAGTTTGGAGAGGTATATGTGATTGATTGGGGAATTGCAAAACGACTAAAAGAAAGTGTAACAGATCCTGCTTATGAAAGCTTGGAATACTTTTCTCAAAAACAGGAAAAAGAATTAAAATCAATTTCTTATGAAAACTATTACAAAACGATTGGAAGTCTCGGAACGCTAGGATATATGGCTCCAGAACAGCAAGAAAATGCCGTTAATATTGATATTCAATCCGATATTTATTCACTTGGGAAAATATTGAAAGAGTGTTATACCACACGCTCTCCCAAAGAAGAAATGCATTTTTTGATTGAACAAAATAAAAGGAAAACCAAATTTACCTATTTGACCCATGAAAAAGGGTCTGAAGAGACTTCAGAAAAAATTTCTAAAGATATTGAAAGTATTATCGAGAAAGCAACACACAATCTTGCTCATAGAAGATATAGCAATGTGAAAGCAATAGTCAAAGATATTGAAAACTATCTTGGAAATCGTCAGGTGACTTCACGAGAGTATGAAGCCATTGAAATTGTTGGGAAATGGTATCAACGAAACCAAAAAGATATTGTGTGGTGTCTTTTATTGATCCTTGCTATTTTCACTAAAGAAGTTATTAATAAAAATACTGCGGCTATAGTCGTGATTGTCGCCTTATTTTTATTGAATTTAACCCGAATCAAGCACTTTCTGAGAGACCATTCTATTTAGGAAAAAATATGAAAGAAAAATATCGTTGCGTTTGGCCCAAAGACGATCCTTTAATGAAAACTTATCATGATCAGGAATGGGGTGTTCCACTTCATGAGGATCAAAAACTTTTTGAATTTATGATTCTAGATGCGTTTCAAGCTGGGCTCAGTTGGCAAACTATTTTACGAAAACGAGAAAATTTTCGGAAAGCCTTTGCGGACTTTGATATCCGTAAAGTGTCGCGTTTTAAAGAAGATAAAGTTCAAAAATTACTTCAAGATGCAGGAATTATCCGAAACCAACTCAAAATTAGATCGACGATTCAAAACGCGAACGCGTTTCTCAAAGTTCAGGAGGAGTTTGAAACTTTTGACAAATACATCTGGCAATTTGTTTCTTATCAGCCTAAAATCAATCAATGGAACTCTGTTAAAGAAATTCCGCCCAGTTCTCCAGAATCGGACACGATGAGCAAAGATTTAAAGAAGCGCGGATTCAAATTTGTTGGAACCACGATCTGCTATGCCTTTATGCAGGCGAGCGGAATGATCAATGATCATGAAGTCCGTTGCTTTCGACATCAAGAAGTGTAAGAATATAAGATTTTTATCTATAAAAAATAACGCAACAATTCTTCTGGAGCTTAATCTATGAAACGCTTATTCCTCGCTATGCTCTTTTTTCCACTTGTGTTCGCTCAAGAAATTTCTGTTGAGAACACGATCCAAAATCTGGAGGCGTTCGCTCGACTTTATGGCTATATACGATGGTTCCACCCGAGTGATGAAGCAAGTCAGGTTCCTTGGGATGATTTTGCGATTTATGGCAGTCATCGCGTAAAGTCCGCTAAAAATTCTGAAGAACTAAAAAATATTCTAAAAGAGCTATTTTACCCGATTGCTCCGACACTCCAAATTTATCAAACGGGAGAGGCAATGATCGATTTTAAAAAAACGTTGCCTGAAAATGCAACAGGTCTAAAAATCGTTGCGTGGCAACATCGTGGACTCGGTTTTTCGAACGCGGAATCTATTTATACGAGTATCCGTATCAACCGTAAAAATTGGCTCTCCAATGTGTATGCCTTTGGCAATATTCTTCAAGGGATCGATGCTGTTTCATTACGAGGTAAAAATATTCGTTATCGAGCGTCTGTAAAAACGAAAGTTTTTGGAGCTGGAAATCAAGGACAACTCTGGCTTCGCGTGGATTGTTCCGATCAGACGATGGGATTCTTTGATAATATGCAAAATCGCCCCATTGTTTCTGATCAATGGCAATCTTATGAAATTAGCGGAAAGGTGAATGACAATGCGCAACAGATCGTCTTTGGCTGTTTTTTGATGGGCGCTGGAGAATTGGGGTTCGATCAAGTGGAACTCTCGATTCAAGAAGGGGATCAGTGGGTTCCTGTTTCGGTTAAGAATGCCGGATTTGAAGAAGGGAAATTGGGCGCATATCCACCTCAGTGGAACGCCACTGGAAAAGGACATCTCCATAAAATTACCGATCAACAATGTTCTGAAGGGAAGCAATCGCTTTTTATAGAAAGTAAGCAAGACGTCTTTACAGGCGAATTGTTCAAGGAATATCCAAAAATGGGAGAACTTTGCACTCAGGAAATTCTTCCGGGGTTGTGGTGCCAGTTTCCGCTTGCGCTTTATAGCGATGAACAGAAGACTCTCGGTAGTAATCCAGAGTATCCTGTGGAAAAACTTCAGCAATCGATGAAGCACTTTAAACCCGCTTATTTTTCGGCTACAGATGAAAATGTTCGTCTTGGAAATATTATTATTTCTTGGAACATTATGCAACACTTCTATCCGTATTTTGATGTGCTTTCTCTGGATTGGCTGGACATCCTCAGAAAAACCCTTTTACGAACCTTTCAGGATAAAACAGAAAAAGATTTTTATTTCACGCTTAGCCAGTTCATCGCAAAACTTCAAGACGGGCACGCGATGGTGTATCATTCTTTTCTCCGCTCAGAAGCCATATTACCGATAAAAGTTTGCTGGATTGAAAATCAGCTAGTGATTACGGTTTCTAGAAATTCTGCAAAGTTTAAACCCGGGGATGTTCTCGTTTCTATTGACCAAAAAGACGCAAAGACGGTTCTCTTCGATTTGGAAGAATATGTTTCAGGATCGAAGCAATGGAAGCGTGAAATCGCTTTAATGTCTTTGTTTCGAGGGCCAGAAGGAACTCCTTGTAAAGTCCAGATTCAGAGAGAAGGAAAAATTCTAGAGGTTGAAGAATTTCGATATTTTCGGGGCGATCTTCGAGAGAACCCGAGAGAATCCATTGAAAAACTCGATCCCGATATTTATTATGTGAATTTGGATCAGGCGACGATGAAAGAGATCTCCGCTGTTTTGCCTGATTTAGCCAAGGCGAAGGGGATTGTTTTTGATTTGCGAGGGTATCCGAACGGGAACCATCAAATTCTCTCGTATCTGCTTAAAGAAGCGGATACGTCGCAACAATGGATGCAAATTCCACTCCTCATTTATCCCGATCAAAAAAATAGAGTGGGCTATGCTTTTTCTGGTTGGAGCTTACCGTCGCTAACGCCTCAAATTCAAGGAAAAGTTGTTTTTTTAACCAATGGGAAGGCGATTAGTTACGCCGAATCTTTTCTCAGTTTTGTGGAACAGTATCATCTCGGCGAGATTGTTGGTTCCACGACTGCCGGAGCCAATGGAAATGTGAATTCTCTCAATTTACCCGGAGGTTTTAGTATTTCTTGGACTGGAATGCGTGTGGTCAAACAGGATGGAACGCAACATCATTTGATCGGGATTTCTCCGACAGTTCCTGTTGAACGCACGATTGAGGGGGTTAAAAATCAGAGAGATGAATATTTAGAGAAAGCGTTAGAATTGATTAATCATCCGTAATTTCTTTTCGATCAGGAGCGTTTATGGCCTCCGCATTCGGACACGCACTTGTTGCGGTAACAATTGGAAAACAGATTCCTTATCGAAATCCGCCTTTCATTTACTGGATTTTAGGAATTTACTGTGCCAATATTCCTGATTTAGATGTCCTTTCGTTTGCCTTTGTTGCGTATGGTCATTTTTTTGGACATCGTGGTTTTACGCATTCCATTGTCTTTGCGCTTTTACTTGCGTGGGGAATGTCGGTTCTCTTTTTACGTCAGCGAAAGTCGGATCGAAAACTATTTTTTTTGTATTTATTTTTGTGTACGGTGTCGCATCCAATACTGGACGCGATGACGAATGGCGGTTTAGGAGTTGCATTTTTCTCTCCCTTTGAAAATAGTCGATATTTCTTCCCTTGGAGACCCATTCAAGTCTCCCCAATAGGTGGCGCTTTTTTCAGTATTCACGGCGTGAGAGTCATTCAAAGTGAATTTCTTTATATTGGCCTTCCCTGTATAATTGCGCTTCTCTACGTGCGTGTACGTCGGCGAAATAAGGGCTATTTATAACCACGATTATGTTGTCGGATTTGCAAACTTTTTTTAAGAACCACGGTGATGAATCGTTTATGTTGTTGCGTTAATTTTTCTCCGGAACCGAGCCCAAAATAGAACCGAATGAAACGTAATTTATCGGTACGTTTCAGGGGAAGGACATACGTAGAATAGTCCAGTTCTGCAATATCTTTGATTCTCCAGCGATAAAAAAAGAGAGGGCGGGTAAGACGTTGAAGATCAATGAGCGCGAGATGTTGCGTTTGGGGATGATAAAACCAGTGGCATAAATAAAAATCTTTATGGCTAAAATGCAACGCGTGAAATTGTTTAGCATAGTTCGCAACCTGTTGAATTAAGGCGCGAGTGAGTGTTTCTGTGCGTAAATAGTGATCGAGTTGAATATATCCATAAAGGGCTTCGGTAATACAAAAAGAAGCGCCTGTATATTTTCCCCAAGTTCCGGGAAGAATTCCTGCAGAAACTGCGGTCATCGTGGGTAAATAGGCTTTCAGTTGAGTAATTTGTTCCCATTCGCCCCATCCTGCTGGAATATATCGTTTAAAGCCAAACCGTAGGCCCAGAGATTGCCAGAAGGAGAGGGGTTGATGTGTTTTTAAATAAAATCCAAATTTTTTTTCTTTTCCTTGAAGTTCAAAATAAATATTAGCGCGCATTTTGAGTGTTCGTAAAACACGAACATAGAGTCCGCTTCGTGGAGTTAAAGAAAAAAAAGTCTCCCCAGAAGTGAGCGCGTATTCTTGAAAGAGCATTTCAAAATCAGGATGAACAACAAAAGCTTGCATCATATTTTTGTAGGGACAATTCAGTTCTTACTTCTTACTCCCTCTCCCTATTGCAGGAGAGGGTTGGGGGGTGAGGGGGAGCACACACAGCTATTGTTGAAGGCGATTCAGTGCCTCAATTAAAGTATTCGTATATTCTTGATCTTCGGGGTTTGACGTTGTCGGAGCCGAGAGAAGAAGGGCCATCAGATCGCTTTGGGCCTCAATGGCGTCGGAACCGATGGAGCCAATTGCTTGTGCGCTGTATTGGCGCAATTTTTGGTTCTCCTCTTTTAAGGCGCGAATCAACTGAGGCAGTGCCGGTTTAGCGAGTTTTCCGAATTTACTTAGAGCCATTGCCACGCGGATACGCATTTCCAGTTCCATTTGCGGATCGGACAGGAGGGGTGCTAGAAGTGAAACCAGTTGATTTTGGGTATTGAGATCTAGTTGGGCGAGTCCTGTAAAGAGAGTCCGATCATTAGAAGCGAGGATTTGTTTGAGAATATCTTGAGGAGAAGCCGGTTTTAGTTTTTTCAAGACTTCTTCAGCAACTTTGCGAGCGAGCGTATTTTCATCCTGAGTTGCCATCTTTTGTAATAAAGGAAGAAGCTCTGTTGCCTCTGTTCCTAACTCTTTTGCTTGAAGAGCGGCCTGAATACGAACCTGATAGCTTTTATCTTGAATCTTTTGTTTGAGATCGATGATTTTGGGATTCGTTGTTTGTTGTGGAAGCTCGGACAGACGACGCGAGACTTGAGCGCGTTGATCGAGAATAACGGGATCGGTATTATTTTCGGTGAGTTGAAGATATTTTTCATAGGATTGTCGGGCAAAAGCCACTTCTCCTTCAAGATTATAAAGTTCTCCAGATTGATAATAAATAGTTAAAAGTCTGGCATCCGAAGGAGGGAGAATCGAAATGAGGGTTTCATAATCTTTTAGGGCTTCCCGATTTTTATTCAGTAAAACGAAGGCGGAAGCTCTTTTTTCATAAGCTTTTTGGTAATTAGGATCTAATCGAATGGTTTCGGTTGTGGAAGTGATACATTGATCATATTGTTTTAAATTATAATGGGCGAGTCCTTGATTATAATAATAAAGAGGAACATTAGGATTAATCAGAATCGCGTTTTGATAATCTTGTAACGCTTTATAATATTCTTTTTGTTCTAGATAAACATTTCCGCGAATCAGATAAGCATCTGCATAGCTAGGATTAATCTCGAGGCTTTTATTAGAATATTCAAGCGCTTCAGGATATCGATATTGATTATAGTAAATTAAAGCAAGATTATAGTAAGGTAATGAATATTGCGGATCGAGTTGAATTGCGCGATTATAGTCTTCTTCGGCGCGGAGATAATCTTCATTAATGTGCCAGATAATTCCTCTATTGTTATAGACTTCGGCGAAGTTAGGATTTAAATTAATACATTGATTATAACTTTGTAAGGCACTGTCATATTGATTTGAATAATACTGAGAAAGCCCCAGTTTATTCCACCCTGTAAAGTTGTTGGGATTAAGTTGAACCACTTTATTAAAATCTTGTTGTGCTTCCTGAAGAGATCCTAAAGTGTAATAAGATAAGGCGCGGTTAAAATAGTAATTTTCTAGAGGATTTAACTGGATCGCAAGAGTATAGGCTTCAATAGCGCCCGTATAATCTCGGGTATCCATTTTACAATTTCCTTGTTCAAAATAAGCAATATCTTGTTGAGGATTAATTATTAGCGCCTGATCGAGATCTTGTAAGGCTCCAACATAATCAAAAATTTTAATTTTAGAGAGTGCGCGATTATAAAAAATTAAAGCGGAGCGCTGATCGAGTTGAAGACTAGTCGTATAATCTTGAATAGCGTCGGTATAATCTTCTAAATTATGTTTTGATTTGCCACGCTGATTATACGCTTCATAATCGGTTGGATCGATGCGAATGGCTTCAGAAAAATCTTGAATGGCTCCAGAATAATCCTTGATCTGTCCTTTGGCTAACCCTCGATTATAGAAAGCATCGGCATAAGAAGGATTCATTTCAATCGCGAGTGAATAATCCTGAATCGCTCCGGCATACTCCCCCTTGTTATATTTTTGTACGCCGTTATTTAAATGGATCTTGGCCTCGAAACTGTTTGTATTTGCAGTGGTTTTAAGTTCAGGAAATTTTTGATAAATAGTTTCGTATTTGGTTTGAAGATTGCTTTGGATGGAATTTTTGGTGACTTCTAGAAATCGTTGATAATCCGTCTTCGCTTCTTGAAGTTGTTTCAGTGCAAAGTAGGCATGTCCACGATCATAATAAGCGGGCTGAACGCGGATGTTACTGGGTTGAAGCTGAAGGGCGGTGGAATAATCTTCGATGGCTCCGTTGAAATCGTTTTCATCTTGTCTAATCAATCCGCGATAATAATAGGCTTCCGCATCTTGAGGATTGAGATAGATGGCTTGGGCGTAATCCATTTTGGCACCCGCGTAGTCTTTTAATTTAACGCGAGTGAGCGCGCGGTTGAAGTAGGTGTCGGCGTTATTGGGATTCAGGAGAATGGATTTCGTATAATCCTCGAGGGCGCCTTGATCCTCTCCAAGACTTTTTTTCGAGATTCCGCGGTCATTATAAGCCTTATCATGATTGGGGTTTTTAGCGAGAGCCTCAGTAAACGCCTGAATCGCTTCTTGATAGCGCCCTTGTGTATGAAGTGTGGTTCCGCGTTTATAATCGACTTCCGCTTGTTGTAGTAGATCCTGAGCGAAAAGAGTATTCGAAAAAACGAACAGAAAAAATGAAAAAATGTAAATATTTTTTTCCATAAAACACCCATATTCAGCGAGAAATTTTGAGAAATGAAGTAAAATTAGTTCTCAAAATTATAGCGAATCCACTTTCTCTAGGAAAGTAGTTGTGAAGAAACATTTTTTAGGGTGAAATTTTGTAACTATTCAGGTACAACCTGTAGATTTCAATTTAGGTCAAACCACAAAAGCTTGTGGTCCTTGTCCCCCGCTGGCGGGGGTTTGGGGGTGGAAGAGCACTTCTGAAAGACTCCACCCCCTTGATCCCCCGCCAGCGGGGGACATTAGGAGACCTGAACAGTTACGAAATTTTGAAATTTTTTTTAAAAGAACGAAAGTTTTTACGATGAGCTTTGAAATTCCTTTTTGTACTCAAATTAAACAATATCAACGTATTTTGATTGCGGGCGCTGGGGGCGGATTTGATATTTTTTCTGGACTCCCCCTCTACTTTGCCTTGAAAGCGTTGGGAAAAGACTTAATTCTGGCGAATCTTTCTTTTACCTCGCTTGAAAAAACGAACGCGAAACTCGTTCATCCTAAATGCTGGGAAGTGACCGATTTATCTCAAGGATCAGAATATTTCCCAGAACATCATTTATGTTATTGGTTTTCCCGACGCGGAACTCCAATTCCTTCTCTTTACGCTTTCGATGGAGGAAGTGGTGTGGTTCCTCTTTTAGAGAGCTATCGATGGCTTGTGAATCAGTTTCAAATTGAAGCAATTATTCTCGTGGACGGCGGAACCGACAGTCTAATGTGTGGAAATGAAGTTTCTCTTGGTTCTCCGACAGAAGATGTGACATCTATTGCGGCTGTTTCTCAACTGAATCTTCCTTCGTATCTTCTTTGCTTAGGCTTTGGCGTGGATTTTTTTCACGGAATTAGCCACGCACAATGCTTTGAAGCGATTGCCGATTTGGCTAAATCCGGAGGTTATTTAGGAGCGTATTCGCTGGTTCCTCCAATGCCCGGAGTCGCGGAATATAGGGACGCGGTGGAATACTTAAATAACGTCCAACCTCAACAAAGTATTGTTTGTAACTCTATTTTTAGCGCGCTAGAGGGTCAATATGGAGATCACCATCGGATTCGGCGAACCCGTGGAAGCAAACTCTGGATTAATCCGCTGATGTCCATTTATTGGTGTTTTTCTTTGGCTATTGTCGCCAAGCGCTTGCTTTTTTTTGATAAAATTCAATTCACGCTCACTTGGGCCGAAACAATGACGCGTATTGGAGAATTTCGAAAAAGTATTACCCCAAAACCTTGGGAATCTATCCCCATTTAATAAAATAGAGTTTGCTCTAAAAAAAATGTCTCTAGGAGGAGTATACTATAAACAACACCCTAGAATTTCTGCTGTTTTTAGAAAGTGACCCCACTTATGGCCAATTTTGAAACCCATCTCTCATTTGCCGCTATTGGAAGCGGTTTATTAGCAACGACTTGTTTAGGTGCGGGTCTTGTCGACGCGCGTGAATCGATGATGCTTTGGATCCTTGGAACCGCAGGGGGTATTTTACCGGATATTGATTCGACTCACTCGTCCGCGATACGCATGATTTTTTCAACGATGGCGGTGATTGTGGCTTGGTTTGCCACTTTGAATTGGGTTGAAAGTTACTCGATTCTTGAACTATGGATTGTCTGCGGAAGCAGTTATATTTTGGTTCGATATGTTGCGTTAAAGCTTTTTTCTAAATTTACCGTTCATCGAGGAATTTTTCATTCGATCGCCTCCTGCGCTTTTTTTGCCTTTGGTCTAACCTCGATAGGTTTCCATTTTTTGCGATTTAATGAATTTTTTTCCTGGATGATGGGTCTCTTTTTAGCCATTGGTTTTTTGATTCATCTCTGTTTGGATGAATGTTATAGTGTTGATTTGATGAATGTTCGGATGAAGAAATCGTTTGGAACTGCGTTAAAATTGTTTGACTATAAAAATTGGAAGACCTCTTTGGTGATGATTGGGGTGATGATTCTTGCTTTTTTTTGGACTCCTAATCCTGAAAAATTTAAAAATTTTTTAACCGACTCCAAAACCTATCAAAAAATGCAACTGATTCCCTCAAAAGGCTGGTTTAATCAATGGAATCGCTATAATAATCCTGTAGAAAAAATAAATTCAAAATAGGGATGTTACGATAAAGAAGAGGCTTGGCTATGAGTTGGGAAAAAGTGATTTCTTTTGAAGAACTCCATGAAAAAAAACGAGTTCTTTTTCATAAAGAGTCCAAACAAATTCTTATTTTAGAGACTCCGCAAGGACAAATTTTTGCTTTGAACAATCGCTGTCCTCATGAAGGGTACCCTCTTAAAGAAGGAACCCTCGGAGAAGAATGTGTCTTGACCTGTCAATGGCATAACTGGAAATTTGATTTAAAAACAGGAAACTGCATTCTTGGCGGGGATCATGTTCAAGTTTATCCTGTGAAAATTGAAGATCAGAGCGTTTGGATCAATCTTTCGGGTCCTTCTTCGGAAGAAATCTCCGCTAAAATATTAGGCGGTTTTCAGACTGCTTTCCAGAAAAGACAATATGGTCGTATGATTCGTGAACTCGCACGATTACACTTTCAGGGGCGTAACCCGACTTCTTTTTTTCTTCCTGTTTTCAAATGGTGTTACACTCGTTTGGAATTTGGGACCACGCATGCCTATGCCGCGACCGCAGATTGGTTACAACTTTATCAGGAAAATACAAACCATTTTGAAAATCAATTGATTTGTCTCATCGAATCCTTTGATCATCTTTCGTTTGACACGCTTCGTTGTTTGGAATATCCCTACAGTACTGAAGCCAGACCTTTTTCGAATGAAGCCCTCATTCAAGCCATTGAGCAAGAAAAAGAAAGTGACGCTATTGCACTTATGAACGGGGCGTTAGATTCCGGACTGCATTATTCTGACCTAGAGCCTATTTTAGCCAAGATCGCGCTGTTGCATTATAATGATTTTGGACATTCGTTAATTTGGGTCTACAAACTCGGCACGCTGGTTCGTTTTTTAGGAACAGAAATAGAGCGATGGATTCTTCCACCTCTCATACGATCCTTCTGTTTTTCGACCCGCGAAGATTTAACTCCAGAATTCAAAGAATATGCGTCTTTTCACCAACAACTTTCGGAAACGAGACCTACACATTCGACAAAATCTCTAATTCCTGCAGAAGAAGCTTATGCGCTTACCACCCACTCTTGCATGGCGTGGGTGTGCGAAAAATCAAAGCAATTTTCTCCAGAATCCATTTATTGGGCTATGTTAGAAGCAAGTGCTCGAAATATGCTCTATTTTGATTTAAGCTTCCAGCAACAAAATCGGAAGTCGGTTCAGGCGAATGTGGATTGGCTCGATTTTTCCCATGCGCTCACTTTTGCCAATGCTCTGCGTTCTCTAGCGACAAAATATCCTGAATTATGGAAACAAGGATTGTTACAGATGGCCTGTTTTCAGGGAAGAAACCGGGATTTTCTTGATCTTGAGCAAGAAACTGCACTCTGGATGGTTTCGGATGTGGATTCTTTTTGGAAAGAAAGTCTGGAGCAAATTCTTGATCATGGCCTTGGGTTGCCTATTTATTCAGCGCATTGGCTGAAAACCTTCTCAGCGGTACGAGAAGAATTTCCTCACGCGCCAGCAACGTGTCAAAAATATTTACTGGCCGCGTTAAATCGGTTCCTCCATTCCCCACTTAAAATGAAATTTTCGCGTCGTTTAGTGAGACAAGGAATCGATTTAGTTGGAAAGGATTTTGCCTCCAAAAAGGCTTAAGCCTCCAAAAAGCCTTAAATAAATAGTGTCCTTAAACCGTTTTAGTCAGGAGTTCCTTTGAAAAAAAGTACAACAAAAAAAAATACAACAAAAAAAAGTAACCTCTCTTTATTCATTGCGACCACCAAAGGCGTTTTTTTTCTTCATGCAGACCCTTCCAGAGCAAATTGGAAAATCGAAGGGCCCCAATTTTTAGGTTCCAAGATCCACGATATCCAACTCGATCCACGCGATGGGAAAACACTTCTCTTAACCTCCACGGGTGGACATCTTGGCCCCACGATCTTTGTCTCAAAAGATTGCGGGAAAAACTGGATCGAATCTAAACATCCTCCCCAATTTGAAAAAACAACCAAAAAATCCGAAGCCTTTCAAACCAGAACCGTCAAACACAATTTTTGGTTGACACCCGGACATTCTGAAGAACCAGACGTTTGGTATGCGGGTACTTCTCCACAAGGGTTGTTCCGTTCGGAAGATGCGGGCGCAAGCTGGGAAAGTGTCAAAGGATTCAACTTTCATTCAATGTGGGAAAAATGGACTAACTTCGGTAACGACGGAACTCCGGATGGAAGCAAGCTCCATAGTATCCGAATTGATCCAAGAGATCCCAAACATATGTATCTTTCAATGTCTGGCGGTGGAACTTTTGAAAGCACGGATCAAGGAAAAGACTGGAGCCCTTTAAATAAAGGAGTCGCCATTGATTTTATTCCGGGGCCTCCCCCAGAATATGGACATGATCCGCATTGCATGATTATTCATCCTGCAAACCCGGATATCTTATATCAACAAAACCATTGCGGAATTTATCGACTCAATCGCCCTCAAGGGACGGAATGGACCCGTATTGGTACGAATATACCTAAAACTATTGGAGATATAGGCTTTCCTATGGTCGGACATCCCTCTGATGAAAAAACGGTTTGGGTTTTCCCAATGGATGGCACTCAAGTTTGGCCACGCGTTAGCCCTCAAGGCAAACCGGCTGTTTATCGGACGCAAAATTCAGGAAAAACTTGGAAGCGACTGGATCAAGGACTCCCGAAAGAACAAGCCTGGTTTACCGTTAAACGTCAATGTATGACTTGCGATGGCGAAACGGACAATCCCGGGCTTTATTTTGGAACGACTTCCGGTGAAATTTGGGGCAGTATAGATGAAGGGGAAAGCTGGAACTGTCTGGTTTCGCACTTGCCCCAAATTTATAGTGTTTCTGCGGGAAAATTTTAATGAAAGTACATCTAGGAAGCATTCTCTTCAGCTATACGAATCAACAATCTGTCGTTGAAGTTCTGGGAAAAAACCTCGCAGAAGTCTTCGATCATCTTGATCAGCAGTTCCCCGGGTTAAAATTTCGGGTCGTGGACGAACGAAACGAGGTTCGTCCGCATATCAAAGTATTTATCCAAGATCACTGGACCCGTGATTTAAAAGAAAAACTAGAAGGAAATGAAGAAATCTTCATTTTGGGGGCGTTAAGCGGAGGGAATTAAAAAAAATAAGGCACGACTACTTTAAAGCAGACGTGCCTCTTTTAATTTTTATTAATTCTTTTTAATAAATTTGGTAAGGGTAATAACGTTTCCTTTGTCGTTGTATTCAAGGCGATCTACGCACTTGAGCATCAACATAATTCCCAAACCCCCTAATTTTCCAACGCGATGAGATTCGCGTGCTTTATCGAGCGCATCACGGTTTTTGCCTTGATTGAGATATTTGGAGTGATCGAATCCGTTTCCCATATCGGTGACGGAAACCGTAATTTTTTCTTTATCTAAAAGGTAGAGAATTTCCAGTAATTTATCACGGCGATGTTTATTTCCGTGTTGAGCCGCGTTTCCAATGCCTTCGCGGAAGGCGGCACAAAGTGCGACTTGACCTTCATCAGAAAGTCCAGAAGCATCAAAGAGCTTGGCTCCGAGTTCATTGGCGCGATCGATAGATTCATCTTCCGTGGGGAACTGGAAGAGAACTTCTTGACGAAAAATCGCTTCTTCTTCTGCACTGCGGGTCAATTCGGTTTCAGCCATCGAGAGGAGTGTTTTCACTTCAAAAGGTTGAACTACGAATTCGTTTCCACAAATGCGGAATTGGTCTGTTTTTTTAATATCTGTTCCTTTTGGATACATGATAATTAAAGGAATCAGACTTGTTTCAATAGTACATTTTAGGTGTTCACATAATTTTTGGGAGTCGGCCAATCCTGAATCCAGAATCACTAGGAAGGTTTCATTCCCGCCTAGCATTTGCTGGGCTTCTTTGACCGATATCGCTGTCTGAACTTTCCAGCCAGACTTAGTGAAGTGGTACTCAATGGTACGCACAAAAGGGTCCCGCTCGGGGACCGCAAGAAGAATTCCTGATGACTTCATTTTGCTCACTGATTCTTGTAAAGAGGATGTTGGAATGAAAGAAATCGGCTTTCCACCGACCGCATCTTGGAACGATTGAGAAGGGATAAACAGGCAAATTTTTTTGGAAGGCGAGAAATTTTTTTGTCCTGTTTTTTTATCGAGAACAACTTTGGCTTTTCTTTCTTCGATCCGGAAGGTCGCAAAATCGCTAAGATCAACTTGACAGCCTTCAAGAAGTTTTTGTTGGATATAAGAAAAAACAGCGTGAAACAATTTGGGGGCTTTAGATCCTGCTTTGATTGCGAATGCTACTTCATCAAGTGGTTCTTGTCCACCGAGGGAGAGAGCGGCGAAATCGGCGCATTTTATCTTTCGATCTTCTCGAAGAAATTCCGCAAGGAAAGAAATAACAGTCTCGAAGAGATTTTGAGTTTCTTCTGCAGGTAAGTTTAAAGTTGAAGAAAGATGTTCTATCAAATCTTTGTTCGAGATGATCATATAGAATCTTTTTGAGCCTCACTCGGAAGAGAAGATTAGCCTTTTTTGTGAGCGGAAAGAGCGCTTACAGAAGTGACTTTATCTTTTAGTTCGGATTCTTTGAGGATTCCTTTTTCAATTAACAGCATTACAAGGGCCTTTACGGTATCCGAGTCATTTTCTGTTAAACCCAATCCATCCAATTCTTTTTGTTGGGTATCCGCTTGATCAAAAAATTGCGTAATAATTTTTTTAATAGAGTTTTGTGAAGCTAAAATTACATCCACGCGTAAGTTTGTGGCGAAAGCCACTTCTTGGATGGCATTGAAGTCTTTAACATCACTCATCGCTAAAGTAATGGTATTTCCTTTCTTGCGAATGGGAAATAATTCATATTTTTCAATAATTTCGCGAGGAACTAACTTCACAAGATTTTCAGGAATAATCATCCCCTCAAGATCAGCAACTTTTAGCCCTTCTTGTTGGGCGATAAAACTGGTTAATTCTTCATCTTTCATGAAGCCCAGTTTGCATATCACTGAAGAGACAGGCCCTTTTAACAAAGCTTGCATTTCGCTTACGTTTTTTGCCTGAGCCGGGGTGAGTTTTTTAGCATTCACCAGAATTTGTAATAGTTGACGTTCTTCCATAACCTAACCCTCTTTCTATCAGGGAATAAGGGCGGAGATTTATAAAACAATTTCAATCTAAAAACTTTACCTAGAAGAAGACAGGCTATGCTACCATAGCCCCTAATAAGTGTCAAGAAACTTTCTCTCCAAAGCCAAGAACCCTAATTTATTTCTTTTGACGAAAATTACCCCTTCTTTCTTGCAAAGTTTTAAGAGAAGAAAAAAAATAAAGTTTTCTCCAAAAATGAAGTCGACCTTTTAGAAATAGAACACTATATTTTTTAAAAAGTTACATCGGGTAACGCGAGATAAAGTTCTTGTTGAATACGTTCTAGTTCTTGGGTTTCAGAAGAAAAATCAAGGATTTGTAGCCATTGATTTTGGGGCTTTGCTCGAAGAATTAAATAGCGTTTTCCGTCTTGTTCAATCGTTTTAATAAAATCAATTTCTCGTCTCCGCATTAATACAAGTCCAAGAAAATAATGGAGATATGGAGAATTTTCTTGACTTGCCCAAAACATTTCCCATAAAAGTGGAATATTCGGGGGATTTACTTTTTCCGGAAATTTTTTTCCTTTAGTTTTCCAATAAATTCCTAAATTTTGTTGAAGATTCCAACAAGAAATACAAAACTCACGACGAAGGATTTGGTCCTGAGTGATCTGAACCGTTGAAAAGAAAATTTCTAGCGGTTGAATTCCTTGTTGGCAATGATGGCACTGTCTCTGGGCGCTTCCAAGATGAAATTCCGTCATAGTTTAAACTCAAAAATCAGCGTACTAGCTTTGGAGTGTCCGTAAAGTACGATTGAGTTCTTGATAGAGGTCACTTTCTGGAGAAACACCCTGTTTTCGATTTTTCAAGGTTTGAATGATAGCCGAGAGTTGTCCTGAATCTTTTAAGAACTTTTTTTGGGAGTGTAACGCTTTAGCGGCTTTAACACACACAAATTCTTCTTCATCGTTGAGAAGTTTCAAAAGTGGGGGAATACTTTCCGCCTCGGAGATTTTTCCTAAGGATTCTGCGGCATACGATCGTCGTCCGTAATCGCTTTCTTCTGTCATTTCTATGAGGATAGGAATCGCTGCTTTATCTTGGGTTTCACCCAGCGCGACAATGAGATCGTAGTGATATTTTGCTTGTCCCGATTTTTTTAGGGTCTCTTTAATCTCTGGAATCGCTTCTTTTCCAATCAACGCGAGCGCGTCTCCACAATATTTACGAGAAACATTATCCGTCATTTTTGGATTGGACATAAAAACGATTAAATAGGGCACCGCTTGTTTCCCAATGATTTTAAATTCTTGTTGGGCCTTTTGAAAGGTGACCACTGCACCCGTAATACGAAAGCGGTTAAATAACATCAAACAGAGTCCATCTAAAGCCTTGGTTCGATATTTTTCGTCGGGCCAGTTCATCAATTGGGTTCGAGCTTTCGCCCATTCTTCTGGAGTTCCTTGATCATAGAGTTTTAATAAACGTCTCATTTCCTGTTCGACCTCTGCCTCTACTAAGGGCGCGTTCTGTTTTGTTTCCGATGAATTTTCGGAAGTATTGGAGGTATTTTTAGACGAATTTTCGGAAGTATTGGAATCCGTTGTGGCGTTTTCAGTGGTAGAACAGCCCCATAAAATAATATTCATCAACATAAAAAAAATAGAGAGTGTTTTCATTTAACTTTCGACTTCCAGATTATAAAATTTGATTTTGCGATCTAAGGTGGGTCGGGTAATGCCTAAAAGTTTGCAGGTTTCATTTTTTTTCCTTTTCGTTAAGCTTAAAACCCAAGCGATATGACGACGTTCTACGGTGTTTAAGAGCAGTTCGTCTTTATTTTCGACACTCCCTAAATCGGTGTCTATATATTGAATGCGCAAGGCGAGATCTTCAAATCGAATTTCTTTCCCTTTGGCCATCGAGATGCCTCTTTTTAAAGCGGCCGTGAGTTCTCGGACATTTCCGGGCCAATCATGAGACATAAAGCATTTCATCACCTCTTCAGAAACCCCTTCCACCGCAGTTTGATGTTTTTGCCTCTGTTCTGCAAGACATTTTTCAATAATGAGAGGAATATCTCCTTTGCGTTCTCTGAGGGGCGGAATTGCCAATTTGACTTCATTTAAGCGATAGTATAAATCTTCGCGAAAGGCGTTTTCCTGGACCATCACTTCAAGATCTCTGTTGGTGGCGGCAATAATTCGGACATTGCTTCGTATCGTTTTTTCACCCCCCACCCGTTGAAATTCTTTATACTCTACAGCCGTCAAAATTTTAGCTTGGGCCGCGGACGACAGATCCCCAATTTCATCGAGAAAAAGTGTTCCTCCATCGGCTAATTCAAAACGTCCTCGGCGGGTACGTTCCGCGCCGGTGAAGGCCCCTTTTTCATGCCCAAAAAGTTCTGATTCTAAAAGGCTTTCTGTGATCGCAGAACAATTGACAGAAACAAAGGTTTTGCCAGCGCGAGGACTCGCGTTATGAATGCCTTGTGCCAATAAATTTTTTCCGGTTCCATTTTCTCCTAAAAGTAAAATGGTAACATCGTTTCGAGCCGCTAGCGAGGCTTGTTCCAGAACACGCTTCATTTGTGGATCTTGCGTCACAATACTACTCAAAGTGACCTTGACCGCACGATAATATTCTGAAATAGACGATCGAAGGGGTTCTTCTGGAGCAGTAGATTCGGTCATAAAGTGCGCTCAATGGTTAATGAAAGGGATTCACAAGAAAGGGCCAAAGTTCCTTTTTTTCCAAAAGAGTCTTCGCTTGTTCATAAAACGTCAAGGCTTTTTTTGGGTTGATATCTAATTTTAAGTAATAAAGACTTAACGCATAAAAAATGAGACTGTTTTGTATTATTCCCGATCCGTCAGCGGTATTGAAAGAAACTATTGTATCTAATTCTTCGAAAGAGATCATCCCTCCCATAAAACGAAATACAAAAATAAAGGAATTTTCTGTTTGATAAGGCGCTTGCGAAAAAGGAGATTCTTGACAAATACTTTGGATTGCGGTTTTCGCTTCAGAGAGTTTATTTTGTTCCAACAATAAGCATAGCTCTTCTAAAGCGAGTTCTAAGTAAAATTTTCGTATTTCGGGAGTATTTTTTTCTTGGTAATTTTGTTTGAGTTTCGTATAAAATTTCTCCACTTCTTGGCTTCCTTCAAGATTATAGAGAGAGGCTCGACCTCTCAGTACTTGTTCGTAAAGGATTGGGTAAAGCAGTGCGCTTTTTTTTTCAAGCTTTTGGAGAAGTTGATCATAGCGTTGGCAAATTTCTTTAAAAAGAAGAATAGAAAACGTGGAGGGGAGTTTTTGTAATCTCCATCGTCCTAATTGGCAATATTTGAGTTCATATTCCAAGAACTGCTTTTCTTCGGGCATCCCTTGAAACAATAACGAATAAAGAGCTTCTAAGGTTTCACTATAACGATCTCGAGAAGTCTCCATTTCAGTGACAATGGTTTTGAGAAACGCAATACTCTTTCGTTGATACTGCCCGGGTTCCGTTCCCGAAAATTGGAGTAGTTGTGAGAAGAGAGAAATTGTTTCCGGTTTTTGAAAAAACTCTAAAGAAGAGGCTTGTTTTTGAAGATATCCCAAAAGGAGCCAGCGAAATCGACTGGTTCCGCGTTTGCTCAACTCCTCAAAATCGAATTCGCTATTGAAAATTTCGCTGGCTTTAGAAAAATTAGGATGTTGATAGAGATTCAAATACAATAAAAAATAATCAAGGTGGCTCAATAATTTGAAGTTTTTCTTTTTGAGAAGATACATTTTCAGCCCTGCAAGAGTTTGACGAGGCTTTCCCATTTTTTGCGATAGCTCTTGAATGGTTTCTTCTGGAAGTTGATAAAGGCAAAGTTGTTGTTGAAACAAAATCCAATCGGTTTCGTCTCCAAGCGAAAGTTCCAATAAATTTTCGTATTCCAAATAGGCTTGATCATAGACTTCATTATAAAACAGATAATCACTGATATTTTGGTTGGGTTCTTGATATTTGAGCACTTCAAAGTTTCCCATAGTAATTTGGGACGGAACTTCCACTCCAAACGTTGTCGTTTTATAAAGTGGATAATAGTCTTCTCCTACAATCAACAACTCTCCATCGACAAAAACTTTAATTTTTTGATGTAATTTTTCAATGCGGATTTGATATCCTTCTCTGGGCGTTATTTTGGCAGAATCGCCTCCCCAAGGAAGCTTTCCTGACGAATTCGAGATCTCTAAATAGAGTCCATTTAGCAACAGATGATATCCAGTGGTTAATAATTCTTCTGGCCGAGAAGACGAGTTCCAAAAGAAATGGAAAACGCGTTTTTCTGGGGGTTGATCTTCTAAAAAATGTAAATCAAATTGAAATCCGATATGTTGGGTCAATAACGGAGATTCTAAAGTATGATAACGAATCGCGGGAGATTGAGCAGTGCCAAGGATTGTATAAAGAGCTTCTCCGCTGGAATAGTAAGAAGTTCCTTGAATGGATTCAAAATACCGTTCCTGTTCCTGTTTTTCGTAAACGGCCCAGAGACCTTCCCGTTTGAATTTCTCTGAAAAATAGTTCCACCAGAGAAAATAAAGGAGTAGGAAAATACCCACTTGAATCGCTAAAAGATAAAAGGTAGTAAAAAAAGGGTTCCCCTTGATACGGCTTAACAAACGAGGATGGATTTGGGCTTCAATGGGTTGAAATTTCAAATAAGCTTCTAAATCAGAGGCCATCGCTTCTGCAGTTGGGTAGCGCTCTTCCCTGTTTTTGGCCATCGATTTTTGGCAAATGAGATCCAATTCTCGTGGTAAATTAGGGTTGATTTCGCGGATCGATTTAGGCGTTTCGCCAAGGACTTTCATTAAGACTTGAAGCCCAGAATTTCCAGAAAAAGGCTTCTCTCCGGTCAAAACCTCATAAAGAGTCGCTCCTAAACTATATACATCGGCTCTGCCATCAATGGAGGCCATTTCTCCACGAGCTTGCTCTGGAGACATATACGCTGGGGTTCCAAAAACAATTCCGGTTTTAGTTAAGGACACTTCCGAATCGTAGTTTTTGGCTAACCCAAAATCTGCTAGATACGCATTGTTTTGAGGATCTAATAAAATATTCTGTGGTTTGACATCTCGGTGAATAATGCCTTTTGAATGAGCGTAGTGTAAGGCATGAGCAATTTTGACGATAATTTTGAGAGCCTCTCTTAAAAACAATCGAGAACTACGAAGTCCAAGATGCTCTCCTTCAATATAATCCATCGTAAAAAAATGCATATCCTGATACGTCCCCCACTCATATAAAGAAACAATATTAGGGTGCTTCAAAGAGGCAATGGCCTTCGCTTCTTCATCAAAACGTTGAACCGGATGAAGATCGAGTGGCATCGTCTTAGAAATAGTATTTGGAGAAGTTGTGGAGGGGGGTTCATCCGCGATGCTAGGCGATTTAACGCCTTCAAAAAACACTTTAAGCGCTACCATTCGGACTAAACTGAGATCTTCCGCTTTATAAACCACTCCCATTTGTCCACGGGATAGTTCTTTTAAAATTCGATATTTCCCAAAAGTTTGGGGCGCTTGTCTTTGCTCTAAAGCAGTTTGCGGAAGCGTATCCATCAGTTTCGTTCTTCAGGACAGAGTTAGGGTTCTGGTTCAAAATCCGCCAGAAAAATTTCTTCCACTTTTCGATGAATATCGTTGATAATCGAAACCGTCACCATATTCGATTCTTCTTTATTGAGCGCCTTTAATTCATCCTTGATCCGAAGCATAGAGGTTTCTAAATCGCGTTGCATCATTTGAATAGTATTCGTCATTGTGGGATGCTTTTTATAGATTTTGTCGACCTTCCCGAGAATCGAACGGGCCACTCGCTCCGTTTTCCCTTCTTCCATCATAAAAAATATCCTTCGATCAAATAAGGAGTTTCGTATTCCAGCAGTATCCGCTATTTTAAGCGATGTTCGATAAAAATCAAGGCATTTAAAATCAAAGGGGGGCGATTCGTGAATCGCCCCCATAACGGAAAATGACATTAGAATTTATTCATCGATGATTTCTACGCGCCATTCTTGCGAATTCGCTCGAAGTGTTGGAGCATACATCGCTTGCGCCATCGCAGGCATCACGTGGAACTTTCCGGGAATTTCAGCCCTGAGGCGATAGGTAAAGGTATGTGTTCCCTTAGGCAAGGAAGAACAGAAGAACGCTACCAGTTCATCTCTCATTTCTCGGTGAGAAACATAACTTCCACCGCCACTGCCAGAAGTGAGTTCTAAAGGCTCGCATCCGGCCGGTTTGTAATCTTCAAATAAGAAGTATTCGCCTTCAGATTTAAGCGTCGCTTGAAGTTCAACATCAATGAGATCCCCACTCTTTAAAACGACTCCAGAATCGATTGGAGTTCGAGTGGTTTGCCCGTCATGAATGACGACTTTGTAATAGGTGCGTTGGAGTTCGATTTCCGTTTTTTCGGGACGAATATCTTCTTCCAGTGTAAAGAAGCTCAACGATGCCGAATAATAGAGGTTTCCGGCCCCTTCTTTTTCAATCACAAACGTGTGGGTTCCGGTCTCGATTTCAGAACTGGAAAAAACAATCTCATTTTCAAGGGTGAATAAATTTGCTTTATTGACCTCGATTGTTTTTAAAACCTTGTTTCCAAGACGAACCCGTAAGGTATAGCTTGGATTCATTTCACCGGTTAAAGTTAAGTAATCCAAGAGGCCATAAATAGCCATTGCTGTATCTTTGGTAGAGTTCCAGCGTCCAGAAGTTCTTCGGAGACTGAGCCATTTCGCAATCTTGGAAATCGCCGGATTGGAAGGTTCAATCGCGACGAGTGCCTTGAGCGCATAAGCACTACTTTCAATTCCATCTTGATACCAATAATAATAATTGGAATGTTCTCCAAAATGGACCGTTCCATCTTCTCCCGGGACCGCGTGATCCATAATTTGCGCGAGAAGATCCTTCGCTTCGTTAGCTTTTCCAATATTCTTAAGCGTAAGGGCCAATAAGCTTCGACCATAATCGTTCAAAACATCTCGTTCCGAAAATAGGAAATTCAAAACGTTGAGGAATCCGAATTTTTCGTCGCTTTGATGTTTACGGATCTCGTCTTTAATTTCTGGAAGCGTGGAGAGACTAAATAGCATATAGGCGAAACGGTTTCCTTCGATAGAGTTCCCGATTTCTCGGTCCTCTTTCAAATTGACCTGTTGAAGTTGATTCAACAAGAATTGTCCGCCTCGCATAATGCGATCGCTTTCAATCGAAACTCCGGCTTGGCGTGCTTGATTCAAACCAAAGAGAACATAGCTGGTCATATAAAGATTGCTAGTGTCCTTTTTCCACCATCCCCAACCGCCATCGCTATGTTGGAAATCGTAGAGTCGCAGTTTCCCTTGCTCTACCATCGCGGATAGAACTTTATCGTTTAAGCAGGCTTGAGGACGCATATTGGCGAAACGAGGATGATCCGGAGAATAGTTTTTCGCATTCGGAAGCGTTTCTTCAAAAGAAAAGCCAAGCTGTTTTAAAGTTTTTGCGGCTAAAACACTGGGTAAAAAACGACTCATCGTTTGTTCTACGCATCCGTAAGGATATTGCGCCAGATAAGGAAGTGCTTCCAGAATAACCGAGGCCATTGTGGGAGAAAAATTCAGGGTCAATCGGGTAGATTCTGGAATTCGTTCGGCGGGAACATTGACTAGCAAAGAATGACTCTGATCGCCTGCTAATTGGTTATTTTCTCCGGTCATCACTCCGTTTGTAGAGAGGAACTTTTCAATTCCATGGAGATAGACTGGGAAGCTTTGTTCCACCGCATCCGAATCCACGGTGGTCAGTGCACTCATCTTAATGGTCGTTTTCCCTTCCCCGCGAACGGAAACAACCCAATCCAGACGATAATCTTTTTTCCCACGAACTTTGATGGTCTGTTCTTTTTCATTGTCCGCCATTGGAACCATCGTCAGTAACTGGTCATCAATCGTTAGAGCGACTTTTACGTCCAAGTCTTCGCTAAGATTGTTCTGGACAATAGCGGAAAGTGTGACCCAATCCCGTTCACGGAAGAATCGGGGTTGTTGGGGTCGGATCAGAACATGTTTTTGGGTCAGAATATTTTTTTGAACGAACCCAACGCGGTTTTTTAAATCAATGGCGCGAGAGGTCAAAGTCCAGGTGGTAAGGTTATCCGGTAAGGGAATTTCCATCGTGGCTTCCCCCTTGGAGTCGGTTACAATTTGGCCGATCCAGAAACAGTTATCTTTGAAATCGGTTCTTACTTTAGCTTCCTGAAATTCGGGCGCTCCATTGTCAGAGTCGCGCCGATTACTCTCGGCGGATTCTTTCATATTCGCGGAGGGTTTGCCAGCCGCTTTTTTATTTTCGGCTTGTCGTGAAGGTCCATCGGAGGAGGCTTCATCTTTGCTTACCATCGATTTTTCTGAAATGGCTGAGAGGGGTGATGCGGGTTCTTCTCGAGCGCGCAATTTTCCTCCTCCTTCACTATCTTCATTTTGAGCAAACGCGGCTCCTCCTAATCCTTGAATGCCTTGAAATGCGCGATAATAGGCATCAGGCAATTGATTGGTTGAAAAGTATTTTTGTTCAAAGCCGGGAAGATACGAAGCGGTTGCCGAATAGGAAAATTGTAAACTAGATCGGAACGCTAACCGATTCTCACGTAGGTTTCCATAAAGAAACTGTCGGATATCGGGCGTCGAATCCGGAGCAATGTAGTACAAAGAAGCATCCACTGTTCCCAGCGAAACTTCCATTGGAATCGGGTTTCCTTGATAATCGGTGGTTTTGACAGTGATTTTAGCCAGTTCTCCCGGCAAATAGGACTCTTTATTACTTTTAATTTCGACGTTCCCGAAACATTGAAGTGGCGGAACAGCGATTTCCAAGACATTTTGATAGACCTTGTTTCCTTTGATCACGAGTGCCTGAACAAAGATGTTTGGCGTATGCGCTTCTCGAATAGTAATCGAAAAAAGCCCTGTTTTTCCAGCAACACGGATGACTTGATAATCTGTCAAACTTTGATCTCCCGTGACTGAAATTAAAGCGTATGAGTCAGGTAAATGGCTGGTGAGCAGGATATTCGCTTTTTCTCCGATGCGATAGCTCGATTTATCGGAGATTAAATTTACATCTGAAAAGCGGCTCTGATCTCCACGGAAATCTTTAGACACGACCCAAATGTTGGTTTGCCCTGAAACCTCGAGTCCTTTTGCGTCTTTGGTTTTGAGGGTTACACGGAAATAACCTTCTTCATCGGGAATAAAGGAATACATGGTTTTTCCGGACTCGTCGACTTTAATCGGATCGCGCAAGAGTTCTTTATAGGTCGGGGTTTGGGCATCTCCTTCCTGGAGTTCAACCAAGAATTCGCCCTGGAAAGCGACCGGTGTGCCGTTGGCGGTTTTGGCGATCACATCGATTTGAGCGGTTTCTCCACGGAGGTAAATCTCTTTTTGCGCATCCAGAAATACGGTGAAACCACGATGGGTTACATAAACCGATCCTTGTCCATTGACCATTCGGCGTGATTTGTCAACCACTTGGGCCTCAATGGTATAGACTTGATCGACGTTTTCTCCATACCTCTGTTGCGATTGAAAGGTGACTTCAAAATCGCCGTTTTCGTCTAAGGATTGATTTTGAACGGAAGCGATATGTTCACGACCATAGTATTCGTATTCATTGTGTTGACGACGGCCGCGGCCGGATCTTTGATACCAAGAATACTCTTCGCGACGGTTATAAGAGGTATAGTGAGGCGACACATAAATCGTATAATTAACGGTTCCGCCCACGACAGGTCCCCCAAAATAATATTCGCCATGAATTTTGGCTTTAATTTCTTCTCCAAAAGTGGCTTGTTCGGTTACAGGAGCAACACTGACCAGAAATTCCGGTTTTTTATATTCTTCCACATTAAAATGGGGATAACTGTAATTTTCTTGATAGACAGTGTTCCCATCGATTTGAGCGATTATGTTATAAGTTCCAAGTGCCGGTTTTTCTTCTTTAGATTTTAGCTCAAAAGAATCACTAATGGTTCCATAGGCGTTTGTATAAACGGTTTTGTTATAGACTTTGTTTCCAAGCGGGTCCTGAATATAAAGAGCGACCATCTTGCTCGGGATATTTTTGACTTCGCCGTTTTCTCGTCCTCGAAAGATCAATTTAAATTCGACTTTTTGTCCGGGGCGATAAACGGGTTGGTTCGTATAAGCTAAAACTTGAATTCGGTTTTCGTAAGAACTGTAGTTACTATAGTTATCGCTATGTAACGCGGCATGATCGGCATTCACCGCAACGACTTCGGTTGAGTACGAATAAAAATTACCGAACCGGCTTAAGTCTGCTGAAAATAAGCCATTCGCGTCTGTGGTTCCAGAGACTTTATCTTCTCGTGAATTACTATTTTGGTAAGAAAAATAGAGGCGCGCCGCCACAGAGGCGTTAGCGATAGGTTTTCCAGTTTGGCTATCGACGACATAATTGAGTAATCGTTCTCTTGCTTGATGGGTGATCAAGACTACATTGGAAACGACGATTATCGCTTGGGATTGTTTTTTGGTGCCGGTTCCCGTTAAAACATAGATGCCCGGACCTCGGTTTGGAATTTCGAGTTCTTTGGCGATTCCTACATAATCGTCTTTGATTCCAGTCTGCAAGAGCCATCGTTCTTGAGGTTCGATTCGTTTGTCAAGTTGGATACGTGCTTGTTCTTTCGCGGCAGAATCGTAGTTATAATCAGGAAAGGAGTTTAACACATTGACTTTACGAAGTTCAAATTGAATTTTCGTCGTATTGCGAGTTTGCAGATTCAGAGTGATTTTTTCTCCGGGAGCAAAAACGCGAGGAATTTGAAGATTGATTTCTTCTTCCATGATTTGTTGATAGTAATGACGAGCATCGGAGGCCCATTTGCTACGAGAGCGTTCGGTTAAAAATTGGGTATAAGCCTCTTTTGCGGCCACCAAATCATTTTTTTTGTGGTGGAGGGTATAACAAGCAAGGAATTGGGCATCATCGGCGAGTTCATCTTTAGCAGGAACAGCGCGAAAGGCTAAAATACCTTGATCGAGTGATTTTCGGATCTGTTCACTAAGTTCCGAGACAGAGTAATATTGAGCTTGACGATATTGATCGAGTGCAATGTTCGTATAAAAACAGCCCTTTAAAAACAAAGCCCGCGCGGCTTCATGAGAATCTTTGCCTCCGACTTCTCGAATATAATCGTAAATCTGAACAAGTTTTTGAATTCGTTTTTCGGCCAGTTCGCGTTGTTTGTTTTGAAAAAAGACGTTCCAGTTTTTTTTCTCATCGGTTAGTTTGTTAAATTCTTCCTGCCATTTTTGATGAGACTCCGAATAATCCCAATACTGGCTCAAGGCTTCTTGAACATCAAAAAGAGTCTCTAACAGTTCTTTTTTCTTAGAACCGTCTTTTTTGAATTGTTCGTTGAAAAATTGAAATGGAATTTCAAAATGTCGTAAGATTCGAGACGACATATTATTATTATAGGTAATGTAAGCCTTCGAGAGTAACAAATGACCCTGAAGTTTGAGATCTTGATTTTGAAATTGGTCGATTTGGCTCTCTAGCAGAGAAATCACTTGATAGTAATTGTTGAGGGCCTGATGGCATTGAGCCTCAAGCAACTTAGCGGGTTCTCCATAATTTTTGGCTTCTTTTTGTTTGAGGTCTTCTAGCGATTGAAGTGCCTCATTGTAGCTATGTTTCTGAAATGCTTTTTGCGCTTTTAAGAAAGTGGGATGGTCGGTTTGAGCCGTAGCACTTTCCACCAAGAGCAAAAATATCAAGAAAAAAAATATCGTTTTAGAATACATATTTCCTCACACACGAACTATTGTTTGATACCCGAGGCGATTCACAAATCGCCTCTGTTAAACGGATCACCTCTATTAAAGAAATCGATCCTATTAAAAGATCCAGGGTAGACCCTTTTTTTTTAGAAGAGTTCCCAAAGAAAAAAATGGCTACCCAACATTTTTTAAATATCCCTCCCAGAAAAAATTCTTCTCTATCCCGTTTAAGCATTTCATTATAAAATAACTTTTCCAAAATAAGCGGAATTTTAAAAATTTATTGGATAGTTGAATTGAGGATTTTATGACAACATTTCATTCTGCCGAAGTGGTCAAAACAGAAGAAGGAAGACAATATCATATTGGTTTGACCGCTCAAGAGATCGCCTCCAGTATTTTGCTTTGTGGAGATCCGGCTCGCGCCGAGCGGGTTTCTCAACTTTTTGATTCCGTTTCCCATCGGATGGCGAATCGAGAGTATTTAACTTTTACCGGAAAATATCAGGGACTCCCGATTTCAGTGATGGCGACTGGGATTGGTTGTGATAACACGGAAATCGCGATGGTAGAACTTTCTCAAATTACAGAAAATCCGGTACTCATTCGTATTGGCTCCTCGGGCGCCCTCGCTCCGGAAATTGAACTCGGAGATCTGGTGATTTCGACCGGAGCCGTTCGCCTTGAGAATACGTCCCTTTCCTATGTGATGGAAGGATATCCGGCAATCGCTCATTATGAAGTTTTAATGGCTCTGATTCAGGCCTCCGAAGAACTTGGCGGACGTTATCATGTCGGACTTACCGCGACCGCTTCCGGCTTTTATGGCGCACAGGCGAGGACGGTTCCGGGGTTCCCTCCACCACGAGAGCCCAAACTCCTTGAACATTTGGAACAGGTCGGTGTTAAAAATCTGGAAATGGAAACATCGACTTTATTTACACTCGCTCAACTTAAAAAGGGAATGCGGGCGGGCTGTGTGTGCGCCATTTACGCGAATCGCCATAAAAATAAATTTATTGATACCGACACCAAATCCTCTGCGGAAATGAGTTGTATTCAAACCGGATTAAAAGCGATCACGCTCTTGGCTCGAATGGACACTCAGAAAAAAAATAAAACTTTTTGGCACCCGGGGTTATTAGCCTCCAAAAATAAATCGCCTAAAAAGAAATAGATCTTCTTGTCATCGCGAGCCTCAAGGCGACGTGGCGATCTCCTCAAGATTCAAGCATACAGGAGATTGCTTCAGTTCCTTCGCAATGACAATAGGGAGTTTTTTCTGCCTCCAAAAGCGCTTCATTTTATTTTTTGTCTTCTATTATCGAGAGGTAGGTACTTATGCGATATTTCTTTTTGATCTTCTTGCTTGCCGGATTGAGTTTTCGTAGCGAAGCTCAAAACCCTTTGGATATCGTTCGGATCAAGGCCCAAGTAGCACCAGAAAAACTCTCTGCTGGAGAGGAAGTCACCCTCGAAATTCTGGTCGATATTACTTCTCCCTATCATATTTATAGCGTACTCCCGAATGAGGTAGTGAATCCGACCAAAATCGACCTTACACTTTCGGAAGGACTCGTGTGGACCCAAGAAGAATTTCAGGAGCCTGCTCCTAAATCCGTTGAAGATCCCGGATTTTCTTATCAATATCATGAAGGAAAGGTCACGTTTACCCGAAAATTTAAAATCGACGCCTTAGCTCCGAAGAGCCAGCAGATCAAGGGAACCTTTAATTTTATGCCTTGTACGCATGAAACGTGCCTCAAGCCAGCCAAGTTTCCCATTGATCTTCAGTTTGAATTAACGGAAAGGCTTTTGATTCCACCCATTCCGATTCCGGTTCCTGAAAATCCTGTAGAAATCGCGGTTGTCCTAGATGAAGCCATTAAACGAGGTCAGGAATTTTCTCTAAAAATTCGTATTACAATTCAAGAGGGTTGGCATATTTATGGAGCAGAACAACCAAAGCCGTATATCGCAACGACGGTTTCCCTTGAAGAAATTTTGAACGTGGAGCGAATTGGAAACTGGATTACACCTATTTCTCAGCCGGTATTAGATCCAGTTCTCGGAGACACTTTTTATCCGTTGACCGGAAGCGTTATTTTTGAACAAAAATTGAAAATAGGAGAATCGTTTAAAGACGATATCCTTAGGCTTCAGGGTAATGTTCGCTATCAATCCTGTAATGAAACGAGTTGTTTGGCTCCTAAAACCGCGAAATTTCAGATCGAATCTCGGATAGATCCCGTGGCCTCTCAAGGAAATCAATCGAATCAAGAACCTAAAAAACAGGAAAATCCGGAACCGAAAAAAAATCAGGAACCTGTGAGTAAACAGGCAGAACCCGTAGAGGAGAATACGATAAAAAGTGAAGCGGAACAAGCAAAGGAGAAAGGGATTTGGGCCTTTATTCTCGCGTCGATTGGCGCGGGATTTGTTGCATTAATTATGCCTTGTGTCTATCCGATGATTCCGATCACGGTTTCTTTTTTTTCAAAACAATCCAAAAGCAGTGGACATCACGTTCTCTTTCTGGCCCTTGTTTATTTTTTGGGAATTGTAGGCACTTTTACGAGTTTTGGTTTATTGCTAGCCGTTTTTCTGGGATCGTCTGGGGCTCAACAAGTTTCTTCGAATCCCTGGGTCAACCTATTTATTACTATTCTTTTTGTTGCGTTTTCGCTTAGTCTTTTTGGTTTATTTGAAATTCAAGCTCCGAGTTTTTTGATATCAAAAGCTTCGAAAGGCTCCAAATCTGGTGGAGTGATTGGAGTCTTGATGATGGGATTTGTTTTTGCATTAACTTCTTTTGCTTGTACAGTCCCCTTTGTAGGCGGGTTGTTGCTTCTGAGTGTTGAACATGGAGACTGGATGTATCCTATTTTGGGAATGGTTCTCTTTTCAGGAACGATGGGACTTCCTTTCTTTTTTCTGGCCCTATTTCCCAAATCATTAAATTCTCTGCCTCAAGGGGGCGATTGGATGTCGGTCGCCAAAATTTCTTTAGGGTTTGTGGAACTCTGGGCTGCGACAAAGTTTGCGGTCAATGTCGCTCAAGTCTGGGAATGGGAATTTCTAACGCGTTCATTTTTGCTAAGCTTTTGGGCCGGGCTCACGCTCGTGATGAGTCTGTATCTAATGAATCTTCTAAAGCTCAAAGGCCATGGAGAAGATTCTGAAATTGGACCCGTCCGAATGATGACTGCGATGATCATCCTTTCTTTGGCCGTTTATTTCTTTCAGGGAGCCGGACAACCTAATAATAACTTCGGTTTTTGGGAAGCGTTTCTACCTCGAATTGTTGAAGAATCAAGTAGAGAAAACAATAAAACGGGTACTTCTAAAATCGAAAAAAGCAATTCAACCTCTGGAACCGCTGAAGAAGTAGGCTCGATTTGGCACAAACAACTTCAACTAGCACTGAATGAAGCCAAAGAAAAAAAGAAAAATATACTGATCGATTTTACAGGAGCCACCTGAGTGAATTGCCAGCGGATGGAAAACGATATGTTCCGCAGGCCTTCGGTGAAGGCTATTCTCAATCAATTCGTTAAAGCCAAACTTTCTACCGATTCTACCGCATACAAAGCAGAAAATCTGGAGCTTTTAGAGAAGCGATTTAAAAGCGCGGCTCTGCCAACCTATATTATTTTGAGTCACGAAGATCAAGAAATTACAAGGTTTTTGGGCTATACCGCAGATGAAGACAAGTTCAAAAATTTTCTAAAAAAGGGTCTCCCTCAGCCAAAATAGGACTTTAACGATGACTAATCATTTTTTTTGTATTCGCTTTCTTTTGGTTCTCTGTAGTTTTATGTCGTTTCTGACGGCTCAAGCGGATCAACTATTTTTGAATGCGCTGATTTACACGATGGAAACACAGTCTCCGAAAGTCTCTGCGATGGCGATTCAAGGAACGAAGATTCTTTATGTGGGAGAGGAATCCGGAGCGAAAGCGTTGATGGGGCCACAAACGGTCGTTTACGATGTTCAAGGAAAAGTGATTTTACCCGGATTTATTGATGCGCATAATCACTTGGTTTGGAGCGGAACAGAGCAGGAAGATCTCGATCTCGCTTCGATAGAAACACTGGAAGAATTGCTAAAAACGATCCAGCAATACGCAGAACAAAATCCTGCAGCTCTGTGGATTCGCGGGAGTGGATGGAGTATGGTGAGTTTTCCTGAAAATACGTTGACAAAAGAACTTTTAGACAAGATCCTTCCTGAGCGTCCTGCGTACTTTACTTCAGAAGATTCTCACTCGGTTTGGATTAATTCAAAAGCGTTAGAATTATCAGGAATCCATAAAGAAAGCCCTGAGCCTTCAAATGGGCGCATTGAGCGCAATACAGAAGGTGAGCCCACCGGCTTATTACGTGAAGACGCGATGGATATTGTCCAAGCGTTTCTTCCTGACTACTCGGAAGTACAAGTCGATGCAGGGCTTTCGAAAGCTCTCCAAAAAGCCGCAAGCTACGGAATTACCACTATTTTCGATCCTGCAGTGGAACCTTGGATGTTGGAAGGATATCGTCGATTTGAACAAAAGAATCAGCTAAGTTTAAGGGTTCGCGCCGCAGTTCCTATCAAAGCGGACGAAGATATCAAGGAGCAAATTAAGGAAATTTTGGATATTCAAACAACCTTTCAATCCGAACAAATTAAAGTGTTAGGAGCAAAGTTTTATATTGACGGGGTTATCGAAAGCAAAACCGCTTTTATGTTAGAACCCTACCTTGATGGAAGTAATGGAAAATCCTCGTTTACTCAAGAAAATTTAAATACATTTGTAGTCGCACTCGATCAAAGTCAACTAGAACTTCACGCACATGTGATTGGTGATGGGGCCGTAAGGCAGATGTTGGACGCGATCGAGTTTATGCAACAGCAGAATCCTCCACGAGATCGCCGTCCACAATTGGTTCATTTGGAAGTGATTCATCCTGACGATATTGCTCGTTTTCAATCGCTTCAAGTGATTGCTAATTTTCAAGGATTGTGGGCCTATCCAGATCCTTATATTACAGAACTAACAGAACCTATTATTGGGCCAGAACGTTCAAAGTGGCTCTATCCGATTGGAGCTGTTTTGCAAAAAGGAGGACGTATCGCGGGTGGAAGTGACTGGAGCGTTTCGAGTATGAATCCGTTTGAAGCCATCCAAACTGGAGTGACCCGTGAGGATTGGGAAGATCCTAAAAGTACTGTTTTAACGCCAGAACATCGAGTCTCTGTTCAGGAAATGATTAAAGCCTATACAGTCGAAGCCTCCTATGCCTGCTTTCTCGAAAAAGAAACGGGATCTTTGAGTGCTGGGAAACTCGCCGATTTTATTATTATGGATCAGGACCCTTTTGAAATTGAGGCTCATCAGTTAGTGAACACAAAAATTTTATCCACTTTTTTTTCTGGAAAAGAAGTCTTTCGCCATTCTGATTACACGCCTCTCGTGATAAAATGAGCCACCCTTTTTAAGAAACTATTTTTAAACCGTAAATGTTTAAATCTTTATGTCCCCCGCTGGCTAATGGCATTAAGTTAAGGAAAATCATTGTAATTAACTGTTGCATAAACAATAAAAAAAAATTAGCATTCATTAAAATTTCCTCAGGTTGGTATTCTTTTTTCATATTTTTGATACCGAAATTTCTGACGCGGGTCTTCTTTTTTTCGTTCATATCTTCTTCCTGGTCTTACCCGCGTTGGATTCGTTTTAAACACTTTTTTTAATTCCTCGAATACGCTTTCCGCTTCCTTTGTTTGATCCAAGAGTAGTTCCACCAAATAATCCATTAATCCGGAATAACTTACCGAATGGTTTACTTGCTGTTTATACTTTAATTCTTTTTCTTCGCTTTCTTCTTCTAGCTCCTCTTCTGCTTCTTTTGTCACTAAGCTTTCTATGGTGCTTAAAAAGATTGTCCCAAAATCCTTTCTTTACAGGAGTTCCTTATGCTTCGTATATGTTAGAAGCCATTTTAAAAATAGAAGAATTCGGATTTTTCCTTTTTGTCATTTCGAAGCGATAGCGAGAAATCTTAAGGTTTTTAGCGATACCTAAGATTTCTCTTCGGCATAAAGCCTCATCGAAATGACAGAGAACATGATTTTTAAAATGGCTTCTTAGCTATCCTACCTATTTCGTCCAGTACCGATTTTTAGCTTTCTCTTTGAAATCGGCATTTTATCTAACTCTTTTATCTTATTCGATTTAGTTCGCGTTTGCCCTGCTCTATAATCTTGTTTA
Source organism: uncultured Planctomycetota bacterium (assembly GCA_964530615.1). Lineage (GTDB taxonomy): Bacteria > Planctomycetota > JBBTDB01 > JBBTDB01 > JBBTDB01 > JBBTDB01. The sequence goes on along the minus strand of CAZHAR010000007.1, from coordinate 32,179 downwards.
TACTTTAACAGTTAATGTTTAATTTTATTAGAATGGAAAAAAAATTTGGAATGATACAACTTTTGTTTAATCCTTTATTTCCTGAATGGAAAAAAAATCTGGTGCTTCCAAAACCTGAATTTAAAAAAGGAGTCTATCTCTTTAAAGTATCTCTTGGAAAGATTTGGAGAAGTATTGCGATTCCCTCAACAAATAATTTTGAAGATTTAAGTGATGCCATTTTAGAAGCATTTGAGTTCGATGGTGATCATTTGTATAGCTTCAGTTTTAAAAATACTTCTGGAGTAACAATAGAAATTAACCATCCTTATATTGAAAAACCACCTTTTGTGGATGAATATTCTATTAGTGAAGCCCTTCTACAAGAAGGAATGACTCTAAAATTTCATTATGATTTTGGGGCTTCCTGGAAATTTCTTTTAAAATTGGAAAAATTTGATGTTCAAAGTAAAATAAAAAAAGTAACTATTTTAGAATCTCATGGAAAATCGCCAGAACAATATCCAGAACAATATCTAAAACAATATCCAGAGTAAGAATTTATTCTAAAAAAAGAGGCAGAAAAAAAGCTTTCTTCGAGTTGATTTGAATAAACATTTTAGTTTTACAAAAGTCTTAAAAAATCTGAGGAGTGCAGAATGAAAATTCTACAACGAAAACGCTTTTTAATGTTTGTCGAAGATATTTATGAAGATTTAGAGTTATGGTATCCGAAGCTCCGTTTGATTGAAGAAGGAGCTCAAGTCATTGTTGCAGGTCCAGAAGCAGGTAAAATATATTTAGGAAAGCATGGCTATCCCTGCAAATCCGATGAAGCTTTAGAAAAGATACATCACGATTCCTTTGATGGATTGGTCATTCCCGGAGGATTTGCTCCGGATAAACTTCGACGCCTAGATTCCGTCTTAACGTTAACCGCAAAATTTCACCAAGCCGGAAAACTGGTTGCTCATATCTGTCATGGAGGCTGGATTCCCATCTCAGCCGGAATTATGAAAGGGTATCGTTGTACGTCTACTCCCGGTATTAAAGATGATCTCAAAAATGCCGGCGCGATTTGGGTGGATGAACCGGTAGTCATTGATCGAAATATGGTTTCTAGTCGTCGTCCTGACGATCTCCCTCAGTTTTGTCAAGGAATTTTACAAGTTCTTGCTTAACGGTTTAATAAATCACAACGAAATGGCCGTCTTTGTACGTTACTGCTGTAATTAAACTCCAGATTGGGACTCCTTCGGTTTTACCTCGCTCTGAAGTCGGCTGACCTTTTTTATCATAGATTTGCCAAGCTAAAGAGCCCTCGGTGTTCCATTTCATCCCGACAATCCATGCAAGCAAGATCTCTTCTTTGGCATTGATGACTAAAACGGGATGTTTTGTATTAGAATCTCCTTTAGAAGCGGCTATGGGTTTTAGGTTTTTTAAGAGACTAAAAAAAACTTGCTGTTCGGTTTCCCATGCCGCAAAAACACCTGATTTCCCTTCGGCTAAAAAAACACTACTCATCGGACAAACACGAGCTTCCCAATGATCCATCATAAATTCTTTAAAATTTTTTCCTTTATCTTTAGACAAGAGAATCATCATATCTCGTCCGGAATTATTCTTTGCCGCGCGATAAGCAATATAAAGAGAATGATCTTGATCGATAAAAGCTCTCATTCCACAACAAGCACAGGCTCCTGTTTTTCCCGGATTAATCCGCCGTTCGGAAGCAAATATTTCTCCATTATTTTGAGAATAAGCTAGATAAACGGCTCTACCTGATTCTTCTTTTGCTTCTCCGGTCGCGTGCCAGGTGACATAAACATTTCCTTGGAGATCAGCGGCGACCGAACCGCCTCCATCAATGCCTCCGAACTGCGTGATCAAGTTTCGTTGAGGTTCAAACATAGTTCTTTCTTTATTCGAGCGGGTATAAAGCATTGGATTTCCACCAATACCTTGAGGTTCTGCGGAAGCAGAACCATTCCAAACCACATGGATTTTCCCTTCTTGTCCCAGAGCAAGTTGCGCTCCACGAATATTACCAACGGCAATTGCGCTTTCGTCTTGAGTGTTGATTTGGATAGGTTTGGACCATTCCGGATCGCCTAATTTACGAAACACATAAAAGAGATTTCCGGCTTTGGGGATCCCTTTAAAATAAATCAAATGAATCGTTTCTTCGGAATCTAATAGAGCTTGAGGCTGGATTCCGCCTTCCGGAGTTCTCCATAAAACTACTTTTTCCGATTGCCCCCAAGTTTGTCCTATGCTTATGGCTAGAATAATGCAACAGAGTAACCCATTTTTCATTCTTGAACGCTTTCTTTAAAAAGGACCTTTTTAAAAATACGTGATCAATAAGTATGAGAATATCATCATTGGAAGACCCATATACACATAAAGTTTATCAATTGATTTGGCAAGCTCCACTTTTTCTTTTCGCCAAAGGATACTTGCGCCCAGTATAGACATAATCAAAGAGAGCAAGAACACATAAGAAACAATAAAATAATAGTCTGATTTCATCGCATATCCGACCATTGGCATTGATTGGCGCTGTGTCATTTGGAAAACTAAAATACTTAAGAGTGAGGTCATCGCTACACTAAGACGAGTGGCCAGATCTTCAATCGGGATACCAAATATTAAAATCGTGATGATCACAATGATACCCAAAGGCGCGAAGAAGGTAAAAATATAAGAAGTCACGCGACGCTTTAATTCAATATCGACTTCGGTTGTAGCAAAATAGATCTTGCTCTTGTATCCCGTTCCCATTCGATAGTCTGGATCTCCGAAAGTTGAATCATAACGGTAGAGTCCGGAATTCATCTCTTTGACGAGATACTCCCATTCTTCCGGGATATTCGTGACGGGTTCTTTTGTCATATGTCGACTATCCAATGCTAATAAGAGGTGACCGCTGTTCAAATTTTTATGGGACACGGTAATATTAAGCATTTGGTGATCAAACGGAAATTCTCTCAAATTAAAATCAGTTGAATAGTTCCATATTAGGCGGTAGCAACGATATTTGATTGTCTTGGACAAATTTTCTTTTAGCATTTCGATTTTATTGATTGGATTTGAGATCCCATTGAGGAAGTAAAAATCATTTGGATCGATCTTCGGATTGCTCCATTTAAACCACATGAAGATTTCGGCGTTGAAATTCATTTCGGTAGTACTGATATCATTTATTTTGAGAAAATCAATACCAATAAAGACCAGATCTACTACGTGATAGGGAACTTCGTCTATAAGAATCAGAGATCCTTTTTTGACGCGTTCCTCGAGTTGCTTTAGAATATAAGGTTCCTTTGGTTCCTTAAGTTGGGTATAAGCAATCTTGAAGCGACCGTCTTTTATTTCACTAACAATAAAATCCCGATCCATATTATGATTTTTGCCGAAATAGAGAATGCCTCCACTGGCTCCTTCCAGAGAATTTTCGTAATTGATATTTTCTATATAATCTCGAATTGCCGTGCGATCTCTTCCTTTGTTTTGGATCGCTTGAACGAGGAAATGGGCCGCGTCATAGGCGAGTGGAGCATGATTATTGGGGAACTCCGAAAATTCCTTCTGATACTCTTTCACAAAATTTTTAGTGACTTCGTTGCCGAGTTCGTATAGGAAAGGGCTAACGACATAGACCCCCGTAGTGTATTTTTCGTTTAGATCTATAAATTTACTGCTAGAAAAACTGTGAGGGCCGATTATTTGTGCGTGGATACCACGCTTCCGAACTTGCTCAACCATTTTTATTCCAGCGCTGGAATGGCTAAAAATAGCCACTCCGCCCACTTTTTGTTTGATCTCTTCGGAAATTCTGGTCGCAATAAAATTATCTTCTATCGTCATTGGATCAAATTTTTGGGTATCTACAATTGTTAAGCCGATCTTACTTGCTTTTTCGCTAAACCCTGTATTTAAATTACTTCCGAAGTCTTGGTCTTCTGCATAAAGTAGTAGAATATTGTCTAGTTTTAGTATGGTTTTCATATAGACGGCAATGAATTTTCCTTCCTCAATGTCATTTTTCATCATAGAGAAGGACCATTTGCTATTCTGAGTAAATGTTGGATTACCGACATAGGGAGAAAGGAGTACCAAACCCTCTTTCTCGTATATTTTTGAAGCTGAAATGGCGGAAGGCGAATAATGGTGGCCGATGACGCCCAAAATTTCTGGATCCTCTGAAAATCTTTGTGCTATTTTTTCTGCGGTTTCGGGGTCATTTTCGTCGTCTCGAACGACGATTTCCAAAGGAACTCCATGGATGCCCCCTTGATCATTGATTTGTTTGCAATAAATTTGAACCGCGCGAACATAACAAATACCACGGTCTTTATAGTCTCCTGAAAGGGGAACCGCCATTCCAATATAATATTTATCCACAGGCGCAAAATGAGACCAGAGGAAATAGAAGAGACCGAAGCTTAGAAGAAACAATAGAATTTTTTTATTGCTGAAATTTCCTTTACGGAAATCGAACTTTTTGAAAAAAGACATTTTAAAACCCACACTCTATTTTCCTTGTTGTAAACGGGTAGTTAAGGCTTCTGGAAACTTCGCGGCCCGATTCCGATCAAGGGTATCCTGAATATTGTAGTCGAGTCGAATAATATTCATCGTCCAAGTATCGGTATCAAAAATACCACAAGATGCTTTTGTACACTGATCGCGTGGTTGTCCAACGGATCCCGGGTTCACCAGCGTTGCTTTTTTTTTGTCGAGTTTAAACGTTTTTGTTTCTTTTACATCTGTGATTAATTGTCCTTGTGCGAGGATATTGCCATGATGGGTATGTCCGAAAAAGCAGAGGGTGTATTCTGGATAATCGGTTTGTAGTTTTTTAATACTTCCAACGATGACTTCCATTTTATTGATAATATATTCATCTTTATCTCGTGGAGAACCATGGACAATCATAAAATGATGTTTTTCGATTTGGCGCTTGTTGGGTAATGCTTCGAGGTATTCCCAATCTTCTTTTTTGAGCCGTTCGCGGGTGTATTCAATAGCGAACATCGTTTCCGGCTTTACGCTTTCGTGAATTTCTCCGATTACGTAACGTTCGTGGTTTCCTCGAATCGCGATCATTTTGTGTTGTCGCACGAGATCCAGACATTCTTTAGGGCTAGAGTTATAGCCAACGATATCGCCCAAACAATAAAATTCTTCAACATTTTCGTTTTTGAGATAAGTAATGACTGTTTGAAAAGCCGCCAGATTCGCGTGAATATCGGCTACAATCCCAACTTTCATAAAAACTCCTTTAAGAGGGAAATGAAGATTTTGGCTAAGGGAACAAGGTTCGTCCTTGATCGACCCCCTGATTAGCTAAAATATCCGCTTTTTTATTTTGTTCTCTGCGAATATGCTGTGCGGACCAACGAATCTCTTTTAATTGTTCTTGAATTTTTTGAAAAATCGGTACGAGATTAGGGTGTTTTACTCGATATTGTCCGTTGAGTTGTTTGATCATCAATTCGCTATCTGCTCGAATTTGAACCTGTTTCACCCTATGGGTTAAACAAGCTTGCAATCCATAAAACAACGCTTCATATTCAGCTACATTATTAGTAGTTTCTCCAAGAGAACCGCAATCCGAAAAAATTTCTTTTCCGGCGGAATCGCTGATCAAAAAACCATAACCCGCAGGCCCCGGATTTCCGCGACTAGCTCCATCGGTATAGAGCATAATATTTTCAGGAAAGGGAGCGCTGTGGAGTTGTTCTGCATTTTTTTGAGGAAGGGACTTCTGAATTTTCGCAAGTAAAGTTTGTTGCTGTTTCTGGGTACAATGTGCCTTTTGTAATTGTTCTGCGGTCGCGTGTTGTAACAGTTGATAAAAAATTTGGATCTCTTCTGAATCGTACCCATTCATTCGGCAAAATGGCAAGAAACCCATCCTCCATGAATCGTTGGTTTTAAGAGAGGTGTTTCTGTGATACAACGTGTATCTCGAATTGGACATCGAGAATAAAAATCGCATCCTTTTCGTGAAATCATGAGGCCAGACGGGATTTCTTCTTTTAAAATTTCGCGATCTTTCTTTTTATCGGGATCGGGAATAGGAACTGCGGCAAGCAACGCTTTTGTATAAGGATGTTTTGGTGTGGAATAAAGAGTTTTATAATCAGCCAATTCTACAATTTTTCCCAGATACATCACCGCGATCCAGTGACAAAAATGGCGGACTACCGCGAGGTCATGGGCAATGAAAATGTAAGTGAGTCCTAAGCGTCTTTGGAGATCTTCCAGAAGATTGATAATTTGAGCCTGAATGGAAACATCGAGGGCAGAAATAGGTTCATCACAAACGATTAGCGTGGGTTTGAGCGATAACGCACGGGCGATGCCAATACGTTGGCGCTGTCCTCCTGAAAATTCATGCGGATAGCGATTCACAAATTCCGGATTCAATCCCACCATATCTAGCAATTCTTGAACTCGTCTATCACGTTCCTTTTTTGTTCCGATTTTAAAGCGTTTTAAGGGTTCGGAAATAATACTGCCAATGGTCATTCTTGGATTCAAGGACGCATAGGGACTTTGAAAAATCATTTGGATAAACTGGCGAAGGGTGCGCATTTCTTTTTCTTTGAGGGAAAGTAAATCCTCTCCATTAAAAAGGACTTGCCCCTCGACTTCCACAAAGCGTCGATCAAACAAGTTCAGAATCGCTCTCGCTACAGAAGATTTTCCACATCCAGATTCTCCGACAATTCCCAACGTTTCGCCACTGAAGATCTCGAAATCTACGCCATTCACGGCAATCGTTTCACCTATTTTTTTCCTGAAAAGTCCCTCATAGACTGGATAGCGAACCTGAAGATTAATGACTTCCAAGAGCGGACGAGCCGATTCTTTTTGCAGGAGGCAAGCGGCTTTATGGTTGTCTCGAATTTCAGCGAGAAGTGGCTTGGTTCGTTTACAATCTTCCATAGCGACTGCACAACGTGGCGCGAACGGACACCCATCGATAGGTTTGGCCAAATTAGGAGGTAATCCTTCAATCGTAATTAACTGATCTTGGCGTTCTTCATCAAGGCGTGGAATTGATTTAAGTAAAGCCTGTGTATAAGGATGGAGCGGATCCTTGAAAATTTGGCGACAAGTGGCGCTCTCCATAATTTCTCCGGCGTACATCACTAAAACGCGATCACACACTTCCGCGATCACTCCCAAATCATGAGTAATCAGAATAATGGAGGTTCCGTGATTGGATTGAAGTTTACGCAACAATTTCAGGATTTGTGCTTGAATCGTTACATCCAACGCTGTGGTAGGTTCATCGGCAATCAGTAATTTTGGACGACAGCACAGCGCCATCGCGATCATGATTCTTTGTTGTTGCCCGCCGGAAAACTGGTGCGGATAATGATCAATTCGTTGTGCCGCGTCCCGGATTTCTACTTCGTGGAGCCAATAAATGGCTTCTTCTCTGGCTTCTAGACGTGTCAATGTGGGTTTGTGCAACAGAAGCGTTTCGATCAATTGTTCGGAAATGCGTAAATAAGGATTTAGACTCGTCATCGGTTCTTGAAAAATCATCGAAATTTCTTTTCCCCGAATTTTCCGCATCTGACTTTCCTTGAGGTTGTTCAGATCGATATCTTGAAACCGGAGAGACATCGCTTGAACCGAAGCCTGTTTGGGAAGTAAACGCATCAGCGCAAGACTGGTGACGGACTTTCCAGATCCAGATTCCCCCACAATTCCCAGAATTTCTTTTGGGTACACTTCAAAAGAAATATTATTGACAGCGCGAACCAAACCGTCATCTGTATGAAATCGTACTGAAAGATTTTTTACTTCGAGTAACGTCGTAGCCGACATAGTGCGTTCCTCTAATTCCTTGTTTATACCGACTTTTTACTCTGCGGATCTAAAGCGTCTCTGAGTCCATCCCCTAGGAAATTTAAGCTAAACAATGTAATCGTTAAAGCGAATCCTGGAAACAAGACCAACCACCAATAAATATTGACCGAATTAATTTCGGCTAACCCATCACTCGCCAAGGAACCCCAAGATGCAGCGGGCGCTTGAACGCCTAATCCGATAAAGGATAAAAAAGCTTCTTGTAACATTACTTGTGGAATGGTAAGTGTTGCATAAACGATTACGGGCCCCAGCAAATTCGGGACAATATGGGAGAAAATGATTTGAAAATGAGTGGCTCCGTTACAACGAGCCGCTTCCACAAATTCTTTTTCCTTCAAAGAGAGTGTTTGTCCACGAACAATTCGCGCCGTCGTGAGCCATTGCGTAAGGCCCAATGCGATGAAAAGGCAATATAGGTTTAGATCGGGTCTGTTCGGAAATAATTCTCTGCAAATGATCATTAATAAAATAACGACGAAGATATAGGGTAAGGTATAAATAATATCGACGAATCGCATCATGATTTGATCCAAGCGTCCACCAAAATAGCCCGCGGCCGCTCCGTAAGCAACACCGATGAATAATGAAACCAATGTTGAAATGAGCCCAACCATTAGCGAAATACGAGAGCCCCACATAATTCTGGCGAGCAAATCACGTCCGAGTTTATCCGTTCCCATCCAATGATCCAAACTCGGAGCCGAATAAATGTTTTCGGTATTTTGATCAATACTGGATTCATACGACCAGATTTTGGGAGTAATATAGGAAAGAATCACAATCATGGATAAAAAAAATAATCCCATCATCGCCATTTTATTTTTAAACAGACGTCGTCGCGCGTCTCCCCAGAGCGTACGAAGGTTTCCGGATTTGTCTTCTGGTTTTTTCTGAAGTTCCATCAAAATTTTCCAGAAGATGATGATCCCATAGGCCACCAATCCGAGTTGCGAAACAGTTTCGTGCCATTCGTTGATTTTAAATGGACTTAAACCCCATAAAATAATTACAAAGAATAAATAATAGATCCACATATTTCTTTCTCTTTTATCTCAATTTTACACGAGGATCTAAGAATGCGTACGCAATATCCACCAAAAGATTAAAAGTAATTAATAGCGAGCTATAAAGCAAAATCGTTCCCATCACCAGCGGATAATCGCGGTTAAACGCGGATTGAATAAAATGATAGCCCAGTCCGGGAACGCGAAAAATCTTTTCCACTACCAAGGAGCCCGTCAAAATTCCTGCCGCCGCAGGCCCTAGAAACGAAACCACAGGAAGCAATCCACCGCGCAAAGTATGGCGAATGACAACCCAATAGCCTTTAAGACCTTTGGCTTTCGCAGTACGCACGAAATCTTGATGTAAAATATCCAGCATTCCGGCACGGGAAAGTCGAGCAAAATAGGCCGCATACGGGAGTCCTAAAGTAATTCCGGGTAATATCAGATGGCTCCAAGTTCCCCAACCTGCTGGCGGGAGCCATTGAAGCTTTAAAGAGCAGTAGAGAAGTAGCCCTGACCCAATTAAAAAACTCGGAATGGAAACGCCCAACATCGCTACCGACATAAGCGTATAGTCGATCCATGTGTTCTGACGCACCGCAGATATCACGCCGGAAGAGCATCCGAAAATGAGCGCGAAACAGAGCGCAAATGAACCCAGCGAAATCGATACTGGAAAACTTTGGGCGATAATATCATTGACAGTCCAGTCTCGATATTTCATAGAGGGGCCGAAGTCAAAATGGAAAAAAATCCGATTCATATAATGCCAGTATTGGATATAAAGCGGTTTATCCAACTGATAACGTTGTTCCAGTTGATGTTTGATAGCCGGAGGAACAGCTCGTTCCGCATCAAAAGGACCCCCTTTTACAGAACGAACCAGAAAAAAAGCAAGAGTGGCAATGATCCAGAGTAAAGGAAACAGCCACAAAATTCGAAGAAAAATAGTACGCAACACAGGGCTTACTCCATTTTCAGGGGAACCTCTTAAAAAATTAAGGGATCATATAAAGATATTTGAACGCAATCAAATTGCGAATATTCGGATTCAATCCTTTGACCTTTGCATTGACCATATCTTTAGTGACATAAAAATAAATCGGTAGAATGGGAAGTTCATCAATCAAAATTTCTTCGGCTTCACGAAAATACTTCATTCGTTGTTTCGGATCCGCTTCTAAAGCGGCTTTTTTTAAGATTAATTCATCATATCGAGTATTGGACCAACCTGTACGGTTTTGATCTCCGTTCGTAATAAAAATATCCAGAAAGGTGTTTGGATCATTATAGTCTCCGATCCAGGCCGCACGAGAAATATCATAGTTTAAATTGGTTTGATCATCGAGATACACTTTCCATTCCTTATTCGCAAGTTCTACCTGAATTCCTAAATGCTCCTTCCATAAGGATTGGATTCGTTCTGCAATAGATTTATGGTTCGCGTTGGTGTTGTAAAGAAGTTCTATTTTCTTTTGAAGCGCTTCTTCACCGAGTTCTTTCCTAGCCTTTTCCAAATACTCTTTTGCCAAGGTCGGGTTAAATTCGGGTCCTTCTGGAGCGTTGTATCCCGGAAATCCTGGAGGTGTAAAGGTTCGGGCCACCTTTTCTCCAGCCTTGGAAACATTAGCGACAATATCTTCTTTATCCAGCGCGTAATTGAGGGCTTTTCGTAAATTCTTGTTTTTCATCGGAGATCTTGTGACATTGCATCGATAAAAATAGGAGCCTAAATAGGGTTCGCATAAAAAATCAGGGCGGTTTTTTTGTAAATAAGGAATAATGGTGGTCGGAACATCCAAAATGATATGCACTAGACCGGTTTCATATAAAGAAAATGCGGTGTTTGAATCTTCCAAGGGCAACACTTCTATCGTGTTGAGCTTCACTTTTTCTTTGTCCCAATAATGCTCATTTTTAACAAAGTACATCCGGTTTTGAATTTTCCATTCCACTAGATCAAACGGGCCATTACTAACTAGATTTTCTGGTTTCATCCAGGTTAATGGATAGCATTCGATGGTTTCTCGATGTACAGGACGAAGGGTATGAAACGCCAATAAATCTAATAGAAACGGTACTTTCTTCGTTAATTTTAATTTTAAAGTGTTATCTTCTAAAACCTCCACTCCGACTTTTGAAAAATAATCGAAATGATCGGCTACTGGAATCTCCAGTTGCACTTCGTCTTGCTTCCAGATAAATTGAATTGCAAAAGGTTCTAAGAGAGCATAAATGCGTTCTTTTTGTTGGGCCGTTAAGGTTAAGGTTCGTGGAATCGTTAACACCCGTACGGGCCAGCCTGAAGGTTTTTGAGCATAAACCTCTCCGGATTCGTATAATTTTTGGTAGCGATTGGCTGTTCCCGGACGCTTCCAAGCTCGAAATTCTCTTCCATCTTTAAAGCGACAGAGCGGTGGGAGTTGCCGATCCATGAGTCGTTCAGTCGAAACAGAAGAAGTCGACAGCTCGATAGGAAACATTTTCGTGTCAGCGGCTCCATCTAAAAGTAGGACTAATGCTTCAACCAATGCGTCCTTGTTTAAACGGAAAAGTGTCGTATTTTCGACACCAAGAGATTCTTTTCTTTTCTCTTCATGGGAGCGTAAGTCAAAAAGCTGTATGGGAATAAAATTGCCGGTTTCTTTTTCTTTAAGGGTACATTGAAATTCTTTATGTTTCTGACTCACCTGCTCAGAGGCCGTTTTCAAAAGATCGCCCAAATCCGTTTGGACCAATTGCCCAAAAAAATCTGCTCCTTCGATATATTGGTTAATCATAAACGCGTAATCTGAAGCATTATCCGCCAGAGCGACACGCATCCAAGAATATTGAAAATCTTGAGCGCAGATCGGATCTCTATTGTTCCAGGTCGCTTTTCTTAAAATAAAGGTGGGATTGAGTCCATCTTCCGAGTCTTGATAGCTTTGTGCCAATGCTAGAGCCGGAGCGTATCGGGTGGGTTCGTATTCAAAAAGTCCTTCGTAGAGGAGTTCACAAATGCGTCCCTCTGGAACACCCGTCATCGTTGCTGGATCAATGGTGGCGGGTTCTGCCTCATTTCCCATCACCAGATCTGCAGGGGGACGCTGTTCGAAGTCTAGGCCCCACGACATTAAAAAAAAGAAAATACACAAAATACTAAAGAATCCGACCATTTTGGTCATTTTGGATACCTCTTGCGCTTCTTGAAGAGAAGACATTTCCTGATCTGGATGGAACAAAAATTGATATCTGGTTCAATTTAGAATTTTTTTTAAGAGATTCAAGGCAAAGTTTTCTCTATCTTAATGAAACCTTCTTCACGGTGCAAATGGTTCCGAAGTAATTTTCTGAAAATCTTCACTCTCCTTTCATTTGCTTGCGATTCTCGGAAAATAATGCACAATAAAGAATTCCATTTATTCTTATGTCCTCTAGGATGTGGGAGCAGAGGTGAAGTTTTATGTCGTCACGAACCGATCTTCTTTCCAGTGATTTCCTCTCAAAACTCTCTAGACTTTCTTATTTGTTAAAAAAGAAAGCGTCTCTGCAAGAAGGTCTTCATCTCGGAAGTGATTCTGGGGGGCATTTTGAATTTGAGGATTATCGTCTTTATCATCCGGGAGAAGACTTACGTCACCTCGACTGGAACGTCTATGCTCGAACCGAAAAATTTTATCTCAAGCGATTTTCACGCGAACGAGATCAATTTATCGCCGTCTTTCTCGATCTCTCTAATCGCATGGATTTTGGCCATCCAAATAAATTAGATCGGGCCCTTCAGATTACTGCGGGACTCGCGTATTTAACCTTGCATCAAAAATCAAAGATTAAAATTTTTGCCGGAGCAAAAAAAGATTCCAAAATATATCACAGCCCAAGACATCTCCCGATGGTTTTAAAATATTTGATGGGACTCCAAGCCGCTCCGAACTCCGGAATCCGAAATAATGTGCGCCGTATTCTCGCTCAGCGTCCTCAATCAATGGTGGTGATTTCAGATTTTCTGGAACCTTTTCTTTTTCAGGAATTTCAATATCTTCTTGGAAAGCGAAGCTCGTTTGGTTTGATCCAGATTCTAGCGCCAGAAGAAGAAAATCCTCCGTGGCGCGGATGGTGGAATCTTAAAAGTGTGGAAACCTCAGAAATTCGTGAGTTTCGTTTTAATCCGGAAATCCTTCAACGCTACAAACACCTGCTTGGGCAGTATCGAGAATCCCTTCGCACCTTTAGTCTCAAACATAGCCTTTTTTTTCAGAGTCATAGCTCGGCGCTCCCTTTGGAATCTTGGTTAGAAAATCTTCATCTGGAAGGAAATCTATTTGTTCGATGAATGCGCCCTATTTCCTCTGGTTTTTTCCTCTGATTCTCTTGTATTGGTGGCTCTCTCAGCGAGAACGCGTCCAGATCGGAGAGATTTCAACCTTTTTCCTTTGGGACTCCTTACTTTCAAACACGGCTTCGAATAAGCGCTCCCATTCAAAACCATTCTGGCAGACGCTGGGACTGACCTCTCTTTTACTGGCTCTGACAGAACCCACATTTATTTACTCTCGTCCGGACGTATTACTCTGTATTCTGATGGATGCTTCCCTTTCCATGAAAACTATTGATCCCGGAGAATCTCAATCCCGTTTTGAACGCGCCCAAAATTGGTTAAAAAACCAAGGACTTCCTTCAGGGCAGATCCTTTATTTTCCTGGAGGTCAAAATTTGCCCATTTCTCCAAACATTCTGTCTAAAAAGTGTACAGAAGGTACTTTTTTTGATTCTGAGGTCATTGACGCGCTAGAAAGCTTTAAAAAACAAAATCCTCAGGGAAAAATGCTCTGGATTTCGGATCACCCACTCGAAGTTCCTTCCGCTCTCTTGGATCAGCAACAGCTTTTTGGTTCAATCACTTCGGATAATGCGGGTCTAGTCTATGCCGCTGTTCGAGGATACTCGGAAAATAACGAACTGGCGATCCAAATTCATCACTGGGGAAGTACTCCACAAAAACGTACGCTGGTAGTGAAGTTGGGGAAAGAAGAGATCTGGCGAGAATCCTTGCTATTACCTTCCGCCCTGATTCAAGAGAAAATGAAAAAACCCGGACGAATTTCTAGAGAGTTTCCTATCCGATTACGCCCGGAGCCCCTCTTTATTACCTTAGAAGAACCCGATTCGCTTAAAGAAGATAATCAGATTGTCTTGAATTCACGAGCGCCCTATCGTATTTATTGCAGTCCTTCCCTTTCTGGAATTCAGCGTTTTTTAGAAAAATTTCCGTTTCTTCAATTTGTTTCGTCTTCCCTAGAATCGCAAGTCGCTATAGGGTCACAAAAGACGGAGGCCCCCTGGACCATTTTAATTCAAAAACCTGAAAATGAGAGCCTCTGGAAATACGAAAGTATCGAGGCGTCCGTTCGTCTAGATTGGCAAAAAGAAGATTCTATCTTTGAAGGCATTGCATTGGTGGGAAAAAATCTTTATGGTGGATTTCGTATTCTTAACGCTCCTCAAAAATTTGTTTCGCTCGCAACTCAAGAATCCTTAAGCATTGTGGGAGAATATGAAGAATCTGGAAAAGGGATCACCCTCTGGGGCCTTCCTTTGGCACAAAATCTGCAAGATCTTGAGTTAGGATTATATCTATGTAACCTACTCGAACGCGAATATCAGGGGAGCCCTCTCTGGAGCCATTATCTACTTCCTACTGGTGTAGAAAATGGATGGAACTCTGGAGAGGAATCAGGAGTCTGGAGAAGTGCAAATCACTTGGAAGAAACAAATAACTTAGGCGAAGCCCGATGGAGCCCTTTGAGCTTAAAGGAACTTTCTCAAAAACAAGAAACGTTTCTTGTTTCTCCTCTCTTAATTGCGCTTGCAGGGCTTTTTTTTGTTTTAGGCTGGATACGCGAAGAACAAGGAAGTCTCTTCGGTCGAAAGAAAAGAGGATAATGATGAACTTAAAAACGGTGCTTCCTATTTTGTTTTTGTTTGGAATGGCGATAGTGGCTTTTTTGTGGAAAGATTCTCTCGCTACACTCTCTCCTACTAGAGTTAGGGTCACGACAAAAAAAACGCTGCTTCCTCCTCCTGAAAAAGAAGAAAAAATGCTGCCAGACGAGCATAAACCCGAGGAGGTTAAAGAAATCGCATCAAATCCTTTGTCTGTAGAGGAATCAAAAAAAGAGTCGTCTGAGGAAGAAAAATCATCTGAGGAAGAAAAATCATCTGAAGAAGAAAAGTCGTCTGAGGAAGAGGAGTCGTCTGAAGAGCAAGAGGATTTGCCTCAACAGCCCGCACTGTGTATTAATGGAGATTGGATCGAATTAGGAAAATCGTGGATGAATCCTAAAACAAAAGAGGTTGAACTCAAAAATAAAGTCCGTGTTCATCCGCAACAACAGGTGCTTGAAGTCGAAGGAGAGGTGATCATTAACGAAGGGTTGATTGAATTATTTGCCTGTACCGAACGAGGAAAAACGCATGAATCGGTGCTGATTCTCTTTTGCGCGCCTTCTCATGTACAGGCCGGATTAATGATGCTTGGGTTTCAACCTCCGACTCGTGGAGAATTTCCTGGAGATCCGTTAGCAAAAGAAGGGGATCTTTTAGAAATTACGCTTTCTTGGAAAGTGAAGGAAGAGGACACAGAAAAAATAGTCACCCATCCGATTTATGAACTAATCTGGAACACCAAAACAAAAAGTCCTATGAGCAAGCAATATTGGCTCTTCAATGGTTCCTATTTTAGCCATGATCCAATTGCTAAAAGAGAAGTTTTTGTGGCGGATATTACGGGGAACATTATTGCTACTCTGCATGATCCAGACACCGTTATTGACAGTACGAATGAGCTTCGCGAGGACGACACGGTTTTTTTTGCGAATTCAAATCTTTTGCCTCAATCGGGAACGCCAATCACCCTCACGATTAAACCTGCACCTAAAGATGAACCGAAATGACCCTTCCGACCCGTATTCAGAGAGCCACTCACTATTTATTTTTTTGTAGTCTGGAACAGCATTTACGCCAAGGGTTTCAGTCGATCTGGTTTTGGTTTCCTTTAATTTACGGAAATTATTCTGAATTTTTGTTTCCCTATTTGGGAATTGTTTATGTAGGGGGGGTATTGATTGGGCTTCTCTGGACATGGCCACAAAAAATAAAACTTTCTCATGGCGCTTACTTTCTGGATTGCTATGATCGAACCCAAGGAGAAATTAGCGCTTGGTTTGAACATTCACAAGGCGCGTTTGCGGCCTTATTAGAATCTCGAATTGAGCAGTATCCAAGCCTAAAAATTCCCCGACTTCCGCCAGCAAAGATTTTTCTCTGGATACTTCCTATTTTTCTTTTATTGTTTTATCCTGTTTTTCGATCAAAGGACGAGTGGCGTTTGTATGAGAAAAAACAAAAAATTCGGGAACAGTTGGAAGCCTTGGAAAATTCGTCCTCGTTGAATGCCTCGCTTCAAGAGGATCTGAAAGAACTTCAGAAACAACTTGAATCAGGAGAAACCACTTGGGAAGAGCTTTTACAACAAATGCAAAAATTGGAACAAAAAGCGAAAAAGAGTTTGCCGTTTAGTGCCAGCGAACAAAAACTGTTGGAACAAATTTTTAAACAAGTGCCGCAGTTTCAGGAATGGCTCCAGAAAAAAGCCCCAGAACTTGAAAAATTTTTAGAGGAGGAAAAAATTCCGACCGCGCTTCAAGAAAAGATTCTAACGAATTCTCCCGAAGAATTAGCAAAAAAACTTCAACAGTCGCAACAGATTCAAGCTCTGCTTCTCAATCCAGTACAATCGATACTCCCTAAAGTTTTGTCATCTCAAGAATTTCAGACCAAGAATAATTCTCTCCAGGAGGTAAAAATTTCCTGGCCGGAAGGAAAAAGTTTTCCTGACGTTCCTGCCTCTCCTCGTTTTCGTGAGCTTCTTGAACACTTAGGAAAAGATTTTCTTCCCAAATAAACTCTTGTTGTCGATTGGAAAGGATCGAAACATATGCGTAAAAAAGTGGGTGCCTGGTTGATCGGAGCACTCGGACAAGTAGGTACATGCACTATGGTTGGCCATGAAGCGGTAAAGCGTAATATTTATCCTCCGATTGGGTTAGTGAGCGAACTTGCGGATTTTCGGCAGATGGCTTTGCTTCCGCTCGATCAACTTCTGTTTGGTGGCTACGAACTTCGACCAGTAACCCTTAAAGAATCAGCGCGAGAAGTCTATGAAAAGGCGGGGACGATATCTTTAGAACTCTTGCAGGGGCTCGATTCATGGATGGAGGCTCAACAAGAAAATTTCAAACCGGGATATCTGACCCGTAAAGAAGGAGCGATTGAACGATTTCGTTCTGAAAAATCGAACCTTGTCTTGTCTCCGATTGAAATCGTGGAGCGAGTTCAGCGTGATCTTCAGGAATTTCAACAAAAGCATGACTTAGAGACAGTGATTATGGTGAATGTGGCGTCGACCGAACGTCCCTTTCAACTCGCTCCGGAAATTCAAACGCCTCCGCAATTTGAGCAATATTTAAAATCGAATGGAGAGGTTCCGGTCTCAAGTATTTATGCCTATGGTGCTTTAAAAGGAGGATTTCCTTATATCAACTTTACTCCATCGACCGGAGTGAATCTGTTGCCATTGTTGGCTCTTGCGAAAGAAAAAAATATCCCGATTATGGGACAAGACGGAAAAACCGGAGAAACGTTGTTAAAAACGACATTGGCTCCGATGTTTGTGGCTCGCCATTTGAAGGTTTTAAGTTGGGAAGGATACAACATTTTAGGAAACCGGGACGGAATGGTTCTAGAAGATCCTTCAAACAGTCAATCTAAACTTCGTAGCAAGGATGAATCGTTGCGTGATATTTTACAAGATAGTTCGTTCCATTCCAAAGTAACTATTGATTATGTTCCTTCTCTGGACGACTGGAAGACGGCTTGGGACTTCATTCATTTCAAGGGTTTTCTGAACACCAAAATGATTATGCAATTTATTTGGCAGGGATGTGATAGTGCCCTAGCGGCTCCATTAGTGCTCGATTTGATTCGTTTTGCTCATTTTGCCCATCAGCGCCAAGAAGGTTTTTTAATGAAACACCTCGCCTGTTTCTTTAAAAATCCGTTAGGGGTTCAAGAACATCGTTTTATGAAACAGTTTGATTTGTTGACGGATTACGTCAAACAACATACTTCACCGTCGTTGTAACGATTGGATTTGTTGCATTTGTTGTTGATATTTTTTTTGATTGGGATGATCGGGTGGAAGATGTTGCATTAATTTCTGGAGAATATCCAAGGCACCCGAATAATCTTTTGCCCGATATTTTGGGATGACATATTGTTGTAGTGCTTCTACGCAAGAGTTTAATAGAGGGTCTGCCGGTTTTAGAGAGAGCGTTTTTTCATAATCGGCAATCGCTCCTTCGTCATCTCCTTTTTTTGATTTAGCGCTACCACGTCCAAAATAAGCTTGATCAAATTGCGGGTTAATCTGAAGGATTTCACTACAGTCCGCAATCGCTCCTTCGAAATCTTCCTTACTTAATTTCGCGGAAGCTCTTACTAAATAAGCCTCAATATACTGAGGATGAAGAGAAATCGCCTCGGAAAAATCAGCAATGGCCCCGTCATAATCGCCTTCAGCTAT
This sequence comes from uncultured Planctomycetota bacterium, assembly GCA_964530615.1. Classification (GTDB taxonomy): domain Bacteria; phylum Planctomycetota; class JBBTDB01; order JBBTDB01; family JBBTDB01; genus JBBTDB01. The sequence continues at coordinate 13,666 of CAZHAR010000007.1, read as the reverse complement.
TTTGCAAATTCCTCGAAGATAATAAATTTGCGGGAGATTCGAATTGATTTGGAGTGTTTGAGTATAATAAAGAATCGCTTTATCCCACTTTTCTTGTTGCATTAAAAAATTAGCGAGTTGCGAACAGACTTCGAGATTTTGAGAATCCAACTGAAGTGCTTGATACGAATCTGAAAGGGCTCCGTCGTAATCTTTTTGTGTCCATTTAATCTTTGCCAAATAGGCATAGACATCTCCGAATTCAGGGTTTTGAGGAGCAAACTGAATCACCTGCATAAAGTCATTTTTTGCGCCTTCCAAATCATGGATTTCAAATTTGGCTCGTCCACGCATGGAGTAAGCTAAACAAGTTTTTTCCAATGGCAAAGAACGATTCTGAAGCGCATTCGAAATATCCTGTATGGATTCCTGAAATTTTTTTTGATCAAAATAACTGGCTCCTCGCATCCCATAAGAGAGGCTATCGTCTGGATTCATTTCAATTTTATTAGAATAAAACTCAATAATCTGAGCCAATATTTTTTGGTAGACGAATTGAATTTTCATGCGAAAGAGCGAACCCGGAAATATCCCACTACTACGAAGATCGTGAAAAGATTGATAAAGATCTTCATCTTTTAAGTGCCAAAGAGCAATCAGGATCTCGCTAAAATATTCAATTTGTCCTAGATCGGCTTTTTGATATTGTTGGCTCTTGTTGTAAACGGAATAAAGCGATTTTTTCAAAAATGTTCCGGCTTCGCGATGTTCTGATCGTCCCAAAAGTTCCACAATAGAGCAATAAAAGGGCGTAAGTTCATGGCGACGTTCAGAAGAATTTTTTTGTAACGAGAGAGTTCCTTCCTCAAGAAGCTCTCGAAGTTTTTCAAAGATCTCTCTTTCTTGCATCGTATTTATTTCGTAAATAAATTCTTGAATCTCTTCTGGATTGCCGGGTCGAGCTAATGATTTAAAATAGTGTTCCCATTCTTGGAGCGTTTTACGATGTTGCATTAATACCATCGTTTTTTTATCCTGAATTTCGTCTTGAAGTGCTTTTTTTTCGAGATCAGACAAGGTCGATTCGGAAAGAGTCTGAAGATCATCAACGACGAAATTTGCCATCGAATAATCTTCTTCTTCATAACACAACGGAAGTAAAACGGTTCCAATATGAAGTTTTTCTTCTTCAAGGTGTGCCGTAGAAATCGTTGAAACTGGAGTGGATAGGGAAAGGGCCTGATTTAAAAAAATTAATGCCTGAAGATGGTGTTGAATTTTTTGAGAACGGGATTCGCGTCCGGGAACTGAACTGTTTTGACCTAATCGTATTTGATGTTGAGCAAGATTAAAAGCTTGTTCTAAGAGAAGATGATTTTCTTCTTGTTGTTGAAGTTGTTTCATTTGCTCTAGTTTTTTTTGGTAAAGCCAAAAACTAAAAATGAAAATAAACGTGTAAATGAGGAACGTTAAAAAGGGCCGATAACGTTGGCAATAGTTAAAGAAAATTTCTCGGAAGGTATATTCCTTGGCGGAAACCGGAAGATTTTTCAAATAACGTTGAATATCTTCTGCTAAATGAAACACACTTGGGTAGCGTTCTGATCGTTCGATTGCCGTTGCTTTATCTACAATCGCTTGAATTTCTTTAGGCACATATTGATTTTTCGATTCTATTTTTTTAGAGGGTTGCTTTAATCGGACAGAATCTTGTTGAACTTGAGCTTGAAATTCTTCCCAAGGCGAGCGAAAAGTAAAACATTCTCTTAAAATTTTTCCTAAGGCGTAGACATCTGATTGGGCCGTGACTTGAGTCGCGTTTTCTTGTTGTTCTGGAGGCATATATCCTATGGTTCCTAGACCTCCAATAGTCCGTGGCGATTGGCTGTTTTTAGTGTCCCATAAGGATGAAAAAAAAGCTTCTGAGCGATTGTCGAGAGGAAGCGTAGGCGCAGATATTTGTTTAGCGATGCCCCAATCCATCACATACACTTCTCCATAGCGACCGATCATAATATTTTCAGGTTTTAAATCACGGTGGATAATGTCTTTGGAATGAGCGTAACGAACTCCATCACAAACCTTCAAAAAAATATGCAAAAGTTGTGTTGCGTTTATAACAGGGTCGCCTTCTCGTTTCTTTAAGAAAAGCGCTCTCAAAGTCTGTCCGTCCACTTTTCGCATCGTGAATTGCCATTCTGTTGCGTTTTTTTGTTGCATTTCATACAACGGCACAATATTTGGATGTTCCAAGATGGCTGTAAAGTAAGCTTCTTGAAGGAGCCTCCATAAAAGGATCTGTTTTCTTTCAGTATCTTCTTTTCGAGAAGAGAGCTTCGTAATAAGGATCGTCTTCCGTGCAACTTCGCGCTCTAAGAGATGGTCTTTAACGAGTTCTACAACGCCCATCCCTCCTTTTCCTAGCTCTTTAAGAACCTCATAGCGATCCTGAAGATTTTGTCTTTGATGAATCATAAAGAACCTTCATTTTTATTTTTTTTGCTGGGTACTGTGATCTTTTAATTTTTGATAAGCAGTCCCAGCAAAAGAATGAGCCATTTTTCCTATTTGGGGGTCATTCAGGAATTTTTCAATAGAAGGAAGTGATTCAAAATCATTAAGCAGACACAGAGCATTAACGAGTTCGCTTAGATAGTGAATTCGGTTTATTTCTAGAGTTGGACTGGTGTAACATTTTTGATAAATCTGTTGAAAACATTTTCGCAATGAAGCAACAGCCCGTGTATTTTTCATGTGTCCTAAAACGATTGGCAGATAAGGATAAAATTCGTCCAAATGTCTTTTTCGTTTTGAAATTTCTTGCAGATACGAATCTGTCCCTTCATTGAGAAGCTCAAGAAGTCGATCTAAGATTTCTGGTTCTTTCATCTGAAGCACTTCAAAAATAAAATCTTCCGGTTCTCCTTCTTTGATTTGAAGTTCTGGATCATTTTCAGATTTAAAGCGTTCTACCCATAAATCTAAACTTTGGCGATGTTGCGTTAATGTAAAGTCTTTCTTTTCTTGAACCTCGCGAAGGAATTCTCTTTTCTCAGATTCGGAAAGAGTAGAGAGGGTTTTAATTTCCTCTACGACATAAAGAGCGACCTGATAGTTTTCGTCTTGAAGACATTGAGAAAGCAGGAGTTTTGAAATCGTAAGTTTTTCTTTTTCAAGCGATAAATAGTGAGTTTTAGCGAAAGAAGATTTGATTGAACGGGCCTGATTTAATAACGTAATGGCTCGAAGATAGCATTGAATTCGGATGTCGCTACTCGTTTGCAAGAACTGAGCTTCTTTGATATTCTCTTGAGCTTTATGTTTTAAGGCTTGATATTTAGTATAAGCTTCTTCTTCTTGCCGTTGCGTTTCCGTCCACTCTTTTAGCTTGAAATAAGCGCCACAAATGAAAAATACAACAAAAATAAATAATCCCGAGATTAAAAATTTTCTGTTGCGTTTGCCCCATTTCCATAAAATTTCCAAGAGATGATAGTCTTTCGCGGAAATCGGAATATTTTTTAGATAGCGTTGAATATCCTCAACCAGATCCTCAACGTTTGTATAGGGATTTGATAGTCGCGTAGATTGATTTACAATCGCCTGAATTTCAGGAGGAATTTTTCTTCCCGAAATCTCGTCGGCAAAACATTCGTGAAGAATGGCTCCAAGTGCTTGAATATCAGGCTGAATCAGTGCTTGAAAATGTGTTTCTAAGTCTCGTTCAAAATTTGAAAGCCGCTTCGCATCGCCCCAATTGAGAATATAAACTTCTCCAAAGTCGCCCACTTTAATATGTTCTGATTTCAAATTCTGATGAATCACTCCTTTAGAATGGGCATAATGGATCCCCTCGCAAATTTTCAAAAAAATGTCTAGAAATTTTGTGGATTGTGTTGGGGTTTCCAGTGGTTGTTGTTTCAAAAGAAGATCGCTCAATTTTTTTCCACCGACTTTACGAAGACTAAATTGGATTTTATTCTCTTCCAGATATTGTATTTCATAGAGTGGAAGAATATTTGGGTGTTCTAAAAATGCGGTAATCGAAGCTTCCTGCAAAAAAGGGTTCGAATCTTTCTTTGTAGGATTGTTTGTGAGATCAGAATCTGAGGGAAGACGGAAGGTTTTGAGGATGACAATACGTCCGAGTAAATGATCCTGAACGTGTTGTATAAGTCCTTCTTGAGTTTCCCATTCTTCAAGGATCTTGTAGCGTTTCTCTAGCTGAATTGTCGGTTCCTCATGTAAGAGATTAGCGGGCTCTAAAATATTTGAAGAGAGAACCGTTCCAGAAGAAAAAAGAGAGAATCGAGTCGATAATTCTTCCGAAGTTTTCGTGGGATCTTTGGCCATATCCTCAAGGAATTGAAGAAGTTCAGATGTCGGATCAGTGGACTTTTTCATTCTCTTTTTTCCTTTTGGAGTGTGGTCTCCAAAAAACGCAGAAGGATGGGATCTTGAGGCGACTGCTCTTGGGCTTTTTTGATCCAGAGATTCGCTTGTTCCAAGTCGTTTTGTTCCCAAAATAAGAGTCCCATTCCCAGTAGGCTATGAAATTCCTCTGGACGAATTTGCAAAACAGTTTCATAGGTCTCACGAGATTGAGTATACTGTTGCGTTTTTCGATAGGCTAAGGCAAGATTGATGAGGTTGTTGAGATAATAGGGATCTTTCTTCCGAATAGATTCCAGCACAAGAACATTTTTTTTCCAGTCTGTGCTGAATCGAGTTTGAATAACGCTTCGTTCTCGCCAAATTTGGGAGTCCCAAGGAAAATAAGTCTCCGCTAAAAAAATATGAGTTAACGCGGGAAGCCGAAGTTGCTGATAAGAAGCCAATTTTGCTCGTTTTAAGTGATAATCTCCCAAAAAAGAAAGTGTCGAGAAAAAAATAGAACCCGTGAGTCCAGCGAAAACAAGAATACGAAGCAGAGGAATAGTTTTTATTTTTTTTATAGTAAACTCTGAACTCTGAGAAAATAAAACTCCGACCCAAACCCAAAACATCATGGCGGAGGTCGGGTTTCTCAAAGGAAAACTAAAAAAACTATTGATAATTAATGCAACGATACCAAAAACACTGGCACGTGTCGATGTTGCGTTTTCAGATGTTGCGTTTGTATCAAAAGCAGATTTTTTTCCTAATCGGAAAAGTTGGAACAGAAAAATAAAAAAAACTAGGAATCCTAGAAGTCCACATTCTAGGGCAATTTGATAGAGGTCGTTGTGTGTTTCGTAGGGTTCTTGCTCTAACTTAAACGTCGTATCGGTAAGGATTCGTTGATGGTAAAGCGGATACAGTGCGTAAAAATTGCCGAGACCAACTCCGAAGAACGGATGCTCTGCTCCCATCGCTAGTGAATTTGTCCATAACACAAGACGTTGACGTACAGAATCCAGTTTTCCTAAATCGTGAGTGATCCTTGATGCGTTAAAAAAGAATAAAATGATCACTCCAACGAAGAAGCAAAACGCAACGGTTTTTCCTCGTCGAGATTTGAGCAAAGACGCGCCTTCTCGAAGACGATACCGACTCTGTAAAAATAAGACTACCGCTATTCCAAAACCAAGCCACGAAGCGCGAGATCGGGTCATTATGAGATAAATGAACTGAAGAAAAAACGCAACGGTTTGCAAGAGCCGAATTTTTTGATCGCTTCGAAAAATTAAAAAAAATGAGGCAGGGAGGACAGTCACTAGATACTCTGCGGCAAAATTTTTATTGAAGAATGTGGAAGCCGGTGCGATGGTTTGCGGGTAAAAATCCCAGTTCCAAAAAAATTGGGCCATTCCAATACAAGAAACAAGTGTTGCGGCAAATGAAGATCCCCACAAAATCCAGAAGATTTGGCGAGGGCCTGCAGTACAAGCAATAATGCAACACAATAGAAGCAAGGTGCCCCACTCGATCAATCGTAAGAGTGAAGAGGCTTGATCGACAGCAAAAAAGAAAGAGCAAGCGAAGCTAATCAGAATAAGGATCACAGAACTAAATAGTTTTTCCGGAAGACGAAACGATTTGCGAGTGAACACAGAAGCCCCTAGCAGAAGTATTGTTAAAAATTGAATCCAGGCTCTTCTAGGAACTACTGCCGATTCATATAGCGCTTCAATAAATAGCAAAGGCGTGCTCCAAACCAAGATAAAAAGAAGGAAAGAATGAAGCTTGGAGCCTAAAAGTAAATCTGTATTGGGGGGATTTGTTAGCACTTTTGATTCACGAGAGAAGCGCCTTTAGCTTGGCTTGAAGTTCTTCCGAAAAAACGATCTCTTTTCCATTGTATTTTAGCAGGGCAGTTTCGTTTACATTTTGTCCAATCACATCAAAATGTTTTTCTCTACGGGTTCCCAGAGGACCGTAAATGACTGGCCCAAAATGAGCTTTAATTCTTAATATCGAATCGAATTGATACGATCGCAAAAAGGTATTCACCTCTTCCCTGAGTTCATGTAAGGCGCGGACTCCTTCATGGAGACGTTCTTCCGGAAAAACGATTAAAGCGCCATCTCCGATGAATTTAAGGATTTCGCCGTTCTCCTCTTCAATGATCCGTCCGATCAACTCGTACAAGCTATCGATAAAATCAAAGAGCTCGCGGTCGGTTTTATCTTGAGAAAATTTACTGAAATGGGTTAGATCGACAAAAGCAATTAATAAGGAACATTCTGTTGGAGTTTCGATTTGACGTAAATTAGTCGTCATGGGGGAGGTCTCCTTAAAGAATATAGTGGGGTTCAAAGTCTTTTCGACTTCCTTCCCGAAAAACAAATTCTAAATTAGCGCGTTTAGACGTTAAGGTTTGGAAGGGTTTTGTCTCATGGGGATGATAGAGTGTTAGCTGAATTTGAGCCAGGCAATCATTATGATTAAAGAGAAATTGATCGTTTGGAGTTAGATAGGCGACATGTGCAAATTTCGCTGGACGCAAACGGATATTTCCTCGAAGCCATAGCTCTGGATGCCGCGCTTCAAAGTTCCATAAAGGAAGTGTCCCCTGACTTTGATTGGTTCTTAAAATTTGGAACCATCGGTTAAAGGCGTATTCTTTTCCTTGATAATGAAGATAAAAGGAATTACGCGCTGGAGGAAAAGGATGCGATTTTTTTTTATATAAAGCAACACCTTCAAAACAAGCCTGATCCGATTCGTTAAATTGGCTACACTGTCCCCAAATCCAGCCCAGTGGCATTTGTGTCCCATAGGTGTGTCCTTGGTGCGCGGGCGCTTGTGAAAATTCGATCTTCTCTCCATTAATGATCAGTTCTCCATTCATTTGAATTTGGGAGTTCGGAGTGAGATGAATCGATTTAGACATCAAGGAATACAAGAAGGCGTTCGCGACTGGCCGATGACATTGAGGCGCAGGAGTCCAAGTAAAGTTCCAAGAAACTTGTCGATTCTTTCCTGAAATGGAGCCTCCGGCGCGGTGGTGATGAAGAAAATGAGGGCCAAATTGGACGCCACCCTCCTCTGAAAATTGAATCTCGGACCAAGGAAAAGTTTGTGTGATCAGAAATTGTTTATCATTGACTTCAGGTTGTTTAAAATCTTCTTCATCAAAATAAATTGCCCAAAGGCGTCCTTCCGGCGGAGAATTCGGGCGCGCCAGAAGACTATAGCGAAACCAAAACGCTTTCAGAAGCGTCGGATGATTGACAATCGCGTACCAGACTTCGTAGCTAGAACGCGTTTGTTCGCTCCAAGGAATTTTTGAGAGATTGTCTGAAATGGGCATAGACTTTGATCCTTATAAGGAAACAAATTCCTCAAACATATAAATTTCTCCTAGGATTCCTTTTTTAAAATCCTCTAAATGCAAGGATTCATTCTCGGAATGAGCGTTCGTGTAAGGATCTTCAACACCTACCAGCATCGCTGGAACATCTCCTAGAGCAATCGAAAAAGGCTTTACAAATGGAATCGTTCCTCCGCATCCCATAAAAACAGTCTCTTTCTTATAGGCTTTTTTCAGGGCGGCGCTGGCTTTATCAAATGCCGGATGATCAATATCTGTGGACCAAGGATTCGCGCAAGAATCTTTTTTGATATCTACTTTTACGTTCCAGGGTGTTTTTTCTTGGATCGCCTGAATCAGGGCTTTTTCTGCTGCTTCCCCGTCCATTCCCGGAGACAATCTTAATCCGACTCTGGCCCAGGCCTGATTTTGAATGACGTTTCCGGTCATTTTTCGGATTCCGCCTTCAAAGCAATTCACCACAAGCGAGGGGCGGTACCAAGATTTAGTGAGGACATCACAGGTCGGGCTTCCAATGATATCAACGCCTTTGAGAAGGCCAGATTGTTTTTGAAATTCTTTTTCCGTAAATCCTAATTCTTTAATCGATTTTTTTTGTTTTGAAGAGGGGGGGCGAATCATTTTGCGGATTTCAGGAACGGCGATATCTCCGTTTTTATCGACCAAACTGGAGAGTATTTTGGAGAGGGCCATAATAGGATCGGGTAAGGCTCCGCCCCACATTCCGCTATGTAAGGGGTGATCGAGAGAAGAGACGGTCACTTCAAGACAAACCAATCCGCGCAAACTCGTGGTTAAAGCGGGCACTCCGGTATCATAATTTCCGCAATCGGTCAGAATCATGATATCGGCTTGAAATTTCTTTTTATATTTTTTCAACAGGTCCAAAAGATGGCCACTTCCGACTTCTTCTTCGCCTTCAATAATGACTTTAACATTGAGTGGCAGTTTTCCTGTTGTTTTCAGAAAGGATTGGATCGCGGCGGTATGAACAATAATTCCGGCCTTATCGTCTGCGGTTCCGCGTCCATAAAGTCTTCCATCGCGTAAGGTCGGTTCAAATGCTGGCGATTTCCAGACTTCGGCTCTCATGGGCGGTTGTACGTCGTGATGGGCATAGAGTAAAACGGTCGGAGCATTTGTAGCGTGGAGCCAATCGGCATAAACATAAGGATGGACTCCGGGGAGCCGGATTTCTTCGACATTTTCAAGACCAGAGCGTTTCAAGAGTGCGGCAACGGCTTTCGCAGAACGGTCTACTTCTTCAGGCGGGAAGCCTTCAAAGGAAATGCTAGGGATTCGCACTAACTCTTTCAGATCGTCGAGATATTCATTAAAATGTTTTTCTACATATTGCGCGGCGGGATGGCTTGTATTCGTCATAGAGATCCTTTCTAAAAAGATCGATTCAATAGCGGTTGTTATCTTAACTATTTTTCAAATAAAAAAAAGCAATCCTTGTCCTCTTGGAAAAAAGCGCCAGTAATTACACAAATCTTCTTGTTGTTGCGAACGCAGTGAAACGGTCGTTACGCATCTCCGAAAGGCTTCAATTTTGTGGAGATTCCTCGATCGGGCGCTCGGAATGACAGGAGGATTTTATTGGTATAGATACGAATGATTTATGAATCGCCTTTTTACGAATCAATTGATAGGCATCAATCGCTTTTAAATAATACTGATAATTTTTACTGTATATGTATGATTATTAAATATTTTTTTAAAAAATCGTAAAAAAAACGTAATAGCCCAAGTCAAAAAGAAGGAGTTTGTTTTTCAGTAACGAAAAGACTTGTCGAATAGATTCAATGGTGTTATTCTCTAAGAAGCCATTTTAAAAATGGTATCAAACGGAATTTTCCTTACTTCTCTTCATCCTTTACACGTATGATCCACAGAAAGGAATTTTTTAATGAAACAAGGAAAAAAAATTTTAATAATTTTGGTGATTCTATTAGTAATTGTTTTTTTTATAGTTGGATTTATGAATTCTCAGATACTTTCTGAAATTAGAATCAAAATTAAGCCAGAAGTGAAAGAAAAATCTGATCTGACTCTGAATCAAGAAGAAAAACTTCTAGATTATAAATTGAAAGTTATCTCTCAAGGGAAAGGATATCTCTTAGGAACTAAAATAAATACATCGGCCCAAGAATGGCTAATTTTCCCTGTTAAAGAACTCATTCCTTGGAATAAAGCCCAAGAAATTCACATTATTGAAGAGGATCCAATAAAAAATGATTTATTAGATAAAATCCAAATTACTGGAGAAAATTCTAGTGGAACCTCTTATGATTGCCAAATTTTCACGACGAGAAGTTTTGATGGAGGACTAATTTGGTTTTTTAATACTCCCATAGGAAAAGCAATTTTTTTAGGTATTATGATTGGAATTATTTGTAGCATTCTATTTTTTTTCTTTGACAAAAATTAAAAAAATCATTTTTCTTAAATTCTGTAAAATACTGAATTTAAGAAAAAACGACTATCCATCTCTGTCTCACTCCTCCATAACTACTTTTGGTTATTTTGAGGCAATATCCTTCTAAGTCTTCGACTGGAGTCATTTCACTTCTTGAGGTTTGTTTCAATAAAAGCTTCGCTTCTTTTATCGTTTCTGGAACTTGACTCATCCAATAAATATCTTCATTGTTCTTTACATTTTCAGAGGTATAAAAGGCAGAATCCATGATAAAACCTACATTCCTTATCCTCTAGGAGGAAGAAAAATAAAAGAGGCCCTGCAATTTATAGAATTGCAGGGCCTCTTTAAATTCGAAAACCATTTTGGTTGCTTTTAGCTTCCGCTCCCTTTGAGAAACTTACGGAGTACGGTATGTAAGAGTCCGCCGTTGCGGTAATATTCCACTTCTACAGGAGTATTTAAGCGCACGATTGCTTTAAATTCTTGGGTACCGGCTTTTACAGTGACTTCTTGATTCGGTTTTAAAGTGTTATTTAAACCGAGAATAGAAACTTCTTCTTCACCCGTTAGCCCTAAAGTTTCGTGAGTTTGACCGGGTTTGAATTGTAACGGAAGGACTCCCATTCCCACGAGATTACTTCGATGAATACGTTCAAAACTGGTCGCGATTACCGCCTTAACTCCTAAAAGATACGTTCCCTTTGCGGCCCAATCGCGTGAAGAACCCATTCCATAATCCATTCCCGCAAACACCACCAACGGAGTATTTTTCGCCTTATACCGGAGCGACGCTTCGTAAATACTCGTAATTTCATTCGAAGGAAAGTGTTTCGTTAAACCGCCTTCTTTTCCGCCTGCAAGCTGATTTTTGAGTCGAATATTTGCGAATGTTCCTCGGGTCATAACACGATCATTTCCACGACGGGCTCCATACGAATTAAAATCAGCGACAGAAACACCTTGCTCCATCAAAAATTTTCCAGCAGGGGATTCTTTTTCGATGTCTCCCGCAGGACTGATATGATCCGTGGTGACCGAATCTCCTAGTTTAGCTAAAATTCGCGCGTTTTTGATTTCTTGAATATCGCCGGGGTTCGGAGAAATCTGAATAAAGAACGGAGGCTCCTGAACATAGGTTGATTTAGAATCCCACTCATAAACTTCACTCGCCTTTACAGGAATCTCGTTCCATTTTTCGCTCGATTGCTCCACATTTTTATATTGAGATTGGTACATTTCCGGTCCCATACATTTCGCGATCACGTCTTGAATCTCTTTATTTGAGGGCCAGATATCCTTTAAAAAAACGTCTTTTCCTTGAGTATCTTTTCCCAAGGATTCTTTTTGTAAATCGATATCCACTGTTCCCGCAATCGCGTAGGCAACGACAAGTGGCGGAGAGGCGAGGAAGTTCGCTTTGACGTGAGGACTAATACGTCCTTCAAAATTTCGATTTCCCGACAAAACGGCGGCGGCGACTAAACTTCCTTGAGAAATCGCAGAAACAATAGGATCGGAAAGAGGACCCGAATTTCCTATACAAGTCGTACATCCATAGCCCACGGTTTGGAAGCCTAAAGCATCAAGCGCTTTATCGACTCCCGATTTTTTTAAATATTCTGTCACGACCCGAGAGCCGGGCGCTAGCGAGGTCTTTACATAAGGTTTTACTTTTAATCCTTTCGCGACTGCTTTTTGCGCAAGTATCCCGGCTCCAAGCATTACATTAGGATTTGAAGTATTCGTACAAGAGGTAATCGCGGCAATCACTACCGATCCATGAGTCAATTTATTTCCATTCACAGTCACTTCTTTTTTTAGATCCGCGTCTTTTAGCTCAAATCCTTGTTGTTTTACAGGCGCTTTCAAGACTTTTCCCCAGTTTTCCTTCATCACATTCAAATTAATTCTGTCTTGAGGGCGTTTGGGGCCTGCTAACGCGGGAACTACACTGCCTAGATCCAGTTCTACCACTTCGTTAAAATCTGGAGAGGGAGCTGTTGGTGTCCAGAAAATCCCTTGTTCTTTGCAATAACGTTCGACCAGATCCACCGTGTCCGCGGAGCGTCCTGTTCGAGAGAGATAGTTTAATGATTCTTGATCCACCGGGAAGAACCCAATGGTGGCGCCATATTCAGGAGCCATATTGGCAATAGTCGCTCGATCTGCAAGCGAGAGTTGTGAAAGACTCGGTCCAAAGAATTCCACAAATTTTTCCACGACTTTTTTTTGTCGTAAGATTTCGGTGACTCGGAGAACAAGGTCGGTCGCGGTCGCTCCTTCGGGAAGAGTTCCCGATAATTTAACACCGACTACTTCTGGAATAAGCATATAGAGCGGTTGTCCTAACATCACCCCTTCCGCTTCAATTCCTCCGACTCCCCATCCCAACACTCCGACGCCATTAATCATCGTGGTATGAGAATCGGTTCCAACCAAAGAATCTGGGAACGCAACCGTTTTCCCGTGATGTTGTTGAGTGACAACCACATTCGCTAAATATTCCAGATTGACTTGATGTACAATCCCTCGTCCCGGAGGAACCACACGAAAGTTTTTCAAGCTATTCGCGCCCCATTTCAGAAACTTGTATCGCTCCATATTTCTCTGAAATTCGATTTCCATATTTTTAGAAAGAGAGTCTGCAGAGCCGGAATAATCGACTTGTACGGAGTGGTCAATCACCAGATCGACTTTGACTTCTGGATTAATTCGACGCGGATCTCCATTAAGACGCTTCATCGCGCTACGCAAAGCGGCTAGATCGACGACACAAGGGACTCCAGTAAAATCCTGTAAAATGACTCGATAGGGCTTAAAAGGACATTCTTTTGTCGAGGGTTGCTTCGCGCTCCAGCTTGACAATGCCTTGACATCTTCTTCAGTCACTTGAAATCCGTCCACATAACGCAACGCGGATTCTAGTAAAATACGAATACTAACAGGAAGCCGAGAAATTGCTCCCAGTTTTTCTTTTTCCAGTTGTGCCAAACTGTAATAAGAGAGCGTTCCTTGACGAGTTTTGAGTTCTTTTAGTGCGCCAAAAGGGTTATGAGTCATAAAATAAACCTCCTAAATAAAACGGAGTTAACGTTTTTCTGTCGATTTCCAAGATTCAGTTTCAAGAAGGTTCCAGTAATCTCGAATAAGTCCTTGAAAATATTCAGGGAACCTTTCCTGAAGATAAAGCGTTTCGGCTCCTGGAAAAACTTCCAGAACTTCTGCCTCCACTTCGACTTGACCTGCTTTAATTTTATCTTTGATTAGTTTTTTACGGAAAAAATCCTCGGAAAAAAGCGGTTGAACTTCTTTTTTCACAAAATCTAATTTTTGTGGCTTCTGAGGCGGTTTAGGCTCTTGATTTCCGTTCCCTGAGTTTGTGGGTGGGATCACGGGGGAGTCCTGTTTTTGTGGGGGGTCCTGTTTTTGTGGGGAGTCCTGCTTTTCAGGAGAGTCCTGCTTTTCAGGGGAGTCCTGCTTTTCAGGGGAGTCCTGCTTTTCAGGGG
>CAZHAR010000006.1:0-138728 GCA_964530615.1 uncultured Planctomycetota bacterium | reverse complement strand
CGCTTCCTCCCCATAGCTAAAGCAAGGGGTTTCCAGCGTGTGTGATTCGATGAAAATTTATTCTGTCTTATGCCTGATTTTATCCTGTTTGCTGGTTTCGGGAACAGCCCAAGAATTTAAACAGCTTCACGGAAGCGCGGTACAAAAGAATGTAACACAAATTTTGAATAAAATTTCCTGGAAAGAAGCGACCCTAGACTCCTTAAAAAAAGAAGCTCAAGACGAGAAAAAAATGATTTTCTGGTTACAACTCGTTGGGAAACTTGATGATGGGCTGTGAAGCGCGGGACATTCCTTGCGAGCCGTGACGCTTGCAAATCCAAAAGTGATCCAATTGTTGCAAAAAAACTTTGTTTGTTCTTGGAAAAATATTCAGGGAAGCGATTATGCTGGAACCTCAAATAAACATCTTCCCGATTATGCCGCAACTGAAGTAGAAATGTGTGCCGGACATAATAATGTTCAAATGTTTTTTATGACTTCGGACGGACGAGTAGTGAATTGTCTTCCCGGATATTGGACTTCAGAGGCTTTCCTTTCCGAAGCTCAACTCGCTCTGGATCTCAATAAAAATTACTTAAGCGAAAGCTCTATTGCGAAACGAAATGAGCAATTTCTCGATTCTCATTTGAACCAAGTCTCAAAATATGATGTAACGATGCTGATGAAGAGCCAATTAACAGGGTTTGATCAGATGGTTGTCGCACAACAACAAGGAACCGATTTTAAACGCCAAGCAGGAAATACGAAAGACCTAAAATCGACAGTTCAGATTATCCATGAACGGATGGCCGAACGCCCCTATACTCCATTTGGATCGTTTAATATTCAAAGTTTTGTAGAAATGGGCCAACAAAGTTATTCCTATCATTATGGAATTCCGGAAAAAACCAAAAAGAAGCGATCTTAAGATTAACGTCTTTTTTTTGAATGAATCGTTCGGTTAGAAGAAGAGGGGGCACGAGTCGTTGAAGAGAGTCCTGAAGCGCGTCGCGTCGAAGAAATTCTTGAGCCTTTTGTCGAGAGTTTCTGGATATCTCCTGATTGATAGTGCCCTTGAATCAACAACACTTCCGCAAGACTTTTTTCTAATCCTAATCGATTAAAATACTCTTGTACTTTTTTAACCTCTGTGAGAACTTCTTTAGAGCAAAAAAAATGTGTTTTTTGAGAAACACTCTGATTTTCGGCTTTGGATAAAGAATAATTTTTTAAGCGCGTCGATTTACAGTTTAATGAAGTTTGAACGCTTGAAATTAACTTTTCCTCTAAATAAGAAAACTCTTTCACAAGTTGGGCAATCGGAAAATAAACCTCCATTTTTTTGAGGTTTTTTTGCATCTCCAATAACACTTCAATCGTTTCTCGTGATAATAATTTTTGCTCTATCGTATAAGTAGAAAACTCTTCGTCTTCTTTGTTTGCAAAACGAAATTTGTCTTCTATCGGAATCGAAGGTAAATTTTTGAGTAAATCCTGAAATGTCGGAAGGGTTGCCGCTTCTGGCAGAAGCACTAATACGGGTAGCTTATTTTTCAGACTCGGCTCTGCGAGGATCGTTTCTGGCTCTGGTGCTAACATAAGAGAAGCGGAGTCTGCATTGACGCTCATTAACAAAGAATCGGTACTCTCTTCGTCCGTTTCCTCTTCCTCTTCTTCTAATGGCATCAACATTACGGATTCTTCGTTGTCTTCCGGTAATGACGGTAATGTAGAGACCATTGATTCATAATTTTTTAAAAAACCCTGCAATTCTTTTTTTTGGATGTCTGTAATAAACCCTAGTTTTGCCAGTAAATCAATAAACGATATTTCTGGGTGTTTTTGTGCCATTGTCTGGGCCTGCTGAAATTGACCCTCGGTAATAAAGCCTTTTCGTATTCCAGCTTTTCCAATTTTTTCAATGGAATTGGAGAAATTCGACATATTTTTGTCCTAAACAAAAAAATCTTCGCGGGTACTCTGTAAAAAAAACATTGAAAATGCTTTCAGGAGTTATTTTCTTCTTCTTGAAGAAGCGTTTTAAATCCTGTTAAACGATACGAAATCGAAGGGGGATATTTTTCTCCAGTTTTTTTTAGTTTTTGGGCAAAGGCAGTTGCGGGATCCATTTGAAGGGTATTACAAAAATCAAAAATTAAATAGAGAATATCGCCCACTTCCTCTTGGATTTGTTCTTGTTTTGCCGGATCGGGGTGGAGAGATTGTTCGGTGGTACACCATTGAAAATGCTCTAGTAATTCCCCCGCTTCCAACATCAGGCTAATCGCTAAATTTTTGGGAGAGTGAAACGGTTTCCAACTTGGACGTTCTTCAAGAAAAGAAGCGACCCTCTGACTGGCTTCCTGAAATGTTTTAGGGGGTTTTTCCAATTTTTTCCTCTATGTGGATCTCTAGTTGTTTGGAAACTCTTGGAATTTTTTTGGAAGCAAATAAATCCATTTTTCGAGAGCATCGAATTTAAGTGTTGTGGATGGGGCAAAGCGATTTCCCTGCGACACTTTACCCGTATTGCAGGGATGTTTGCAAATAACGTCAAGAATTGAGGCGATCCAGCGAACGAGCAAGTCGTTCACGAGAACAACGGGCCGGAGGGATTTAAAAAATCCCCTCTGGCCATTGATATGCAACAGCGCGAGGTTTAGCGTCGTCCGTATCCGCCGCGACCGCCGCCGCCTGAACCCCGTTCTTCGCGTGGTTTGGCTTCGTTAACAATCAGCGGTCGCCCGCCGTTGTCTTTCTCGTGGAGCCCTTGAATGGCCGCGCGTGCGGAATTTTCATCCCCCATTTCTACGAATCCGAAACCTTTGCTACGTCCGGTATCACGATCTTGAATTACTTGAGCGCTTCGCACCGTACCGTATGCCGAGAAGAGTTCTTCCAAGCTCGAGTTCGTGACATCATAACTTAAATTACCAACATACAATTTTGTACCCACTATTCAATTCCTTTAAAAAACACGACCTGATTTTCATTTCCGGGTCGAATCAACAGCACGACCTCATTTTCATTTCCGGGTCGGATCGGAGAGGACCAAAGTGGTGGCCAGCCAAGTGGACAAGGCGAGAGAAAAGTATCGAGTGGCCTAAAAAAAGTCAATCGCTACCCATCGCATCGACAAACCAACTAGAGCTACTATATCAACTTGCTAAAATAATTCTAGATCGAATTTGCTGGATTTTACAACCCAATTCGCCGTTAGGATTGCCAAGCACAGAAAAAGTGGTAATCAAGCGGAAAAAAAACCAAAGGACTGGTCGTCATAAAGGGTTGTTTTCAAGAGGGATCGAATTTTCTTGCGAAGAGGCCGATGTAGGTGGTGGTGGGGTGGTGGGGGTGGTAGGGGTAGCACTCGGCGTAGAAGATCCCGTAGTCGGAGCCGGAGAGTAAATTTTAATCTTGGACGCCCGAACCGGAGCCGGAGCCGTTTTCTCAAAACGAGCACTCCAGTGAAAATGACGTTCTAGTAACGCGCCAAGGAGTAAAAAAAACAGAAAAAGGGGAACTTTGGTAAAAAAAAGAAGTAAAAACGATCGAAAGGAGCTTTCTTCTTCTTGCATCAAACGATAAAACGAATCTCTTTGGATTTGAGTGAGCGCGATTTTCTGGGTGGTACGATATTCCTCCAAAAAAACGGTCGCTTTCTTAATATCTTCTTGCCTCACTGTTAGTTCTTGAATAAGGGAATCTAAATTTTTTACAGGCTCCCCGCGCAATAACCAGAACGAAAAAGGCAAAATGGCCCACAAGCTAAAGAGTATCAGCAAGGAATAAAGCGGGTTCTGTTTGATTTTTTCCCAATAGGAGAAGATTTCGGTTTGAATTTGATGGAACATAAACAGCTTTCCTTTATTGAGAAAGAAGAGAATTCTTTGTATTCTATCACAGGGAAAACTTTGAAGCGAGGAGAAACCTGTTTTCTCTTCCAGGGACCCTCCCCAAGACGTAGGTACTACGCCACTACAATTTTATTCATAAAAAGGAGTTTTTGTGAAAAAACTATCCCTGATTCTGCTCTCGATGCTCCTCTGCCTTTCCGCTCAAGAAAGCTCACGTCTTAGCAATGATACCACCGCTTTGGCGGATCCTGCCCATATTCTTTCCACCGTCGTCTTACAAGTCGGAGATCAATTCTCCAAGAGCCAGATTGAAGAACAAATTCTTCAGTTAAATCGAATACTGGATCACAAAAAAACAGCCGGATATCAACCCATTCGCTTGCGTTTAGATCAATATGAAGCTCTTTCTCTGGATCATCTGAATAAATTTATCAAGCGTCAATGTGTAGAAGAAGAAACGATTTCAGAAGAGATGCTAAAATCAGGTTCGTTTACCTTTCTCCGATCGCTTCGCTATTTCGAACATCCGTCCGCTTTGATGATTTACGTTTTACCCTATGCAGTGGATGAAAACTTTCGAGAACAATCCACAGAACCTTTAACGTCTCGAACGAATCCCGATGAAGCGCTTCCTTTAGGTGCGGTAGAACCTCCTTATGAAAATGATTATCTTCTCGTCGCGTCGAATATGACGCTAGCCCGCTCTTTTGGGAAATTTTTTACCCTTTCAGATGCCTGGGAACAAGACGCAAACGTCGGACAATCGCTAGAAGATATTGTAAAAAATGGTTCTTGGGAAAAAGGAACTGTAGACAAACGATCCGATCGAGATAACGCAATGGATGTAGCCTCAGGCCCCTATTACTTCACACTTTCTCAACTTAAGTGTCTCTATCAAGCTTTTTTAGATCGCCAGAATGAAGATCGTCCCATCAAAGAAGAAAAAGGACCCGCTTTTTCTCTGGATGCTGAAGATTTACATGCGTTGGGAAAACGATATATGGGATACGAGGAATATGAGAAAGCTCTGAAATATTTCCAACAGGCTTCTCAAGCGGGAAATCCCAAATCAGATTATGCTATCGCGTACCTTCATGATAACGATTTAATTGAAAACGCGAGTCCAGAAATCGCAATTAAATATTATCAGAAATCTGCAGAAAAAGGATTGGTCGAGGCCCAGTTTCGTCTAGGACTCATTTATGAATTTGGCTTGAGAAATATGAAACCGAACATCGAAACGGCCCAGAAATACTGGAAAATGGCGGCGGCTCAAGGACACGCAGAATCTAAAGACAAATTAGAATTTTATCAAGGAATGACCCCCATCGCGGCAAATCAGGTCAAGAGTTACTATTCTAAAGGAATGCACGCTTATTATGAGGGCGATTATTTAACCGCAGTAAAAAGTTTTTATTCGAGCGCTGTGCATAAACATAAAGAATCCATTTATTTCTTGGGGTTATGCTATTTTGAAGGGAAAGGCGTTCCTAAAAATATTTTAAAAGCAAAAGAACTCTGGGATAGCATTTCTTCCGAAAGTGAACAAGCTCAATTTGGCTTGGGATTGGTTTATTTTTATGGGGGAGACGGAATCGAACAAGATTTGGAAGCCTCCTATGACTGGTTCTCGAAAGCCTCAGACAAAGGACATACCGGGGCCAAAGATATGTTAAAACAGTTTGAACAAAAAAAAGAATAAAATAGGGAGAACTGAATGACTTCTCGGACAAGTACTTACGGCTATTTACGATTTCCTACCATTCGGGACCAAAAAATTGTTTTTGTCTACGATGATAATCTTTGGAGCGCTTCTACAGAGGGAGGGGTCGCTCGGCGCCTGACCTCTTATATTGGAGAACCCCTTCGCCCTAGCCTTTCTCCGGACGGAAAAACAATAGCGTTCATCGGAAAAGTCCACGGGAGCCTTGATATTTATTCTATTCCCGTAGATGGCGGCGATCCTGAACGACTCACTTATTTAGGAAAGCAATTTTCTACGGTCGGATGGATGCCCGATGGAAAATCCTTATTTTTTGCGAGTAATGCCAAACAGCCCATTGCTCGTATTTTTGAACTTTACGAACTCAACCTTTCAGATCGAACTCTCCAAAAAATTCCTATTGGCCCTGCAATGCGTTTTGCAGTAGGCCCCAAAAAAGGGCAAATGCTGATTGGTCGTAACACATTAGAACCCGCTCGCTGGAAACGATATCGAGGCGGGACAGCCGGAGATATCTGGATTGACACGAAAGGAGAGGGCAATTTCAAACGTTTGCTCCAACTCGAAGGCAATTTTTCCAGCCCGCTATGGATTTCGGATCGAATTTATTTTATCTCGGATCATGAGGGAATTGGAAATCTCTATTCGTGTAATTTGACGGGATCCGATGTTAAGCGACATACGCATTTTGAAGATTTTTATATCCGCAACGCGAGTACCGATGGGAAGCAGGTCGTTTTTCACGCAGGTGCCGATATTTATCTGTATTCTCTCGCCAAGGGAACGATCCAAAAACTGGAGATTGAAACACCGAGTGAACGTCCGCAAAGACAAGAAAAATACGTCTCTAGCGCTCGTTATCTGGAAAATTACGCCCTCCATCCTAAAGGACATTCACTTGCCTTAAATAACCGAGGAAAACTTTTTACAATGGGCCATTGGGAAGGGCCAGTTTTTCAATATGGAAAATTACAAGGAACTCGCTATCGTTTATCGGTTTGGAACCATTCCGGAAAAAATATTATTGCCACTTCAGACGAAAGTGGCGAAGAACGATTGGTTTTATTCAACGAATCCGGAGAAGAAGACGCTCGTTCTTTAGAAAAACTGGATGTGGGCCGCGCGCTTGAAATTAAACCTTCTCCAGCAAAAGATTTAATTGCCCTGAATAATCATCGCCATGAGCTTGTATTAGTGAATGTTACGGAAAAAACGGCAGAAGTGATTGATCGAAGTCCCGCACGCCATATTGAGGGTTTTGACTGGTCCCCAGATGGATGTTGGATTACCTATAGTTTTGCGGAAACCCCCATTTCTTCAATCATTAAGGTTTATCATCTTCCCACCAAAAAATCCTATGCCTTAACCGAAAAAGTATTACGAGACATCAAACCCGTATTTGATCCGGAAGGAAATTATATTTATTTCCTTTCTTATCGTGTATTTGACCCCGTTTATGACAATATGAACTTTGATTTAGGCTTTCCAAAAGGAATGAAACCGTATTTGGTTTGTTTACGGAAAGATACTTTGAATCCGTTTATGCTCCAACCTCGCTCCCTTTCAGGAAAAGAAGGAAAAGAAGAAGAGAAAGAAAAGAAAAAGAAAAAAAGGAATAAAACGGCTTGGGTTAAAATCGATTTTGATGGAATTCAGGATCGTCTCCTTCCCTTTCCTGTTCCTGAAGGAAAATATGGACAAATTTTAGCGACTAAAAATAAAGTTCTTTTTTCTTCGTTTCCTGTCGAAGGGAGCCTCGACCAACATTGGTTTACGGCTGGAACTCCGCCCGCAAAAGGAAAAATCGAAATCTATGATATCAAAGAGAACAAAAAATCAGTGCGAGTCGAAGGGATCACTAATTTCTCCATTGGCCCTGATGGCGAAACCTTAGTTTATCAGTCGGGTCAACGATTACGCGTCACAGAAGTAGACGGGAAAAAAGAAAATGGTAGCGCTCCGGATAAAACGAGTTTTTCTCGAGAATCTGGCTATATCGATATGGGACGAATTCACTTACTCATCAATCCATTAGAGGAATGGAAACAAATGTATCGAGAAGCTTGGCGATTACAACGAGATCATTTTTGGGTCGAAGATATGGCCGATCTGGACTGGAGTAGTATTTATAAACGCTATTTGCCACTCATGGATCGTATTGCGACTCGTTCTGAATTTTCCGATCTCGTCTGGGAAATGCAAGGCGAACTTGGAACCTCTCATGCTTACGAATTTGGCGGAGATTACGCACCGTATCGCTTTGTGCCTCAAGGTCATCTCGGATGTAATTTTGAATATAATCCGAAAACCAAATGTTTCCATATCCAGAACATCGTTCGCGGAGAAAGCGCTGTTGAAGATCATTCCTCACCTCTCTTGCAACCGGGTGTTCAGATTAGCGAAGGGGATACATTACTTTCGATTAATGCTCAAGACGTCAGCTTTCAACGTACTCCTGAAGAATTGCTCTTTCATCAAGCAGGAGTCGAAGTCAGTTTAAGGATTGGGGATGCTCAAGGAAAAAAACCACGAAGCGTTATTATAAAAACGTTAAAAGATGATACTGCTTGTCGTTATCGAAATTGGGTACAAAAAAATCGCGAACATGTAAATAAAATCACCAAAGGTCAAGTGGGTTATATCCACATTCCAGATATGGGCCCTCATGGATTTGCAGAGTTTCATCGCGCTTATTTTATTGAAGTCGAAAAACCAGCACTTCTCATTGACGTTCGTTTTAATGGGGGAGGGCATGTTTCTCAGCTTTTACTAGAAAAATTGCTTCGGCGACGAATCGGTTATGGAACGCAAAGATGGGGACAGACGGAACCTTATCCCCTCGATTCTTTGTTAGGACCCATGATTGCCATTACCAATGAACACGCGGGTTCGGATGGAGATATTTTTTCTCATAGTTTCAAATTAATGAAATTAGGAAAACTGATTGGAAAACGGACTTGGGGCGGTGTGATTGGAATTTGGCCCCGCCATTCCTTGGTCGATGGAACCGTGACCACTCAACCGGAATTTTCATTCTGGTTTGAAGATGTGGAATGGGGAGTCGAAAATTATGGAACGAAGCCCGATATCGATGTGGATATTACTCCACAAGATTATCGTAATCAACGGGATACCCAAATGGAAGTTGCTTTGCGGGAAATTCAAAAATTGTTGAAAGACAATGCCCCTAAAGTTCCCAAATTTGCAAAACGGCCCAGTCGAAAAGTTCCCTCGTTACCCAAAATAAGCTAAACTAGGGAAAAGAGAACGGGAACAGAAGGAAGATGCGATGAAATTGAATTGTCCTAAATGTAAGAATGGTTGGGAACAAGAGCTTCAACCCGGAACCAAAACACACGTGGTTTGTCCTCAGTGTAAAGCGTCGTTTGTCACGATGGCGAAACCCAAAGCATCCGCGACTCCCACCATTCTACAAAATCCCCCAAGGGCCAAGCCAGAAGTGGCTCCTCCTGAAATTACTCAATCCTTTGTGGGATTACTCAAATTAATTCATCATAACCAGATGGTGTCTCAAAACACCATTCAGGAACTGCTGAAGCGACAAGAGGAAGTCACCTCGTTTCGAGATATTTTTGAAGTGTTGGTGAATGGAGAATATGTGAATGCGGCGGAATTTGACGCTTTTCGAGTTTTACTTGAAAATCCTAAAATTCAGGAACTTTTGATCATTATTAATCTTCAAGAGAAAAAGGGCCCCATCATACTTGGCGGAAAAATGCAGGCCGCCTCCAAAGAAAAAGATTTGATGCGTACCCTTATAGATGATGACGAAAGTGCTATAATTGAAGACGGTTTACGCGGATTAGTCACTCTTCAAGATGACGATGATGTGGAACTTCCCTCAGAAATCAATGCGAAAATTGCTTCCAATACGAAAAATCAAAAACCGTCAGGCCCCGGTAGTACCTTACCCGAAGAATTTCCAGAAGTTTCCGTGGCTATTTCAAAAGATACGGAGTCGACGCGTCTCTTGAAACAACAGCCCACAAAGCCTCCGAAAAAAGGCGAAATGGTTACGATGATTGAATCGGAACTCGATTTAGGAAATTTGGAATCCATGGAAACCCATATCGAAGAAGAAAGTGAATCTGAAAATCAAGATACTTTCTTTCAAGGGGGCCCTCAAGAAGAAATTAAAACCGATATGGATTCAGAGGAAAAACCGATTGAGGCTCCGAAAGAACGCGGACAAGAATTACTAAAATTGTTAAAACGAAGGAACGGGGTTCGTTTATTCGCCCAATACGAAATCGAACGAGAAATTGCTCGTAATGATGTGTCGGTAGTGTTTTTTGTAGAGCAATTTCAAGATCCTTTTTGTCTGAAGGTTTTTTTCTATGAAGACGAGGCCTTTAAGGAAAAAAAATTCAAAGAAATTAAGAATAAAATCAAAGTGATCCAGAATATTCGACATACCAATATTGTAGAAATTGTGGATATGGATCTTTTCAACGAGGTCCCTTATCTCGTGCTGAAACGTAACACGTCTCCTTCTCTAGATCGGGTCTCAGACTTCACGCCTCAACAGTTATTTTCCTGGATACAAATTGTGGCCCAGACTCTTCATGCGGTCCATAAAAAAGGAGTGATCCATGGAAACTTGAAACCTCGAAACATTTTGCTCGATCAGAAGAGTAACCGTATTTATGTAACCGATTTTGCTTTATTTGGAGGAATGATCGCAGATTTGCACACTCTAGAAAAAGCGAATCCTTATACACTCGCGTATTTGCCTCCGGAATTATTACAAGGAAAACCAACCGGAGAACTCACTCCGAGTATCGATATTTATGCGTTAGGCGTTATTCTCTATGAAGCGTTAGCCGGGGAGACCCCATTTAAAGGCGATACTGTAGCAAAGATCACTTATAACAAGATCAATAAAGAACCCGTTTCCCTAATCGAACGCATTCGTTTAGATCCCAATTATAATCAATTGATCCAAAATTGTATGAGCGTGGATGTGACCCTTCGCTATAAAGAATTGACTCCGTTATTAGAAGATTTAGAGAAAGTCTTAAAAGAAAAACCAATTAAACCCTTGAAAAAGGGCGGATTATTTGGCTTTCGCTCATGAATAAGACTTATTCTCTTTTTCGTCTTTTGTTGAAACAACGCTTGCTATTAATGCAACGACGCTATTGGAACTATTTGAATTTATTTTTTCTGCTCTTGTTTTGTACCGTGCTTTATTATGAAAGCACCCTATTATTTGCGTCCACCGTGTCTCCGCTAACGGAAACGGTTCCACAACGTCTGAGCTGGATCTTTAATTTAGGATGGATTCTGCTACCCCTATTACAGCTTCCGCGGGTGATTCAATTACTTTTCACGGATCGAGAAAACACGTTTCTTTTAACGCATCCTCTGTCGTTAAAGCATTATTTTCTTTTGCGGTGGGGAGAGCGGTGGGTCAGTCAAGGAATCTGGATCTTGTTATTGCTTTCTATTTTAGGGAGAGCCTATCATTTAACTCAAGATCGCCAACTCTTCCAGAGAAGTTTGCTTCTTTTAGGACTCTTCTGGTTCAGTCTTCCTTCTTTAGAAATAGTGCTCGCTTTTTTGATCCGACGTTTTTTTTCTTGGAAGATCGGAATCGTGGGATTTGGAATTCTCTGGATTCTTTTAGGCTATCCTTATTCTTGGAACTGGGAACTTTTTTTTAACGCCTTTATTTCTTTTTCACTCTCTCCCTTTTTTTGGACTCAGTCCTATTTATGGGAAGGGAATATTTTTGCATTTTTGGGATTGCTCTCGTCCCTTATTTTGCTCCCTTTTTTCGGATATTGCCTCTGTTCCCATTTTCAATGGGATCTGCTATCGTCTGCTTTAGAAGTCGACCGTTCTCAGCGACGACTTTTCTTTCATTTTTTTTATCTTCTGTTCGGTTGGCTCCCGTTAGCCGTTCGAGCTTTATTTTTTAGAGATGTAGTGGTTCTCGTCCGAAAAGGTTTTTTTCGGGGATTGCTGATGTTGTTGATTCTCCCTATCCTCGCATTTTTTCTGGTTTCGTGGCTCCCGACCAAACCACAACACTCTCTAAACGAGCTTTCAATTTTTTTTCTTCAAGTGGTTCTCTTTACTTTAGGCTCTTTTACCTTATCTATTGATTATGGAATGGTTTTAAAAGACTATCGCGTGTGGGAGCGTTCGTCCTCTTCAGGCGCCCTAGAGCAATTTCTGGCAACCTCCTTTCTTTGTACCGGAGTCAACGGAGTGATAGCACTTCTTGTCGTGAGTGTGGGCCATTTTTCTAAAATCTACACCGGAATCCCTTTCTATGAATGGATCTATTTAAAATCGTTATTGCTTGCGGCGGCCATTGGTTTCTTTGCAGGTGGATTTAATCTTTCTGCACAAACAGGAGAAGCGGGTGGAGATGCAAATACCTACGCGATGAGCGCGGCTTTTTTAGGAATTATTTTAGCGATTCTCCTTGTCTTAAAACCGGTTTGGATCACTCTTTATCCACTCTATATCTGGAGCCTATATCGCTCCGGAAAAACTCGTTTTGAAAGACTTGAGGTTCTTTGACTATGCTTGAAATCAAACAAATCTCCAAAAAATATGGGTCTTTTCAGGCTCTTTCAAATATCTCGTTCTCTCTTGCGGAAGGCGAAATTTTTGGATTATTAGGAGCCAATGGTTCCGGAAAATCAACACTCAATAAAATCATTGTGGGACTTCTTCGACCGAATGAAGGGGTCGTCTTGATTGAAGGGCAATCGCTCCATCAACATCGAGAACTCCTTCAATCGATTGGTTATTTGCCAGAACTGATTTATCTGTATCCAGAGATGACGGGAAGCGAGTTTCTTTTCTTTGTGGCTGGACTCAAAAAAATAAAACAACCGGAAAAACAAATTCAAAAAATGCTCGATTATTTTGGATTAAGAGAAAGTCAGGATATTTTTCTTTCCGCGTATTCGATGGGGATGAGGAAAAAAATAGGACTTTCTGCCGCGCTTTTAGGAAACCCCAGCATTTTGCTTTTAGATGAGCCTACCAATGGACTCGACCCTGTCAGTATCTATCTCTTTCGAGAAATTGTTCAGGAACTTAAACGGAACCGCAAAACGGTTTTAATCTCGTCGCATATTCTCGAATTTATTGAAAAATCGTGTGATCGGGTGGGTATTATTGAATCGGGGAAACTCGTGGCCATTGGGACCCTTCCTGCCTTACAAGAACAAGCAAAACGACCTCAAGCGGATTTAGAACAATTATTTATGCACTTTACCGGAAAAACGATTGCACCCGTAGAAAAACTCTTTGAATAATTGGATGTTCTCGATGACCGGGTTTTTATTGGTATCAATTTATTTTTTGATAGAATGTTCTCGTTATACTTATGAATTTGCTCACTTGAGGGGATTTATGAAAACAAATGGCTGGAAATTTCTTATGTTGCTCTCTCTGATCAACGTTTTTTTGACAAGTTGTGAAACTCTTTTTACTACAGGCGAGAATATCCAAGACAAAAATGTTCAGGATAACGTAACTGGGACTCTCGACCCCAAAAATATGGGGACAACCGTTGGGAAAAGAGTTCTGGATCCGCTCTTAAATGTTACGGATGCGCTCCTCCCGGAAGCGATTAAAGGAAAAGTATCGCATGAAGTTCAAATTCAAGAACACATTCGAAATTTACATACCGATCGATATGAAAGCCGTCACTATGCAAAACAAGAACTGGCTAAATATAAATCGGAATCGGTTCCTTATTTATTAAACGCGCTAAAGACAGAAGACGACTATTCTGTTCGTCGAGAAATCGTGATGACCCTCAGTGAAATCGAGGAACCCGCTATTCCTGCATTAATAACGATGTTAGCTGATAAAAATTGGTCCAATCGGGATATTGCTGTAGAAGCGCTAGCCGATATCGGCCCCAAAGCCTCCTCTGCAGAGCCTCATTTAATCAAACTCACTAAAGATGAAAATAAAAACGTTCGTAGATCAGCTCTAAAAGCGTTAGGCGATATTAAGGCCACTCAACCGGAATCGATCACCGTTTTAAAAGCTCATCTGAAGCATAATGACGCGGAATCTTCTATTCAAGCCGCAGAAGGGCTTATTAAAATTAGAGGTTCCGATTCAGAAGCCCTTGCGGTTTTGATCGGAATTCTCAAATCTCACACGAATCCTCAAGTTCGGAGTCGTATCGTACAAGGTTTTGACAATCTCAATTTGGGAAAATCTCCGGAAGTGGTTGCGGCTCTCAAGGTTTCTGTCACCGATCCCGATGAAAATGTTCGCTACTACGCTACAGAATTACTCAAAAGCGCAAAATAAATCAGCCCGTTTTATTTTTTTTCGAGAAAAATTGCTGGAAGTTGTTTTCGAATATACGTTTGATAGACGCGATTCAAGGTTTCAAAATCGATGGATTCCAGATCCGTCCGAACCTGTTGATGTAAATTAAACGGGAGTCCAAGAAAATCTAATCGGGCCATACTATAACTAGTATCGGCTTGCGTTCGTAAAGAGAGAATCAGGTTCAAAGACAAATCCGATTTGGCTAAATTTAAAGGAACAATTTCTCCGTCAAGTGTTTCTGGTAATTCTTGCCAAACGGATTTAATCCGCTCGTAATCTCGAAAAGCAATTTTCATCGAAAATAAAATGGCTTCCGTATTCCGTTGATCCGCTAAGCGAAACGTCATTCGATATCCTAATCGTTCTTGATAGATCAATTGGTTAAACAACTTGTCTCCAAGCCACTTACAAATAATTTTCAACGCAATAAAATCGGGATCATCACTCGGAACTCCTTTCCAAATCCATCGAAACGAAATGATATCTTCCGGAGAAAATGACTGCTTTCGCTCGCCTGAAACCGTTCTGTCCGAGTTATTTTTTGCGCTTTTGCGAAGGCTCGTCGCTGAATAAGGATTTGTGAGATTTTTTAGCTTTTCTTCTAATATCCGCCAATCTACTGGCCCTGAATACGAGATTATCGTCGAATTTATTTGTAAAAAATTTTCTAAAAGTGGAGGAGGCACCACTAAGGATGCCATTCTTAAAATTGCTTGAAGCTCGGAAAGCGCGATATCTAGATAGCCAGCAGGCCCGCCCCATACGAAAGCGAGATAGTCTCTTTCCACATAAACATTCTTTAAGAACGGAGACGATTGCGACGATTTAAAGTACAGTTCTAAACTTTTGAAATATTTTTTTTCGCCTTCTCCGCCTAACAGAAGCGTGAGTCCTTCCTGTTGAAACTCCGCATTTCCTTGATATAAAAAGAGGATTTTATTTTCAAGCGGTTGTCGAAAAAACCTATTTTCTGCGGTTTGGGGCCACACTTTTTTTTCGAATAGAGCCGTTTTTTGAAGCGGAAAATCTTCTACAGAAGAGTCCCCATTTTCTTGATGTAGAGCAATATCTCCGGCCCATAAAAAAGAGTCCATCGAAAATTCTTTTAAAAACGTGAGTGATTCCAACGAAAAGCGTTGCATCAATTCAAGCTCGTTCCATTTTAGAGATCGGTTCCACTGATACAAAATTTCGCTTGCTTCAAGCACATCTTCCATTTTTATTTCTAACGATTGTCTTAGTTCGTCCAAAAAAATCTCGCTTTTTTCTTTTGGAGATTCAACTAGAGCGCGCCAATACGAACAAAAACGTTTCTCGATCACAGAAGCCTTTTCTCTGCTCGATACACGTAAAAACGCATAAGAAACAGACTCTTGCTCTAAAACGAGATATTCATAGTCGATGTTTCCCATCCATTTCCGAAACGGAGGATGGCCCCCATACCCAAATTCCAATGCGTGTTCCAAGAGTTTCAACTGGAATAAATCCGAATGCGGAATTCCAATCCACTGCTCCTGCGATCCGAGAGAAAATGCAAATCGTTTTTCATTCGGAAATTTTTCTCTGAGACGACGCCTTTTCTGTGGATTTGGATAGGACTTCATTTGCTGTTTAAAAAAAGAGTCCACCGCGCTTGAATCAAATTCTCCGACCACGACCACTTGAAAATAAGCGGGCACAAACACGCTCTCATAAAAATTTTGGACCCGAGAACGCAACACTTCCGGATTTTCGTTCTGCCACTCTTGAGGATTCCCAAATGGAGAATGCGCTATTGAAGACGACGTAGAGAAAATTGTCTTAAGATACGGTTCTAAAAAATCTTTTTTTTCTGAAGATTCTCTCAAAAGAATCGGGATTTCTTCGAGGATTGCTGAGGTTTGAATTTGCAAATGAAACACAGCATCGAAGAGATCGGCTAAAGCAGTCAGAGTTTGAGTGCTTTCAACGAGCATACTAAAATCAACTGCGTTTCGATTGGTGTAGCCTCCAAGAAGGTTTGGAGCATAACAACGACGGAACTGATGGGGAGCGAATCTTAAAGAACCTCCTCGATAAACAAGGTGTTCTAAAAGATGGGCGAATCCTTCTTCTTGAGGCTCTTCAAAACAAGAACCTCCTCTTAAGCGAAAGAGAATGGAGGTTAAGGGTGACTGGTTTCGGGGAACCAATAAATATCGAATGCTCTGAAATGAGTTTTGCTCTTGAGCCCAAATACAAGAAATACAGCCACTCAAGATAAAATAAAAGAACAATCTTGTCATTCCGAGCCCCTAACCGCCTAAGGGCGGACGATGTAAAAAAAACGGTTATTACGCATCTCCTCAAGATTCAATCACTCTTGTCATTGCGAGGAGCCTCAAGGCGACGTGGCGATCTCCGCAAGATTCAAGCATACAGGAGATTGCTTCGCTTCGCTCGCAATGACAATGCTGTTCGCCATGACATTAGTCTTAAATTTGGTAACTGTTCAGGTCTCCTAATGTCCCCCGCTGGCGGGGGATCAAGGGGGTGGAGTCTTTCAGAAGTGCTCTTCCACCCCCAAACCCCCGCCAGCGGGGGACAAGGACCACAAGATTTTGTGGTTTGACCCAAACTAAAATCTACAGATTGTACCTGAATAGTTACTAAATTTGATCGATTTTTTCGACGCGGCGGAAGTGACGATCTCCCGCAAAAGAGGTATTTAAAAAGATATCCAGATTTTTTTTGACCTCTTCGAGAGATTGCACTTCCGAGCCAAAACAGGCAATATTTGCATTATTGTGAAGACGGCTGGATTCAGAGGCTTTCGGACTATAGCACTGAACGGCTCTCGCGCCTTTGAAGCGATTCGCGGAAATAACCATTCCGATCCCGGATTTACAAATCAGGATTCCATAATCGGCTTGATGATCAGCAATTTGTTGAGCTACTTTTTTTGCGAAGTCGGGATAGTCGACTGGATCTGCTTGTGTGGGGCCCAAATCCAAAACGTCATAATTTTTGGATTTCAAATAAGGAAGCAGAGATTGTTTATAGGAGTAACCTCCATGATCCGAGGCAATCGCTAGGCGCATAATTTCTCCACAATTTGTTTGACACATAATTCAATTTGAAGGGCACACTGAAGATATGTTTCTTGTGAAGTTCTGTAAGGGTCGTTGATATCTGTGGGACTCAGCGTTTGAATCTTCTCACGAAACTCCGGCCAGCGCAGCAAAAGTTCTTGCCGATGTTCTTGCGTCATCACGAAAACTTGTTTTGCTTCTTTGATTTGCTTCCATTGGACTGCCTTTGAAGAGTGGTTCTCTGGAATAGGATAATGAAGCGTTGCGAGCGCTTCTTTCGCTTTGACATTGATGGGGAGTTCGTCGGAAACTTCTAATCCAGCGGATTCGATTTGGAAACCGGCTTGAGCCAATCGCGTTGGAGACGCTAAGTGATAATGATTTGCGAGAAGCGATTGGGTGATTGCCATCGCCATTGGACTCCGACAGATATTTCCAGTACAGACAAAAACCAGTTTATATTGTCGTTGTTTTTCAATCATTTCTAGGGTAACGTCGCCTTCTCGCAAAATACGGTAATGATCGGACTCGATTTCAATCAGGGTGGAGGGTACTTTTAAGGGGCAATCTCCTCCATCTAGGATAAACTCTAATTCTCCTGAAAATCTTTTTTCAACTTCTTCTGCGGTAAAGGCTTCAGGCTCTTTGTTTCGGTTTGCGGAAGTAGAAAGGATCGGATATTCTATCTGTTTAATAAGTTCTCGTGTCATCGGAAATCCGGGGACCCGAAAACTACGTTTTTGTCCGACTGAATCTCGAACAATAATCGTCAATGGACCGGGCCAATAAATTTTCGTTAATCGTTCTGCTAACAACGGCAGTTTGTGAATATAGCGAAAAACGGATTCTCGATTGGAGAGAAAGGTAATCAGCGCTTGATTTTTTTCTCGTCCTTTTAAAAGATTCAAACGCTCTCCAGAAGTGGGATCTTTTTCGGCAATCATAAAGCCATAGACGGTATCGGTTGGAACCGCGACAATTCCACCTTGTCGTAAAATTTCTGCGGGACGAGCCAAATCTCCGGGCGTAAAACTTTTGGGAGATAACCGAAGCATTTCTGTTTTCATAGTTTTTTTTGTTTCCAAAATTCTTCCGGATATCCACGCAAGAAACGATGGAGATTTTGAGGATGCTTCGCTTTGCCCCAAAACAGTTCTTCTCCCCAAGCTAAATCTTTTTGTTCAAACAAGAGACCCTTAATTAAGTCTTGTACGGCCTCTTCGGCAAAAAAATGTTCCCCTAAAGCCAATACCGCTTCCAAAACAAGTTTTGAGCGATGATCATTCACTTCGATGAGTTCTCCAGAGGATTGAGAGGTGGGGCCGTTAAAAATAATGATATTCATATAACCGCCGACCCCGATATTGGTTTGAGATGCCGTTGCAACTGCGGTCAAAAGTTGACGCAAGGCACGAGCCGAATCAAGTCCCTGAGCGCGTTCTTGAAGGCTCCGCTGATTAAAAAAATTGGCCATCACAAAATTAGCGGTATCACTTCCGCTTCCTAAACAAGCAAAATTACTATAGATGGGTTCATAATAATATTCGCGCATACTAAACATAAAAATCTGGAATCCGTTACTCGCGTCATATCCCGCTAAAATTCCGGCATTATTCAAGACATTATGTTTTGCGGGATCTCCGCTGGGTCCAATTCGTTTTAGTGCTTCTTCAATAACTTCTTGAGTTTCTAAAGAAACCATTTCTCCTTTTTTTTCGTATTGCCCGCGAATCAAATCTTGGGTGGTAAAGCCATAGGAGTGTTTCAGACTTTCGTCGATGTGATCGCGTTTAATATCGCAAATAACCTGAAAGGTAAGGCGAGCCAAATCTTCCAGATTCAAAAAAGTTTCCGGAGGATGTCCGAGCAGTGCGACTTGTTTTTCATACTGTTGCGTAATCGCCCTTTTCAAAGTTTGTCGGATTTCATCTCCGATGGTGGAGCTTCCAGTATTTCCGTACGCTACAGCAAGTTTATAGCGTTTCGATAATTCGGGTGAAAGAAGTGGAAGAATTTTATCGGAGCAATAGATTTTTAAGCGATCATCATTCCAGCCTCTTTGTTCATCACAAACCATCACTCCAGAATTGGCGGTAATTTTTAGCGCGTTGATTGAGGTCACAGTTGTTTTTCCTTCCCAAAAAAGGGGTGATTTTCTGGAAGTGTGGGGAGTTCACCGATATTTTTGTATCCGCGGAGAAGTTTATCCAGTGCTGTCCGTGAAGAAACGGTTTGAAACAACTGGGCTTCCATCGCTTCCCAATTGTTTTGATGAAAAATGAGATCCGCCAACATTTGTTCCGCTTGTTCTTGCGAGAGTATTTGTGCCCGATAGGATTTGGTAATTTCAAGGGCAATACGAGCCGGAGCGTCTCTAAGTTCTTTAATTTCTTGAGGTTGCTGCGCGTCCAAAATCATCATACGGATATTGCCACCAATTTTGGCATAATGATCCGAGGCTTCCAGAATAGAACTCAATAAGGTGAGTACCCCTCGATTTCGGCCACAGCCTTGTCGACGATCGCTCAGAAATTGCAAATTTAAAGTTCGTGCCATTTCCATCGCGCCCGCATAACAACCATCGCCCAAGGATTCAAACCCTCCGGATTGGAACGATAAAACGCCTTGGTCTTCTTTAATGCAGAATGCTGAGAATTTTTGATTGGGATCGACGCCAATCAGACAAATATGGTTTGGGGTCGGGAGGGTTCCGAAAAATAATTTTTCTTTTTGATTCACACAATCAAGCGCATATTGTTTAATTTTACTATTCTTAATGGGTATCTTTTGTCCTTTGGAATCTAGGAAATAGCCTCGGTTCAAATCATCTGCACCAAAACCATAAAGGAAGCGAATCTGATCGTCAATTCGTCGCCTCCAGGTTTGTTGAAAGGCTTTCAGAATAATACGACTCAAAGTCATGATCTCGACCGTATTTTGAAAATGACCCTTTTTCCACTTGGTCTCGATTTCTTTACGGGCTTTCTGGATCACTTCCATATGGAAGTTCGGATTTCCGACCGCTCCGTAAACCCAGTTAATTTGAAATTCTTGAGTAAATTGGGGTAAATTCAACGGATAGAGGATATCATTAAACAGGGTGCGTCGCCGATTCAGGTACCAAGATTCCTGATCCACACAAATTGCTCCCATTTCAGGAGTAAATTTGAGGGCCGTCACAATTCCCATAGTACAAGATCCTTTTATTTTATAAAATTAGCGTTGAAAAATAGGGAGATAGTTATAAGGAACTTCCAGAATGAGTGCACAAACCGCGGTACTATAATTTTCTCCAAATCGTAGAAACGATTGGGGTTCTTTCCAAGAGCCATTCGGATTCTGTTCTGCTAAAAGATATTGTTGTATCCCCCCGGATTTATAGTACCACTGTTCCCACATGGTTTCTGAAGGATGGTGAAAAAATGCTTGAGTAGCGTAGTATTGAGCATAGCACCAAAAAGTGTGATAGTATTCGTCCTCTTGCATATAGCCCAAGACCCGATCATATTTTTTTCCTTTTAAGAAATCGAATCCGTTCCTCACTTCTGGGCTATCATATTCTCCGATAGCGTGAAAGGTGGAGATCGCGGCGGCCGTTAATCCATAGCTATCTTTAGAGGTAGAATCATTGAGACGATATTTGAAACTGCCATTCTTTTTTGCTGATTTTCGTAAATAACTTAACGCTCTATTGATCACCGTTGAATCAATCCAAAAACCGGCATTTCGGGCGGAACGCAATGCTTGAAGCTGGCAAACGGTGATAGACCCTTCATGATCGTCTACGTCTAGTTGAGAAAGATCAGGAGGTTCGTAGCCCCAGCCTCCTGAAGTGGTTTGTGAGGCGATGACGAGTTGGATGGCCAGTTGTAATTTTTCTTTTAGAAATTGATTCGTAATTTCTGTTTTTCCTTCAAATTTTGGATCTTTAATCAAAATATCTTCTGGCGCGGCTCCGAAGACTTCGGCGAGCATCATTGTTGCGTAGGCATGTCCGTGCATTCTGGAAGCATCATCTATTTTAGAGATATAGCCCGTAGTTCCTACGTTTTTTAAAATATAACTGATTCCCTTGGAAACATTGTCTCCGTAGGGACCACGACCCGGAAGATGGCCACGTCCTAAAAAAGCTAATACCGCAAAACTAGTGGTTGCGATGGCAAATTTATTTTTTTCCCGTAGCGACCCGCCGCCGCCCCAGGAGCCTTTTTTGGGATCTTGTTGTTTTGCGAGCCATACTAGCGCTTTATCAACAGCTTCCTGGTGGCGCTGTGTAATATATTTTAAATCGCTTTCTTCCGCGAATATTGTTTGTTGTGGGAAAAATATTAGAAGAGAGAGAAGGCAAAAGAAAAAATATTTTAACATCATCACATCCCATGGAAGAAGGTTGAAAAATCAGTTCCAAGAGAAAAGTAATTATATAAAAAAAAGCAAGAAAACTCAACGAGATTTGAGTTTTCTTGCTAGAGTCTGAGAATGCCTAGGCTAGGCGGTATTTAGATATTAAAGAAATATTCTGGAATCGCGATGATATATTTCAGGTTAAAGAGCCATCTCAAGTACATTTTAATGGGGAGTCCCAGCATAATGATAAAATGAATAATCATGATATTAAAACGGAGGATTCCCATTTTCTTGTACATATTTTTCATCAGAACAAAAGCAAAAAGTGGCGGTAAAAAGAGGAAGTATCCCGCTAATGTAATGAAACCGGGAAGCTCTCTAAGAATCATATTGTCGGGAAGAGGCTTATTCAGCCAGCGTACCCAGAAGTATTCGGAGAGATTCACGTTCGTCAGTGCTTCCACTTTATGAATATCCCAGAATTCAAAGGGTCCAAAGAAGTTCCAGTTCGGGCCACGCAAGAAGGTCCCCAAGACAATTAAAGCAATCCAGAGAATC
The DNA here is from genome assembly GCA_964530615.1 of uncultured Planctomycetota bacterium. Lineage (GTDB taxonomy): Bacteria > Planctomycetota > JBBTDB01 > JBBTDB01 > JBBTDB01 > JBBTDB01. The sequence goes on along the minus strand of CAZHAR010000006.1, from coordinate 116,871 downwards.
AGGAACCCAAAACAGAACGTCATAATCGCGAATTTACGTTCTTTAAAGGTATAATACCCGTTTCCTTTAGGGTTGACATCAATATAGGGAATCGCCATTAAGCCCGTAATAATAAGGGTTGGGAAGACCACTCCGGCAAGCCAAGGATCAAAGTAAACCAGCATTTCTTGAAGACCGAGGAAATACCAGGGAGCTTTGGAGGGGTTCGGTGTCTGGGCCAGACTAGCCGGTTCTTCCAGAGGCGCTTTGATGTAGATAGACCAGACGACCAAAAAGACGGTTGCCAAAATAAGGCAAATAAATTCGATATAAACCAGATCGGGCCAAACCATGACTTTCTGGGGTGTTTCCATCTTTTCTCTAGGGATTCCGCCCGCCGCGATTCGATCATCATTATCGACTCCCTGCTTGAGAGCGAGCCAAGTAAAGAAGATCGCGAGAAAGAGCATAATCCCAATCGGAATATTATCGGGTTTAGTCGCGATGAGCCAGAAATTTGGATCGGTCAGCGAGAAAAGCGTTCCGATAATTAAAGCGGAGAAAAACGTCCAGAAGAACCTTCCTCGGGTTACTTGCTTCAAGAACATCAACATAATGATGAAAAAAAGCAAGAAGAGGGTCGATAGCGAGATCTGTGGAGTCGAGAGAGCATCAATAAAATGTTTGATTTTTTGTTCCATAGTCTTGAATCCTTATAGTGGGCCAGAAATTCCACCGTCTTTTCGGACGCGCCAGAAATGAATGGCCATCAATACCGACGCGGCCAGAGGAATAGCCACACAATGGAGCACATAAAAACGTAGAAGGGTTCCTTCACCGACAAATCGACCCGCAAGGAGTCCAAAACGCGCGTCACTTCCAGCATGAACAAGGTTTAAATCGCCCAAGGCCAGAAATGCCGCGCCGGGGCCTTCATGTCCTAAGAAAGGAGTGGCTCGTGCCATATTACTTCCTACGGTAATAGCCCATATCGCTAATTGATCCCAAGGCAAGAGATAGCCAGTAAAACTTAAGAGCAAGGTTAAAACAAGTAAAAGGACCCCAATATTCCAGTTAAATTCTCTTGGAGGTTTATAAGACCCTGTCAAGAAGACTCGAAACATATGGAGCCATACTGTAATCACCATCGCATGCGCTCCCCAACGATGAATTTCACGCATAATGCCAAGAGGAATATGTTCCCGGAGATCGACAATATCCACGAAGGCATATTCAACCACAGGCCGATAATAAAACATTAATAAAAGGCCCGTAATGGTTTCGACGAGAAACAAGAAAAACGTTAATCCTCCCATACACCAAGTAAACTCTAGTTTTACACCAGATTTGCGAACTTTGATTGGATGGAGATGGAGAAAAACATTAGTGAGAATCGCGAGAGACTGATTTCGCCGATCGGATGGGTACCCATGTCGGAAGACAGATCTCCAAACTTGGGTATTTGCTATAGCGTCAAGGTATTTCCGCATTATTTACGTCCTCAAAAAATGATTCAATTATTCCAGAGTAAAATCAAGAGTGGCTGATTGACCGGCTTCAATTTTGATTTTGGCTTCTTTCACAATCGGATCTTCATATTTATAAGCCGTCACAATTCCGTTCTCATCTTTCGCGGCTTCTTTAACACGCCAACCCGCGTGCCACATTTTTACGGTGTATTCTCCCGGCGGAATGTCTGAAATTTCAAAAGAACCATCGTCTCCAGAAATGATTGCATAGGGATGATCCGTAACATAAATATAAGCACTCATCCATGAATGACCCGCATCACAAGAAATATCGTGCATTCCGATTTCTTCCAGTTTTGCTTTTACTTCTTGTCCGGGAAGAGGCATCGCTAAATTGAAAACAGTTTTTCCGTTCAAATAACCATGAACGTTATGCAAAACTGGATCGCTGTTCACAATTTTAATTTTTTTCCCGACTTCCATCACTTGAATGAAGGGGGTATAACTGCAAGCGTTTTGGTCGATTTTACGTTCTGCTTTAACCCATGCTTTTCCTTCTTTGATGCCTTCAATAGTGATGAGAGCGTTTTTAACCCAATTTTGCTCCGAAACCGTCAATCGAGTATTCGGTTTTTCCGTGCCACAACAATCCGTATCTTTCGAGACTTTGAACCCTTCGGTTACTTTAGATTCTCCTTTAAAAGATACTTTTCCGACTAATTTTCCACCGTTGGTGACTTCAACTTCTTTATATTGGGCATAAAGACAAAGTTGGAGTCCGACGAGTAAAACGACAACAAGTACTTTCGACATCATCCTCTCCTTATTTTCAGGATTACAAATAAACAGTAAAAAAGCTAAAAATCTTGCACAATTCAGGGGCCTATTTCAATTTTTTTACGACCAATTTCTGATTATTTTGGGGTCAGAAGTAAATCTGACCCTTGATTCTATTTTTTATCTGTCGCTCCAAATGCTTTAGTTTTATCCATATTCAACAGATACGCTTTCAGATTTTCGATATTCACTTCGGTTGTCGCGCGATCCCAGATCAGCGGTTCCATTTTGTCATTATAAAAAAATTGAGGCATCTTGGTGCCCGGGAGGTAAGATTGCGGAGCTCTCAGCCATTTTTTTACCCAATCTCCTTGCAATCGGCGCTGTGTATAGCCTAAATCAGGACCCCAGTTTGAAGGAGATCCTTCTGGCATGACTTTACCCGAGGGATGACAAGAGTTACATTTGAGTTGTTTAAAGAGCGCTTCTCCCGCTTTAAGTTGTTCTTCGTCCGGCTCTTTTTCCTCAAAAGTATAAGGAAACGGTTGACCGGAACGAAGATAGAACCATTTTGCCAAGGTCATCGCTTCGTCGTCGGTAAAATCGAAGGTAGGCATTTTAGCTTTAAGCCAGAGTCTCAACGAATACGGTTGTTTCAAGAATTGGAAGAGAAATTTAGATTGTGTTTTTTCGCCTTCCAATCGGAGTAATGGCGGAGCATCGGTACGTTTTTCGTAATAGTCTACTAACCAACCTTCTCCCCATCCATAAACTTCGGGTTGAGAAACGCCAGAATCTAAAAGTTGTTTGACCCGATTTTCGTTAAGTAAGGTATTTTTAGGCAGATGAGTTCCATCTTTGAGGGTGACTTCCTCTTTGAGCCAAGTTTCATTGAGCGCTTCTTGATAACGAGTATCCTCTACGCCCGGTTTAGGTAAAGCTTTAATTTTTTCTAAACGATCGGCTACCGGCTTGAGATCCAAAGCGGTTACATTTAATCCTATTCGATGGCAAGCTGTACAATTAGATCGTTCAATCAAGAACCGCGCTTTTTCCTCGATTTGTTGACTTTCGGTCAAGACTTCCATTTGGAGCAAATCAATTTCTTCTTTCACTTGACCCATAATAAAATTTGTCACGGATTCCGTTTCGTCATCGGTCAAATAAAATTGAGGCATTTTCAAAAGATCTCGTGTAATCACTTCTTTACCCCGATCAAATCGGCGAGGTGCTCGCAATTTTGCAAAGAGCCAATCTTGTCGAGTATAAGGAATCAAATGAGATTCATGTCCAAAGTCAAATTTTTTCAGATTTTTGCTTCCTTCGATATCGAGAGCCGTTCCAATACGTTTTTCGGTATCGAAATTATCAAAGTTCCAGCCTAATTCCTCTAACGGATCGATTTTCAAATGTTCTGTACGACCTGAACGAGCGAATTCAACATCGACAAAAGCCACTTTTGAATTCGTATCTTTATTGTCGTCATCGTCGTCATCATCATCGTCGTCGTCATCGTCGTCGTCTCCTGATTTTTTAGGAACAGGGGCATATTGTTGACGAATTTGCGCGATCAGTTGATGCATCGAATAGTAGTCTTTTATGTGGGTTCCATTGAGTTTTTGAAGCACATCGCCTTTTTGAAACCCGGCAGTATGGGCCCCTTTATTCGCTTGAATTTCAGTCAATTGAACTCCACTAACAACCCCGTTAATATCATGACATCCAAAACAACCCCAAGAGCGAATCAGTTTTTCTCCAGCAAAGAGGAGTTGTTTATCGGCATTGTTTAAGTCGCCCTTGGTCAGTTTGTCTTCAATTTCTTGCTGAGTAAATTGACCCGAGAGAAAATCACTACAGATATCTTTTAAAGAAGGCAAATCGACTTCAATCGGGATATCTTTGGAGGGTTCTGCAGATTTTTGAGTGGTGAGATACGCCACAATATCTTGAATTTGCTGTTCTTCCAAGCGTAGATCGGGCATTCGGGTATTATGGAAATAAGACTTGGGATCTTTAATCCAGTAATACAACCACTTTGGATTTGTTTTTTCTCCAACGCGGGTAAGTTCTGGTCCAAAGTCAGCAGGGGTTTTCGGATTTTTTTCAAATTGGTGACAAGCCACACAACCGACTGTTTTAACTAATTCTTTCCCGCGTTCAGTATCCCCGGTTAAGGCGACATCAGACCATTGATGAGAAGATTGATTTGCAAAGAGCCACGTGGTGAGTGCTTTAATTTCAGTATGATCCCGTTTTTCTAAACCACGCGCCATACGATTTTCTAGCTTGAAAAAGCGTGGCATATTGGTAGTGGGGCGGAAGCGATAAGGATTTTCTAACCATTGTTCTACCCAAGAAGCCGATAATTTATCGCCGAGATAGGACAAATTCGGACCCCGTTTTTTCAAATTGGCTTCAATTTTCGGGAGAGGGTGACATCCCCAACACGATTTTTCTTCCACCAAACGGCGTCCTTTATTGAAGGTTTCCGCATTAGGAATCGTATAGCGATCGTTATGGCATTTATAGCATTGAGAATCCACATATTTCATGGGCATTTGAGGGAAATCCCAATGGTGTAAAGGACTCCAATTATATTTTTCGTGCCATTCTTTTCCTTCTCCCTCTGAAACTAAAAGTCCTCCGTGTCCACTAGTGGTATGGGAAGCGCCTTCTTCTGCCGGAGCCGCATTCGCCGCATTATAATACAAGGGTTCCGAGGGTTTTCCTCGTAAGACATTGGTATCTGGAGTATGCGCAGCATAGAGGAAAGCTAACGCTCGCCCTTGACCTACGTGGCAAATAGTACAGCCAATTTTGGACATCGGATGAGGAGAGTTATCTCCCATAAAGAGATCCAAGTTAGGGTGTGTTTCAAAAACGTCTCGTTCCTCTCCGTTGAATTTAACTTGTTCAAATCCTTTTTGATTAATTCCGAGGTGGCAACTCATACAGCGATCTACTTTTTGGATGCGAATAAAGTTGACATCATCATGGAGGCTGGTAATGACGGTTTGTTCGACTCTAACGGTCGGGGAAACGAAGTCGACCATGGGTGCGTTGCGGAACTGATATAAAAAACCTCCGCTGGTGGTACGTTCCATTTTTCGTTTCGCGACATCGAGATTAAAGTTCAGTTTTTTGATTTCAGTTTCGATTGAAATTTGTTTATTTTTGACCGTTTGAATTTGTTTTTCAAGATTCAGTTTGAGGGTAGATTCTGCTTCAGATTTGAGCAATTTTTGATGAACTTCTTCTTCCATCTTGTTATAGGTAGCAACGGTTTCTTCCCAATTGGGATGATGTTCTCCCTTGGCTTGTTCTGCAAAGAATCGCAAGGAATCCAGTTTCGCCTTAGCGAATTTATAATCCATATCAAGATTGATCACGGTTCCGCGACACGCATCTAAGTCGGCTTCTAATTTTTTTAGGTTTTCCAATTGATCATTTTTGGAACGAATCTCTTGCAGTTGTTTTTCTAATTCCTCGACTGTTGCTTTATCCTTTTTATTAAATTCTTTTTCGACTGAATCAAAATCTGTTTTGGCTCGTTCCTCTACTATTTTGTGCCATTCCCGTTGATACATTTTCCAATCACGAAGATTTCCAATACCTACATAATCATCATAGACCATTAGAAACATTGAAATGAGAAAAGCCACCGAACTCCAGAAAAAGATTTGATTCAATTTAGGAATATTATAGCAAGTCTCAACATCCACATTGGCACTATCGACCGGGCGTTCACGAGGTTTTTTTTGTTCAGGAACCTTCAGAGGAGCTGGAGGAGGCGCAGGAGCTTTTTCTTGAGTATTCGGATCCTTGTTCTGAGCATTAGGATCCTTGTTCTGATCAGTCATGGAAAATATCCTCAGTTTTAGAAAATACACCTAGAAGGAAAAAGACTATGGGAGAAAGAGGAACAGAAGAGAATGTTTTCTCGGATCTGTATCCTCTTCTTGTCCAAAAAAAAGTGGGATTCTTTTTATGTGAGCGGCAAAAAGGCATCTGGATCGCTCCATTGGCCCTTTTCCCATTGGAACTTTCGGCTTTTATCAATGAGTATCTGTCCATCATCTGATAAGGCAATACGGAACCGTTCTAACGGTCTTGGGGCGGGTCCCTCAAAATTCATTCCAGACTTACGAAAGCCCGATCCATGACAGGGGCATTTGAATTTTTGTTCATTTTCTAACCAGTTTGGCGTACAACCTAAATGGGTGCAAACCGTCGAAAGAACATACATTCCGCCAAGTTCACGGACAATCCAGACCGCGTGGGACTCTTTATAATTTTCATTGACTTGGCCAAAAATAAAATCTGTTGGGTAGCCGATTTTAAATTTGGATGGCGGTTCATAAAGTACATTGGGAAACATAAAGCGACCTAGTGCGCCTAAAAGACCAACAGATGCAAGTGTAAATGTAGTCCAGGCCATCGCTAACCAACTCAAAAAGCCTCTTCGACTAACAGGAGTATTCTCATTCATAGAAAAATTCCAGTAATAATAATTAGTAAAATAGATAAAGAGAAATTGGGGTTAGAGATATCGAAGCAATTGAAGTATTTTCAGAGAAAACGAAGGAACTATTGAGAAAAAATATAACGTACTCTTTCCCCTTTTTCAATAGGGACTTTTTTTTTTTTTGAAACAACTCAATTCCTCATCACTTTATCTGATTTATCCTATTTTTTTCTTGCCCGAAAATCCTTTTTCACGACACAAATCTCCTTTTTTATTTTTAGGGAGTTCGCTAAAATAAAATGGAATAAAATATAAAACAAGATTTTGAAACAATTTCAGCCTCTCGCCTAAAGGATTTATAATTTATGAAGCTTCGCAATGAAGAAGGTTTTTATGCGTTCAAACTCCAATCCGGAAAAAAAATCCTGTTTTTGACTAAAGAGTTAGACCTCCTTAAACAACAACTCAATGGAACTCTCGATCTCCAAATGAAATCGCTGTCTCCAAATGAACTTCAAGATGATATTAACACCGATATGATGACCCCCGCTTGGGTTTGTTTTGATTATCTGCCTACCGAAATTGCCAAAAACGCTTATGCCGGAATGCTCAAAGAAGGAAAGCGTGTCGTTGAAACAGATGCCTTGAAAAATGGAAACTTTGAAGGTATTGTTTCTCACCGGCAAAAAGGAGTCGGATCCTCACGAGAAACCGCGGTTCAGGCTGAACTTTATTCTGGAATCCAACTCGCTGTCGCCGCGTCCTTTGCCCCGATCCACGCTCGAAACAATATTAATTTGGGCGTTTTAATGACTTCGGATTATAAAATCGTCGAACGCTTACAAGCCGGAGAAACCATTCCCATTGAAGAATTTTGCAAAGAGTACGATCCGATTACTCGAAAAATTGTCCAAATGGGAGGTATTTTTACCTTTAGTAAAGCGGTCCTAGAGCAAAAAATAACGCTTCCCCCGATCCAAACCCCGGCCCGCCCGATGACCATTGCCGAAAAAATTATTGTCTCTCATGCGTTGGTTCAGAACGATCAACCCACTCTCCGCTATGTCAAACCCGGAGATGCGCTCTTGGTTCGAGTTGATGGTGGATATTCTCATGAATTCACCACGGCCCAAGTACATCAATTCCTCAAAGAAGAAGTGGGCGAAAACTTTCAGATTAAAAACCCTGAACGCTTCGCTTGTTTTGAAGATCATCTGGTTTATGCGAATTCGGTGACCACGTTTAGCAAATTTATTTCTAAAATTCAGGTCTTGCGGGACAAACAAGCCGAATTTAGTCGCTGTGCGAATATTCCGATCTATGCCGCAGTGGACGGTAAAAGTCCCGGAATATGCCACGAAATCGCTCGTGAGAAAATGGTACTCCCCGGAGATATTATTCAAGCCACAGACTCTCATACTTGTATGGGCGGAGCCAATGGAGCTCTTGCTTTTGGCGTTGGGGCCACAGAATATGCCAATATCCTCTTCAGTCAATTCGCGTTCATCCATGTTCCTGAATCGATCCGCTTTGAATTTGTTGGAAAACTCGCGGAAAATGTAACCGCAAAAGATGTAATGCTCACTATTCTGGATATCCAAGCAAAAGCGGAACTGACCCTCGATCGAGTAATGGAGTTTGGAGGCCCCGGAATGGCGACTCTGTCTATGGATGAACGAGCAACACTCGCCAATATGGCCACCGAAGCCTCCGCTAAAGCGGGGATCGTCGAATTCGACGAAATTGCGATTCAATGGATTTTAGAACGTCATCCGGAATTGACACGCGCCCAACTCGAAAAACGTTTGGTAAAGCCCGATCCAAAAGCTCACTACGCCGGCGGTGTTCATCCAATCGATCTCAGCCAGATTCAACCGATGTTAGCAACTCCGGGAGATCCAGTAAAAGGGATTCCTTCCGATCCTAAAAATGGTTTAAAAGTGAGCGATCTTCCACATCCCGTTCCAATCCATATCGCTTATGCGGGATCTTGTACCGCAGGAAAACGCGCGGATATGGATATGTATGCTCGGGTCCTAAAAGAAGCAGTCCAAGAAAAATTATCAGTGGCAACCGGAGTTCAATTCTTCATTCAATTCGGTTCCCAAGATGTTGAAAACTATGCCCGAAAGAAAGGATATCTGGATATTTTCCAAAAAGTGGGCGCCCAAATTATCGCGCCGGGTTGTGGAGCCTGTATCGGATGTGGCCCCGGTGTCTCAACTCATTCCGAAATGATTACCATTAGCGCCATTAATCGCAATTATAAAGGGCGATCCGGCCCCGGAGAAATGTATCTCGCTTCTCCTCTGACGGTTGCGGCTTCGGCAATTTGTGGGAAAATTGTCGCCTATTCCCCCGGAATGTTCTCGAAAATAAAGAACTACGCTTAAACTCTCATTATAAGATATAATTAGCTAGCAAAAAGGAATCCACCCTTATTCGTTTTTATTAAAGGAAAATATTGTGGCTATTGAAGTTGTTGAAAAATCTCCGGTTCCTCAAAAAAATGAGGTCACTCGTGAAGCCATTCTCGCTCTTCCTAAGACGGATTTGCATGTTCACCTAGATGGCTCGCTACGCTTAAAAACTATTATTGAACTCGCAAAAGAATTTAAAGTCGATCTCCCTTCTTATGAGGAAGACGGTCTCAAAAAATTCGTTTGTGTTGGAAACAATGTGTCCGATCTTGTCGAGTATTTACGCGCCTTTGAAATTACAACTAAAGTTATGCAGGATAAAGAGGCGCTGATTCGTACCGCTTTCGAATTGGCCGAAGATAATGCAAAAGAAAATGTGAAATATATGGAGGTCCGCTTTGCCCCCATTCTTCATCAACGACGCGGATTGAAATTTTCTGAAATTGTCGATTCTATTTTAGAAGGATTGGAATTGGCAGGAAAACAATATGGTATTCAATCCGGCCTTATTTTGTGCGCGATGCGTCACCTCCCTCCGCAAACGTCCGTAGAAATTGCCGAACTCTGTCTTGCTTACAAAAATCGAGGAGTCGTGGGATTTGATCTCGCCGGCGCCGAAGAAGACTATCCACCCAAGGCTCATCGAGAAGCGTTTTTTATGATTCTGAATAACAATTTAAACTGTACGGTACACGCCGGAGAAGGATATGGCCCGGAATCCATTCATCAAGCCATTCACTATTGTGGCGCGCATCGAATTGGACACGGAACACGACTTAAAGAAAATGGCGATCTTTTTAACTATGTCAATGATCATCGTATCCCGCTTGAAATTTGTCTTAAATCCAATGTCCAAACAAAAACCGTCACCTCTATCGAAAAACATCCGTTCAAATTTTATTATGAATATGGGTTACGTGTCACCCTCAATACAGATAATCGACTCGTTTCTGAAACCACTGTGACCGATGAATATTTGTTGGCGGCTTCTACGTTTGGATATACGATGGAAAATCTCCATGATATTGTCATTAACGGATTTAAATCTGCTTTTATTTCTCAGAGAAAAAAAGTAAAATTGCTTAGCGAAGTCTTGGCGATTTTAGGTCGACCTTCCTATGAAGGAGGTCCCGTTGAATATCGCCAGAAAAAAATGGGACAAGAACCCCCTCAAAAAAGGAAATACCTACCCAAACAATCCTCTGCAAACACCTCCGCTTCTCCAACTAACGCTTCGGCTTAAATGGCTGAACAGTTATAAAACGGAAAAGAAATAGAGTTATGATCCAGACGCAAGAAAAAAAGAGTGTTTCCGAAATCTATTCGCCCCAGCACCAAATTCGCATCATCACCGCGACTTCTTTGTTCGATGGACATGACGCGTCCATCAATATTATTCGACGATTGTTACAATTTAGTGGCGCGGAAGTCATTCACTTGGGACATAATCGTTCCGCGAATGAGATTGTCACCGCCGCTATCCAAGAAGATGCCTCTGCGATCTGTATTTCTTCCTATCAAGGCGGTCATAACGAATTCTTTCGCTATATTCATGATTTACTCCTAGAACGAGGATCGGGTCGTATTAAAATTTTCGGGGGCGGGGGTGGAGTCATTCTCCCACGAGAAATTAAAGAGCTTGAAACCTACGGAATTACAAAAATTTTTTCTCCAAAAGATGGACAAATCCTCGGACTTCAGGGAATGATCAACGTCATTCTCAAAGAATCTGATTTTTTACCCCTAGACTCGCAAAATTTTATTCCGACCGATTCTTCTTGGACGGATAGGCTCATCGCTCACGGAGCCACCCTGTTAGAAAATCAACCCGATAGAACCGAATGGGTTTCTTCCTTAGCCAATTCTAAAAAAAATCCTGTTGTTGGGCTGACAGGAACAGGAGGCGCAGGAAAAAGCTCTTTAACCGATGAATTGGTGCGCCGCTATGTCTCCGATTATCCGTCGCATCGAGTCGCTATCCTTTCCATCGATCCGACCTGGAAGCGTTCCGGAGGCGCACTTCTTGGAGATCGTATTCGGATGAATTCTTTACAGTTTCCGCAAGTGTTTATGCGGTCGTTAGCGTCCAGAGATTCGCATAGTTCCCTTTCAAAAGCGGTTCCCGCTATTTTGAATTTTTTCAAAAAAATTGGGTTTGATATTATTTTTGTTGAGACTGCAGGGATTGGCCAGAGTTCTACGGAAATTACCGATGTTTCCGATTTTTCAATTTATGTGATGACGGAAGAATACGGCGCTTCAACCCAATTAGAAAAAATTAATATGCTAGCCTATGCGGATATGATTGTGTTGAACAAATTTGATAGAAAAGGATCTGAGGACGCGCTTCGGGCGGTTCAAAAACAATTTCGTCGGAACTATAACAATTTTCAGACACCCGAAGAACAACTTCCGATTTTTGGGGCGATGGCGAGTCAATTCAATGATCCCGGAGTGAATCGCGCCTATCGTTACTTAATTCAGGCCCTTCCTCAAAAAGATCCTCAATTCGCGCGACTGACGCTTCCACTTTCGGTGACGACTTCGAGTCCAGCTTGCTACACAACCATTATCCCTCCAACACGTATTTATTATTTAGGTGAAATCGTCACCTCTATTCGAAAAGAAAAAAAACGTCTAGAGTCCCAAATTCAGTTAGCCCGCGAAATGGGAAGTTTGCTCACGGCTCAAAAACTTCTGAAACAACCGGTTCCTGAACTTCAGGATAAAATTCAGGAGATTCGTAAAAAAATGGATACTGAACTTCTGGAGAAGCTGGAAACTTGGGATCAATGGCTAGAACCCTATCGCCAGACTGAACTGGTCACGCAAATTCGGGATCAGAAAATTTGTTACCCCTTAACTCAGACAAGTCTTTCTGGAATCGCTATCCCTAAAGTTGCACTCCCTTCTTTTCAGGATTGGGGCGAACGCTGTCGGTTTTTGGTCGAAGAAAATCTTCCGGGACATTTCCCCTTTACGGCTGGAGTTTTTCCTCTAAAACGCACTGATGAAATTCCTTTGCGACAATTTGCCGGAGAAGGAGGGCCTGCGCGAACCAATCAACGCTTCCACTACCTCTCCCAAAACGAAAGTGCTAAACGACTCTCGACCGCCTTTGATTCCGTCACTCTTTACGGAGAAGATCCCGATCTTCGGCCCGATATTTATGGGAAAATCGGCGAATCGGGTGTCAGTATTTGTACTCTTGAGGATATGAAGACGCTCTACAAGGGATTTGATCTCTGTGATAAAAACACCTCCGTCTCGATGACCATTAACGGCCCGGCTCCCATTATTTTGGCGATGTTTCTGAATACAGCGATTGACCAACAGATCGAAAAGGCCGGCGGAGTCCAGAAATTAACCCCAGAGAAAATAGAATCCATTCGAGCCTATACGCTTGCGACCGTTCGTGGAACCGTACAGGCCGATATTTTAAAAGAAGATCAGGCCCAAAATACCTGTATTTTTTCGACTCAATTCGCGTTAAAAATGATGGGAGATATTGCAGAATATTTTGTAAAACAAGAAGTTCGGAACTATTATTCGGTTTCCATTTCAGGTTATCATATCGCGGAAGCGGGAGCGAATCCCATTAGCCAACTCGCCTTCACGCTAGCAAACGGATTTACTTATCTGGAATATTATCTTTCTCGCGGAATGTCTATTGATGATTGTGCCAAAAATTTGTCTTTTTTCTTTTCCAACGGACTGGATCCCGAATATACCGTTTTAGGGCGAGTCGCTCGTCGAATTTGGGCCAGAGCGATTTCTGGCTTGTACCACGGAAACGAACGTTCTCAAAAATTAAAATATCATATTCAAACTTCGGGTCGTTCTTTACACGCGCAGGAAGTGAATTTCAACGATATTCGTACCACGCTTCAGGCCCTAATCGCCTTAGCGGATAACTGTAATTCTTTACATACGAACGCGTATGATGAAGCGGTTACAACGCCTACCGAAGAGTCGGTAAGACGCGCTATGGCGATTCAATTAATTTTGACGCGCGAATTTGGCGGATTATACAACGAGAACAATTTGCAAGGTTCTTTTTTTTATACGATGTTGACCGATAAGGTCGAAGAAGCGGTTCTGGCAGAATTTGAAAGGCTGAACCATCGGGGTGGAGTTTTGGGCGCAATGGAAACTCAATACCAGCGTTCCAAAATTCAAGAAGAATCGATGCATTACGAACGGCTTAAAAATTCAGGAGCGCTTCCCATTATTGGCGTAAACACCTTTCTCAACCCTCAAGAAAATTATGAAGGGGCGATGGAAAACACAAAGTTGAGCCGATCTTCGACCGAAGAAAAAAATCATCAACTCGATCGATTAAAGAAATTTAAAGAAAAACATCAGAAGGAAGCCCCTCTCGCACTTGCCCAACTAAAACAAGTCGCATTGCAAGGGGAAAATATTTTTTCCGAGTTGATGAATACCGTTCGTTATGCGAGTTTGGGCCAAATTTCTACCACACTTTATGAGGTGGGTGGACAATACCGTCGAAACCTTTAAAATCCTCTTTTTCTATTCCCTTTCTTCCCTTCTCAACCCTTTGTTTTTAATAAACACCAAGGATTTTTCATGACGACCTCTTCTTCCATCAAAAGCAATACTCTAGAAGTCATTGTCGCTCGAAACGCAGGAACCTGCTTTGGCGTAGAAGCGGCTATTGAACTTGCTGAACACGAAAGAAAACCCATTTTGGGACCTCTGGTTCATAACCCCCAAGTGATCCTAGACCTCGCTTCTCAAGGAATTCCTATTTTAGAACGCTATCAAAATCTGGACTTACTGGAAGCAAAAGAAGTCATTATCACCGCTCATGGCTATCCCAAACAATTAAAGGAAGCACTTCACGAACGCGGAGTTTTTTATCATGATGCTACTTGTCCTGTTTTGCTCAAGTGGGTCTATCGCAAAATCGAACGCTTTGAAGCTGAAGGGTATCACATCATTCTGATTGGCAACCCCAACCACGCCGAAATTATCGCAAGCCGAAGTTATGGAATTAATATTGATGTCGTTTATTCCAATGAAGAAATTGACCAACTCCCCGAGAAACTAGAAAAAACAGTCGCTATTTGCCAAACGACAATTACCAAGGAAAAATTTCAAAGTCTGGTCGATTACTTACGCAAAACTAAATATCCCAATTTGAGAGCCATCGACACTCGTTGCAAACCCGTCAAAAATCAACAAACAGCAGTTGAAGATTTATCTCAATGGGTTGATGCAATGCTTGTTTTAGGCGGATATGAGTCGTCCAATACCACCAATCTCGCTCGAATTTCTTCTCAATACCTTCCCCATCATACCTATCATATCGATTCTCCGGACCGGATTCAAAGCGAATGGCTAAGAGATATCCATACTTTGGGTATTGGAGCAGGAACCAGTACTCCGAAATCCCAAATTGAACAAGTCAAAAAACGTATTGTCGAATTGTATGCTGGAACTGTTTGTTTTCGGATTGATGGCGATCCCAATGAGTTGCTAGATGTTGATTTTACCGAAAAAGACGAGATCTAACCGTTTTCGTAAGAAAATAAAAAAAGAAAAGGAGATTTATGATTTGGTTTTGGATTGGCTTTATCCTATTTATTTTGATTTTATTAGCGCTAGATCTCGGAGTTTTTAATAAAGAAGCTCATATCATCAGTATTCGAGAAGCGTTCGTCTGGACTTTTGTCTGGATCTGTATCTCGATGCTCTTTAATGTTTTTATCTATTATGCTTATGAACATCATTGGCTAGGCATCGGAAAGAACATCTCAGAGCCAATGAGTGGTATAGAAGCCGCCACAAAATATTTTACAGGATACCTCGTCGAAAAATCGCTGAGCCTCGATAATATTTTTGTGATCGCTCTGATTTTTGGTTATTTCAAAATTCCCCAGCGCTTTCAACATCGTGTTCTGTTTTGGGGAATTCTTGGAGCACTCGTCATGCGTGGAATAATGATTATCGCGGGAACAGCGCTCATCCATAAATTCGAATGGATGATTGTAGTCTTTGGAGTCTTGCTGATTCTGACCGCTTTAAAGATGCTCTTTTCCAAGGAGGGAGATTTTGATCCCAATAAAAATTTCCTTTTAAAAGCTTCTCGTAAACTTTATCCAGTCTCGGATGAACTCCATGAGAATAAATTCTTTGTTCATCTAAATGGGAAAAAGACGGCAACGCCCTTATTCCTTGTATTGATTGTGGTAGAGAGCTCTGACCTATTGTTTGCGCTGGATTCAATCCCAGCTATCTTTGCAATTACGACAGATTCATTTTTGGTGTTCACATCGAACGTTTTCGCTATTTTAGGACTCCGTTCTTTATATTTCGCCTTGGCGGCGGTGATCAATAAGTTCCGATTCCTAAAAGTGAGTCTCGTTTTTATCTTGATTTTTGTCGGTATCAAAATGATCTTGACTCATCAAGAATATCATGTTTCCACGATGGCCTCTCTGAGCGTTATTATTGGATTCCTCTCTTTCGGAATTATTGGATCACTCTTGTTTCCATTAAAAGGAGAGACTCATTCAAAGGTGCTCTATGAAGGAGACATTTCTGCCACAACACCCACTAAAGAAAATTAGGGTGCTGTTTCCTTACTTTCGTAGGGGGCACGGCGCGCCGTGCCCTACTGTGCTTATTCCTCTTTGGAGCATCCCTTCATGTTAGAATTTTTAGAGCTTCATCCCGTTATTTTCTCGCTCGTTATTTTTACAGCGAGAATTATGGATGTCTCTTTAGGCACGGTGCGAACCATTCTGGTCTTTCGCGGATACCGACTGCTTTCCGCGGTAATCGGATTTTTAGAGGTCCTGATCTGGATTCTAGCCGCAAGTCAGGTGCTTCATCATCTTAATCAATGGTATTTAGTTCTTGGTTATGCCTCTGGATTTGCTACTGGAAATATGGTTGGGATTTGGCTGGAATCAAAATTAGCGATGGGAACAGAAATTATTCAGATTATTTCCGAGGATGCCACAATTCCGCTTGCCCAAAAGTTGAGAGAAAATCAGTACCATGTCACAGAAATCCTCGCTAAAACAGAAAACAATGCTCCCGTCGAAATTGTTTTATTGGTTGAAAAACGACGCGTGACTCCTAAACTCTTAAAACTCGTCCAGGAAATTGATCCAGACGCGTTTTATACTGTAGAAACAGTCAAAGGGATCTATGAGGGCCATCGAATTAAATATAGAAAAGAGCGTCCGCAATTTTGGATGAATCTTTTAAAAAGAAAATAGCTTTAAATTCCATTCCGTAGGGGTAATTCACGAATTACCCCGTTTTCCAAAGGGCGATTCGTGAATCGCCCATACCAATAAATAGGGATATTTTTATGAAAACCTTTCTGTTAACCATTAGTTTAATTCTATGTTGCGGATTAATAGGATGTCATGTCACCCATACTGATGAAGTCAGACACGAACCGTCACCTCCACAACAAACCTACCAACCTCAACCCGTTCCTAAACAAGAACCCGTTCGCGAAGTGATTATAGAAGAACGAACCACAACCCATGTGGTCGATGAATATGAAGTCGTCGACGGAACCCGCCAAAGAAAAACCACCTCTCCACGAAAAACCTATTCTGAAGACGAGTACGAAGATGGCTCTACCCGAGAACGTGTCATTTCTGAAGAGACGGTAGTCGATTAAACAACACCAAAAGGGGGCGTAGGGCCCCGTCAAATTTATGTGGATTTTAGCACTACAACTTTTCCCCACCAGTGGTTTGGACCATTCTCTTTTTCCATCACTTTTGATTGGATTATTCTTGATGGTCCTTTTTAACGAATTTTTTGGATGGCCGCTTTCCGGGATGGTCATTGCCGGATATTTGGCTCCGATTTTTCTCATTTCTCCATTGATGGGAACACTGGTTCTCGCTGAAGCCTTTTTTACTTATTTTCTCTATATTCTCCTTTCTGAAAAAGGAAGTCGTTTAGGGCTGTGGGATCGTTTTTTCGGACGAGAGCGTTTTTTTGTTTTTCTGGTATTAGGAATTGCCGTTCGTTTTTTTCTGGAAGGTTTGGTGGGGCCCTATCTAGAATCTCAAAAAATGGGGTCCGCCCATTATCTCATTTCTGTAGGAACCATTTTGATTCCTTTGATGGCAAACGCTTTCTGGCAAAGTGGATTTCGGAAAGCGTGGTGGCCCTTATTGATCACACTAGGATTCACCTATCTCTTGTTACGACTTATCCTGATTCCCTACACTAATTTTTCACTACAATCCTTCCAGGCTTCCTTTGAGCAATTCGCTTTGGATCTCGATAGTAGCGTGAAAATGTATCTGGTCTTACTCTCTACTGCCTATCTTGCCAGCAATAACAATTTAAAGTGGGGGTGGGATTATGGGGGATTGATTATTCCGGCGCTACTCGCTTTAGCCTGGTTTTCTCCTTGGAGAATCGTCTTGACCTGCCTTGAGGTCACTATCGTTTTTGGTATGGCTAAATTATTCTTTCCCTTGGTGAGTCGAATGACTCTCGAAGGGGGACGGCGGATTCTTTACGTTTTTAGCCTCGATTTCCTCTACAAAGTTCTGGTTGGATTCTTTTTGGGAAATTCACAAACAGAAGGTCTCGACGCTTTATATGGTTTTGGTTATTTGATTCCAAGTCTAATTGTCCTCAAGATCTGGAACAAAGGCTATTTTTTTACGCTTCGAATTATTTTGCAAACATCTCTGACAGGGGCGATTGTGGGTAGTCTTTTAGCTTGGATGCTAGGATTCTTTCTATTTACGCCAGAACCGCTTCCAAAGCAAAAGCGCCTCCAAAAATATTTAGTCTGGTCCGAGATGCTCAGCCCCTCTTCTGAAAAAATAGTTGCAGTGAAGCCACCTTCTGCAAAAGAGCGAGACGCCTTCGAACAAGCGATGACTCTGATTTATCAAACACAAACCAGAAAAGATCTTCATATCCTGAAACGGGCTTCTACCTACGCTTTCCTTGCGGGTTTTACTCCGATTCTGAATCGAAATTATTTTTATTTAAAAGAAGCTTTTCAAGAGAACCCAAAAGGTTTTGGCTCCTTTGTTTTTGATCTGCGGCCACAGAATTCTTTAATTTTGGAAGTATTTAATCCGCAAGACTCTTCTTTAGGCTCGATGATTCCTTATCTGATCTCTCAATTTCAGCCTCAAGGTGTATTTTTGGGGAAAGGCGAATATGCTCGAAAATCGTCCTCTTATGAAGACACGGTTGCCGAACATTTTCGAACCAATCCGTATGCCTTATCGTTGATGGCTCGTAAACAATTTCAGTTTTCCACGTATCTGCGTATCTCTCTAGAAGATATCCTACGTCCCCGGCTTCTTTTCCTGAAGGGGGATAGGCTCTCATTTCCAATGGAAACCCTATTAAAACTCTGGCCCAATTTAGAGATCCGTGAGTCTCGGAGCGAACACAAAGCGGACGATCTCATTTTGAAATACTCTCAACAACTCGCCATCCTTGAACTTCCAAAACAAAATCCTTTGGGGGAACAGAGTATTGTCCCTATTTTTATAGTCAAGCCTATTAGTGGTTTGGTGGATCGATTTTCAGATCGTCTTCAAAAGTCCTATCTAAAGAATCCATTAGTCCTCGAGGGGGAAGTTTTAGAGGATCTCCGCCTATCGATTTTTAAACCGTTTTATCAATTTTTGGAAGAATTTCCCGCTTGTTATGAACAGTGGAAACAAGAGCGCCAATTGATAGAAGAAGGGAATATAAACCCGTTTTCAGACGAACAAATTCAACAAGATTTTCTCTATGATATTGTCGGGAAACGCTTATTTTTACCCTTGAATTCAATTTATTGCTCGGCACGCACCTTTGATATTTATCTACAAATTTTTTATTGGCGAGAAGAATATTTTCTCGCTTTTTATCAACGAGGAGTCCGCGAGTTGTTTTTGTTTCGCCTCAAACAAAATAACTCGGCTGTTTTGCAAATTTCTCAATTGGAAAAAAATCCTCAACTTATTTATCCTGCGCTTCAAACGTTTTTTAATAGCTCCTGTGCCGCGCTAATGATGACAGGCGGATCCTTCCAAAATAATTGTCATTACCATTTTCTGAAACAATATCTCAATAATCAGAATTTTATTACCTTACAACTACAAAAAGGAGAAACAACGATCTTAAGGACCTCTCAATCTGAAGCGTTGCTCTCGATGATTCAACCCGGCATTCCGGTAGAAATTCAAATCGAGCCTTCTAAAAAAAGAAGCACCTTGCTCTTAGGAACCACCTTTTTAGAACACTATCAGAGTCACCAATTTTTATGGTCCGAACTCAAGCCCTTTCTGGAAAAAATGGGTTATTTTTGTTTGGAAGAAGACAGCGACAAATTTGTAAGGAAATTAATGCTGGAGTCTCAAGAAAGCTCCGATCTTCCAATCGTTGAGCGTTCTACTCAAGAAGCTTTCGATTTGTTTAAAAACAACCCGTCCTCGGCTTCATTTCAAAATATTCTTCAATTACTCACCCAGATCCGTTCGATTGCAGACACTAAAAAATGGGTACTAGGCGCGCTCTATGAGCCAATTACAGGACAAATTGCGATCTTTGTGGGCGGATCTCCAAAAAGCTATCTCTTCCGATTAATGGCTCAAAATACTAAAGCGCAGAGCGAATTATCTTGGCCTGAAAGCCAAGGAGGAGAAATTCAGAAATTTTTAGAACAAAGACAGTTTTGTTTCATTCTGGAACGAGAAAAAAAGAAGGATTAGTCGTTTGGAACTGAGGATTTACCCTTGAATGTTTTACTACCACTTGAGGTCCAACACACAAAATATTTATCTCGAAAACAGGATTCTCAAGTACAGGCGTTTCTTGCGCTCGCCCGAGAATCTATCGATCCACTTGATTTGCGTATTCGAATCCGAATTCTGGATCAAATTTTTTCGACCTGTTTGGCTTGGACCGAATTACAAAATCCAGAAGCCTTATGGGATCAATGTCTTCAGACTGAGATGAAAAAATGTCGCCAAGAGTTAGGGCGCCTTCAACAAGAAAACCAGGAATTTTTAAAAACCATTCAGGCCACGTCCATTCAGGAAAAACGGGACACGCTCCTTTTAAACTATTTGAATGCGTTAGCGAAAACTGCGCCTACCACCGTCTCGCACTGTACAAAACTTCAGCCATTTATGGATTTGGATGCGGTCCAGGAAATATTTTTTTCGTTGCGTCTGGGATACTGTATCCGTCTAGAATTGATCTTATTGCTTGCTTGTGTCTGCCTTAAAAAGGCTGTTACGGAAAAACAAAACCAAATAAAAACGATCGCGCTGGAGGAGTTTCAAAAAAATCCGCGATGGCAAACTCAACTGGTTTGTTTAAAAGCCATAGGTCGCCTACCTCCCTGTTTTCCTGCTCAGGAAGATCCCTGCTTTCTTTTTCTTCCCCAGTACTGTATGCAACCTCAAGAACAAATCTGGCTCTGGACGCAAGCTTTCGATCTTTGGTTTACCCTCGATCCCGAAAAAGCGACTCTTGAGGCGCAAAATCAACTTGCCCAACATTCTCAACCCCAACACTTTTTTTTAAGGCAACAGTTGGTGAAATTGCTGGAAAGACAGCAATGCTGGGATCCTCTGCTAAAATGCTTACATAGTCTTGATCCCAGCGAAATGGTGATGCTTCAGATCCTCACCTCTCTCGCGCATCGCTTTTCTGAAAAATTAGCGATTGTTTTTTCAGATCCTCGCTATTCCTTGAAACTAAAGGCACACGCACTCATTCAAATCGTCACGTTTGCACCTGCGGATTTTTCAGCGCAATGCCTCTTGGAAAACTTAAAAAAACCACTTCACGAAACCCCCTTTTTTCGCATTATTCTCGAAGAAACTCATCATTGGCTTAAACAAAATTTTCCGCATCATTCTCGTTCTCAAGAATTGTTGAATAGCCTTCAGAACCTTAGAACAGAATCTTTGAACCCAAAAGTTCAAAACTTGGCTTTTGAATTAAGTGAGCGCATTTTGCAATATCAACTCCCCTATCATTTAATGCTAGAAGAGAAATTATTTTCGTTGTTAGATCAAATTTCTCCGGGTAAAAAACTCAAGATCCGAAAAACAGAAATCCCCCTAGCGTCCGATCTCTTGGGTCGCCATTTAACTCGCTATTGCGCAAGAAGTTTTCCGGTCCAAATTCAAGAAACTTCTAAATTCTGGATCGTCTTTCGGGGAGATTGTGTGTATCGAAGTTTATGGAGATTTTTTCACGAGATCCGAAATCCGAGTCCAGAAAAAAGAAGAACTTCTTCCCATTTAGTAGGACACCTGAGTTTAGGCACTTTGCGGATTCCTTCCCCTATTTTGTCAGAACTGAGTAAAACAAAAGTTCCTGGTGAACATACTTATGCGGAACTCTACGGAGGCTGGTCTCCGCATATTCCAACGATTGAAGATTTTCTTTCTGTGCTACGGTTGTCCTTAAAAGAAAAAAGGGTCTCTATTTTTACGTTTCGCGGGATCACTCGTTTGCAAGGACCCAAACGTCGTTCCTTTGGGTCCTTTCTTAAAATGTCCTGGAACTTTGAAGAATTGGACCAATTTCGCAAGAGGGCTTGCGAAAACGAGCAAGAGATGAAAGCCTTTCAGGAGCATCTTCTTCAACAATACGGGATTCATTTTTTTCTAGAACCTTATTCGAGTTCCTATGAATTTCAAAACGGGTAACTACAAAGGATAAAACCGGTGACGACAGTATTTTTCTTGAGAAATTGGATTTTTTTTGAAGAATCATGGGAGCCATTCGTTTCCCTTTATCCAGAAATGCTCAACAAGTTCCATCTTGGAATTTTTTTGCTCCTCCTCCTCTTTTTTTTTATGGGACGAGCGACTTTTCGGAACCGAGCGCTAAAAAAAGCTCGTCAGCGTCTTCCCCTGACTATTGGAGGATGGGGAACACGTGGAAAATCTGGAACCGAGCGATTAAAAGCCGCTATGTTCCACGAAATGGGATATACCGTTTTTTCCAAAACAACGGGTTGTGACGCAATGTTTTTGCATAATGGCCCTCTTGCTGAACTGCAAGAATTCTATCTCTTTCGCCCTTATGAAAAATCTAGTATTTGGGAACAGCGAGATTGTGTTTTACTCGCTGAAAAACTTCATACCGAAGTTTTTTTGTGGGAATGTATGGCGCTAAATCCGCTTTATGCGGAACTCCTTCAAGAAGACTGGATGAAAGACGCGGTTTCAACTTTAACCAATGCCTACCCCGATCATGAGGATATTCAGGGCCCTGCAGGCGTGAATGTGGCTCAGTCGCTCGCTCATTTTATTCCTAAAAATACAGCACTAGTGACTACCGAAGAGCAGATGCTTCCTATTTTAGAGCAAAAAGCAAAAGAAAAAGGCTCTCGTATTTATCCGGTGTCCTGGAGAAACACGTATTTTCTTCCAGACGACATATTGCAGAGGCTCCCCTATCAGGAACATCCTTCGAATATGGCGCTCGTGACTGAATTAGGAACCCTCTTAGGAATCCCTAAAGAGCGTATTTGGAAAAGCTTCGGCGAGCACCTCATTCCAGATCTTGGAGGATTGAAAACCTTTGGCCCTATTTCGTATCGACACCGAACCTTAAAATTTATTAATGGCATGAGCGCTAATGAACGATTAGGTTCCATCGGCAATTGGAACCGCTGTGAACTCAATCAGATTCATCCCTTGCAAAATCGTGGAGTTTGGGTCGTTACGGTTGTAAATAATCGTTCCGATCGAATCGCCCGATCAAAAATTTTTTCTCAAATGTTAATTGAAGAAATGTTCGCGCATCGACATTTTATGATTGGAACCAACCTTTCTGGATTTAAGAGCTATGTCCAACAAGGTTTCAAAAAAGTGTATCGCTATTGGCGCCCCCCCTTTGATTCCGAAGAAAGTTTTCACGCTTGGCTATGTCTGTATAAAATTCCCTACTTTCCGATTGAAGAAGTTATTTTCTTTCTTAAAAGTATGCTCTCTGGTTGTCAAAATGTTGCGTTATTTGAACACTTTTCTTCACTCGCTAACTTACATAATTCTCTTTCCAAAATTCAAGCAACTCATCCGTCTTTAACGGAAAAAGACGCGACCGAAAAAAATGAAGCGCTTCAGGAGTTACTAAAAACTTTACACCAAACGCTTCATGGGCATCTTCCGGAAGATCTCGTACAGGATATTTTAAGATTCTGGGAAGAATCGATTCGGATTCATGGTTCTCTGCAAAAATTTTGGAAGCAATGGAAAGAGCATCGCGATGAAAACAAGGCGCGTTCTTTTTTTCAACGCTTATTGTTGTATACGCATAGTTATCTGGAAAATCCAAATGCGTCTGGAGAGGCTCTCATTGAATATTTAACAACTCGTGTTCCCCCGGGATTTCAAGTGATCATTATGGGAATTCAAAATATTAAGCAGAGAACTTCGATGGAGTTTGTCCATAGTTGGATCGCGTCTGAACTCTTAGAAAAAAAACTCCTTCCTCTGAAAGAAAAGAACGAAGCGCTTCAACAAACTGTGTTGCGTTGGTTAGAGACTTTTGAAGAGTGGAATCTTTTTACCAGTACCCTTGCTTTACAAAGTTTAAAATCCGTTTCTGTAGACTCATCGATTCTACAAGAAACGGTTGAAAAATTGACCTCTAAAATTAGGCTACAGCACCAAGCCTGTTTAGATCGTTCACAAACGTCTGAATCTTTGGGGTTAGGCGATTATTTGTTAAACACACTTGAGAAAATTTTGGATGTCACAGACGCAAAGCGCCGCCGAAAATTGACTTGGAAGCTCTATCATGAATTTGTGGAAGGACGTATTTCTCATCGTAAACTGGCTTATCTGCTTCAAAATTTAATGCATCGCCAAAAAGGAGGCTGGCTCAAAGAAGCGAGCGACTAAATTTCACGATTAGTGGGAAGTCCATTGAAGCTGAGTGAGTTCCACAAATAGCTCTTGATCGGAAGTATTTTTAATAAAACGGTAATCTTCAAATTGGGAAATTTTGTTGACCTTCCGCCATTCAATAAAATGAAGATCATCCAGAAAAAGTTCGGAATCTGGAGGCTCAATTTCCACAAAAAATAACAAGAAGTTGCTTTTGCTATAGAGACCCGATGGTGGAGTAAAAAGTTCTTGAGGAAGCTCTAAGTGAATTTGTTGAAACTCTTTTGATTCCTGGATCGGAATGGGAAGTTCAAATTCGGGTAATTCTGCTGTTTCTGGCTGTTTCGTCGGATCGCTATCATCAAACGAGAATCCTTTCAAGCGAATTCGCGCCGCTCCTCGTCCGGTTTTTTTTACATAAAAATAAAAGGAATAGTGCGCTTTCCCATCTAGGGGTCGAAAAGTCCCTTTGTGATGAGAATAAAAACGGTAGCGAGGAATCGGAATTCGTCCCATCGGAGAAATACGCGCGGTTCGATGACTGAACCAGGTTCGTTTTAAAACTAATATTTGAGAGCGTCGTAGAGGATCGATCTGAAAATAAGTGTTGAGTGGAGAGCGAAGGCTCCAGTGAATTTTATCGCTGAGATCGTCATCACAATCCACATTTTCAAAGTGTCCCCAAGGAAATAGATCTCGTCCAAAAAAAACAGCACTCCCTTCGCCTTGAATTTTATTGGAAAACAAACCATCCTCTGGAAGTTTTCGGATCTCAGCGGGTTTTAAATTAAACGAAATGGCTTTAGTTTGTGAGGGTTGCGGAAGCAATACGGCGGTATGGTTTTCGATTTGAAAATGGGGAGGGGTCGCCTCTTTACGAAGTTTTTGTGAAGGAATTTTAAGCGAGCGTCGCCCTTTTTTTTCCGCAAAACAGGTCGATACTGAGCGTTCAAATAGAGTCGCAAAAATCTGACGCGCCGCCTGATCGGTCACAAAAATGGGGACATAGCGTTCCAAACTCATCGCATAAATTCGTGCTTCCAGAAGACGATTTTTTTCCCAAATCAATCGAAGATAGGCAGAATCAAACGTTTTCAAAAAACGTTGTTCAAAAACTCCGTTTCCAAAACTATAACAAATCAGTTTTCCTTTGTACCATTCTATCCCTTGAAGCACATGCGGATGATGAGCAAAAACGAGATCGGCTCCAGCATCAATGGCCCGATACGCGAGTACCCTAAGTTTTTTGGAAGCGACTTCGGCAAATTGAAAGCCACTATGAAACTGAACGATCACCAGATCGTGATCTTTTTTAGCGTTTCTAATTTGTTGTCGCGAACGATTTTTTTTCCAGAGGTTTGCGCCCCCGTGTCCTCGTCTAGCTCCCCAATCTTGAATTTCTGGATAGACCTTGATTAAAGAATTCCAGAGACGAGCAATTTGTGTTTCGGTTAAGATGAGTTCGTATTGTTGAAAAATTCTCCAAATATCGCCCAATCGTCTTTGTTTTTTCGGAAGGATGAGAAACGAAGAAGAAAATCCCCATAAGCGTTGTTCCCATAACCATTCTTCTTTAGGAGGCAGAGGGTTGGGCGCTATTTTTTCAGAAGAGGGATATTTTCGATTAATGACATCTCCAGCCACGGTACTAAAGCTAAAAAAGGCGATCCGATTTTCGCGGATCGTCGTCGAAAATGGAGTAGCCGCTTCTTTTTCGGTCAACCCAACACCAACAGAGTGAATCTGAACTTTTTTGAGAGCGGTTAGCGTACTTTGAACGCCTTCTTGTTGATAGTCGTAACTATGGTTATTCGCAAGATTCGCAAGGGTCACTCCCATTTTTTTGAGTCCATAAACGCAATCTGGGGGACTATGAATTAGAAAACGTTTTCGAGGATATCCTTTCGTCGAAGGCAAGGAACCTAAAACGCTTTCAAGGTTCGCGGAGCCAATATCGGCGCAAGAAAAAGCAGGCGCAATATTCTGAACCAGTTCTTCAGATCCTGCTTTTACATTCTTTAGCGGGACAAGCGCTTCACGCTCGCTAGAAGATTCCTGATAACGACGCCCAAACATCACATCTCCACAAAGATGGATACTGACACGATTTTGAGATTTCCACAAAAAAACTCGTTGTGCGACGGAGGTTCGTCCAATTAAAAAAGG
Organism: uncultured Planctomycetota bacterium; assembly: GCA_964530615.1. Taxonomy (GTDB): domain Bacteria; phylum Planctomycetota; class JBBTDB01; order JBBTDB01; family JBBTDB01; genus JBBTDB01. Next base: position 90,716 of record CAZHAR010000006.1, on the reverse strand, counting down.
TTCCGGTAAAAAACCTGTCGCACGCGCAACAGCCGCTTCCGGATGAAGAAGATGGTATAAGGTGACTCGTCCTTCTTGATCACAGGTGTAAGAGCGATTTGAAACAGTAATACTGCAATAAGGAATTCGTTTTCGTTCTTCGCTAAAACATTCAATCGTCACATCAAACGGATAGGTTTGAAACGAAGGAACCTCTTGAAGATCTTCTGTTTCTTCACGAGCAGACACCGTTTGAACAAAAATTGGATCTTGAAGTTCTTCTAAAGAGGGCGAAAAAAATAATTTTTGTCCAATCAGAACGAAACTTCCAAAGCAAAAGAGAACCAGCAAAAGAATTTCTGAATAAATCCAAAAAAGACGAACACGCATAAATAATTTAACGATCCAAAAAAAAATGCCTCGGTAGAATTCAACGTAAGCTAGACGGATAGCGGTAATAGATTTCGAGCATCAGAATTGCGATAGCGGTATTGAGCGGACGTCCACCAGAACCTCCAAACCAGCGACAATAAGCGCCCCAAGAACCCCGTTCACAGCCGGTTGTTTGTTGTAAGGGTAACAAGGCTTTTTTTAGAGCCAAGTTCCATTTATCCCAAGCTTCTCCGCCATATTGAAATGTCGCCAAAGTTCCATAATACCAATAATAGTAGTCACGATTATAGCGAGATTTGTCTGTGGATTCTTGGGGAAGTTCTGTAAGCAGATCATTAATCCCGCCATTGACCATAGGATTTTTACTATTTTGTCCTAAGAAAAATCGACAGGCGACTCCAACGGCAGTCATTGCTTTTGATCCATCGCGTGAACTCATATATCCGACGGAATAGTAATTTTTTTCGGTACAAGAATCTAACCAGTGAAGTGCGCCCTCAAAGGCTTCGGCTGGAATTGAAATTTTGGCCTCTTTTCCGGCCTTCAGTGCCATAATGCACCAACCCGTAACCGAGGTATCATTAGAGGAGTCTCGGAAATAGTAGCGCCAACCGGCTCCGGGAGTTTGAGCATCGAGAATATATTGAATGGCCCGCTGGCTAAAGGGATCCTTTACTCGTGTTTTTCCTTCAAACTGTTTGGCTTCACAAAGGGCCAAAGTGGCGATGGAATGTGCATACATAGTATTATTTTTGCCAAAAGAACCATCCGGATTTTGTTGGTTTTCCAGATAGCGAATCCCCAGTCGTACGGTTTCTTGAAACGCTCCTTTTTGGTGTTCGTGATGTCCGGCACCTAAAAAAGCCAGCAAGCAAAAAGCGGTGATGGCTTCTCGATGGATCCCGACGATTCGGGCATCCGAGCAAGTCATTTCTTTACATTGTTTAGTGAATTCTCCACCGTCCCAATATCCGGAGGGCGATTGATGTTTCGCAAGCCATTTTAATCCAGATTCGACTGCGGATTCGGTTTCAGAACCCCCTCCATATTTTTTTAGAAGTTGTTCTTTAGATTTTCCAATACGCCCCCCCCAATTCCCTTTGGGTAAAGACATTCCGGGCCCCAGAAGGCTTTCGGATTTCCAAGCAAATTCGGTCGGAGGTCTTAGGGTTTCAGAAAAATCAGACGGACTGAATTCTTCGGCGGGTTCTGTAACAGGAATTTCTTCGAGTTCAACAGGAATTTCGAAAACTTCTGGCGAAACCTCCATTTCGGTTTCTTCGATGACTTTTGTTTCTTCAAAAATTTTTTCGTTGAGTATCGATTCAACGGTCTCTTTCGATATTTTTTCACTCATCAGAGAAACTTTTAGAGGGGGAGGCTCTGGTTCATGAGCGGTCGAAATCAACATTTGCGTTAGCACATAAAAAAGGAAGGTATGACAGAGAATCGACAGGAAGACCCCCGGAAACCATTGGAGAAAACGTCGAAAAGGAGAAGCGGGTAAAAATCCCGGATGCGGAAGGAAAAATTTCAGATCGATTTCTCCAAGTCGTATCGTCGTATTTGAAGATAACAGAACTTTTTCTTGAGGGGCAATTTTCTGTCCATTCACGAGGGTTCCATTAAAAGAGCCATAATCTTCGAGGTACCAATGATTACGAATACGAAAAATTTTGCAGTGAATTCGTGAGAGATTTTTAACATTCAAACACAAGTCATTTTTGGAGACGCGTCCAATAGTGATTTCTGGACGATTTAACAAAAACGTCTGTTCTTGGTCGTGGAGTTGATATTTTAAAAAAGGGGCTGCTTTAAACGCTTGAAGAATTTTTTGATAAGAAAGGGTTCCCGCCATTTTCGTAAAATTTGCAGTTTGATTGGGATCTTGCGTTGAAGCGTTTGGAGTTATTTTGTTTTGAGGCAGTGTTAAATCGTTAGTTTCATTGGGATCAGAGAACGATGGAGCGATCGATTCCTTTGAGATTTCAAGAATTTTAGGGAGTTCTTTTGGATCGGGATCGGAAAATACAGAGAGGTCTGTTGTTTCTAAAGATAAATCATCTGTATCCAGATCCACTGAAGAAGATTGCATAAGAGACCCCCATTGAGAATACTAGATTAGAAAGGTTTTTCAGGAGGAACGTCGAAAGCGCCGATTTTGATGGATACGCTTCAATTGATTCTTCCGAGGATTCATTATATCGTCTTCTAGACTTGGAATGAATCCTTTTTTTAGCTGGAGCGACAAATATGTTTAAATCGATCTCTTTCGGACTTTGTTTTTTTTTAGTAGCTTGTACTTCTCAACCCAGTAGCACAACAGAGAATCATGAATCTTCTATGCCAAGTGTTCCGCTGGCCGACGTTTCTCAAGTACGCTCTCAATATCAACGAACTACTTTTAAGAAACGGTTAGCAATTTGTCCGGTCTGTCAGGGGAACGGATGTTCGTTATGTCAAAATACAGGCGGACTCTGGGGCTATATCGATTGGACTTATGGCTACTGTTATGTGGAGGGAATGGGATTAGCAAACGGAATTGGAGGTCAACAAACGCTCTTGGCGAAAAAGGCGGCTGAAGTGACTACCCATCGTCACGCAATACAACTCTTGCAAGAAATGACTGTTGAAGAACAACAACCCTTGGGAGCAGAGCGTGCGGAATCCTGGTATTCTAATATTCTTGGAAGTGCGGAATTGCTGTCTGATCAATCACAAAAATTTTTGGAGCGCCAGCAAACGGTCCATTTTCGTACGATTCGATTTCCGTTTTTGGGTACTTCTGGTTTAACGCACCATCTTTATCCACAATATCAAGGACAATCTCAATCAAAAAGTGGCGAGTCACTAGGAACGCAAGAACGCTATTCTTATGTGGTGATTGATGCGCGAGGAAAGACAATTTCGCCGGCATTATTTCCCAAAATTTGGGCAGAAGAGGGGACGCTCGTATGGGATTTTTTAGAAGTTTCAAAATCGACGTTATTTGAGCGAGGTTCGATTCTTTATGTCAGCGAAAGATCTTCGGAGCTAGAAAAGAGTTCTTATCGATCCGCATTGACAGTCCCGTCCTTTGTTCGAACCTCGTCTCAATGGAACCCTTTGAAAATTCAGGCGCATGCAAATACCCGTTCTTATCAAACCGATATCGTGATTCGCCAAGAAGACGCAGAGACGCTTCTGGCGAATGGACGACTTTTGCGAAGTGCGCAAATAGTGGTATTACTGGATTAAAGACTAATGAAAAAAAGGAAAAAAAAAGAGTTCTCATTATTTCCAAATGAGAACTCTTTAAAAGTAGTTAAAAGACAGCCAACCGTTATTTTTTAGTAGTCGCAGATTTAGGTGCAGTCGTGGATTTAGGCGCAGTTGCGGCACGTTCTGTTCCAGTTTTTTTGCTGGGGGTTGCTGTTTTTGCTTTAACCGTTCCAGCGGGTTTTTTTGCGGCCGTTGTTTTTTTTGCGGTCGTTGTTTTTGCGGCCTTTTTAACAGGGGCTTTTTTGCTCATCGCACTTTTTTTAGGAGCGGATTTTTTAGCAGTGGATTTTTTAGTGGTTGTTGCCTTTTTTTTCGTGGTAGCCATAGATTTCTCCAATCTAAGAAGAAGCAGTTAAAAACCTAACACTCTCCTAATGGTAACGTATAAATAAAAAAGTAAAAAATAAATTTTTTATCTTTTTTTTTAATATAGCATGCTATTGTTTTATTTTCTTTATAAATTAAGCTTTTTCAGCCTGTAAAGAAAAAATAATTTTTTTTAAAAAAAGCAACACTTCAAAAAAAATTTTCTGTTTTTTATTTTTTTACTTTTTTCTCTTTATTATTATTTTCTGTTTTTTCGTTCTAAATCGACTGATTTTCCGCTTAAATAAACGATTTCATAAGGTGTTGCTTTAAAAAAAATCTTTTTTGAATCTTCTGATAAAAAAAAGAAAGAGCTTTTAGTCTTTCTTTTTTTTGCTTTTCCTTCAAAAAAACTAGTGTTTCTGCGGAACATAGTCTGGAGGAGGTGGCGGTTCAATGCCCCAAAAATAGGCTTCAATTTGTTCTTTAAATATTTTGTCTGATTCTGGAGACATCAAATTCAACTTCATTTCATTGATGACTTTCGTAAAATGTTTTTTAAAGGATTCCCACCCTTCTTGTGAGACTTCTTGGTAAATTTTTTGCCCTAGTTCCCCCGGAATAGGAGGCTTTGCGAGTCCAGGCATTTTTCTTTTTAATTTGATACAATGAACGGTTCTTCCTTCGGCCATAGACGATCCTTTTCTTAAAATAGAGAACGGAAATTATTTTATCTTTTCAATTCAACCGACCCAATACCCGCACGCAAAAATTCCAGAAAACCAGCTAAGGCCAATCAGAAAAGACATAAGAATGAGACGATCCCAGAGGAGTGATTGTCCCCAAATTCCTAAAATGATAAAGAGAGGAAAACAGGAAAGCAGGTAGCGACTCATCGACATCAGCACCCCAGTACTCAGTGGAAGAATTACAAGATAAAGACAATAAATTCCAAGTTCGGGCCAACGTTTAAAAATAGAAGGGATTAACAAAAGGGTGAATATCGTGAGAATAAAATCATGGGAAGAATTCATGAAATGATAGATCTGAGGTTCTTGCAAAAAATTCCAGAGCGGAGTCCAAGGGAAAGAAGAGGAGCGTTCCCAAGAAGCCTGAGTATGAAGGAAGATCAACGGATCTCCAGATAAGTTCCAAAACGATATCAAAATAAAACTAAAGCCCAGAGGAATTTGCAATAAATAAAGACCCTCTTTCCAATGACCTTTGTACTGTCGCCAGAATAAGATTCCCAAAGGAACAATCAAAAACACTCCCGTGACCCGCGCCAGCGACGAAAATCCTCCAAATAGCCCAGCGAGCCCCCAACGCCCATTTCTCGCGCTATAGAAACTGGCGACCGTACACAACAAAAAGAGCGATTCGGAATAAACGGCAGACAAATAAAAAGAAGTGGGAAAACAACAAAAATAAGTAACGGTTCGAATCGCTGTCGCTTTGTCCGTTTCTTGTGCAGCCCATTCATAAATCAGGAGCATCAAGATCGCTCCAGACAGACAAGAAATCAAATATCCCCAAAATACAGAATTCGTATAAAAAAAATTTCCCGCACGAATCCCTAACGGATATAAAGGAAACATAGCGACGTTCTGATGTTGCTTGTGAAGCGGTTTTGCTGAATATCCGTGTTCAGCAATATCGATAAACCATTCTCCATCCCAATGGGACCACATCTCAAATACAGAAGTCCGATCCCGTTCTGGACGAAACGCAACCTTCCACATATTGTCATAAAAATGATAGGTTGTTGGGTAAGGAATTCTAGCCGCTTGTGAAATAGAAGGAATATTTTGAGTCGCAAAAGTTCCGATCCAAAAAATCAGAAGTCGAGAACTTCCATAAATGAGGAGCACTTGTAACCAAGAAATCAAGCGGACGTTAGAATCCGTTTTACGGCCAGCTTCCATCCTTGATACTCCGACTCGCGAGAAATTTGTGGGTAAAACTTTCGTTCCGATACTCTTTGATACTGTTTCATTGTGCCTGTATAAACTCCGGCTAACAATCCGGCTCCGAGCGCAGTACTTTCAATCATCGTTGGCCGATCAACGGCAATTTGCAGGAGATCCGCTTGAAACTGCATCAAAAAATTATTAGCACAAGCGCCTCCATCTACGCGTAAATCTCGAATCGGGATTCCAGATTCTTTAGACATCAAATCAACGACCTCTTTTGTTTGATAAGCGATTGCTTCCAGAACCGCACGAACTAAATGATTCCGCCCTGTTCCTCGAGTCATCCCTAAAATAGCACCTCTCGCACCCATATCCCAATAAGGAGCCCCCAATCCAACAAAGGCCGGAACAAAATAAACTCCACCCGTATTTGAAACCTGAGACGCAAGCGCCTCTGTTTCTGAAGCATTTTTAATAATTTGTAGTTGGTCCCTAAGCCATTGGACTCCAGCACCTGCAATAAAAACGGCTCCTTCTAACGCATAGATTGGCTTTCCTTGTTCATCGCAGGCTAAAGTCGTAAGCAAACCCTTGTTGGACGTTACCGCTTTCGAGCCCACATTCATTAAAAGGAAGCAACCGGTCCCGTAAGTATTTTTGGCCATTCCTGGGGCGTGACAACTTTGGCCAAAGAGCGCCGCTTGTTGATCGCCTGCAATTCCTCCAACCAATAATCCCGGAAGAAATTCTGTACAACGGCCAAAATCAGACGCGCTATTTTGAACTTCTGGAAGCATCTGTTTTGGAATATCGAGTATTTGTAATAATTCTTCATCCCATTTTTTTTCGTAAATATTATAAATTAAGGTTCGAGAGGCGTTCGTAAAATCGGTTTTGTGAGATTTTCCGCCAGTCAGTTTCCACAAGAGCCAAGTATCAATGGTTCCAAAAAGAATTTCGCCTCGACGCGCTTGATCTCTGTATTTTGGATTTTGGTCCAAGAGCCATTTGATTTTGGTTCCAGAAAAATAAGCATCCAAAACTAATCCTGTTTTTTTCCGGAATAATTCCGTATGAGACTTCAACTTTTCGCAGATCTCTTTTGTTCGACGGCATTGCCAAACAATGGCTTTCGCAATGGGTTTTCCGCTTTTCTTTTCCCAGAGTACTGTGGTTTCTCGCTGATTGGTGATCCCCATCGCTTTAATGGAGTTTGCGGAAATTCCAACAACGGCTTCTTTTAAAACCTTCAGGGTGGTCTGATAAATTTCCTCGGCATCGTGTTCGACCCATCCTTCTTTAGGAAAATATTGAGGAAATTCGGAATACGCGCGTTGAACCACTTCTCCGGCAGGATTCAATAATAATGCCATTACTCCGGTGGTTCCTTCGTCTAAAGCTAAAATATACTCTGGCATCTCTACACCCCTTAAATAATTGCTCGTGAAATAAATTCAGAAATAACAAAAATCGCGGGAATCGTATAGATCGACAGTTTGACGGGAAGTTTGAAAATTTCTAAAAAGCACAGAAATGCAAAAAGGAACGTAAAACCGGTTCCGGTACGAGACAAAATATCAGCAACTTTATGAAGCTTATGAAAACTAAGAACCTCAAAAACATTGGCTAACACAATACAGGGAAATAACGGGAACTGTGAAATCCCCACCACGGTTAATGCATCTCCCCATTGAGTTTGCGGGTTACGAATACGCAAGTAGGTATAGAGTGCTCCAAAAACCAGAAAGATTCCCAAGACCCCTGTCATCGATTCCCGAAGAAAATTGTCAATAAAAAGGCCAGTCTCCGAAGACCAAGAGGCATAAAAAGCAAGTAACAAAATATTTAAAAGAATGACCGCCCCAAAAAAAGGATAAGGCTTTTTCTCATACATCGAATGAATTTCTTGCTGAGGATCGGCCATTAACCCACGAAGCAAGACAAAGAATTTTTTACCTTCCGTCTTCATTTGTGCTGTTAATAGCTCTTTACGACTTAAAATTTTTTCTTCTGAGAGTCCATCTGTTTCTAAAGGAGCTTGTAGTATGGTTTCTGGCATAGTTCCAGAAGGGTCCAAAAAAGCCGTCTCTTCGGGTTCAGGTTCTAGATTTATATTCATAAATTTACTTTCTCCCCAACAAATAAATTCTTTCCTAAATGAAGGAATTCCTTAAGATTTTTCAATGATAACGGAAAAAAAGAGTGTTGGGAATAGGAGACTTTACGCTTGCTCCTAATTTTTTGATGTGTTAGGATCTCCTCATAAGCTTAAAAAATGAGGAACTGAAGAGAATTTCTCTAGCGAGGTGGCTCATGGAAGAACAAGATAAGAAAATTGCGGAACAACTCGTTGAAGCGAGAATGATTACTCAAGCCGATGCCGATCAAGCGTTACAAGAAATCGAAGATCTTCAAAAAAAAGGAAACCCTGTTACCTTAGAAGATCAGCTCAAAGCTAAAAAACTTCTTCCTGCTGAGTTTATTGTTTTTCCAGTTATCGAAAATATTACCCAAATGGAAGTTCTAGACAAGCATCCTCCTCATCGACAATTTTCAGGGGTTCGCAAGGATAAAACGCTTTGGATTTTTCTCGCGGAGATGACTCCGAAAGAGTATGAATGGGTTCGAAACCGGATTCAGATCATTCGAGAATGTCCTTCGAATTTCTTCATTCATCCCAAAGGTTTTGGCGCTCTTTATCCCTGGAGAGGATACGTCATTCGCTATATTCCTCAAGGGCTCTCGCTGAATAAATTTTTAGCCAAAGAGCCCGATCCGGAAGAAATTCAATCCGTTGCAAATTTTCTTTTACAAGGGATGGCAGAAATCGAAACACACTTCCCCCCGATGCCTCCTTGCCCATCGTGGATTTATGTAGATGCAGGAGTTGTTCAAATTGCCGGACAAGAGGGTGGCCCGTTTATGGGCGAATTTCCAAGAGACTATCGCGTTCCTGAAGGCGAGTGCCAACTTCCTGTGAATGTGTATCCTTTAGGAAAAATACTCCTTCGTCTCTATTATAATACGACGGAAGTAACTGAAGAATTTAAAGCCTCTTCGTTTCTTCGTGATATTTTAATCCGAAAAATGATCCATCCCAATCCACAACATCGCTATGAACGATTTTCTCAAGTGTGGGAGGATTGGCAAAAAATACAACTTGGCATGAAAATAAGTGATCTGGAATCCTTTGCGACACTTCCTTTTGAACCTCCAGATCCATCGCCAAGCATTTCTGAAGTTTCTGTTCCTACAGAGTCGATTGAGTCAATCCATCGTCGTCCTTCAACTCCCAAAACTCCTGCCGCAAGAGCCTCTTCTGTTCGCCCTTCGATCCGACGAAAAAAATCTTCGCTTACCGCATCCTTAGTATTTTCGGGTGTCATTCTTCTTTCTTTTATTCTCCTTGGCTTTTTTTTGTCAAAACAAAAGCAACAAAATATTTCTGAAAAACAGAACTCCTCTTCCACAAAACAAGACGATCCATTTCAAGAAGAACTTAAAAAAATCGATGCGCTCGTCCGTCGCTATCCGGAAGCATTTGAGGAAAATATGGAACGTTATCAACTGCTCAGAAAACGGGTAAAAACAGAAAGCCATGCGTTTGTGATCAAGGAACGAATTGAAGATATTCGCGCTAATTTTTCTGTGTTTCAGCAAGAACAAAAGAAACAAGAAATTCAAGAACTGATGAGTAAAAAACAATGGAAGGAAGTACTTGCTCAGGTTTCAGATTACGAAACACGCTACAGCGTTGATTCGTTTAGCCAAACGACAAAACAGCAAATTCAGTTGGCTCAGAAATCTCAGCAAAATCCGATCACGACTAAAGATCCGGTCACGACTAAAGATCCGGTCACGACTAAAGATCCGGTGGAACCTCATTTAGAACCAAAAAAACCTTCAGAAGAAATAATTGATTTTGAAGAGATTCGCGGAGAAATTTGGTCGCTTGCTGGACGTGGACGCTTTCAACAAATGCATGAACGACTGGATTCTTTTTTAAAACAAAATAAAAACCCGGAGGCTAATTTTTATCTGACTCGCGCGATAGGAATGTTGGCGCTTCAGGAAAGTGTTCGAGAATCGCTAAAAAAATCTTCTAGTAAAGAATATCCGTTATCCATTCAAGGACAAAAATATCGAGGAACGGTTTCGTTTGAAGACGGAAAATTTTTACTCAATCGCAGTCAAGGAGGCATTTTCCCCTTTGAAGTGAGCGATATCGAAACCGCTGAACTTCCTGAACTTGGAACATTTTCAGGCGCGGAAGATGAAATTTTTTTCTGGCTCGCTTTAAATCAACCCGATAAAGCAAATACTAGAGCCTCAGAACTTCCAGAGTCCTCTTTTTTGAAGCCGATTCTGGAGGATCAACTTCTGGAAAAAAACGCTTCGAGCGATCGTGAACGGGCTCTTCAGCGATGGAAAAAACTTCAAAATTTGTTCAAACAAAAACAATATAAGAGTGGAAAAAAACTCTATGAGGACTCGGTGGCCCTCCTCGATCCTATTTTCCCGGAAATCTCAGAACCCTTGTTTGAACTCCATCGCCAACTATTGAAACAACTTTCCCAACCTGCAGAGCTTATTTCTGGAGGGATTCGATCTTTTTCCGCAGAAAAAGCCGATCTGGAATATTCCTTTAAACGACCCGAAGAAATTCGAGATTTTACCCTACTTGGAAAAGAACTTTCTTGGAACAAAGGACTCCAGTTTCAAGGGGAAGTGTTCTATTCTTTAGTAACATTTCAAGCACCCGAAATCCTTTTAAAAGTGGCTCCACCGGTTGAACTTCGTTTTGGAAACTTTATCGCTCGTATTGAAAGCAAACAAATTGGCGATCTCGACGCGCCTTCACCGATAACGGAAGAAAAACTGCTCCGCTTTCGCTTTACGCGAAAAGAATGTGAAGTCTTTGTCGATCAACTCTTGATTGGTAGTTTAGACTGGGATGATTCTCATGGCCAAATTTCCTTATGGAGCGAGAATCATACTCTCTTATATTTTTTGGGTATTCGCGGAACAAGATCCAATCGGCAACTGGAAACGATGCATCAAGATCTCCAAAAATGGGTCGCTTCTTCCACTTCTCCGATGGCTCCGGGCGCCCTACTCAAAATCTATGACGATCTTGATTTTTACCGCCAAAAATCAAAAGAAATCATTCCAACGCTTAATTTTCAATGGAGCGATTCTCCTCTTCCAAATACGCCAGAAGAACGTTTTACTATGCGATGTTCAGGACTCCTCTATTTTCCGGATTCAGGAGAACGTACCTTTTATTGTGACTCGGATGAAGGAGTTCGATTCTATATTTTTGAGGATCGTATTTTAAATACTCAAGGATTAGCGTCGCCAGAAGGACTAGACGAAAACGCGTTAAAAAATTTGGAAAACAAGAAAAAAGTTAAAATAAAATTACGACGCGGATTGATTCCGATTTCGGTAGAACAAGTAAATCAGACTCGTGGAGGCTTTCTTTTTATTTGTTTGGAAGAGGCTTCTGGAAAACGGTTGCCACTTCCGTTGATCTTCCATAAAATTTCTTCCGAATAAATCTACGCTAAAACATAAAGGAGATTTTGATGCCAGAATATCGTACCGAACAGGATAGTTTAGGACCCGTCCAGGTCCCTGCTGATAAATATTGGGGCGCACAAACGCAGAGATCTTTCGAAAATTTCAAAATTGGAAATAATCTCATGCCCCAAGAATTAATCTACGCCTTTGCTACTTTAAAAAAAGCGGCGGCGCTTACTAATGTGGATTGTGGCGTTTTACCCAAAGAAAAAGCCGATTGGATCGCGAAAGTCTGTGACGAAATTTTAGAGGGAAAACTGGATAGTGAATTTCCGCTCACGGTCTGGCAAACGGGTTCAGGGACGCAAAGCAATATGAACCTTAACGAAGTGATCGCAAATCGTGGCCATGTTTTGCGAGGGGGATCGTTGATGGATGAAAAGAAATTTTTACATCCCAACGACGATGTCAATAAATCTCAATCTTCAAATGATACGTTCCCGACTGCGATGCACATTGCCGCGTATAGCCTAGTGATGAAAAACACACTTCCAAAACTGGAGGGTTTGCGAAAGGTTCTGAAAGAAAAATCGGATCGTTTTATGGAAATTGTGAAAATTGGACGCACGCATTTTATGGATGCGACTCCATTAACTTTAGGGCAAGAATTTTCGGGTTATGTCTCGCAGATTGAACACGCTCAACAGACGATTCGAAACGCGCTCGATCATTTATCAGAGTTGGCGCTCGGAGGAACAGCGGTGGGAACCGGAATCAATAGCCCACCTCAATATGCTGAAAAAGTGGCTAAAAAAATTGCGGAACTGGCCGGATTTTCCTTCAAAACCGCACCGAATAAATTTGAAGCGCTCGCCGCCAATGACGCTTGCGTAGAGATGTCCGGAGCTTTGAAGACCGCCGCGGTGAGCTTCATGAAAATCGCGAATGATATTCGTATGTTGTCTTCTGGCCCCAGAAGTGGTATTGGAGAGATTAGTATTCCATCGAATGAACCCGGATCTTCCATTATGCCCGGAAAAGTGAATCCCACACAATGCGAAGCGCTCACGATGGTCTGTGCTCAAGTGATTGGAAATGATATGGCGATTGCGGTTGGAGGGATGAGTGGACACTTTGAGTTAAATGTATTCAAACCACTCATTATTCATAATCTCTTGCAATCGGCTCGATTGCTTGGGGATGCCGCAGAATCTTTCCGCGAAAATTGTGCAGAAGGCATCGAACCCGATCTTAAAATGATTAAAACTCATGTCAATAATTCTTTGATGTTAGTGACCGCACTCAATCCGTATATTGGTTATGATAATGCCGCTAAAATAGCCAAGAAAGCCCACGCGGAAGGAACCACATTGAAAGAAGCCGCCATTGCTTTAAACCTTCTGACCGCGCAACAATTCGAGGAATGGGTCGATCCGAAAAAAATGGTAGGGCCGATTAAGAAATAACCTCTTAAAAGCGATTCTTTATTCAAAAAAGAGGGTTTTTAATTCTGTTGGCGGAGGGTTTTCTTCAGTTTGCGAATGAATATTGTTTTTTGGAGCGGGATTTATTGGGGAGGGCGTTTGAAAATAACAACTCGTTGTTAAAAGAATTCCAGCGATTCCTGTGAGAACGATTTTGTTTAAAAAAGTGGGAGGTAGCTTCATAAAAACTTTCTGATGAAAAGGGCGACTCAAAAAAATAAAAAGAGTCCTTTTAGAGTACAAATTTTTTGTTGAAGTTCCACAAAAATTTTGATCTCTGGATTTATCGTTCTTTTTCCACCGAAAATCCTTTATAATGGTTTTTCTGCCGTTGCGCCCGCAAAGACAGAAAAACGCTTTATTTTCCAAGGAACTTCAGGGATTCGAGGGGCTAGTTATTATGATGTTTGAAGTGTTTAAAAAAGTGGTCGGGCATCAAAAACGAATCCGTATTTTCCAACAACAAATTCGGGGCGGATACTTTCCTTGTACAGCGCTTTTTTATGGAGTAGAAGGGATCGGAAAAAAATTAATTGCGACTTGTGCAGTCGCTTCGCTCTTTTGCCCGGATCGAGGGTGCGGAAAATGTTCGATTTGTCGACGTGTTTTTGAACATCAACATCCAGATTTTTATTATCTCGCTCCAGAAGCTGGGAAACGCGGGATCTCGATTGATCAAATTCGGCAAATTCAGAAAAAAATTTCGCTTAAAGCGTTTGAAGCGGGCCAAAAATTTGTACTAGTAGATCAAGCGGATACGATGAATGAGGAGGCCTCTAATAGTTTCTTGAAAACCCTAGAAGAACCCCCGCAAGAGACCCGTATTTTTTTAGTGACCGATCAGAAGCAAGCCTTATTACCCACGGTTTTGAGTCGGGTCCAGACGATCTCTTTTCATCCGATTTCAACCCACGAGATGAGAAATTTTTTAAGTACTCGAGTGCGTCGGGATAAAATCGATTTCCTTTTAGCGTTTTCACAGGGCTCGATTGGGAAAGCACTGACGCTCACGGAAAGCGAACTCGATCAAACGCGTCAAAATTTATGTTTATGGCTCCGTCGATTTGAAGATCAAGATCAACAAAGTTTTATTCAAAAATTTCTTAGTTTTGTTCCTGAGAATCTTCCCACTAAAGAAGACGCTCGTCAATGTTTAGCCAAACAAACTGAGGTGCTCCTGTTGATCTTTCGTGATTTGATGTTAATTCCCTATCTAGTTCCTGTGATTAATCGGGATCAGCTTCATCTCTTGCAATCCTTATCAAAAAAAATCTTTAGTGAATTGGCGCAAGCCATTATTCAGGAACTTTATCAATATCTTCAAACGTTAGAGCGAAATGTCAATATTGAACTGGCGACTCAAATTGCGCTCTCACGAATGTATCATTTATTAAAGAAAGCCTAATTTTAGGAGTGCTCTGTGATTTCGATTCCAACCCATAAAGATTTTTTGGAATGTCCCTCGTATAAAAAGTTGCTAAAGCTGGCTCAAACTCCTTATGATCTGACAGGCTCTAATGGGCTTCCGCCGAAACGTCTACAAGAGTTTCAAGCAACCGCTCTTGATTTTACGCTCAGTTACGGAACAGAACGAGTCACGTCAGAAGTGATGGATACCCTTCATCAATTAGCTCAGGAATCCGCCTTAGTGCCTCAATTTCAAGCAATGATGAAGGGAGAATGTCTGAATCAAATTCTCGGAGTTGAGTCTGAAAACCGCGCGGTGCTTCATACCGCGTTAAGAAGCGTCTCCAATCAAGAAAGCGGTTTGACCGGAGAAGCCATACAACTCACACGAGCAGAACAAGAAAAACTCAAAAAGTTTTTGCAAAAAATAGAGTCAGAAAAACGATGGAAGACTCTGATTCTCGTTGGAATCGGAGGTTCTGATCTTGGTCCAAGAGCTTTATATTTGGCACTTCAAGGCTTTCTATTGCCCGAAAAGAGAGTGGAGTTTATCTCGAATGTGGACCCCGATGACGCCGCACAAGTTCTTTCCCGATTATCGTTGCCAGAAACACTGGTAGTCATTATTTCAAAAAGCGGAAACACTCTGGAAACCTATACCAATGAAAAAATTGTCGAGCAGGCTTTTCTCCAGCAAGGGCTTCAACCTTCGCATCATTTTATCGCGGTGACTGGAAAAGGTTCGGCGATGGATGATCCCAAAAAATATTTAGAGGTGTTTTATATTTGGGATTATATTGGAGGTCGTTTTAGTTCCACCTCGATGGTCGGCGGAGTGATCTTGGGTTTTGCCCTAGGCTATTCAGCTTTTGAACAACTTCTGACTGGAGCGAACGCGATGGATCAAGTCGCACTCAAGAATTCGTTACAGGAAAATTTGCCACTTTTAAGCGCTTTGATTGGAATTTGGAACCGACATTTCTTGGGATACCAGTCCCTTGCCATTCTTCCCTACAGCCAAGCTTTGATAAGGTTTACCGCCCACTTGCAACAATGTGATATGGAAAGTAACGGAAAAAGCATCAATCGTCGAGGCGAATTTATTGCGTATCCAACAGGACCTTTAGTGTGGGGCGAAGTGGGAACCAATGGCCAACATTCTTTTTATCAATTGCTTCATCAGGGTCAAATAGTGGTTCCTGTAGAGTTTATTGGATTCAGAGAGAGTCAGTGGGGAAAAGATCTCGTGGTGAAGGGGACCACCTCACAACAAAAATTACTCGCCAATCTTTTGGCGCAATCGCTTGCTTTAGCGACAGGGCAAACGTCTTCGAATCCGAACAAAGTCTTTCCGGGAAATCGTCCAAACTCTCTACTAATGGGACAAAAATTGACTCCCTATGTGTTGGGGGCTTTACTAGCATATTATGAAGCCAAAATTGTTTTTCAGGGTTTTTTCTGGAACATTAATTCCTTCGATCAAGAAGGAGTTCAACTCGGAAAAGTATTAGCGAACTCCATTCTGAAAGAATTTGAAATGCTCAATCAAAACACGAAACAGCATTCAGATACAAACCCTTCTATTCCAGCACTGATGGATATCTGCGGTTTGAAAAAACAAAAAGGATCATTTTATTTATGAAGTCCACTTTTTGGGGGCCGCTTTTTTCTTCTCGAAACCAGGTTTTTTTAGGACTCATGGGTTGGCAGATCCTATTTTTGACGTCTGTCTATTGGCTGCAAAGTCTCACTTCAGCGGCGTCTTTTTTAGGAACACTGTTGATTGGGATCCTAGGTCATCTCGGAGTCGTTTATTTTTTTCACTATCCTCGAGAAGAGCAACTTCGACAGATTTCTCATTGTTTGCAAGAGATGGAGAAGGGCCAAATTCCTTCTCCAGATCAATTTTCTTTTAAAAAGAAAACCGAATCCACCATTCTTGGGGCCGAAAAAATAGACTCCGAACAAAAACCTTCGTTTCTCACGGATGAATTAGAATTGCTTCAACAACACTTAGAACGTTTCATTCTTTCGTATGCGGGTCAACAACATCTCTGGAAAGAGATGGGGGGTCAACTCACTCCCTTATTTGTGCAAATCGGATCCCTCAAAAAAAATATTCAAGAAGCCACTGTGGGTCAGGAAAAAGAAGCTTCCATTCAAATGGAAACCTTACAAATGGCACTGATGCGCTCGCAAGAATTTACCCTAACCGCCAAAGAAATCGTTTCTCATGCAGGACATGCCATTGATGTTGCTTCTCAAGCAAGTAAAGCTTCCAGAGAAGGGATCGCTAAAATGCGTGATGCGTCAGGAAGTATGGAACAGGTTAAAAAAGACGTCGAGCGTATTTTGCAACAAATTACAAATCTCCATGAACACTCCCAAAGAATTTATAGTGTTATTTCTATTATTAATGAAATTTCAAATCAGATTAATTTATTGGCACTCAATGCTTCTATTGAGGCCGCAGGAGCGGGGCAAGCAGGAAAACGATTTTCAGTGGTTGCGAAAGAAATTCGGCGGTTAGCCACAAAAACTTCTGAAGGAACAAGCGAAATCGAAAAAATGATTGACGCGATGTTAGAATTAACCGAGTCGAGTTATAAAGCTTCTGAGCGTGGAAAAATTTCCGCAGAAACAACTTCGGTCAAACTTAGCGAGGTGATGAAGGCGCTCAATTTAATCTATCACTATGTGGAAAATACAGATAAAGTCTCACAACAAATTTCCTATTCGATTCAAAAGCAAAATTCGATCAGTGATCAAATTAATCAGGTTATTTCTCAAGCGAATACGGTCGCAATTCATTTCTTAGAAAATACTCAAGAAATCACTTTGCTTCCTGTAAAATTAGAACCCGTTTTACAACAATGCAAAATTTTGTTAGATAAATTATCCGTACCCGCTATTTAATAATTTTAGGAGGTCCGTTATGGCAGAACAGCGAAAGAATCCACGAGTGGATTCTTTAAACTTAGTGACATTTACTTCGTTCGATGATGAAGGGGTTATTTTATCTAACGCCTATAGCCGTACCTTGAATCTTTCGAAAGAAGGAATGCTGATTGAGATGCGTCAAGCACCCGCAATTAATACCCTTATTTTGATTTCTTTGGGAATAGGCGAAAAAATCATTCAGGTTCAAGGCAAAATCGCACGCGTCGAAACCCAGCCGGATAACTTACTTCAAGTAGGCATTTCTTTTATTAATGTGAACCCTTATGACCAAAAAGTTTTGCACGATTATCTGCGAGCCAAAGAGGAAATCAAAGAATAAAAAAAATGAGAACTGTTCAGGTTTTAATGTCTTTAGCTAGCGAGGAGCTCAGAAATCGGAGAGCTGAACAGTTACAAAAAAATTAACTTTGTAATTTCTGGAGCCGTTTTTTAGCGTAACCCGCACTCAAGAAATACAGTAAACAATAGAATAATAGTAATCCACCTGCGACCGCCCCGACAATCACTAGAGAACTTGATTTAGGGTCCTCCACCAAAAAAGGAGGAACTCCCATAATACCGAGTGAGAACAATACCAATAAATAGAAGAGCGGTTTTTTTCGTAGAAGGCGTTTATAGCGATCCACCGCTTGCATTTTTTTCATTTTCAGAAAATAGGCAAGGTAGAGGGCAATCATCCCCACAAGACCGGCAATAAAAATGATCAAATGAGTTGTCGTTAGGGTCCATTTCCAGATCGTAATATCTAAAAACATCGCAATCTCTCCTTTATTTAAAGAGTACGCCTTGATCTTGTTTCAGGCCGTGACATCGTTTACAAGTTTTTTTGAATTGACCGTCTGGAGCGGTAATCAGCAAGAATCCTTTTCCCGCGCAATTAGAACAAAGGGTAAAATAATAGCCCTGCATCTTCATTTGATGCTCTCCATGATAGGCCAGAAGCCATTGATAACGCCCGGTTCCATTAGATGAATTCCACCATTCATCCGGAGTTTGAAGTTTATCCGATTCGCCAGAAGATTCGGAGCCAGACGTTTGACGTTTTTTCCCTTTCCCGCCTTGGCTTTGAAGAAATTCGGCAATTTGTTGTTCGACGCTGGTATTTCCTTTTGCGTTGTCCGCAGCGGTAGCCCCTTCTCCGAGGCCCTGAATAAAGGTACCTGAATTATAGGAGGCTTTTTTATTATTCATCAAGGGGCGTTCTTCAAAGGTTTTCTCAATTAATTCTTCTTCGATTCCATAACGCTTGGATAATTTTTGCAACACTTCTTTTGCTAATTCTCCATCGGCATAGGTTCTGGCGTCCGAAAGTCCCACTTTCCGATCAAATCCTTTCGTTCGGATCAGAGTGCGAATGATTTGATAATAAGCAAAAGGAACCTTTTCTTTCAGAAATTGATCCCGTTTTTTTTCTGTATCTTCTTTCGCTTTAGCGAGAAGACTCAGCGCCGGTTCATTGGATTCATAATATTTTTTCAGATCTTCAATCCTTGAAAAGGCATCCGCGAATTTATCTTGCTTGATTTTAGAATAAACGCTTGAAAGATTTTTTTGAAGTTCCTGATCTTTTAACAAAATCTCCAGATTATCAATCAGTGCCTTGACTTTTATTTCATAGGTCCGATCTTTTTCTTGGGCCTGTTTATAATGTTTGATGGCCCACTCATAGAGTTGCAAGTTTCTCAAAAATTCCGCGAATTCAAATTCCGCGTAGGCGGTTGTTAAATTATGTTTACTGACATAATCTTTATAGATTTCGTCTGCGGTATAGAGATCTAGGATATTCATCTCGACTGCGGTTATACGATGAATATCTTCTCGACTTAGAACCAGATTGGTGGTTGCATTTCGGATTTGAATTTTCGGATCTTTTGGATATTCTCCGGCAATTCGTCCTTCCACAAAACTTCCGTTTTTTAAGAAAACGCGGGAAGCCTGCCGAGTGACAAGCGTTTCATCTTTGAGGACATAACCAAATTCTTGTTTCAGTTTTTCAGCATCTGCTTTTTGAAGATGGTCCCAAGAGAGTTGGATCACTCCTCCGTTATCCCAACGTTTAAAGAAAATTCCTTCGACAAAGTGTTCAATAACTTCTCCTTGAAGCACCTGATTTGTTTTCAAGTGGAGAACTTTGGCTTCTAAAGCACTGACGAGTACGATCAAAATTCCTAGAATCCAGCGCATAGGCTCCCCTTTCGTAATGGATCAAACCGTTTGATTTTGGCGATAACATTGACTGAACGAGTTTTGGAGAAAAAGTTCTAGAGTAATATCTTCCTGATTTACAAAACCTTTCTTTTTCAATTTTTTATTCGCGATTAAATCGATGACGGTACAAGCGCTACTTGCGGTCGTAATTTGAAGTGCGGACCAATCCTTTCCATCAATTTTTTGGGAATAAATTTGATTGACATAATCTTTTTCGACATAGCTCCCTCGAATCTTCCCGGAAACGACCACAAAAATAATCACTTTGTCCTGAACGGTGGTCGGAATCGCATTTTCAAAAATCCGTTTCAAAGTCGGACGATCTTCATTGAGTTTAAGATCGTTCATTAAAAAGTAAATCAAGTTTCGATGCCCGGGATAGCGAATGCTTTTATAATTGAGTTCTTTGACTCGTCCCAAAAGTTTATCACATAAAGTTCCCAATCCGCCAGAGGTATTAAAAGCCTCATATTCATTTCCATCGAGAACAAATTGTTCCAAGCCTTCGAGCGGAAGCACCTTCATTTTTTTCCCGCTCATAATCGCGTCGCACGGGTTTCCATATTCATTGATCAGGCCTTCGGTACTCCAAGTCAAATTATATTTTAAGCAGTTGGACGGAAAGGTTGGAAGAGCGCCTACACGCATTTTAACCGTTTCAATTTCATCAAATTCTTGAATTAATTGATTAGTCACAATTGAAATAAATCCCGGAGCCAAGCCACACTGTGGACAAAAGATTTTTGAAGAATTTTTAGCGAGTTCTTGAATATATTCAGTGGTTTCCACATCTTCGGTTAAATCCAGATAATGAATATTGCTTTCTTTGGCGCATTTAGCGATCAATTTATTACAAAAGTAAGGACAAGCGGAAAGAACCATCTCTTTCCCTTTAAATAATTTTAATAATTCATTTTCCTTGGTCACATCCACGACTGAGGAAGTGACATTTTTCCCTTTTAGGTCGCCGACGAGATGTTTCAAGGTTTCCGCGTTATAATCCCCAACGGTAATTTCGTAGTCTGGATTTTGGGTGAGTAAGGTACAAATCAATTTTCCTACTTTTCCGGCACCAAGAAGCACAATTTTAGTCATAAACTACCTCATAAAAAAACCTTTTTGCCTCTACACGTTTTTAAACTGGGCCTTTACGCGGGGTCCATTCTCAATAAAATTTTTCATTCCAATGGTCATATCTTCGGTTTCGCGGCAGGCTCCAAAATAAAAGGATTCTTTTGCTAATCCTTCACGCAAGGGAAGTTTGAGTCCTTCGAGAATCGCTTTTTGCAAGAGTTCATCGGTCTTGCGTGACAGATGCCCTAACTCCATCACAGGTGGCTCTTTCGGGATCTCCAGCGGTTTGCGATTGATCGCCGTCAGTGGTTTTCCTTGTTGAATCAAAGCAATCGCGGTTTCGATGGGATCTTCTGAGAGTTGGGAGACGTAGCCTAATTTCAGGGCTTTTTCTGAATCGATTGGGGCGCCAGTACGTAAGAGTTTCCAAGCTTCTGTAAAACCAATAATCCGGGGAAGTCGTTGCGTTGCGCCTGCTCCCGGAATAATGCCCAAATTGGGTTCGGGTTGTCCCATCAGGGTCTTCAGTCCTTTTTTTCCGATGCGTCCGTGGCAAGCCATTGCGAGTTCAGAGCCGCCCCCAAACGCGAGTCCATTCAGAGCCGCCAGAATGGGCTTAGGAGAATCTTCAATTTCATTAAATACGGATTGTGTTTTTGCGGAATGAGCTTGGCAGGCTTCTCGTGTGGGCAAAACGGCTAATTCTTGAATATCGGCTCCCGAGATAAAGGCCTTGGTTCCAAAACCAGTAATCACGGCACCTTTGATTTTAGGATCAGCGACAACCGCTTTGATTTGTTGTTGGAGTTGGGCCAAAACCTCTTCGTTTAAAGCATTGAGAACTTTGGGGCGTTTTACTCGCAAAATAGCGACCCCCAGACGATCCTCTCGAAAAATGGTTGGAAGGGTCCAGGGTTGTCCTTTTTTAGCCTGTTGTTCTAAAACGAGCGGAACTGGAAAGGTCGGATGTTTCTGCTGAAATCGTTTTGCCAACTCGGCAGATCGTTGAATTCCTAACTCATTCATAAATTCAAACGGAGCTCGCATCGAAAGGGCGTTTTCAACCGCGATTTCCAAATTTCCCAAATCAATGAGTTTGGAATTAAGGATTTCTGTGGTGAGGCAAAAAAATCCCCCTTGAAATTCCTCACTTAACTCTTTCATTGTAGTGTCCGCAATTTCTATTTTTTCTTTGCGATTCGGGGTTTCCCAAGGTTTATTTCCTTCTGTTAACTGTTTTTTCAGCAAATTCGGTGTTTTAAACCAAGGAAGAATTTTGTGATGATATTCTTCTAATCCTTTCGCAGTAATCGGATTTCCGCCGGTCAGATTCATGGCGGTAAAGGGCCCCACCCCGAGTCCCAAGGATTTTTGGGCAATCCAATCCACTTCCTTCGTGGACGCGACTCCACGTTCTACCATGAGCGCGGCTATTTGAAAGAGACCTTCAAAAATAGGATCGACAGCGTATCCATAACGACTGAGCACTTGTACGGGAACTTTTCCCATCCATTCATAAAAATAGAGAACAAAGGAGGTTATTTCTAGAGCGGTTTCTTTTCCGGGAATGACTTCTACAATAATGTTTCGCTCGGCCGGGAAAAAATAGTGAATACATAAACAGCGACTTTTATTTTGAACGGCGCTAAAAATCACTTCGGGTTCCAAATGACTGGAGTTTGAGGCAAAAATGGTCTGGGGCCCACAAATTCCTTCGGCTTGTTTCCAAATCTTTTGTTTAATGAGCAGATCTTCTGTGGCGGCTTCAATAATCAAGCCACTATTTTTTAATTGTGTGTAATCGGTCGTAAAGAGGATATTTTTGAAAACAGCATCGGCTTGTTCTCTTGTAAAAGCACCGGTTTCAACGCCTTTATCGAGCTTGTTTTTTACTTTTTCCTGACCCCGTGTTAACGCGTCTTGCATAATATCGACGACGACAACGGAACACTGGTGTTCGGAAAGAACTTTACTGAAATATAAAGCGACATCGGGTCCAATTTGTCCGGAACCAATCACGGCTACTTTTTCAAAGAGTCTTCCTTTAATTTCAAAACCCATCGTATTCTCCTCTTGGATGCGTTAAACTTCAAGCAATGGCTTCAAATCATCATAGGCTGTGAAGCCTCGCAAGTCAATCCGAAAAACGAAATAGGGGTTCTTACGATCTGGTATCTTTTGGGTTTTTCTTTAAAATTATTTTCAAGTTCGGGTGGGAGTATTTGCCTCAGAAAAAAAAGAGGAGTTATGGATTCTCGTATCGCTCGTGAAACGATGTGGTTGAAGGCTTCTGTTGCGTTTATTTGGATCGTGACGGGTGTTTTGTTTATTCATCCTTATTATCGCGAGGTGGGGAATGAGTATCTTTCAAAGCTGTCGTGTCCGTCATGGCTTATGGGCGCAACCTGTCTTTTTGAAATCGCGCTGGGAATTCGTCTGCTCTGCGGAAATCAACCGCTTTGGTTAGCCCTGTTACAAGGCTCGATGATCCTCGTGTTTACAGTGATTTTGGCGTGGATCGAGCCGAATTTGATGGTCCATCCGTTTGGCATTTTGACCAAAAATTTGCCGCTTCTTTTTGTGATTGGGGTAATTTGGCACTTTCAAAAACATGGACTCACGTCTCGAAATCTCTGGTTTTTGCGTGTAGGAATGGCACTGATTTGGCTCACAGAAGGGCTTTTTCCCAAAATATTTTTTCAACAAGAATTTGAAGTTCAAGTGGTCCAAAATAGTGGGTTGGTTCCTATAGATCCAAGCGTTTTTCTAACGTTTATGGGCGTGGCTCAATTTAGTTCTGGAGTTTTCGCATTACTCTTACGGGGACGGTGGCTCGGTTTTATTTTAATCGGACAGATGTTTGGCTTATGGGTCCTGCCGTTATTGGTGGGAATTCAAGATTTACGGTTATTTGTTCATCCGTTTGGTCCTTTAACAAAAAATGTTCCTATTCTTGTGGGGACATTCGTGGTATTTCGATTATGTCTTGGTTCTTCGTTATCAAAGCCCTCCACCTCTTAGGCGTCTCGTTTTTTCTGGGTGGGGGAAGTTTAATTGCTTACTACAAATTGAGAGCCGATGCGAGCAAGGATATTCACATTATTGCTTGGGTTCATCGTGAAATTGTCCTCGCGGATTTTCTGGTTACGATTCCCTCGGGGATCGTGGTGTTATCGACCGGCTTATATATGGCTCACTTGCTAAGCTTATCCATCTCGACCCCTTGGGTCTTTTTAGCGCTTTTAAGTTTTAGTATGGCTGGCATTTGCTGGCTCCCGGCGGCATTTCTTCAGGTACGAATGCGAAATTTGACGCAAGAAGCCCTAAAAAATAACGCAACACTCCCACCGGCTTACCATCGGGCAAGCCTAATCTGGACGCTTTTAGGGGTTCCTTCTTTTGGGGCTGTCCTGTTTACGCTCTGGCTGATGATTTCCAAATGGTACCCTTAATCCTGCTATAAAAATGTTAACTATTCTTATTTTTATCTGGATTTTTATACAGATTTTTTAAAAAATATGAATATTTATACAGATTTTTTAAAAAATATGGATTTTTATATATATTTTTATAATTCGTTGTTATACATATAGTTAAAATTACATTTTTTTTATTTTTAAGTGCGAAATAGAGACGAATGACTCTCAAACGAAGAAGAATGACCTTTACTTTCTGAAAAATTTATTTAGTATCTTATATTCTTCGTGAGTGGTCATACTATAAAGCAAGTGGCCTAACATTTGTTCGGATCGGACTCGCTTTCTTTGCTCACCATTCAAAATACTTGAGCGGCAGTTGGCCGTTATATTTGCGATTTGCCAAGTGATGGCAAGGAGAAGCAACATGTTAGAAACCGTTGCGGTGGTCTTGATTGTCCTTTGGATTTTGGGCCTTATTACTTCGTACACTATGGGCGGATTCATTCATGGCCTTTTAGTCATCGCAGTCATAGTGGTTTTAGTTCGTGTCATTCAAGGTCAACGTCTGTAATCATCCTCAATAATTTTATGCAACAAGGACTTGGGCAGAACGGTCTGCTTGTTGAGAGCCTTGGTTTTAAAAGTTACTCCCTGACGCGCTGTCTGTGTTGGAGAGCCAAGAGTTTTTTTGTCATTAGAATAGTTAAGCGTTTCTTTTTCTTTAATAGGAGAAAACAAAATGAGTGGACTTAAAGTAGTAGCAATTATCATGATCGTCGTGGGTATCCTTGGATTAGTTTATGGCAATTTCAGTTACACCAAAGAGACCGAGGAAGCTAAGGTAGGGCCGATCACTGTATCCGTAGATGAAAAGAAGACGGTTAATATCCCCGTTTGGGCTGGCGTGGCGTCGATAGCGCTAGGGAGTGCGATCATGCTTTTTGGATGTTGCGGTAAGAAAAATTAGCGAACCCCTCTGTGATCCAAGAGCTTCGCATTCTTCTAATAAAAAAATAGAAGAAAGAAATCTATGAATTCACCCAGTTATGACAAAGGAGAAATGAAATGCTAGAGAGTATTGTCGCACTGTTGATTATCTTCTGGATTCTAGGAATTATCACCGCAGTCACTATGGGTGGATTCATTCATATCCTGTTTATCATCGCGCTCGTCATGATTCTGCTTCGTGTCATTCGAGGCCCTCGCTTTCAACGACCCTGAATAGTTTTATAATAGTTAATAATTTTTAATAGGAGAACACAAAATGAGTGGACTTAAAGTAGTAGCAATTATCATGATCGTATTGGGTATCCTTGGATTGGTGTATGGCAATTTTAGCTATACCAAAGAAGTTCATGAAGCCAAGGTGGGACCCGTACAAGTATCCGTAGATGAAAAGAAGACGGTTAATGTCCCTGTTTGGGGTGGCGTAGGGGCGATAGCATTGGGTAGCGTAATCCTACTTTTTGGAAGTAGCCTCATTAAAAAGATTTAAAACTTTATCTTTATTCCGGAGGAAACTTTGAACTTAACCCTAATCGCTTTACTTTTGCTCGTAATCCCCTCTTGTACGAGCCGAGTTATGGACATGACAATCATCTCAACAAAGAGCTTTGAGCTTGTCGATATGGCAAATTATGAAAAATTGCCTGATCGCGTCGAAGGTGAGGATCTGTCCCACATTATTATTTTTATCCCGATGGGAGTTCCCTTCATCAAAGAAGCCATCGATAAGGCAATAGAGGAAACTCCCGGGTGCATCGGCTTGGCGGATGCCGTTCTTTATTTGAAATGGTTTTATATTCCCTTTATTTACGGGCAGTTTCGATATGTATTAGAAGGAACTCCGATTGTAAAAAAAGGATCTCCAAGCCCAAAGAAAAAGTAGAACTTTCTAAAACCGAAAACACTGCTGATGATGCCCCAAATTAATAACAAATTCATGAATTTGCCACAGGATGGCAAAAGGAAAAAAAATGCTCGAAACCATTGCAATTGTTATGGTTGTTCTCTGGATTCTCGGTCTTATCACTTCAAACACCCTAGGCGGATTCATTCATATCCTCTTTGTTATCGCAGTCGTAGCGATTCTGCTTCGTGTCATTCAAGGTCCACGCCTACAACGACCCTAATACACCGCTAAGACAGAATGGACATTATGAGACATATTGAAAAACATCGAACACATCGTATCGGATGGCTCCGTGCAGCTGTTCTTGGGGCAAATGACGGTATTGTTTCTACTGCTAGCCTCATCTTAGGGGTAGCCGCCGCAGGTGCAAATTCACGAAGTATTTTGCTCTCGGGCGTTGCGGGTCTTGTGGCGGGTGCGATGTCAATGGCGGCCGGCGAATATGTTTCTGTAAGTTCTCAAGCCGATACCGAACACGCCGATCTAGATCGGCGTCGGCCTCTACTTTTTCAGTGGGTGCCGCTTTACCTCTCGTGGTTGTCCTTTTGGTGCCCGTATCTGTGCTTATGTGGGCTGTTTCGGCTAGTTCACTCTTATTTCTTGCACTATTAGGCGTCCTTTCTGCGCACGCAGGGGGCTCTTCTTTAATTATACCTACTGCACGGGTGACTTTTTGGGGTGCCTTGGCAATGGCATTGACTGCTGGAGTTGGATCTTTTTTTGGCGTCACTGCTTGAAACCTCAGCCATTCAGAATCTCGATTTCAACTTGTGCGAATCCAGAGGAAAATCTCCTTCAGTTTAGGCGGTTTTCCTGTCATTAAGATCCCCACTCTGAAAATTTTGGCGGCGCCCCAAAATGCCACTAAAATGGAAATTATTAGTAATACAGTGGTGAGGATATATTCCATCATACTCGGAGGCCCGGCAACGCGATTCATCATAATAAATGGAGTGAATGGGGGAATATAAGATAATATTTTAGCCAAAGTTCCATTAGGGTCTTGGCTAATCGGGACCATCGCAAAAAGAGGAATAATCAAAATAATGGTCACCGGCCCCAACAGATTTTGGGCCTCTTTTAAACTATTACAAGCCGCTCCCATAGAAACAAGAAGGGCGGCATAAAAAAGATACCCCAACATAAAATAACACAAAAAAGAAACTAAAAAAATGGGGTCCGCGACGATAAAGGATAAATCCAGAGAAAATTCATCTCCGGCTAAGAGGGGTGTCAATTTTAAGGCAAGGAAAAAAAAGGCGACCCAAGATAAAACAATCGTGAAGCCGGTTGCCGCAATTCCAAATATTTTTCCAATCATTAATTCTGATGCAGAAATCGAGGATAACAAGACTTCGATCACTCGATTTGATTTTTCTTCAATCGTGTTTGTCAATAACATTTGAGCCGATGTAAAGACAGCAATCCAGAGTAAATAAACAAACGCCATCGGGATCCATTGCCGGATCGTATCTTCGGTACGAACCTCTTCTTCAAGCCCGTTTTCGGAGATCATTTTTTCTTTAAATTCTAGAGGCATCATAATTTGCTGAACAAGCTGAGGATCAATCTGTTCCTGCTCAAAGCGCTTGCTCTGAACAATGCGGTTTGCAAAAGACGCGAACCACATTTTTAGACGATCATCAGTAAGATTGTTGCAAACATACTTAAAACCTTCATTCGAAAGCAATGGATCTTGCGTAATCACAAAATAAGCAAACAGTCTCTGGTCCGCAATCATTAAATTGAGTTGTTCTGGAGAAGATTGTTCAGGAATGATTCTTTGGTAATTAATTCGACTCAATCGATTCGAAATCTTTTTTGCGTCCCGACGCGATAATTGGCCCCACCATTCTCGAAATTGCTTTTTATAAGGAACCAGTTTTTGAGCCAGATCCTCAGAAAGTTCTGGAACACTTTGATCAGAGGAAACGCTAAAATACTTCACGACCAGAGGGATCGAAGCTTTTTCTAAAAGAGGCACTAACGGCAACAAAGATTCGGGAAGAGACAGTTTTTCAAGGGTTCCTTTTTGAGCGGATTCTAAAAAAATATTCAAAACTAGAAAAAATTCGCTTTCCAGGGAAGTGGCTTCAATCGCCTCTAAAAGCCAGCCCGATTGATCAACCACAACATATTGCCTTGCATCTTTTGCTCGCTCTAAAAGAATGGGGATCACAATCGAGAGGACGAGCACAATAGGCAAAATAAAAATGCTGATCCAGAAAGTTTTTGTCGTTAAATTTTCGAGATATTCGCGTTTGCTGACGAGCAGGGTTTTATTCATTACTTTTCCCTCCTACGGCTTGAATAAAAATTTCATGAAGGGAAGGTTCGCTTAAATCAAATTTTCGAATCGTGAGCTTTTGAGCCACTATTTGAAGAAGTTTTTGGGGATCTTCTCCTTCTTTAAGAAAGATCTCTGCCGATTTCCCTGCATCATTAAGACGCGCAATTTCTGGGAGACTTTTCAGAAAAGTGCCATCGCCATCATAATCAAGACGAATCGCTAGCCCTTGATTAGCCTTGATCTCACGGATAGTGCCATCTAAAACTTTTTTGCCTTTGTTAATAAGAAAAATAAAGTCACAAATCTGTTCTGCCTGCTCCATCCCATGAGTAGAGAAAATCACGGTTTTACCGCCACGTTTCATCTCTACAATAATGTTGCGCATGAGTTCTACATTGACCGGATCTAAACCAGAAAAAGGCTCATCGAGGATCACGAGCTCCGGGTCATGAATGAACGACGCCAAGAGTTGAACTTTTTGTTGCATTCCTTTAGAGAGGGCTTCGCATTTTTTATGCACCCAGTCTTTTAATCCATATTTTTCAAGTAGTTCCACGGCTTTTGTTTTGGCTTTTGCCGGATTCATCCCCTTGAGAGAACCAAAATACGCGATCAGGTCACGGGTTTTCATTTTCTTGTATAACCCTTTTTCTTCTGGAAGATAACCCAATCGATCTTTGACTTCTTCGGCTTTCGGATGATTTAAAATAGAAATGGTGCCCTCATCCGGGTAAAAAATGCTCATAATCATACGAATAGTCGTTGTTTTTCCAGCGCCATTCGGTCCTAAAAAACCATAAATCGATCCTTTCGGAATACTTAAAGAGAGGCGATCTACCGCAACAAAATCACCAAATCGTTTGGTGACATCCCGAAGTTCAAGGGCCGTTTCCATCCAGTTCCTCCATCAATTCTAGCTTATTGGTATTAACGGTTGGCTCATTTCCACCAGTGAATACATCCGGTTACTAAAATGGCGTTGACAAAATCCAGGAAACCAACGCCTACGATCGGAATCACCAAAAAAGCTCTTGGCGCGGGTCCATAGCGATCCGTAAGTGCCTTCATATTCGCCATAGAATTAGCGGTGGTTCCCAGCATAAATCCACAAAAACCGCTACTCATCACTGCCGCTTCATAATCTTTTCCGAACCATCGGAAAATAAACCAATAACAGACAATTACAATAAAGACGACTTGCACAACCAAAATAAAAAAGAGCGGTAGGGCAAGTCCTGCAATTTTCCAGAGTTCTAAAGTCATTAGGGCGATGACTAAAAACAGAGATAACGCCACATCCGCAAAAATATCAAGAATAGCTGGAGATAGACGTATCCAATACGTCGAATCGTCTATATTTCTTAAAATAGCGGCAACAAACATCGCGCCGATATAAGGAGGAAGCGTAAGATGTTGCTTTAATTTCAGGCTGAGCCATGTGCCTACACCCATCGCGATGAACAGAAAGACCAAGTTTCTAAGAACTTTTTGACTCAGCATATTTTCCTCAGAACTTTCCGCAGTTGACGCAAGGGTCATAGGAATCGGATCTGGAATTTTTAGTTGATTTCGTCTGATTAACGCAGTGGCGAGAGGTGCTCCGATTAGTCCTCCGGCTAAAATACCCACCATTGCAGTCGCAATTCCTCCGATAGTGGCTCCGGCCAATGGAAAAGTACCGGCTATTTGTATTTTTTCAAACTCAGGTCCGAAAGTCGCCGCCGTTCCGGGCCCTCCTGTTAACGCAACAGATCCTGCAACAACTCCGAAAAGTGGATGAATCCCCAAAAGAAGGGCCATTCCCATACCAATCATATTTTGAAGAATAGCTCCGAAAATAGAAATAAATAAGAGTAAAAGAACCTGTCTCCCTCCCGTTTTGAGTAAGGATAGACTGGCGCTAAAGCCAATTGTCGTAAAGAAAGCAATCATAAAAGGATCTTTTAACGTCATATCAAATTGAAACAAAGTCACGGGTTCTTTACTAGAGAAGACTGATTGTCCATACGCATGAACCAGCAAATTTAGGAGGGCCACAAACAAGCCTCCAATAATGGGTGCCGGAAGATTGTAACGCGCCAACAAAGGGATTTTTCGACATAAAAAATGCCCCAAAAATAAGATCATTCCCGCAAAAGCCACTGTTTGAATCATATCGAATTTAAACATCAATGAAGTCCTCAAAAATGGGATACCTATAAATTTAGTAATTTTAAGTTTGTTTTATTTTTCAAGCAAGGAAATAATGTGCTCATCGATTTTTAATACTGCAGAATCAAGCGCTTCTTGAGGAGATTTTATTCTTTTTAAGACAAGTTCGATTTCAGGATTAAAAAATTGTTCGACTAAATCATAGCGGGGAATCGGCGGTCGCGTTCGAGTGTGTTGCATTTGTTGATAAAAAAGTGGCATCTCTGGAAAATCTTGATAGCGAAGTTCTATTCCTTGTCGTGTGGGGATCTGTCCAAGACGCTCACACCATTGTTTTTGAAACTCTGGAGAGGTGATATATTGTAGTACCTCGAAGGCGACTTCGGGATAAGCGCAAGAGCGAAACACGACGAGATTGGTTCCGCCCACGGTAGAAGAAGTTCCTGCGGGGCCTGTCGGAATAAACGAGACTCCAAAGGAAACACCTGCATCCCGAAAAGTCTTCAAGTTCCAGGGGCCTGAAAAAATCATGGCGTAAAGCCCATTAATAAAGCCTTGATCCGGATTGATAGCGCCAGATTGCCAAGCACCTCCTTCGATATGTACTTTTTTTCCATCAACCGTATACTCTTTTGCGTAGAGATCCCGAATAAAATTTAAGGCTTCCAGACCCGCTTTTTGGTTGAGTCCACAACGCCATTGTTGACTTTTATCCCGATATAAAAAAGTCGCCCCAAAGGATTGAAAGAAGGGAAAATACCACCAAAGCGTATTTCTCATTCCAAATGCGAATTGTTGCGTTTCTGGATGAGATAAAATTTTTCCGTAAGCGATAAATTCATCCCAGGTTCGAGGGGCGCGTGTGGAGTCACATCCTGCCTTTTGAAGCGCGAGGTCGTTTTGCTGAAAAAAAATTTTGTTCCAAAATAACGCAACGCAAGTCGTTTGATCTGGAAGCCCATACAGATGCGTTTCTTGTGAACCAGATGGAGTACGAATCGAAATAAGATTGGATTCTATCGCGGATGGAAGAAAATTCTGGCAATAGAGTGAAAGAGTCCCTGGAAAATTTTTAAGCGTATCTAACGGAAGAATCGCTTTCCCGAAGGCGAGCGTAATCACATGTGCACAATCGATTCGACAAATATCTGGAGTCGTATGACTTAGCGCGGCGGTTTTTAATTTCGGGAGCAATCCCTCATGGCTCACCCGAAAAATATTGAGATCTAAAAACACCCCAGTACGTTTTTGGTAGTCTTCGCAAAAGGGTTTCAATAATTCGAGAAAGATCGAATGCTCTTCATTATTATAACTTTCCCACAAGGTGAGCTGAATTTTTTCGGGCGTTTTTTTTGAATCTTGATGGCATCCTGTAATAAAGTAAACGCAACAGGTTCCAAAAAAAAGAAAAGTTTTAAAGAAAGTAGCGTGTTGCATTATCCTTTGATCGCTCCTTTCGTCATTCCTTCAATAAAAAAACGTTGCGTAAAAAGAAAAATGAGGATCATCGGAACTACGGATAAACAGGCCCCCGCCATCACCGCACCCCAATACAGTTGATATTGTCCCTTAAACAGCGCTAGTCCTACTGGAAGCGTACGATAAGCAGAATCGGGAGAATTAATAATCAACTGCCAGAGAAAATTGGACCACTGATTTGTAAAAATCGTTAAAAACAAGGTGAGCAGAACGGGCCACGAAAGAGGGATCACAACCCAGAACAGCATTTGGAAATCGCTCGCTCCTTCCATCGAGGCACTTTCAAAAAGAGATTTAGGGAGTTGTTCGATATGTTGACGAACTAAATAGAGTCCAAACACATTTGCGAGATGAGGAACAATCATCCCTTGATAGGAATTCATCCAGCCCAATTGATACACCAGCGCGAATTGGGGAACCATATAGATCATTCCCGGAACTAATAGCGAACTCATCAATACTTGAAAGAGTCGCTCTTTTCCCCAAAAATTCTTGCGAGCAAAAGCATATCCAGCCCAGAGGCACAAGAGTACCGTCAACAAACCAGATAACGAAGCAACCACAAAGGAATTCAGAAAAAAAAGGCCGAACGGGAAATGAGGATCGCTCAGGATTCTAGAAAAATTGTTCAGGTTATAAAAATCACTCATCGTTTTCCAGAAACCCGCTTGCTGAAAGGTGCTCCATTCAGGAAACAAGCGGAAAGAAAGACTTAGCGACGGGTCTTTTAGCGCCGTTAAACCCATCCAGAAGAACGGAAGCAAGACGAGTCCGCAGAAAAATAAAAGAAATACAGTGCGTGCAATGATTTTAAATTGTTCCATTTTTCGATATCTTTAATAGTCGCGCATAGCCCCAAGAAAGAATCATCGCCAATAGAAATAGCAAATACGAGAGCGCCGCCGCGTATCCATATTTCCCATCCTCAAACTGTTGAAATAAATAATATCCGGAGATTTTCGCAGACGTGACGGTTTGACCCGCAATCTGTAAAGCGGGGCCTCCGGTTGCATTCGTCATCGCGTAAATTTCAGTAAAAGCGTTGATACTCATCAGAGTTCCAGTCATTGCTAGAAAAAAAATAATTGGCTTTAAAAACGGAAAAGTAATATATCGGAATTGCCCCCAAGAAGAGGCACCGTCTAATTTTGCGGATTCATAATATTCTTGAGGAATCCGCTGAAGAACCACCAAAAACAAAATCATTCCAAATCCTGAAACTTTGAGCGCCATAACGAACGCGATGGTGGGAAGTACAGTCCAAGAATGATTCAATAGTCCTGTGTTTAGAAGACTTTCTTTTTCGAGAAACGGAGCAAGACTTTGAGCGATCCATCCTTGTGGAGCCAGAAGGTAGAGCCAAATACTCCCGACAATCAAGGTATCCAGAATATGGGGCAAAAAAAAGGCGGTCCGAAAAAAAATCTTTCCCCGAAAATTCGGACGGAGCAGAATGGCGAGACCTAAGGAAATAAAAATCTGAGTCGGGACAGTTAAAAGCGTGTAATACAGCGTAAGAAAAAGCGACCAGTAGAATTGAGGATCCTGCAACAGTTGTTCGTAATTTTTTAAACCTACATAACGCATATCCGAAAAAACATTGTACCAGTCCGTATAAAGTGTGGTTTCGTAAAAACTCAAATAGAAAGAATAAAGAACGGGCCATCCCAAAAACAGGAGAAATAAAGACAAAAAAGGGAAAAGGAATAGAAAATCGTTCATGGGTCTCAATTTAAAAGATATAAAAATAAACCCTATTGTCATTGTGAGGAGCCTCAAGGCGACGAAGCGGTTGTTACGCATCTCCGAAAGATTTAAGAGGTACGGAGATTGCTTCGCTTCGCTCGCAATGACAATAAGAGTCGTTTTTCAGGATCGTTTCAGACACCTCTCGGAGTATAGTTCGGAACAGGTTTCCCGATGACTAGCAGAAGGAGTGCCATCACAACAGTTCCAATTCCCATCCAGAGATAAGGGGTCCAGATGTAACCTAACGGCCAACCATATCCGGCGGGGATATAGCCAAAAATGAGACTTACAACTCCGACCAAAAGTGCATAGGGCATTTGAGTATCCACGTGATCCATGTGATCCATCTCACAGCCCAAAGAACTCAAGATTGTGGTATCACTAATAGGAGAGCAATGATCTCCGAAAATTGCGCCGGTTAAAACCGCACCAATCGTCATATAGAGAAAATCTAACTGATGACTTGAAAAATCATTGCCGGTGGTCAGGATCACGATCATTGGAATGGCTAAAGGAAACAAAATTCCCATGGTTCCCCAACTAGTTCCGGTTGCAAAGGACATAAAAGAAGCAAGCATAAAAATAATTGCAGGAAATAAATGGGTTAGGTGAGTTCGATAGGTTTCTGAGAAAACACGTTCACTCAAAAGCTTTGAGAATTCATCATTGGTTTTAAGTTCGCCGATGGTCGCACTTAAGGACCAGGCCAATACGAGAATGAGAAGCGCCGGGACAACGGAAATCAATCCTTGTGACCAGGAATTCATAATATCTTGCAGAGAAAGGATTCTTTGACATAGCACTAAAAGAATAGCGATGATACTGCTAATCAAAGAAGCCCATAACAGCGAATTATAGGAATCACAATTTCCCAAAATGGCTTTTCCCCAATTGAGCCAACTATTTTGAGTTTCGTTGATTTCTTGAGTTAAACTCTTTTCTTCTCCATTCAGTTTTTCTTGAGATTCTGTGGTTAATTCGTTTGTTTTTAAGGTTCCCTGAATTTCTTGAATTCTGGTTTGTTTTGTTTCAAGCATTGATTTCGTTTTTTCACGGCCTGTCCAGTACATTCCGGCCATAACCCCCAAAATTAAAATCATAATAGGAAGAACCGCATTGTACCAGCGTGAAGAAATTTCTTGAGTCACCGGGGTAGAAATCTGTTGGTTGCTGATCGCTAAATTAGAATCTTTACGGAGAGTTTCGCCCGTTTCTCTCGCACGTATTTCTGCGCGATACATCGGTCCAAATTCGCGTTTCATAAAGATCGTTAAAAGAATAAAAATCATCAAAAAGAGCGCGTAAAAACGGAATGGAAGACTTTGCAAAAAAGCCACATACGGAGCCACTCCAGTGACGTTTAAGGCATCAAATTGTTCTTTAATATAACCCACTTCGGTACCAATCCAGGTAGAAATGATCGCTAAGGACGCGATTGGAGCGGCCGTTGAATCCACAATAAAACTGAGTTTTTCGCGAGAAACTCTCATTTTATCGGTAAGCGGACGTGCTGTTTTCCCAACAATAAGGCAACTTGCATAATCATCAAAAAAGATGAAAATTCCCATCAGAAACGCAGAAAATTGTCCGAGAACGCTATTTTTAGCCAGTTTACTTAATTGGTCCACAATCCCACGAAGTCCGCCACTCGCAGAAATGACCCCAATGGTTCCACCCACCAATAATGTAAATAAAATAATCTTAATATTGCTATCTTTCAGAAGAGCCGTCACTGCATACTGATCCACTACTCTCAGTAAAGCAATAAAAGACGTTTCAATGCTAAACCAAATGGTTTGAGCGATTCCCGTAATCGAAGAAAAATCTTTTTTCCACAAAATAATGAGTACTGCGGAGTAAACCCCCAAGAATAAAGCACTGAGAACTTCTTTGGTAATCAAAGCAAGCCCAATCGCTAATAAGGGTGGAATCAAGGGAGTAATGTGAATCCCGTCTTCTTTCAATATAAACTGATTTTCTTGTTTTTTTAATTCAAATTTTCTTTTAGAAAGGGGATCTTCAAGGATCCAGGAAACCCCTTTTTCTTGAATTTTCAAAGTAGCTGATTCTGATAATTTAATTTGAGCCTTCTCAAAATGGGCACGAAGTTCTTCAGAGAGTTTTTCCTGAGAGAGCGTTTCTTGATCCTGAAGTTCTCCCCGGAACAATGTTTGGTGGGGGATCAAGCGATTCAAAAACACGCCGAGTCCGGCAATGAAGAGAAAAAGGAAGACCAGTTGTATCAATTTTTTCATAATAATTGAGTGCCTTTCTTAAGTGAATAGAAATCAGGGGTTCCAGATATCGATGCCTTTATCTTAAAGAATCTCTTTTTTGGATCAACCGAAAAAATCCTTTTCATTTGTCTTTTAAGAGGCTGTTTATTGGACGTTTGAAATCAGGTACAATGCTCCAATAATTATAAAAAACGCCCACAGGAAAGTATAACATTATGAAGCCACAGAACGGCTGGTATTTAGGGATCTTGTTTTGTATTGGATTTATTCTTACCTTGTTTTTTTTATTTCCTCAACCCGCCTATTTACAAGAAAAATTCAAAAAAAAAGGGAACAATGCGGGCCTATCCAAACGTCCTTTTTTGGAAGGGATACACCTCCCCCTAGATTCTGGGAAGCTCTATCCACTCAAAGCGAAACTCGCCTTTCCCTTTAAATTTAAACGCCCGCTGTTATTGCGATCCGTTCCTTTATCGAAAGAGCCTCCTCTCTTAGCGGTGGTTGAACAAGAAGGCAAAATTTGGCTGCTCTCGCAATCGATAAAATCCGATGAGACCCCTACTCTCTTAATCGATATCAAAAGTCAGGTGTGTTGTTTGGGGATGGAAGAAGGATTATTAGGCTTAGCGTTCCACCCAAAATTTGAAGAAAATGGCTATTTTTATGTGTATTATTCGACCCTTGGCGCAGAGGCGGGATCTCGAGTTTCTCGTTTTACCGCGTCACGAAAGTCAGATATCAGCGCAGAGGCAAAATCTGAACTCGTGTTGATGGAGATTCCTCAACCCTATCGGAATCATAATGGCGGTTGTTTGGAATTTGGTCCCGACGGCTATCTTTATATTGGTCTTGGCGATGGAGGCTCTGGGGGTGATCCCCATAATTTTGGTCAAAATTTAAGTGAGCTACTAGGCTCGATTTTACGAATTGATGTGGATCAAAAAGCAGGCAGAAAAAATTATCAAATTCCCGCAGATAAC
Source organism: uncultured Planctomycetota bacterium (assembly GCA_964530615.1). GTDB lineage: Bacteria > Planctomycetota > JBBTDB01 > JBBTDB01 > JBBTDB01 > JBBTDB01. The sequence goes on along the minus strand of CAZHAR010000006.1, from coordinate 53,990 downwards.
CCGTTTGTGGACGATCCAAAAGCACGAGGTGAAATCTGGGCCTACGGACTCCGAAATCCGTGGCGATTTTCCTTTGACCGCTTGACCGGACAACTCTGGGCTGGCGATGTAGGGCAGAATAAGCTCGAAGAGATCGATTTAATTATCAAGGGAGGAAATTATGGCTGGAAAATCCGCGAAGGCTCGCTTCCATTTGATTCCACTGGCTTTGCACCCAGTTCTCCGTTAATTGATCCGGTCTGGGAATATCCTCGAACTCAAGGCGTTTCCGTCACGGGTGGATACGTCTATCGAGGTAAGAAATTTCCGGAGCTTTATGGAGCCTACCTATTTGCAGACTTCCAGAGTCGCAAGGTATGGGCGATCTGGTACGATGGTTCAGAAGTCATCAAACATCTGGAGCTTTTTGTCGCACCCGCGCCAGTGGCTTCTTTTGGAGAGGATCACGAGGGAGAGTTATACCTTTGTGCCTTTGATGGAAAAATCTATCGGTGGCACTATGAAGATGAAAAGAAAATAATTCAGGAAATGCCTCCGCTTCTCTCTAAAACTGGGCTATTCGAGAATGTTTCAAAATTGCTTCCAAATTCGGGATTGATTCCTTACTCTGTCAATACGCCACTCTGGTCCGATGGTGCGGAAAAAATTCGTTACCTCGGAATTCCGAATGGGCAATTTATTGGCTGGACCGAAAAAGACGCGTGGAGCCTACCGATAGGAACGATTCTGGTGAAACATTTCCAAATTCGTCTGGACGAACGCAAACCCGAAAGCTTAAAAAAACTAGAAACGCGGGTACTTCTTCGAGGAAATAAGGGTTGGGAAGGCTATACTTATCGTTGGAAAGCGGATCAACAGGACGCGGTTCTTTTAGAAGAATCGTCAACAGAAGTACTCCTTCGTAAAGACGCGGAAGGAAAGGAGTTCTCGCAAACTTGGTATTATCCTAGCCGGACAGAATGTTTTCAGTGTCATACCCAAGCGGCGGGTTCTATTTTAGGATTAACCACTCCACAAATGAATAAGAACCATTCGTATCTGAAGGGCTCTCATCCTCAACTTAGCACCTTGAACAGCGTCGGCCTTTTTTATCCCGCGCTGGCTAAAGATCCAGAACGGCTTCCGAAAATGGCTCCCTTAGACGATTCTAAAGCGTCATTTGAACATCGAGCGAATTCTTACCTCGCCGTGAATTGTTCCTTTTGCCATCGACCCGAAGGGAGTGGACTCTCGAATATCGATTTTCGATTTGAAACCCCATTGAATGAAAAAAAATTAATAAATAGTGAGGCGACTCAAGGGAATATGGGAATCTCGGATGGAAAAAGAATTGTCCCTCAAAAGCCGGAATCTTCGATTCTCTGGCTCCGGATGAAAGTCCTCGATCAAAATCGTATGCCGACGCTTGCGTCTAAAGTCATTGATCAACAAGCGCTCGATCTGTTGCGCCAGTGGATTCAAACTTTACCCACTTTAAAATAGCGGATATCGGTACTGTTCAGAAAGGCTAAATTTTCTATGAAAATCGTCTACAGTTATGTGATTCCTATTTACAATGAAGAGGAAGTTTTTCCTTTACTACAAGCCGAACTTATTCGATTCTTGAGTGCATTTCCAAAACCGGGCGGAGTCGAAGTGGTCTTGGTGGATGACGGGAGTTATGACCATTCTTGGGATCTGATGAAAGCGCTCGCGTCTCAAGATTCTCGTTTTGTTGCGGTTCGCCTGTCCAGAAATTTTGGACATCAGTTTGCGCTCACCGCTGGATACGAACATGCTCGTGGAGAAGTGATTATTTGTCTGGACGCGGACTTACAAGATCCTCCAGAAGTGACTTTAAAAATGATTGACGAGTGGGAAAAAGGAGCCGATGTGGTTTATGGGGTTCGATCGATTCGTCTGGGAGAGAGTCGTTTTAAGCTTTGGACCGCAGAGCTTTTTTACTGGATTTTCTCCAAATTTAGCAATGTCGAGGTTCCTAGAAACTGTGGCGATTTTCGTTTATTAAGCAGACGGGCGCTGAATGCGTTCCTTCAATTCAAGGAGCGCCACCGCTATCTTCGAGGCTTAGTCGGATGGGTCGGATTTAAAACAACGACGGTTAGTTATGAACGACAACCGCGTGCGGCGGGTCAGACCAAGTATCCGCTTGTAAAAATGTTAAAATTGGGAGCGGATGGAATTGTGAGTATGTCGTTTACTCCATTGCGAATTTCTTATGTGATCGCACTTTTAATTCTTTGTATTACCTTAGGATATCTTTTTTATAATATTGTGCTTCACTTTTTTTATGAGGTGACCATGGTTCCGGGTTGGACCTCATTGATGTTGTTAATTATGATTTTTGGATTTTTCAATCTGATTGCTTTGGGGATTATGGGTGAATATGTGGGCCGTATTTACGAAGAAGTCAAACGACGTCCGAATTTTATTATTAGTGATGTGATCCGAGATGGGAGCGCTCATGGAGAAAAATAGCCTAGTAGAAATGATTCATAATCGTGAGATTAGCCATCATGATGAATGGGCCGATCAAACCGATGTAAAAACGATCAAAGTGTATGAGTCGTTTGAATCGATTACCGCGATGGAAGGGGCCCATGTTTTAAAGTGGATGGGGGATCTGACTCAAAAGAAACTGCTAGATATTGGATGTGGTCTCGGAGAATCAAGCGTTTATTTTGCTCTCAAGGGGGCGAATGTAGTGGCAATGGATATTAGTCCACAAATGATCGCGAAAACGTTAGAACTCGCTCGACATCATCACGTCGAAGATCGCGTGACCGGATTAGCGGTTTCTGCGGAACAGTTCCAACTCCCTGAAAAAGAATTTGATATTGTCTATGCGGCAAATGTGTTCCATCATGTGACGGATCTCGAAGAGACTTTGCGTTTAATTGCGTCCGCGTTAAAACCCGGAGGAAAGCTTATTTGCTGGGATCCGATTGCTTATAATCCAGCGATCAATATTTATCGTCGAATGACCCTTGGCGGGAATCGAACCCATGACGAGCATCCATTGAAGTTTAGCCAATTAAAAACGTTCCGAAAATTTTTTGTAGAGATTCATCATCGAGAGTTTTGGCTCTCGACTTTATTGCTTTTTTTCAAATATTATTTAATTAACCGATACCCTCCGAATCAGGTCAAATATTGGAAACAGATTTATGAAGAAACCGATCAAACAATTGGCTGGTGGTTCAAGCCACTCAAGGGGATAGATAGCATTTTGCTTCGTATTCCGGGATGCAATTATTTAGCATGGAATATGGTGATCTCGGCGCAAAAACCTCTCAGTTATGAGTGAGATTTATTTTTTGATTCGATTTTTAATGTCTTCGGAAGTGATTAATTTTCCTTGAAACTGAGCCAATTGTTTCGCGCCTAGATCTGACAGTTTCGTTACCCCTTGTAACGAAAGGAGACTCCCTTTCCAAGACGCGAGCAGAGACGCGACCTCTTTCGGCAGTTCTTCGAGTCCATCCAAATATAAACTGGTCCCGCTCCATAACGTCAGTATTTGCGCTAGGTTTGGATCGAGTTTCGTCACTCCGTTCAAATAAAGAGAGCGTCCCGGCCACAGCGTGAGAAATTTTACGGTCTCTTTGTCCAGCGTAGTTAACCCGTTCAAATACAACCGTTCTCCTTTCCAAGAGCTAAGCGCTTGAATCTCCTCTTTGTTGATTTTTTTTAATCCATTCAGAAAAAGAATTTGTCCCGACCAAGAAGCGAGGATTTGAGCGATTTCTGGGTTTAGTTGCGTTAATCCGTTTAAAGACAGAAATTTTCCTTTCCAAAGAAGTAAGAAAGACGCTTCGTATTTGGTGCAAGATGTCAATGTATTCAAAAAAAGATATTGCTCTGGATTCTTTTGAATCGCTTCTTCAAGACGCTTTAGTGATTCTTTGTCTTTTTTGGGGTCCATCCCGGTCAGTGTGGATAAACTTAATCCAGCCAAATTGAGTTTTGAGATTTTCAGCCATTCTTCTTGTGAGGCCAAATTTAGAAATAATTCGCCTTTGAATTGTATTAATTCCTTAAGAATCTCTGGTTCTAAGTAGCGAAGTCCTTTCAAATACAATTTTTTACCTGACCATGTCGCAAGGGATTGAGCAACCTCAAAAGTCAGTTCTGTGAGTCCGTTGAGATAGATATTTTGCCCTTTCCAACGGACAAGAATTTGAGCGACTATCAAATCGAGATGAGTGATTCCATTCAAACAGAGAATTTTTCCTTGCCACAGCGCCAGTGGAGAAGCTTCTTGAGGAGTCAAATACGTTAAGTGATTTAAGAAGCGGTATTGCTCTGGATTCTTTTTCGCATCTTCCTCAAGTGCGTCAAGTTCTTTTCGATCTTTTTCAGAATTTAATCCAGTCAGAGTCTCCATTGTTTCTTGAATAGGGGTTTCTTGAGAAGATTTCGGTTTCGCTTCTTTTGATTCACTGGAAAGAACGAGTTGCCCCTGAAACAAACTCAAATATTTCAACAGTTCTGGATCACGGACGCGAAGCCCTTTTAAATATAAGGCTTTTCCTTTCCAAGTAGCGAGGGCTTTTGCGGATTCTGATTCTAATTCTTTGACTCCATTTAAGAAAAGAAAGCTCCCTTTCCAAGAAGCTAATATTTCCGCAAGTTCAGGAGAAAGCTCAGAAATTCCGTTAAGCACAAGATATTGACCGCTCCAAACGATGAGGTTCGAGGCCTCTTGAGTCGTAAGTGAATTTAAGTCGTTTAAGAAAAGATACGTTTGAGAATTGTTTTGAATTTCATTGGAAAGTTCTAAAAAGTTTTTTTGTTCTTTTTCGGGATCTAATTCAGTAATGGTTTCAAGAGTAGAATTTTTTAGGGCTTGTAGTGAAAGACGAATAAATTCTTGATGACGATCTAGCCTCAAAAAAATTTTCCCACCGAAGCGAGCGATTTGTTGTGCAATAAGAGGGTTAAGTTGTTTGATTTGCTTAAAAAAAAGTTTTTCCCCTTTCCACCTAGAAAGGTTTTCGGCAACTTCAAGAGTTATCGTGGAAACTCCGTTTAAAAACAAAAGTTTTCCGGGCCATGAAAAAAGCTCTTTTGAAAGATCTTCGTCGAGTTGCGTTAATCCATTTAAACTAAGGGAAGTGCCTTTCCATAAAGAAAGAGATTTCATGGCTTCTGGAGTGATGGTATTTAAACCGTTTAAAGAGAGTGTTTGGCCGAACCAAGCAGAAAGCGCTTTAAATTGTTCTTTTTGGAGTATTGTTAGTCGATCTAAAGAAAGATGTTCCCCAGACCAAGAAGCGAGTATTTTAATGATTTCTAAATTGAGTTCGGTCAATCCGTTTAGATAAAGTTGACGAACTTTCGCTTTCGAGAGTATTTTTGCTGATTCTAGGTCAAGTTGCGTTAATCCGTTTAAATAAAGGGTAGCGCCTTGAAAGGAAGCGAGAGGACGTAACGTTTCTAGAGAAATTTGAGAGAGTCCATTGAGCGAAAGAATATTTCCTCGCCATAAAGAAAGATTTTTAGCGACTTCTGGAGAGAGTTCTAACATCCCATTTAAATGAAGTTCTTTTCCGGGCCAAGATATAAAAGCTTTAGCCACAGTTTCATTGATTTTTTTTAATCCATTGAGCGCAAGAAGATGTCCCTTCCATAGTGCTAAAGATTGAGCGACAGCGGGTTCTAGTTGCGTTAAACTATCGAAACACAAAGCGCGTCCTTCAAAAGACGCGATCGTTTTGGCGGATTCAAACGAAATCGAGTAAACTCCGCTTAATCCAAGAAATTCGCCTTTCCAAGAGGCCAGGGCTTTGGCTACATTTAAGGGAATCTGTTTGATGCCGTTCAAAATCAGGTATTTCCCTTTCCATTCCGATAATATTTTGGCGACATTTTCATCCAGTTGAGTAAGACCATTTAACGAAAGGAGTTCTCCTTTCCAGGAAACAAGCGATTTCGCGAGTTCCGTATCTAGTTGAAGGAGTCCGTTTAAAGAAAGCCAGCGTCCTTTCCAGAGGAAAAGTAAGGAGGCTTGTTGGATATTCAAAGAAGATAAGTGGTCAAGGAAAAGAAAATTCTCCGGGTCCGCTTGAATGATTTCAGAAAATTGCTCGATGAGGTCTTGATGTTCTTCTGGGTCCAATCCAATAATTCGAGCGACGCCCTGTCGGGTAAGATTTTCTTGAGACATTTTCGTATATTCCGCGGGAATTTTTAATTCAAGTGTTTTATTCCCTTGGAACGAACCCACATTTTTAGCGACTTCGGAGGTGATTTTTTTTAATCCTTTCAGTGAAAGTTTTCGCCCTTTCCAAGACGCAAGGGCTTCTGAGCTTTGCGCGTGTAGTTCGACAAGTCCGTCGAAGGAAAGTTCTCGTCCTTTCCAAGAAGAAAAAGCGGTAGCCACTTTTGGATCAAGATATTCTAATCCGTTGAAGGACAGTTTTTCCCCTTTCCACATTGAAAGGGCTTGGGCCGCTTCAAGATTAATATTTTTTAATCCATCTAAAACGATTTCTTGTCCTCGCCACGAAGCAAGAATTTTTGCCATTTCGAGATCAAGGGTTTTCAGTCCTTTGAGCGATAATAGGTTTCCTGACCATCTCGGAAGATATTTCGCCGCCTCTAAATCAAATTGCGTCACTCTGTCAAGATAAAGATTTTTGCCGTACCAAATCAAAAAGAGTGTCGCGTGTTGTGTTGTAAACGAAGTCAGATGATTTAAAAAGAGATGTTCTCCAGGATCGGTTTCGATGGATCTTGAAATTCGTTTAAGTTCTGATGCTTCAAACGCGTTGTTCGGATTTAATCCTGTGAGGAACTCTAATGGATAGAGTTTTACATTGTCTTGGGAAAGAGCGACAAAGTTTTCGAGAATTTTTTGAAGCTTTGGATTTCCTCCTTGTTTTTGCGATAAAAATTCTAGGGTCTTTGCGTCAATCTCTTGAATTCCCTCTAAAGACAGATCGCCTTCTCGAGAAGAAAATTGTTCCGCGACACTAGAATCCATTTCTTTTAAGCCACTTAAAGAAAGAAAGGTTCCTTTCCATTTTGCTAAATATTTTGCGCTTTCTGGCGACAGCGTTTTAATCCCACTCAAGGAAAGGCTACCTCCTTCCCATACAGAAAGGGCCTGAGCGGATTTATCATCCAATGTGGTTAACCCATTCAGTCCTAGTTTTTGACCGGACCAAGTAGAAAGAACTTGAGCGATTTCTGGAGATAAATGAGTGACTCCATTCAAATGAAGCACATCTCCTCCCCAAGAAGCTAGATTTTTTGCGGTCTCAAAATCCAGCGAAGATAATCCGTTTAGAGAAAGTTTTTGACCGGGCCATCGAGTAAATAAACGACTGATGTCTGGAGCAAGTGATCGAAGTCCGTTTAAAGAAAGGAACTCTCCGTCCCAAGTAGCGAGTAGTTTAGCCAAATCGAGATCGAGTTGAGTCATTCCGTCTAGATTCAGGGACATCCCTTTCCAATGAGAAAGAACCGAAATTTGCTGTTGCGTTAAAGAAATTAAATTGTTTAGAAACAGATGTTTCTCTGGATAAAGAGAAACATTACTTTTAAAAAGTTCTAAAGAGCTATTTTCGTCTATTTTTTTTGGATTGAGTCCTGAAAGTTTTTCTGGACCATAAATTTTAAAGTTTTCTTGAGAAATTTTTTGGAGGGTCTCTACATTCGAAGAGTCCATTTCTAAGTTGTTTTCAAATTTGCTTAGTTCTTTTGTTACTTCTTTGGAAGGAGTCACTCCAGACAACTTCAAAGTGGAGCCTTTCCATGCTGATAATGCATTTGCGACTTCGGGAGTAATTTGGGTGAGTCCGGTGAGTGAGAGATAACTCCCGCTCCAAGAGGCTAACGTTTTTGCTTCTTCTAAACCAAGGGTTCGGAGTCCATCGAGAAAAAGATTGTTTCCAGGCCACATTGCAAGTGCTTTAGCAGATTCCAGAGAAAGTGATTTTACTCCTTTTAAATGAAGCACACCGCCTCTTTTCCATGCCGCAAGGATCTTCGCTAATTCGGGTGAAAGTTCGCTAAGGCCATCCAGAAAAATACTTTGTCCTTTCCAAAAACATAACGAAACAGATTCTTCAAGAGTCAGCGAAGTGCGATCCTGTAAAAATAAATATTGATCGGGTATCAATCCAAAAAACTTTTCTTCCGTAATATATTCTTGATACATTAATTCATCTTCAGTGATATAGAGAATTTGATTAAAAAATTGCTCCCGTTTGGGTTTTACATTCACTAGACCTTCGAGATAGTCCAAATATTTTTTATCTTTTTCTATATCTAAACCCGTCAACTCGTCAAGGCTGTACATTTCAATATTTTTGAACGAATGTTGGATTAATTCATTTATTTTTTCTGAATTAACAAAAGTTCCTCCGCGTGGTCGAGAGAGACGTTGAGCGACTTCTGGAGTCATTTTTTTTAAATCTGCCAGACTAAGAATAGCGCCATCCCAAGAAGAAAGGACTTTTGCTGTCGCCACATCGATTTCTCGTAATCCGTCCAAATAAAGCGCATTTCCTTGCCACTTGGAAAGTAATTTGGCTTTTTCTTCGTCTAGTTGTCTTAATCCATTTAAACAAAGAAGTCTTCCCGGCCATTGTCTTAAAAGCTCCGCTTCTTCTGTACTCAACGAAGTTAACGCATTCAAAAATAAATACCTTTCAGGATGCCATTTAATATTATTTAAAAGTCGTTGAATACGGAGTTCATGAAATAGTGGAGGGATATTGGGATTTGGATCAATCAACGGTTCAAGATTAATGAGATCTTTTAGATCGTAATGTAAAAGCGCTTCTTCTGAGAGCGCATTAAATTTTTTGTAACGTTCTTCTTCTTGAAACTCTCGTAAGCTCTGCGATTCTTCCGCTATTTTGCGGCGATGTTCGCTATATTCATCCGATACTTTTTCTGTCATCTTTAACGTTTTGTTGCTTTTTGATAATTCTTTCGCGGTCGCATAATCGATTTTTGTTAATCCTTTTAAATAAATGGTTCGTGCTTTACAAGTGATTAGCGCTTTAGCAATCTCAGGGTCTATGGTTCTCAATCGATTCAGATAGAGGTATTGTCCGTTCCAAAAGGATAGAGCATAAATCGTTGCGGGATCAATTTGTTTGAGTTGATTTAAGTAAATGGAGTAGCCTTTCCAAGTCGCTAATCGTGAGGCTTTTTCTGGGCTAAGGGTCGTAAAATTATTTAAGAACATATGTCCTTTAGAATTTTTTCTCACCCCTTCATCAAAATCGTTCATCTCACGCTGATGTTCAAAATCACGCTCTGCAAGTTTGGACGGAAACGCATTTTTCAAATTTTCTTCGGAATGTTTGACAAATTCTTCGGAAAGCTTTCGAATCGTTTCTTGAATATTTGGAGGGGTCGACAATTTCCCTTCATAATAAGCCAAAAACTTAGCAGATTCCGAATCAAGTTGCGTTAATCCGTTCAGTTGAAGTTCTTGCACTTTCCAAGAAGAGAATGCTTTAGCGGTTTCTAAATCGAGTTGCGTTAATCCGTTGAGTAGTAATTTTTTCCCTTCCCAATTGCTAAGTGCTTTTGCTACTCTCGGAGAGAGTTGCGTGAGTCCATTTAACGAAAGAGACATCCCTTTCCATCGCGCGAGATGTTCCGTTGCTTCCGCTTCAATTTCGCGAAGACCGTTAAAAAAAAGGATTTGTCCTTTCCACTGCGCTAAAAAGGAAAATACTTTAGAGTCCACTTTGGATAATCCATTCAAACTCAACAGATAGCCAGTTTTCCATAGAGATAGTTTTTCAGCAATTTCTGGGGAACATTCTTTTAATCCATTCAAAAAGAGGAAGTGTACTTTCCACATCTCAAATAGTTCTGCCAACTCCGAATCCAGACGGGTGAGACCATTCAAACACAGGTTTCTGGTATTTCCAAATAAAAGAAATAAAGCGTCTTCTGCAGAAAATGTAGTGAGGTGATTTAAGACGAAATAAGAATATTTTGGATCGGAAAATTGTTTGAGTTCGTCTTTATCTTTTTCTGGATGAAGTCCTATTATTTCAGAGAGTGGAAGTTTTGTTAACGTTTCTTTTGATTTTTCTACTAAAGATTCGGCGGGAGTACGAATAGGAATAGGAATAGAAAGTTGTTCACGAATTTTCGATAAATGTTTCGCCGAAGCAACATCCAGTTTTTTTATTCCTGTGAGTGATAAAAGTCTTCCTTTCCATTGAGAAAAGGCTTGCGCTGATTCTACGTCAATTTGGCTGACCCCATCCAAAAGAAGTTCGCTCCCGCTCCATTGAGCCAGAGATTGACTAACATTCTTATCAAGAGAAGAGATTCCGATTAAAGAAAGTTTTCTCCCTTTCCATTTTGCCAACTGTTCCGCTAGCTCAGCATTGAGTTGCGTTAATCCGTTTAAATAAAGAACTTGTCCCTTCCAAGAAGAAAGAATCTTAGCGATTTCTGGGCTAAGTTGCGTTAATCCGTTTAGATAAAGCGCTTGTCCGCTCCATTTTACTAAAGAGTTCATGAGGGACGCATCAAGCGTTTTCATCCCATTTAAAAATAAATCGCTCCCTTTCCATGAAAATAGCTTCTCTGCCGCATCTGGTTCGATGCTTGTTAATCCTTCTAAATATAGAATGTTTCCTTTCCATAAATAAAGCCAATCCAAATCTTTTTTTTGAAGAGAAGTGAAATGATTCAAAACGAGGGGTTTTTCAGAATTGATTGAAGATTGGGAATTTCTCTGCTTGGAAGAGGGGGGATGAGAGGTAGAGTTGGGAGGTTCTGATTTAGAATTTTTTTCGATATTTTCTTGAGAGATTTGTTTAATGTCTTCAAGTCCAGAAAGCCTTAAGAATAATTTCCCCTGAAATTGAGAGAGTGTTGTCAAGATTTTTTCATCTAATTTTTGGATACTTCTCAAATGAAGCTGTTTTCCTTTCCACAAGGAAAGAACTTTAGCAATTCCCAAATCTATCTGAGTTAGCCCATTCAAATAGAGAAATTCTCCTTTCCAAGCGGAAATCTTCTGCGCTTCAGAAAGCGATAGTTGCGTTAATCCATCTAAAGAAAGAGATTTTCCGCTCCAGAAACATACGGTTTGAAGGGCTTCGGGATCGAAAGACGTTATTCCATTTAAATAAAGGTATTGACCTTGCCATGCAGAGAGTAAATACGCTGTACTTGTATCAAGTTGCGTTAATCCGCCCAACGATAGAAATTGTCCTCTCCAGTTCTTGAGAAACTGAGCCATATCTGTATTGAGTTGCGTTAATCCGTTTAGTGAAAGAGAGCTGATGCGCCAGAGAGTCAAAAGAAACAAATCTTGAGGATCAATAGAGTGGATCGAATCTAAGAACAAATGTTCTTCTGGTTTTTCTTTAATATTTCTGAAAAGACTTGATATTTCATATTTTTGCCAATCCGTTTCTTGTGGATATAAATGAAGTCGTTCTTCTGGAGGAAGATTTTTTAAAGATTCTTGAGAAAGCAGAACAAGTTCTTTTTGCCTTTGGGTATTGATAACAAGAGTTCTTTTGAAAGATCGTAATTGTTGGACGACTTCAAACGAAAGGTTTCGTAAGTTTTCTAAAGAAAGATGTGCTCCTTCCCACTGTGAAAGGACTTGGGCCTCTTCTGTTGTAAGCAAAGTGATGTTGTTTAAGTAAAGGATGGACCCGTTCCAAGTCGCAAGATTTTTAGCAGTCGTTAAATTCAACCGCGTTAATCCGTTCAAATAAAGGGTATGCCCTTTCCAGAAAGCAAGCGCTTCTGCGACTTCTGGCTCAAGAGCAGTTAATCCATTCAAATAAAGGATACTCCCTGTTGAGCATTTCTCAAGAGCTCGAGCGGTTTGAGAATCTAGCGTTGTTAATCCATTGAGACCCAGAACTGAACGTTCTCCGTTGGCAAGATTTGTAGCCAATGCTGGATTTAACTCAAAAGAGCCATTCAAATAAAGAGAAACTGCTGAGCAGGAAAAAAGTGTTAATGCAACCTCTTGCTCAAGTGGCTTTGAAAAGTGTATACAAAGGAGGGTCCCTTTCCAATCATTTGCTAGAAGAGAAGCTTCTTCCATACTAAGGGAGTCCAGCATTAGGAAAAGCGCATTGGAGGAATCTTTTTTGAGCGATCGCGAAATCCTTTCTACTCTTGATTGATCGTGTTCAGGATCTAAACCTAATAACGTGTGTAACGGATATTTTTTGAGAGTACTTTGTGAATGCTTGTAAAAATTATTTAAGGTTCTCTGTTGAGCCTGAAGCAAAGGCATACAAATAAAGAATAGTACGACAAGAATTATTTTTTTTTGAAACATGGTGAATCCTTTATTTTTTGATCTTATTCTTGATACTATCTGAAATCATTAATTTCCCTTTAAACTGAGCTAACTGTTTTGCGCTTGCATCGGAGAGTTGCGTTAATCCTTGTAACGACAGAAGCGTTCCCTTCCACGCGGCAAGTATCGAAGCGATCTCTTTTGGAAGTTCGTTTAAGCCGTCTAAATAGAGATTAGAACCGCTCCATAAAGTGAGTGTTTGTGCTATACTTGCCTCTAGTTTTGTAATTCCATTTAAATAAAGAGAGCGTCCCGGCCAAAGCGCGAGAAATTTTGCGGCCTCTTGATCCAGTTTTTCTAAACCGTTTAAATAGAGTCGCTCCCCTTTCCACGAACTAAGGGTTTGTATCGCTTCTTTATTCAGTTGCTTTAAACCATTCAGCAAAAGAATTTGACCTGACCAAGAAGCCAATATTTGAGCAATTTCCGTATCTAGTTGCGTTAACCCACTGAGGCAGAGAAATTTTCCTTTCCAAAGTATCAAAAAAGAGGCTTCATATTTACTGAAGGAAATTAAACTATTTAAAAAAAGATATTGGTCGGGATTTTTTTGTATCGCCTCTTCAAGACGTTTCAAGGATTCTTTGTCTTTTTTCGGGTCCATTCCTGTTAGTAAAGCTAAGCTTGAGGTACTCTGATTCAGTTTAGAAATTTTGGTCCACTCTTCTTGAGTGGCTAAATTTAAAAATAATTCGCCTTTGAATTTTAGAATTTCGTTGAGAATTTCTGGTTCAAGATAGCGAATTCCTCTTACATACAATCGTTCTCCTGACCAAGTCGCTAGCGTTTTAGCGGTTTCTATATTTAGTTGCGTTAATCCATTGAGATAAAGCTGTTGACCTTTCCAACCTACTAGAATTTGAGTTACTTCTAAATCAAGGTGAAGGATACCGTTCAAACATAGCAGTTGCCCTTTCCATAAAGCGAGACGTAGGGCTTCTTTTAAACTAAGGTGGGTCCAGTGATTCAAAAATTGATACTGTTCAGGATTGCTTTTGACCTGATCATACAATCGAGAAAGAGTCAGTTCTTCTTTTTTTGGATCAAGTCCGGTCCACTTCGCTAAATTGGATTGGGTTAAAATTTCTTCAGGAGGTTTGATGTCTTGTGGGAGATTTTCTTGAGAAGTAGTGATTTCTTCTGGGTTTTCTTGAGAAGTAGTGGTTTCTTTTTGATTTTCTTCAAAAGGAAGAAGTAAGCGCCCTTTAAACGAAGTCAATTGTTTTAACACTTCTGGATGATCGAGAGAGATTCCTTTTAAGGATAACACTTTTCCTTTCCAAGAGGCTAAAATTTTTGCAGTTTCTGGATTCAGTTTTTTCAATCCATTCAAGAAAAGAGAATCCCCCTGCCATGAGACTAAATATTCTGCGGTTTCAGCAGGGAGTTGTGTTAATCCGTCGAGGATCAGATATTCTCCGCGCCATAACGATAAAAGAGAAGCATCGTGAGGGGTGAGTGACGTCAAGGAATTCAAAAACAGAGCTGGTTCTAATTGGGTTTCGATGGCACTTTTCATCTCTCGATATGATTTAGGATCTTTTTCTGAATCATATCCAGTGAGTGCTTCTAATGAAGACTTTTTCCAACTTTGCAAAGATATTTTGCTCCATTCTTGGTGTCGATCTAAGTTTAAATCAATGCTTCCCGGAAATTGAACCAATAGTTGACTTGTCGCTAAATCTAAATGCGAGACTCCTTCCAAAAAGAGTTTATCCCCTTTCCAGCCTAAAAGAAGTTGAGCGACTTCAGCGTTCAAAGAAACAAGGCCATTTAGGGATAAGTGAGTTCCCGACCAAGAAAAAAGTTCTTTAGCCACCTCTTCATCAAGTGCTGTGATTCCATCCAAACTGAGGGCGGTCCCTTTCCATAAAGAAAGAGATTGAATCGTTTCTCGATTTAAAAAAGTTAAGCCATTAAGAGAAAGCATTTGACCGGGCCATCGAGACAGTATTTTGGCCTGATCTTTGTTTAGTTCTCTCAATTGGTTCAAATAAAGAACACTTCCAGGCCAAGAGGCTAGTATTTGGAAACTTTCTAAAGGGATCTGAGAAACGCCATTCAGGGAAAGTTCTTCTCCCTTCCATTGAGAAAGTAAGATTGAAGATTCTCGATTAAGTTGCGTTAATCCATTCAAACTAAGAGTCGATCCTTGAAACAGGGAGAGTGCTTTCAAGGTTTCTGGAGGGATTTGAGTTAAACCTTCTAAAGATAAAATTCGTCCTTGCCAAGAAGTCAGAATTTTTGCGACTTTAGGAGAAAGTTGCGTTAACCCATTCAAAAAAAGTTCGTTCCCCTCCCAAAGGACCAAAGCGCTCGCGACACTTTCATTCATCTCTTTTAATCCACTAAAAGAAAGGGTGTTCCCTTTCCAAGAGGCAAGCGCTTTTGCGGTTTCTGGTTCTAAATGAGTGAGTCCATCAAGAAAGAGGGTGTTTCCCTCAAAGGAAGCGAGTGCTTTTGCGACTTCAAAAGAAATCGAAGCGACACTATCTAAATGAAGAGTTTCTCCTTTTCTAGAAGCAAGAGCCTTCGCCACATTTAAGGAAAGTTTTTTTAATCCGCACAGGAAGAGATATTTTCCTTTCCACTGTGCCAAAATTTCAGCAACTTCCTCATCCAGTTGCTGAATTCCGTTTAACGAGAGAAGGGCACCTTTCCAAGAAACAAGCGCATGGGCAAGCTCTTCATTGAGTTGAAGGAGACCATTTAAAGAAAGCAAACGCCCTTTCCAGAGAAAGAAGCGCGAGGCGTCCTGAATATCCAACGAGGCCAAATTATCAAGGAAAAGAAAGAGGCTCGGATCGTGCTGAATGAGTTTGGAAAATTCCCTTAACTGTTTTTTTTCTTCTTTAGGATCAAATTGTAAGAGTTCAGCCAAATTGCATTTTTCAAGATTTTCTTGAGATATCCGTTTATATTCTTCAGGAATCGTGAGTTTAATTAATTTCTCGCCTTCAAACAAAGCTAAATTTTTAGCGACTTCCGGATTCATTTTGTTTAATCCGTTTAACGAGATTTTGAGCCCTTTCCATTGAGCGAGCGATTCAGCACTTTGAGAAGTGAGTTCAGAAATGCCGTTCAAAGAGAGTTCACGACCTTTCCAAGAAAATAAAATTTTCGCTATTTTTGGCTCCAAATGCTCTAATCCGTTGAAGGAGAGTTTTTCTCCTTTCCAAGAACAAATAATTTGGGCTACTTCAGGAGTCATATTTTTTAAGCCATTCAGAGAAAGTTCTTGTCCTCGCCAAGAACTAAGGATCTTGGCTAATTCGATATCAAGCGTTTTGAGGCCGTTCAAGGACAATTTTTCTCCCGACCAACGAGGAAGGTGTTGAGCGGCTTCGAGATCGAATTGAGTAACGCCGTCGAGATAAAGACATTTTCCGCGCCAGAGAGCGAACAGGGAGGCATGTTGTGGGGTAAACGAAATCAAGTGATTCAAAAAAAGGTGATGTTCTGGAAATCGTTCTATTTGAAGAGAAATCTTTTTGATTTCTTTTGGTGTTTGTGTTGCGTTAAATCCGGCAAGTTCCGCTAACGAATATTTTTTGAGATTCGATTGGGATTCACTCAAGAGTTTTGTGAATTCCTTTTGTTCCTCTGTCGTCTCTGAATTTGTCGGTTTTTCGATGTTCAAAGGAGCGATATCGGTTTCAGAAGGGTACTGGGATTCGTCTTTTTTAGAAGCGTTGGTTACTAAGATATTTTGGAAATGAGCAAACTCTTTTTCGAGGTCCGCATCCATCAATAAACCAGTTAAAGAAAGAGTGGATCCTTGCCAACTTGCGAGAACGCTTACGACGGAAAGATCGATTTTTTTGACTCCGTTCAAGGAGAGAAAATTTCCTTTCCATGTGGCTAACGCTTGTGCTATTTCTAAGTTGAGTTCAGTGAGTCCATCGAGAAAGAGTTCCTCTCCGGGCCATTCCGCGAGATATTGAGCCGATTCTAAAGACAAAGATCGGATTCCTTTTAAGTAAAGCGAAATTCCGTTTTTCCATAAAGCAAGCATTTTTGCCAATTCTGGCGGGAGTTCTTGGAGATCATTTAAATAAAGGGCTTTTCCTTTCCAGAAACAAAGAGAAATAGCCTCTTCTTCCGTCAAAGAAGTCATCTCTTTTAAAAATAAATGTTGGTGAGGTTCTAAGACGATATCTTCTTTAAGATAGTCCAACAATTTTTTTTCTTTTTCTGAATCTAAACCACTGAGTTCTTGAAGACTATATCTTTCAATATTGTGAGAAGAACATTGCAATATATTTTTTCTTTTTCCCAAAGGGAGAAAAATTTCACCTTTAAACTGAGCCAATTGTTGAGCCACCTCCAACGATGGAGTTTTTAGCGCTCCCAAACTAAGCGTTCTTCCATCCCAAGAACCGAGTATTTTTGCCGTTTCTTCGTCTATTTCGATTAAAGAGTCCAGATACAGATCGTATCCTTTCCAGGATAAAAGCACTTTAGCTGTTTCTGCATCAAGCTGAGTTAATCCATTCAAACAAAGAAAGTTCCCGTTCCATCGAGCTAAAATTGAAGCGTCTTCGACATTTAAAGAAGTCAAATGATTTAAAAATAAATAGTTGTGCTTATTTTGAATGATATCTTGTTGAAGTTTTTCTAAGAGTTCTTCGGTAAATGGTTTTGTTCCTTCTTCTCTTGTCATCGTAAGATAAAAAAGTTTTTCAAGAGAATTTTCGATTAGATTTTTTTCTGACATTTGCTGAAATTTTCTTGCGGGAAACTCTCTTTCTACTCGGTGTTTTGATACTTGATCGGCTTGATATTTTTGATAATCCTTCTTTAAGAAGTCTGAAAAGGTAAACCACACGGATCCGCTTTCGCGATAGTATATTTCTTTAGCAACTGCTTCCTCTAACTTGGATAATCCCTTTAAGCAAATATGTCCTGCCTTAGAAGAACCAAGAGCTTTTATTGTCGCAGGATCTATCGTCTGCAAGGCATTCAGATGAAGAACAGATCCGCCCCAGAAAGAAAGTGCTTGGGCCACTTCAGGAGTTAATTCTTGGAGACCACTCAAATAGAGATAATCTCCGTTCCAAGTGGCCAATCGAGAAGCTTGTTCGACATCCAGTTTTTTAATATGTTTTAAAAAGAGATAGTTTTGAGACTTTTCTTTCACTTGTTTTCCTAAACGTTCTAATTCTACTTGATCGACTTCAGGGTCAAATTCTAGAAGTTCATGGATCGGGAATTTTTTCAAGTTTTCTTCAGAGCTTTTAACGAACTCTTCGGAAATTTTTGTGATGATTTCCTGAATGGTCGAAGGTAAAAACATTTTTCCGGGGAAATACGCAAGGAGGTGAGCGGTTTCAGGAGTTACCCTAGTTGTTAACCCTGTTAAATAAAGCTCTTTGACGTTCCAGGACGAAAAGGTTTTTATCACTTCCACATCCAGTTGTTTAATTCCATTTAAAAACAGTTTGTTTCCGTTCCAGAGAGAAAGAGCTTGAGCTGTTTTCAGATCGAGTCGAGTCACGCCATTCAAGGAAAGCGTCATCGAATAGAATCCAGTCACGCCATTTAAGGAACGCGTCTTTCCTTGCCATTTTGCTATTATCGTGGTGATCTCGGGAGTCAACTCACGAATTCCATTTAAATAAAGGGATTGTCCATTCCATTGTAAGAGCGTTTCAAAAAATTTAGGGTCCGCTTTTGATAACCCGTTCAAGGACAAATGCCGTCCTTTCCAGAGCGATAATTTTTTAATGGCTTCCAGAGAGCATTCGTTTAAAGCGTTTAAATAGAGATGGGTCCCGGTCCATTGAGATAAAATCTGAGCCACTTCTACCTCTAGTTGCGTTAATCCGTTTAAACAAAGAAGGATGCCTTTGTTCGTCCGTAAAAAAGAAGCGTCTTCTGAAGTAAAAGAAACCAAATGATTCAAGAAAAGATAGTTCGTAGGATCTTTTTTAGCCTTGAAAGCGAGTTGGTTCAAAAAAAATGGGTCGTATTCCGGAGGTAATTCCTCAGATAGTCCCAGCAGTTCAACTACACTAGATTTTGCAAGGTTCGCTTGAGAGGCTTGAATAAAAGTTTCGGACTGTCCATATTGAAGCGAAAATTTTTCAGGAAATTGTTTCAGAACCTGAGCGGTTTCTTCCTCAATCTGTGTGAGTCCTGCTAAAGATAGATAATTTCCTTTCCATTGAGAAAGTGCTTTAGCAGATTCCGAATCTATTTGTTTGAGTCCATTTAAGAGAATTTCCTTTCCTCTCCATTGGAACAGGGCTTGGCTTATATTTTTATCGATAGAGGAAAGTCCTCCTAAAGAGAGTTTTGTTCCTTTCCATTCCGCAATTTTTTTTGCCAAATCAATATTTAGTTGCGTTAATCCATTTAAGTAAAGAATATGCCCCTTCCAGGAAAAAAGTATTTTAGCAACTTCTGGATCCAGTTGCGTTAATCCATTTAGTTGAAGACTGAATCCGGGCCATTTTGCCAAAGCGGTAGCCACTTGGAGATCGAGCTTTTTGAGTCCATTCAAAAAAAGGCTATGTCCTTTCCATTGAGAAAGATGTTGAGCGACATCGAGCTCAAGTTGAGTCACTCCGTCCAAAATAAGGACATTTCCGAGGAACAGTGGAAGAAACTCTAAATCTTTCGTTTGAAGCGAAGTGAAATGATTTAGAAAAAGGACCTTGTCTGGATTCACCGGAGAAGGCTCCCATTTGTACCAGAGGTGTTTTATTTCTGTTCTTAGATCAAGTGCGGAGCGTTCGGACTCTGAATATTTTTGAAAGTTGTTTTGAGAAAGCCGTTTAATCTCTTCAAGAACTAAAAGCTTCAAATGTAATTTTCCCGAGAATCGAAGCAATTCGTTGGTCGTATTCTTGTCTAATTGTTTAAGGCTATAAAAAAAAAGCGACTTTCCTTTCCACGCGGAGAGTACCTTTGCCACCTCAAAATCAATTTCTGTCAAACCATTTAAATAAAGACGCTCTCCTTGCCAAGAGGAAAGGAGTTGAGCCTCCTGAAGTGAAAGCTGTTTTAGACCATTAAGGGAAAGGTATTTTCCTTTCCACAAACTCAAACTCTCAAAAACTTCTTTACTTAAAGAGGGTAAACCATCCAGAGAAAGGGTCTTTCCTTCCCATACAGAAAGATACTGAGCCTTTTTTTCATTGAGTTCTGTTAATCCATCTAGAGAAAGAGTTAGATACTTCCAGGAAGTCAGTATTTCAAATGTTTTATCGTGGAGTTTCTTGACTCCATTCAAAGCGAAATGATTCACTTTCCAGAGAGAAAATAAAAAAACATCTTGAATATCGAGCGCCTTCAACGAGTTTAAAAACAAACCATTTTCTGGAACTCTTTTTAGTATTTCAGAAATCGTTCTCAATTTAATAGTGTCCTCTTCCTCTTCTTCTTCTGGAGACAATTTGACAAGATTAGCGAGATTAGTATCTTCCAGCGTTTTTTGAGAGAGCGCTAAGAGCTCTTTTTGCCTCATCAAGTTAATGGCGATTCTTCCTTTAAATGGGCTTAATTTTTTGAAGAGAGTCTCGGAAATGTCTTTTAGGCTCCCAAGAGAAATAAAGCTTCCTGTCCAGGACGCAAAATCTTCCGCTTCTTTTTCCGTGAGCGAAGAGATTGTATCAAGATAAAGTAGTTTTCCTGTCCAAGAGGCAAGTATTTTAGGGACATTCGGCTCTAATTGTAACAGTCCGTTTAGATGAAGTGTGTTTCCTTTCCACAAAACAAGAGCTTCTGCGACTTCCGGATCCAGAAAAGTTAAGCCATTCAGATAAAGGATCTGACCTCTTGGCCATTGAAAAAGCGCTTGAGCCGTTTTACGATCGATCTCAGTTAATCCGTTTAGAGCCAGAAACGAACTTTTTCTGCTGGCAAGTTTTTCAGCCAGTTCTAGATCTAACCGAAAAGATCCATTTAAATAAAGAGATTCCGCCGTGGAAGAAAAAAGTATTAACGCAACATTTTGATCAAGTTGCATTAATAGATGAATAGAAAGAAGTTTTCCTTTCCATTCATTGACAAGAATAGCGGCTTCTTCCAAACTCAGGGAATTCAGCATTAAAAAAAGCCCCGCCGAAGAATTTTTTTGGAGTATTTTAGAAATCTCTTCTAATCTCGATTTATCTCTTTCCAGATCTAAACCAAGTACAGTATGTAACGGGTATTTTTTAAGAGTTTCTTGAGAAAGTTTGTAAAAATCATCTAAAGTTCGATGTTGAGCCTGAAGTGGAACAATGCAAATGAATAGAAATATTCCAAGCGCAAAGTTTTTTTCAAACATTCTGAATCCTCAAATTTAAAGTTTCGCATAAAAAATCTTAAAAATATAATAATACCCATTCACACTATAAAAGATAAGAGCAATCGTGATATTTTCATAAAAAAAAAGGGCTAGCACAGAAGCTAGCCCTACAGAATAAAATGCAAACGGATATTGCTAGAGTAATTTATAAGATGTGGAAGTGAAACAGACGTTAAGAGCCGATCTCAATTTCCAACGGAGCGATGAAATTTTCAAATTCATCGGTGTAATAGAGATAAGCGGAAGAAGCCTCGGCAACATAGGTTCCAGGAACTTCCGCGGAAAGATTCATTGTCCATTCCCGCACTTCTTCCGGTTGGAGTTGCGTAAAATAGAAAATCATTTCTCGTGGTTTGGTTTCGTAGAAATCTACGGTTCCTTTTTTCTTCAGCTCTTTTAATTCTTCCATCGAGAATGCTAATCCGCCGGGGAATCCAATCCGAGCCACCGACATCGGGACTCCTTCTTTTGTTTTGTTACAGACTTTAATTTTTACGCTTACACTCTCCCCCATTTTTACTTTTGATCGTTCCAGAGTCGCGGATACGCCTACTTTGCAAGTATCACTATTCTTTGGAGAAGCAGTGCGATACTGAACGCGATACGAATAGGGCAAAGCAACTTGGGAGGTAAACTGAATATCCACAGTGTTTTTTCCTAAATGGAGATCTTTTCCAAGAGCCTCCAGAAGTAAGGCTTTTCGCTCTCCTTTTCCGTAGCTCATTTCATGAAGCTTGCTCTTGTTGACATTGACGGTAATGGCACCCTCACTCGTGGGGCGTTTTGAATAAATAGCATATTGAGTTAACGCCTTAAGAGCGAGTATTGTAGCTTGAGTCGCGCCATAGCTTCCAACACTGTTGCGTTTTTCGTTGAGCCATTGGATCGCTAACTCCAGTTCGCCCTGATGTTTTTTAGATTTGATAAAAGCCAAAACGCTCAGTGCTGTGGTTTCGACCTTGAGATTGTGATCCGTTGAACAAACCACTGACATTGTTCGTCCTTGGAAAGAGCCATCTTTTTCCTGAAAGCGAGCCAGTAAATCTAAAAATTCTTCCGCTTTATCTAAATGAGAATTGGCGTGGTAGAGCGCATTACAAGTGAGTGCGAGAATATAGGGATCTTCATTTTTATTGGTCATTTGGGACAGATAATCAATCTGACGTTCTAAATCGGAAAAACCGGCTTCCGCGAGGCAATAAATGATATAAGCGTCCGTGATTTCTTTTCCAGATCCCCACGAATGAAGAAAGTGTGGATTTTGTTTATATCCGCCTTTTTCCGTGTCAATACGACTTTTGAGCCAATTTGCAGTACGTTGCGTCATTTCAGATTCAACGCCATTAAACACTTTGCTCATATCTTCAAATTGAAGAAGTCCCATTGCGGTTAGGCCTTCGTGTCCATCCCCATTTCCAAACCATTCAAATCCGCCATTCTTACACTCAAACCCTGCCAAACGTTTGTATCCATAAGAGAGCAAATCTGAAGCTTGTGCCCAAATAGCAGGGTCTTCGACATTGTATTCTTTCAAATACGTCATAATCATTGCATTGGGATAGTTTGAAGAGGTAGTTTGTTCAAAACATCCTCCGGGACGTTGTAACATTCCGGCAAGGCCTTCGAGCATCGTTGAAACCGGAGAAGGATAAAATTGAACTGAACTGGAGACGCTTTCGATAAAGGTATTTGCGGGAAGTTCAATCGAAAATCGTTTGCTTCGATTGTTTGGATCCATAATACCGCTTACCGAAGCACTCATTAGGTAGCCACGATCCACTGCACTGATTTTTTGTTGGAAGGCATCATTAAAACCTTTGGCAGTAGCGGTTACTTGAAGATTTTTGTCTCCTGCGGAGGTAATCGCTAAGGGATAGAAATAAGTACGGTTGCTTTGAGCCGGAATGGTAACGATTTCCACTTGTAGTTTTTCTTCAAACTTTAACTCAATTTTTCCTTCGATGGCTTCAGAACTTCGGTTTGAAAGCGTCACAGGAAGAAGAATTTTATCGCCAACCGTGACTTCCGAAGGAGCCTTGGTTTGCAAATAAAAAGGGAGTACTGAAGTGATCACTTCTTCTGAATGGCCAACTGCGCCTGAGGTAAGACCTTCTGCAGTTAAACGGAAAGAAGTAATAGAATCCGAGAGATAGAATACAACGGATGCTTTTCCTTTTTCATCCGTTTTTATACTTGGGTTCCAATAGATGGTTTCACGGAAGTCACTACGAATCGAAGGATTTTGTTGATTTTCATAACTGACTAAGGGAAAAATTTGACGAACTCGAATTTCAGAAAGTAATCCGCGCCCTCGTCCTCTTCTTCCATCAATATCCTTCTTGGCATCTTTCTGATCAAAATCCATGTTTTCTCTTTTGGCTTCGATTGGCCTAGCCGCCGCTTGATTTGCTACTTCGTGTTCCGCTGGAGGTTCTTCAGGAACAATCAGTGCAGCCTTCTGTTCTTTTGTTTTTGAAATGGGTACAGAACTGGGTCTGACATTATTTTTGGCTATATTGGCCCCTTCTTCCATATCCATCTCAAAATCGTCGTCTTCAAAACCGCCTTGGCGCCATCCGCCTCCTGATCCACCAGGAGCCATCGGCTGAAGATTCGGGTTCGCCTTAATAAATTCTTGAAGTGCAATAAGGGGTTTTCCATAGATTTTTTCAGGAGGTTGATAACCATTTTGAATCAAGTGGGTCATCCATTTAGTTATTTCTGCGTCTTGAGTTTTTCCCTGAGCTTCCTGATTCAAGAGATAGAAACAAATATCCACTTCTTGTTGTTTCAGAAATTCTGGAATAATTTGTTCCCATTTCAGAGGATGTTCGAGGGTTTTCCAGACGAATTTTCGCCACCCTTGAGTATTAAGGAGATAATCCAAAGTGGTTTCTGCTTTAGGATCTCCGGAACAATAGAAATTCGGTTCAAATATTTCGCCCTGAACCTCAGAAGCTAAAAAGGTTTGAGTCACCAGATGCGCGTTTTTATCATCCGCATAATTCAAAACGGTATCGTTCACGACCGCTAACCCAATTTGTGCGGCGCAGGGTAACCCTTTTTCATCGAAAGTAGAAACTGTGACTTCCACCTTTTCACGAGGTGCGAATGTTTTTTTTGAGGTTTCGACCTGAATTTTCAAGTCTTTTCCCCATTTACGGAAAACGAGCCGTTCTGCCAATGCAACGTTCTCCGAATTCATCATCGTGATACGGTGAGTTCCTCGGATCGCTTCTGAAATGGGTAGAAAAACTTTATTTTCGCCTGAATTTAATGAAACAGAATATTGTCCTAATAAAGTTCCTCGAACCGAGCAAATAAGCGATGCCTTTGGTAAAGGAGAAGTGGCATATACTTGAAAAGTAACCCCAGTTTCTAGGTTTTCGCTTAGCGTGAGATGGACTCCTTCGGTGCTGTAATCGGGCAAAGGAAAACTCTGCGAAATTCCGGAGGGTTCAGACAGTTGAACCGAATATTTTTGTTGAAATTTGGGAATAAAAGTAAATTTTCCAAATCCCCGATGATAACTGGATATCGAAGTAATGAGTCGATCTTCTTGATCTTTGAGAACTCCACGAACTTCAACGGGTTTCCCTGTTTTGGTTTTTGCTTGAAAGTAAATCGTATTCGCGACTTCTGGGCAAAAGGTTCCGCCTTCAGGATAAAGAGCGAATTGAACATCCTTTACGACAATCGGGATCGCTTTGGATTTGAGTTCCTGGAAACCGCTTTCTTGAACCGTGACCATCAGAAAACCATTTCCTTCGGTAATTTGCTCTGGGAGCTTAAAGCGAATTAAACTCATTCCGTCTTGATCACAGCGCGCTGATTGTTCAAGAAGGGTTTTCTCATCGAGCAATACTTTATACTGAATTTGAGCATTTGCGAAGGCTTCATTTGTATCACGTTTTACAGTAAAGATCGCAGAAACTTCGTTGCCTGCAATATAAGATTCTTGAAGGAAGCGAATTTCCTTTTTAAAACGAGGGGCCTGATAAGAACTGATCTGAATTTTTCGGATTTCTTGTTCTTGTTCTCGTCCTTTGACTCTTAAGACATATTCTCCTCCGACGAGGGCGGGAGGAAGTTTAAAGGAATAAGACAACTGCTCTTGTCCTAGAGCAACTAGTGTGGTCTGAAGAACTTCTCCGCGTCCGTTGACCAGTTCAACAGGGAAATGATGAGAAGAGTTGGATAATCCAGCGCCATTCAGGAGATAGGGCTGAAACCAAATGGTTTCTCCGGGTTTATATAATGGCTTATCACATTGAAAATAAATTTTACTTCGTTCCGAAACGAATAAAGAATCTTGTAATTCTTTATTTAATTCGGATTTAAGTGCTTGGGGTTCTTTTTCATCAGGAGCTTTTGTACAGAGATGGGACGTAAAAAGACAAAGCCCTAAAGTAAGAATAGACAAGGTAAACAGAACTTTTTTCATAAGAAATAATCCTTCGTAGGGGCACGGCACGCCGCATTAGTGTCAACTTAAGCCGTAACTCTTTATCTCTATTGTCATTGCAAACGCTAGTGAAGCAATCTCCTGAAAGCGATACTGTTGCGGAGATTGCTTCTTCAGCTTGAGCCTCATCGCAATGACAGAAAAAAAAGCTTCATTCCTTTTTATAACTTATTGTGATTTTAAGGTTTATCCTTAAGTTAACACTAAGGGTATGCCGTGCCTAAAAAACTGAAAAACAGCGTTCTCACGCAGACGCAAAAAACAAAAAAAAGTTCTTTAGTGAATAAAAATATAAGCCCACCCTCAAAAAAATTGATTTTATCTTCTTTTAAATTATAGTAACTATTAGGATAAACGCTATAAAGATAAATAAGTAGTCGAACTATTGTTCTTAGAGAAGCTCTTTTTTGTAGGGGTTCAATATGGCTCTTGTAGGAACTCTTTTACGTTGTATTTATTGTGGCGTATCGGCTCAGACGAAATCTTCAATTTTTTCACAAACGCTGTTATGTTATGCCTGCAAAAAACATTTTCTTCTCCAAGAAGGAGTACATTATTATCAGAATCCAAACGATCCTCCATCTGCTTCCTTTGATTCTGAAACAGAAGACGTTTCTCCAGAATCTTGGCTGGAAACCCTCCCTTTAGCTGAAAACTCTGTAGTGGATCCAAAAGCAAAGACGGTAGTCACTGGTTCCAAAAAATCTGAAAATTCTGTAGTCGATCCAAGACAGGCGAAGACGGTGATCACTCCTTCGGATATCCCTACAGATATGCCCAAGGTCAATGCCCATATTAGCACCATCTATAAACTCTTTGCGCGTAAAGCGATTCGTCAAAGTTTGGATTTAGAAAATACCACTCTGTTCCCTCAAATTCCGATGAGTCGGGAAAAATATACTTATGTTCGGGATATTGCCAAAGGAGGAATGGGGCAAGTCGATTTGCAGAAAGATAATGATTTAAATCGTTATGTCGCAAAAAAACGTATTCTTCCGCATTATGCAGGGAATGTCGAGGTATTAGAGCGTTTTGTTAAAGAGGCTCAAGCGACCGGACAACTCGAACATCCTAATATTGTTCCTATCCATGAATTTGCCTTAGATCCAGAGGGACATCTCTATTTTACAATGAAATATATTAAGGGCCAAACACTTCAAGAGGTGTTAGTGACCTTAAAAAATAAAGATCCGAAAGCTCTGGAAGAATATTCTTTAACCCGCTTACTTCAAATTTTTCAACAAATTGCTCATGCGATTGAGTTTGCTCATTCCAAGGGAGTTATTCATCGGGATCTTAAGCCTGCTAATATTATGTTAGGAGCCTTCGGAGAAGTCATTGTAATGGATTGGGGACTTGCAAGAGTACTTCAAAGTCAACCCTCACAAGAAGAGAAACAGGCGAAAATTGTTAGTAATGAAATTGTTAGTAATCAAACCGATTCACAAACTTTAATGGGTTCGGTTATCGGGACTCCTTCCTATATGCCTCCAGAACAAGCTCGCGGAGAAATAGATCAAATCGATGCCCAAAGTGACATTTATAGTTTGGGCGCCATTCTCTACGAAATGATAGCTTTGGAGCCTCCGTTTAACGGGTCCGATATAAAATCGATTTTATCCAATGTTTTAAATACCGTGCCCACATCTCCAGAAAAATTGGCCGCTCTGCATAAGTTTGTAGTTCCGAAAGAGCTTGGGGCGATTGCTATGAAAGCGTTATCTAAAGAAAAAAAAGATCGATATGCTTCTGTGCAAAAATTCTTACAAGATATTCAATATTTTTTAGAAGGGAAACCCATTTGTGCTCTGATCGATAGTCTTTTCAAAAAACTTCGACGGTTTGTCCGCCGTCATACGACTACGTTGAGATGGATGTTTATCGCCCTATTTTTGATGATTCTGAGTGCTCTCTCATTTAGTAGATACCAGCGAAACCAAACTATTCAACAATTTCTAGATCTTGCGGATCAAATAGGATCTAAGATTGAAGCCGATAAAGAAAAAATAGAATCTGAGATTGAAGCCAATAAGGAAAAGGAGCCTCCAGAAGAGCAATTGTATTCTCAGAAATCGGTATTCCATAGAAAGAAATTGACCGATTTATATACGAAAGTCACTGACGCTTATCGGAAAGTGTTGGATATTGATAAGAATCATGAAGTGGCTAAAAAGGGGTTCGCTCATAATTACTTTGAGTTATGGGAAATTGGTCTGATCGAAAATAATGAAAATCTCATGCGCGTTTCGAAGCAGATCATTCAGCAATGTCTTGGAAAAGATTATCCATCGAGTGAGGAAGCTCAAGAGATCGCAGGACTCCAAAATATAACGCTGAAATCGGATCCCCCGGGAGCCGAGATCTACCTTTTTCGCTTTGAAGAAGCCGAAAATTCCTGCCTTCTACCCATTCCTTATTGCTCTCCTCCAAATTCCAAATCCCGAGGAGAGATTAAAGAACAATGGTTAGAGGCCCATAATAAGGATAAAGAAGGAATACCTCCCTGCCCACCTTTCAACGATTCTGTTTATTCGCTTCCCTTAGAAGCAAAAAATTGCTGGGGAAAAACGAATCTTCAGCTTTCTCAAGTCGCCTTTGGAAGGTATCTTGTCGTCCTTAAGCTGGATGGATATTTACCGCTTCGCGTGTCTCTGAATATCCTGCATCCTTGGTTTACTAAAAATATAAAACCTTCTCCGCCTCCTCTTGAATTTTCCTTTAAGCTCATTCCCAACGTTCAGAAAGTGCAGGGATTTACTTATATTCCACCAACAGCGTTTCTTTATGGAGAGGAAAAGGAAAATAGTAAAACTGCCGAAGGCTTCTGGATCCAAACTCATGAAGCGACCTTAGGTGAATACACCACTTATCTGGAGAGTTTATGCCAAACGAAAGCAGGGAAGAACAAAGCAGAATCTCTCCTACCTAGAACTTTTGGGCAGGCAGGAAAATCTTTGAATTTGCTGGATATCCAACCGATAGAAGGCGATTCTCAGAAAAGGTACTCCATCCTTCCTAATAAAAATCTAGAGCAGATTTTGGCCGATCCGAAAAACTGGCGAGAATCTCCAGTTTGTGGAGTCTCTTATACGGATGCCAAAGAGTATTTGAAATGGCGCTCTGAGCAAGATCATCGTTTGTATCGTCTACCCACTGAAAAAGAATGGGAACTTGCGGCACGAGGAGCCGATGGTCGCAAATATAGCTGGGGAAACGATTTTGTTCTAGGGTTAGCGAAACTCACTCAAGGCTATGGCGGCTTCAGTACTCAGAAAATTCGTGAACCTCAACCCTCCGTAAAATTTAAAGATGAATCTGTTTTTGGAGTTGTGGATATGGGCGGGAGTCTGGCCGAATGGGTCGAAGGATTTTTTGATCCTGAAGTGAAAGAAGACGCGCCAGGAGTGCTCCGAGTGATTCGTGGCAATGCTTGGGGATTGACTCCGATGGGAATCGAATGTGCCTTTAGAACCAGTGGCCTTGCAGATTACTTCCACGCAACCATAGGATTTCGCTATTGTTTCACTGCGCCTTAAAAAAAATAGTCCTTTTCCGATCTCATTTTTTATGGAGAAGGACTTGATACATTGGGGCAATGGTTTCAACTTCGGCCCCTAAATGTTTGGCTAACGAAAGAAATTCAGGATAAGAAAGGGAAGACATTAAAGAGTTTCCAAAAAGCTCTTTCATTTTCCCTTCATAAAATTGGCCCTGTTCTTGCCACACTTTTTGAAAGAGAAACTGTGGTGGACGCGAAAGATCACGAATCGTGAGAAGGTGTCTTGCCATTTGTTTCATCACTGTACAAGCTTCTAGCGGATGTTCAAGGTGATGGAGCATCGTATGAGAAAGTACCCAATCGACTTGAAGTGTTGCATTAAGTGGGTCTTCAATCATTCGCGGAACTAATTGAAATAGATAGTGGTGTTGCGAGAAATTTTTTTTGGCCTCTTCGCACATCGCGGAGCTGGGTTCTAGCAAGGTATAAGAAAATGCAATTTTTGGATAGCGTCGTTTTAATTCGTGAGCAATGGACAATAAAAGATGCCCCGTTCCGCCCCCCACATCGAGGACAGAAACCGCCTTGAAGGATTGAAGGTCGAGGCAAGATTCTAAATGTCGAAGATAATCTTGCGTGGCTTTTTCCGCGAGGCGAGTCATATGCGCCTGAGAAGTCGCTGGGATATAGACCTGTGCTTCTAGCGCTTGAGTATATTGAGGTTCTTCGATGACACGAGATCCAAAAATTTTTTGATGGGATTCAGAATCTAAACTGTGAAGAGTATTCACAAAAGGAACCGCTCCGGGTTGAAAGGAAAATGTTGCAAAGAGCGGATCGGGTTTGAGTCGAGCAATCTCTTGACAATGCCGTTCCAATTCTCCCGGGCCTCCCCATTTTTGTTTGGACTTGAGGATCGAATACAAATCGACTTTCATAAAATTTCTCCATTGCTGAGACCAAACCTCTATGATAAAAATATATCCGCTTTTCGTATAGTTTAAAATGATTTTTTTGGGAATTTAAGGAATTTTATGAGGCGAGTTTTTTTTTGGAGCGTCATCAGTGCCTATATTTTATGGGGTTGTAGTGTCCCTTATAGGATTCCTGTCGATAAAGGAGAAGCGCTAAAGCATATTATCGCGATTGATCGATCTGGAAATTTTATTCCGCTAGAGTCGGGAAAAATTGTGGATGATGAAGAAAGTATCTCGTATCGTGGCCAATTTTTAAAGCAACAAAGTAAAGCGAGGGCTGGAATTTCCTTGAATGAAGATCTTTTAATGGATCCGGATCATATTTATGAAGAACATTTGGATGAGGTGATGAGCGGAATTCGACAGCATCCAAGTCGAAAAATATTGATTTTTATTCATGGCGGACTGAATACGCTAGAATATAGTATTTCTCGTGCAATTGAAGATTACGCGCAAATTAACGACTGTTATCCGGTCTTTATCAATTGGCATAATGGCGCTTTAGATACCTATTTAGGCCAAGCTTTTGAGATTCGTGATGGGAAACCTGCGCCCCCGCTAAGTCGGACGACGGGATTTCCTTTTATTTTAACCGATCTAGCAACCGCTTTTGTCCATGTGCCCAAGTCGTTCTTTATTCAATTGGATCACTTCTATGAAGGTCAATTCAACCGTGAACACTTTGAACCGCCCAAAATGCCGAATATCGTTTATACGGGAACCGATTCTCCCGAAATTTTTCAGGAAATTCAAGAACCTCTTTTTGCCTTTAAGTTTTTTACCGCTCCGCTAGTCGATATCTTCGGAGCGAACTCCTGGAACAATATGCGTCGTCGTGTTTATTGTATGTTTCGCAAGCCTTCAGAATTCGAAGATCTAGAAAATCCAAAACATTTTATTCTTCCTCAACTAGATGATCTTTTTTATATTAATAGTCTTTTAACCGATACGGAAAAACAGTATATGAAGCTCAAAGGGAGCGGAGCCTTAGCCGTATTTATGGAGCGTTTAAAAAACGAAATTACTAAAAAATCCTTTGGAAACGTAACGGTTCAGGACTATGAAATTACTCTGGTGGGACATAGTATGGGGACCATCGCGCTTAACGAACTCATTCGAAGTTTTCCAGAACTGGAATATAAAGAAATTATTTTTATGGCGGCGGCCTGTAGTATTCGTGATTTTTTAAATAAAACAGTTCCTTATCTTCAAACACATCTATTTACAAAATTTTACAATTTGTGTTTGCATCCAGAAGCAGAAGATAATGAAAAAAACTGGCTCGGACTCGTTCCCCGCGGGAGCTTGCTTGCCTGGATTGACAATCGATATATGCATCCAGAGACACACCTAGATCGAACGATGGGCCGTTGGAGCAATTTGAAAACAGCGTTGCATGTATTTCCACAAGAAATTCAAGAACGTTTGTATTTCAAAATTTTTGGATTTGCAAAAAAAGATCCGATCAGTCACGGAGATTTTACGGAAGGCAAAGACGATTATGAATATTGGAACTCGAAATTCTGGAACCTAAATTCCTCGCAAAAATAACCTTAAAACGATAAAGAAAATACAATTTTTAAAATTTTTATAATACTTTTAGGAAAAAATAAATAATCCTATGAAAGTTCCGCTTCAAGATTTTGTTCCTTATCCTCAATCCTTTAAGTGGCAAATTCATCATCAGTATTATCAGTCTCGCGGTTCTCAAGCTTGGCTGAATCAAGAAGTTCCGTGTCATATTACTTCTAATTATCGGGCGGCATGGCAACACGCAAAGATTGTGTATGAAATCCTTCACGAAAAACATTTTTCTACAACCGCTACTGTTTTAGAAATCGGCGCAGGATTAGGAGAATTCGCGATTCACTTTCTGAACAGCTTCTTTGAACTCTGCAAAACGCAACAGATTTCTTTTTCGATCCGTTATTTATTCGCTGATTTTTCTCGTCATACGTTACAAGAAGCCTCCCAAAATTCTTTTTTGAAAAAATTTCAAGATCATGGAATTCTCGATTTTTATGTGCTCGACGCGCTTTCTCCAGAGACAGTACAAGACTTAAACGGGAACTTCTTTGATCTTAAAGAATCTTCGCCAATCGCTATCATCGAAAATTACCTTCATTGTACGCTTCCGTTAACGATCTTAAAGAAAAAAAATCAAGTGTTTTTGGAGAAATATCTCTCCTTATCCTATGAAGCCGATTCTGAGCATACTCCTCGTGAAGAACTTCGGACGCTCTTACTGCAAAAAGCAACACAAGCAGGAATCTTGCCCTCACTTCAAGAAGAATTTGATTATCGTCCAGCGAATTTATCGGATTATCTGAAACATCCACTTATTCAAAAAACTCTGGAAGAAATGACCGAATCCCTAGAAACAGCAACCATTATTTTCCCATTTGGCTCGATTCAACATCTTCAACGGTTTCTTCCCTTACTTCATCCAGAAGGAGCTTTAATCCTTTCTGATAAAGGATATCCTGATGCCTCTTGGATGAAAGGAGAAGAAGAGGTTTATGTTCAACCCAGTATTCATGGGAACTCTTTAGCCCATCCAGTCCATTTCCCTTTATTAGAGTCCTGTGCTAAAAACATGGGATATCGAACGCTTCGGACGACAAACCGCAAATACTATTTACAATCGATGATTATTTTTCCGCTAAGTGCTTCACTCGCCAGAGAAGCCAATTTTCGTGAACAGTTTATGAATCAAAATTTGAATCAAGAGGCCGAGCTATTCTGGCTCAAAGCGTTTGAAGAGAAACAAAAGAAAGACGGGCGAGAAGCGAAAGCGCTCTTGTTAGAATGTCTGAAGTATCGTGCTCAAGATTGTTGTCTTTTTTATGAATTGGGTCAGTTATGTCTTGGATTAAACGAATACATTGACGCACTCTCCTACTTTCAACAAGGGGCGCCTTTTAATTATTTTCAAGAACATGATTTCTATTTCAATCAGGGAAAAGCTCATTTAGGCCTTCGCGATTTTTCGAACGCCTTAACCGCGTTTCAAACTTCGATGAAATATTTTCCTAGTTATCATTATTCTTCTTACAATATTGGACTCGTTTATGAAGGAATGAAAAACTATCGGCAGGCGATGATTTTTTATCAAAAGGCACTTCAACCCAATCCACAAAATCCGCAACAACTGGCGCCCTCCGATATTTGTATGTTAGTCGGTCGGAAACGAATGTTTTTTCTAGTGCTCCTTCCTTTCGTATTTATTCTAATGCTTTCGCTACTAATTCTGTTTTGCTATTGGATCCGCTCAGTCTTGATACAAAGCACCTGATTTTTAGAGAACTGTTCCAACACATATTCAAATTCACGAATCAACCCGTCGGTTAATGTTTTACGAAGTTTTTGACGCTCTTCGATAGGAATCACGTCCCATGTATAGGTTTCGATTTCAAAATGTTGCGTTAATTCTTCCGATAAAAGGGTTTGAATCGCTAAATTCAAATCCTTTTGAGTCGTTTGCAATTCATCGCTTCCACGATAAAATAAAGGGACATGGAAGTGAACTCGCCACGCCTCCATTTGGTTCCAATACTCCGGATTTTTCGGATAAATCGTCTCGAAAAAATCGCTTAAATCACGAACACGGTCACGATGATTTTGACGCTTTCCGATGAGTTGATGAAGGTAAACAGGTTCCTGAAATGTTTTTAATTTTTCGATTCCAGCAGGATTGTGTTTTGGAGAAGGTAAGTGTAATGCATTAGAGAGTTGTACCTTATGAATAGGGATTCCGGCATTTTTTAAACGAAGAAGCGATTCAGGTAAATCTTCAAATTGGCAAGCCTGATGACAGGTATCGTAGCAAATTCCCAAATATCGAGTTACCGTTTCTTCGGTTTTTTTTCCAAATAAAGGGCCATACGTTTCTTTAGCGCAAGGAAAAAGATAGTCGTGAAAATAAGTAATGACTTCTTCTGTCGTTTCTAACGTATTAAAGGGTTCAGGCTCTAAAGCAATCGCAATTTGTTTTCCTGTTTTTTCTTCTAATTCTTTAAGGAAAGGAACCATCTCTAGTTGTTGTCTGGCAATTTTTTGAAGGATATCCGTACTATGGTGTTCGGGTTTAAATGTTCCAGAGAGGGTAGAAATAGAGCCTTTGCTTGCGTTTTTGGGTAAAAACTGGCTTAATAGAAAAGACAAATCTTTCAAAAAAAATAAGCGCTCTGGCTCAAGCCATGACGGATGAAAGACTTTTTCTTTGACCCTTTGTCCATGAAAACTTCCATAAGGAAATCCATTGAATGTAAAATGAAAGAGGTTCTGTTCTCTTGTAAAATCTTGAAGTTGTTCTCGCTTTTCAGGAGAATTGAGAAGCTCTTGCGCGAAATGAGAAGAAATCCAGAGTCCTAAGCCAAGACGCGATTCTGAAAAAAAATGTTGCTGGATCGGAACAGTGTGTGTTTTTAAATACGCAAGCGTTGTCTCCAGATCTTCTGCGGGATGGATATTGGCACAATACGAAAGAACGATACTTTGTGATTTGGAACGAAACAAAAATATCTCCAATAAAAAAAAACATGAAACCCGATTTTGAACCCAAAAGCCCTCAATCTTTAACGATCCGTCAAGGATCCATTAAAGTTAAATTGTTTTTAGGATTTACTTTCATTTTAGTAGTGGTATTAAGTATTAGTGTTATTGCTTATTATAGCTTAAATCAGGCCCAAAAAGGAACTCAACGGATTCAATCCGAATATGATAAATTGGTGGATATTACTCAAATTTATTCTCAACTCGTCGAAGTAGAACTTTCCTTCAACAAAATTCTTTACAATATCCAAAATCCGCAAGAGACCGAAATTATTAAACAATCTCAAGCGGTCGTAGGCTATTGTCTTAAATATTTAAACCATCCGACCAATAATTTGGAACAAGGGTATGTGCAACATTTGATCGCCGATGGAAGAACTATTATCTCTTTTCTAGAATCTTCAAACAACAATAATTCGTATCAAGTCAATTGCGGAGAATATCTCTCCGAAATGAAAAACCTTGTCTCTCTTTTACAAAAAGAAACAAAAACAAACCAACGGATTCAAGATCTTAAAGATCGTTCTCGTCGCCACGCCTTAAGATTTCTTATTAGTGGCGCAATGCTTTCCTTTGTGGCGGCGTTTATTTTTGTTTATTTGTTTTCTCGTGTCATTTATAACCCCATTATCAGTTTGCATCAAGGCGCAAAACATATTTCAAATGGAAATCTGGGATTCCAGCTTGAAATTCCCTCCAGCGACGAAATAGGAGAATTGGCTCAAGAATTTAATCATATGTCCTTACAATTAAAAAAATCGTATGCCGATTTAGAAGCTCAACTCGAACGCCGAAGCGAAAAACTTAAAGAATTTGAGAGCCATTTATCCCGATCTGAACGGTTAGCTTCGGTCGGACGTTTGGCGGCAGGAATTGCGCATGAAATCAATAATCCATTGACCCTTATTGGAGCCTGTACGGACGGATTAATTCATCGAACATCTGATCCTCAGTTAAAATCAGTTCAAGCATTTGCTCCCTTTATCGAATATTTAAAAAAAATTGATGAAGAAGTTTATCGTTGCAAAAAAATTACTGGAGGACTCCTCAATTTCGCCAAAGAACAACCGTCAGAAATTCAGGAAATCGAAATTTATGAACTCATTTCAAATACCCTCCTATTATTAAATCAAGAAGCAATGAAACAACAAAAAAGACTAAAGCTTGAAGGCGAACAAACGGCCCTAGTCCAGATGGATCCATTTATGATTAAACAAGTATTAATTAATTTGGTCATGAACGCCTTAGAGGCTAGTCCCAACAACGCTGAAGTGATTATTCGATATTGGATCACTGAAAAAGAACTTAAAATAGAAGTGGAAGATCATGGACAAGGAATCGATCCCACGATTATGGGAAAAATTTTTGACCCTTTTTTTACTACCAAAGAATCTGGAATTGGATTAGGATTAGCCATATGCTATGGACTTGCTAAAAAACATGGAGGGATTATTTCTGCCGTGAGTCCTGGAAAAGGAAAAGGATCCCTCTTCCGCCTTCATCTTCCACTGACTTCTAAAATAAATATTTCATAAAAAGATACCCGCAATGACTCACCCCCTATACGATTATTTTAATTGGCTCAAAAGTCTCCAAAATCACATTCAATTAGAAACTTTTTTTGGTTTTCGTGATTTCCCTTCCACCGAAACTCTCCCTGAATTTTCTCTTCCCTCTCCAGCCTCGCTAGAAGAAATTCCTACTTACTTTGAACCCGAATCTTCTCCAGAAGCTATTTTTGTCACTGAAAAAAGTATCTCCACTTCACCCCAAGAATCAAAACAGGGAGTGAGTCTCTCCCGTTTATCGCCGGAAATAAAAAAGAGCGGACTGGCTCAATTGGAACAGCAAGTGGCTAAATGTACCGCTTGTCGATTGGCCTCCACGCGTAGTCAAACCGTTTTTGGATATGGAAACCCGAATGCCAAACTTGTCTTTATTGGCGAAGCTCCCGGTGCGGATGAAGATCGACAAGGCATTCCTTTTGTCGGAAAAGCAGGGCAATTACTCACTCGAATTATTGAATCGATTCATATGACCCGAGAAGAGATTTATCTCATGAATTTGATTAAATGTCGCCCCCCCGGAAATCGGGAACCTAAAGCAGATGAAATTGAATTATGTCGTTCCTTCTTTCTGAGTCAACTTAATTATCTGGATCCAAAAATTATTTGCACCCTAGGAAAATTTGCTTCACAAAATCTATTGAATACCACGCTTCCCATTAGCCGTTTACGTGGAGAAGTTTTTTACTGGAACTCGATTCCGGTCATTCCCACTTTCCACCCTTCTTACTTGTTACGCAATGAATCTGAAAAACGTAAAGTCTGGGAAGATATGAAAAAAATCAGAGATTTATTGGAGTCTTTACAAGAAAAAAATAAAAAATAAGACACTTTTTTTCTTGAGAAATAAATCTATCCCCCTAGAATAAATTGTTTTAATGATTATTTTTTTAGGAGGGCTCATGAAATTATTCTTGCAAATTTCCTTAATTCTTCTTGCGGGAGTCTTATTGCTACTTCCGCTCACCTCTTGCGATAGAGGAAACAATGTGGGTCCACTAATCGTTGGCGATGATGATGGCGGTGGCGGCGGTGGTGGTGTGACTCTAACAACAATTACCATTGCAGGCGCTCCGACAGGAACATTAAATGGGGGTGATCTCAGTGACACTATCAGTATTACCTATGATTTAACCAATACCGATAGTGTTTTGACAACGTTGACCGCAGAATTTTCTGTGAATGGCGTTGTTTTTGATAGTATGACTGAAGGACTCGGAAGCGATGGAACTTCTAGCCTCACCTCTTCACCGACAGGCATTTCTCACACTTTTGTTTGGGACTCTGCCCTCAATTTACCCTCTTCTTTTGGCCCAAGAACCAATGTGGTGATGCGTCTTACCGCAACAGCAGTCGGTTCTAGTTCTTCAAATTTTGACACCAGTTCCGCATTTGATGTGAATAATAATCTGGGCGTTCCCACCGCAACCGTAAGCACTCTGGACACTTCTTCTGGAACCATTTTAGTTTCCTATACTTTAAGCGATGTTGATGGAGATCTGATCAGCATTATTCCCGAATTTTCTACCAATGACGGAGGAAGCTTTTTTTCAGCGACACAAGGCTCCGGAGGTGATGGAATTAGTGCGTTAACTCCCGGAGCTCATACCTTTGCCTGGCAAAGTGCCGCGGATATTTCCGGAACGTTTACAACAGTTCGTTTTCAGATTCGCCCCTTTGACTCAGAAATTGGAATTACCGGAATTAATCCTGCCGCAGTTACCGTTGATAACACAACGGCTCCCGTAGCAACCCTTAATACCGCAGGCGGAGGAACACTTACAGGAGACGCGATTATTTCCGTCACGTTTACGGATACAAGTCCAAACTCTCCGACGACCGCTAATGTTGAATTTTCAACGAATGGCGGACTCTCGTTCTCTTCTTGTACTCCAGATGGGACTAGTGCTTTTACCAGTGCTATCAATCTTTTTGCCTCCCTTGGAACCCCTCTCAGTTTTGTATGGGATACGGTTGCGGATATTCCCGGAACTTCTGGAGTGGTGACAGGAGTTATTTTCCGAGTTACTCCCATTGAAGGAGCTATCGACGGCGTTCCCGACTCGATTACGGTTACTGTAGATAATACGGGTGGGGGTGGTGGCGGATTTGCCTTCCGTGCTTCAACCGATAAATGGCAAATCAATATCGCCGAAAATGATGATGCAGATGCCACTGCGGACTTCATTGAAGGCTTAACAACCGCGAATTCTGGAACGAATCCCGGATTTGGATTGGATGTCCCTTTAGCTACCGATACCCTCCTCTCACAGTTAAATGTTTATTATCGTAACAATGCAGATGGTTCGGCCGCCGCAGGGGGGCTAGATATTAGCTTTCAGACGGCCGCAGGCACAGGAACCGCTCCGTCACCGGGAAATTTACAAGGCTCCGGGTTTGATTCCCTTGATTTTAGTTCGATTGCCATTCGTAATATTCTTCATCTCTCGGGAGAATCCGCTTTGACGAATCCAGTCGGAGTGGCTTTCTTTACTTCGGGTGGAAATACCTCCATCGAAAATAATTCCCAAACGGGAAGCTTCACGGACGGACCCGAAGAGCTTGGCGTATTTGTGGATCGTCTCAATGGATTCTGGAACTCAACGGGATTCTCTCCTTCACAGAGAACCCTTTCTGAATACATGAAATTTTTGGGACAAGTGACCGCTCATGAAATTGGACACAGTCTTGATTTCGGGCATACCGTTGGGTCTCCAACCCTTCCCTCTCCGGCAACCAATAACATTATGTCCGCAAGTTCGACGATTGGCCCCGGAATTGAATTCGCGTTTGATAATACCCTTTTTACGAGCGCTCAATCGTATATGCCCGGTCCCAGTCGTTGCTGTAATCCGATGGGAATGACTCCAATCCAATTGCTTCGCGCTTCCCGTTCCGTCGTAATTGGGAAACGTATGAATACTCAAGATCCTATTGGTTTCCAAGTGCTAGAATCCCTTTATGGAGAAACCCTTAATCGCGTCATCTGGATTGATGGACTCAGTTTACAACATCCCATTTATCAACTTCCTGAAGAAACACTTTTTATTGCTTGCCTCCAGCCCAAGGGTCAAGAATTTCAAATTGTCCCCGGCGAAGACGCGCTCTTTGCGATTTCTCAAACTTCAGAATGGATTGATACGTTCCAATCTTATGCAACGCTTCTCAACCAAAAATCGTCTCCCGCTTTCCATCAGCTCCTTCTGACCCAACTTCAAGCCGATTTACTTTCAGCAAATGAACAGATTCGCTTGAATGCGATGTATGAATTGATGATGGCACGCCTCATTCCGCTCTTGAATACAGAGAGTTTGCAATCCGTGATGAATATTCTTTCTGATGAAACTCGCTCTATTCTTGAACGACAAACAGCGGTTCAAATCCTCACGCTTGCGGCTAACTCCGAATTTGGAACTCCATTACAAACGCTTGGACTTCGCGCGCCCAAGGGGCTGTTACAAGGAATTGCTGGAGCCTTGGAAACCAGCCTCGGGACTGAGCAAACAACAGAGTCTCTGCTGACTGTCCTCGAAAATTGTTCGGAAGGGGAATTTCATAATGCAGTGACTTTATTAGGGTGGCAGAGATCCCGTTTGGCGACGGATAGGCTTCTCGCTCTCGTAAAACAAGAAACACGAGAACCCATTCAAATCGTGTTAGTCGATGCTTTAGGACGTATTGCCGATCCTTCTGCCTTGTCGAGTCTTCAAGCGGCGGTGCGCGCTACAGGTTCAGTTTCTTTGAAAAAGCATCTCTATCGCTCTATTGGACAAATCGGAACCGATGACGCTAAAATGTGGTTGCGTCAGGAATCGTATCGTAATCCTGATCCCAGCCTAAACTCTACCATTCAACAATCCGAAAAATTTGCCCACACTCTAGAAATTCGATAAAACATACTCAACGTCTATCACTGCTCTATTGTCATTCCGAACGTTAGTGAGGAATCTCCAAAAAGTTCAAAAGTTTCGGAGATGGCTTCACTTCGTTCGCCATGACAATAGGAACGTTACTTTATCTCCTCACCAAACAATCAGTTTGTGGATGGCATCATTCAATCCGTCTAGGGTTAGCGTAAACATTGGGAAAACGCCAGAAATCATTTTAACGGTGGGGTGGTTCCAATATTTTTCCGGATCGGGATTGAGCCATACCGAATAATGACACTTTCGTTTAATATCTCGGAGCCATTCAATACCAGGGCGGTTGTTATGTTCCCAGTAGTCGATACACCCTCCGGGAAAAACAAGTTCCTCGGAGGACATACAGGCATCGCCCACGAGAATGACTTTGGTATCGTCTTGGATTTTTTCTAGTAATTCACGGGTGAAGATACTTTTGCGCTGTTGAATATCGGTATAGAGCCAATCGTAGACACAATTATGGAAATAATAATGTTCAAAGCGTTTGAAGTGGTTCGAGGCGTGCGAGGCCGAAAACAATTCGTTGACTTTACGGGTATGGGTGAGCATTGAACCGCCAGAATCCATTAACAGCAAGAGTTTTACGGCGTTCTTTCGTGGTTTTTGAAAAGCGAGTTCAATTTCTCCGGCGTTTTCGCAAGTTTTGCGAATCGATTCAGGCAAATTAATTTCTTCTTCTCGCCCTTCTTTTGCCAGTTTTCTTAATCCTTTGAGGGCGACTTTAATATTGCGGACATCGAGAGGAACATCGTGACGATAGTTCATAAACTGACGTTTGGCCGCGACTTTTACAGCGGCCTGATTCATGGAACCACCCCCAACACGAATTCCGCCCGCGCTATGTCCAAAGGCACCGAATTTGGAAGTTCCGCCAGTCCCAATCCATTTTTTACCGCCTTGATGAGCCTCTTTTTGTTCTTTGAGACGGTCTTCAAAGGCTTTTCGGAGTTCGTCCAGATCTTGAAGTCCAAGGCGTTTTAATTCGTCTTCAAAGAGTCGAAATTCAATAGGTTTCTGAAGCCATTGATAGATTTCTTCCCGAATGGCCAGTGGTTCTTCAACCTCCGAGAAATAATGAACAAAAACGACATCAAAGGCATCATATTCGGATTCAGATTTTAAGACGATGGAGCGACAGAGATAATAAAAAGTTTGAAGATTACAATTTTCTAATCCCATCGTAAGGGCGCGAAGGAGATCGAGCCATTGTTCTGGGGTCACCTTTAAGCCATATTGACGTAAAGCAAAAAAGAAATCTAGAAACATCAGGAGCCTTTCCCTCTCGAAGAGAGCCTATTTTGAACTTTCTCTGAATCTTCTTCTTTTTTTACTAAGGTCGATAAAAAGGGAATTCCTTGGCGAATTTCTTCCTCAGAGAGACCTGCTTTCATTAAGACAAAGAGCCAATCAATGAGTTCGCTTGTGGAGGGAAGTTTTTTTAGATCGGTGAGCGTGCGTAACCAATAAAATTGTTTTAAAGCATTGGAGAGTAATTTTTCTTTTAAATCGGGATAGTGAACATGAAGGATATCCGTCATTAATTCGGGTTCCGGAAAAGCGATATAATGGAACAAACAACGACGCAAAAAAGCGTCCGGCAATTCTTTTTCCGCGTTTGAGGTAATAATAATCACCGGGCGGCATTTTGCTTTGACTTCTTCGGAGAGTTCTGGAATAAAAAAATTCATTTCATCGAGTTCGTTGAGCAAATCGTTGGGGAATTCAATATCGGCTTTATCGATCTCATCAATCAAGAGAGCGACTTGTTGTTCACTTTTGAAAGCGCGTCCAATGGGGCCCATTTTGATGTATTGGCGAATATTCGCAATATCTTTGTCCTGAAAACGAGCATCGTTCAAACGCTGAACCACATCGTAATGATAAAGCCCCTCTTGTGCCTTCGAGGTGGATTTCACGTTCCATCGGATCAGCTCCATTCCGAGGGATTTGGCGATACTTTGAGCGAGTAATGTTTTTCCGGTACCGGGTTCTCCCTTGACTAACAGAGGCTTATTTAGGGCCAAAGCGGCGTTTACAGTTGTTTTTAATTCTTCGGAAGCAATATAATCCGGGCTTCCCTGATAACGATAAAAATTCATAAATAATACTCTTTGATAAAAGGGAGAAGAAAAGACCTTTAGACGATCTTAAAGAGAAATTGTTTTGCAGAAGCTTATTTTTGGAGAGGTTCCGGGAATGGAGCATTTTCGGAAAA
Organism: uncultured Planctomycetota bacterium; assembly: GCA_964530615.1. Taxonomy (GTDB): domain Bacteria; phylum Planctomycetota; class JBBTDB01; order JBBTDB01; family JBBTDB01; genus JBBTDB01. The sequence continues at coordinate 12,177 of CAZHAR010000006.1, read as the reverse complement.
GAATAAAAAAGGCGCGAGTTCCCCTTGCCGATAAGAATGGTCAGGCTCTACGACAAGAAATCCATTGGCTAATGCTAACGCGAGGACATCCGCAGAGCCCGCATAAGGAAGTTTTGAAAGGGTCCAGACGTCTTTTTTTAATTCAATCAGAACGGGAAGATAGTGGGTACGGTTTCCTTTTGCCTTGATTTCAAAATTCAGGATTCCTTGGAGCAAGCGAGGGCGATAGACAGGGAATCCGGACCAGCCTTTTAAAAAGGGGAGAACAAATAATTCGCAAGTGGTAAAGGAAGATCCGGGGTTTCCGGGTAGCCCAAAAATATAGGTATTCTGCACTTTCCCAAAAACAAGTGGTTTTCCGGGTTTAATTGCAATTTGATCAAATTCAAAGAGTGCGCCTTTTTCCAGTAAAGCGTCTTTCACATAATCAAATTCGCCTTTAGAAACTCCTCCCGAGAGGATCAAGACCTCTTTTTGTAGGCCCATCTCTATTTTTTTTAGGGTGTCGGCTTTGGTATCGCGGGCCACGCCAAGAAAGGTCACCTCAAAATAGCTCGATCGTATTTGTGCGGTTAACGCGTAGCCGTTTGAATTACGAATTTGATCGGCTCCGGGGACGATATCCGGCTCAACCAATTCATCTCCGGTCGCCAAAACGCCGATTGTGGGCTTTCGAAAGACCTGTACATAAGATTTGCCGACGGTCGCCAAAACACCGACTTCTGAAGAGCGAATCCAGGTTCCGGGAGAAAGAAGCACTGATCCTTGTTGAACTTCTCGTCCGCGAGGTTGAATATGTTGTTGCGGTTCACCAAGAGTGGCAATACGCACGGAATCTCCGACACGTGTCGTGTCTTCCACCATAATAATTCGTTCGGCTCCCGGAGGGACAGGTGCGCCGGTCATAATTTGACAGGCTTCACCTGATTTTAAGGTTCCGGGCCATCGAGAGCCTGCTTTAGACAAACCCTTCACTTTAAAAGTAAAGGGCAGTATTTTTGTGGATTCAACAGGCGCTATGGCGTAGCCGTCTACCGCGGATTTATCAAAAGGAGGAAGATCACGATCAGCCTGTATCCGCTCTGCGAGAATATGATGCACAGCGTCGACGAGAGGGACAGTACTGAGTTGTGTGGGAGGAAGAGAGGCAAAAGTTTTTGCCAGCGCTTCCGAAACAGAAAGGATTCCCATGAATGTGGGCCGTTATTTTTTCTCTATACGCTTTTTCTTCCGTGGAGAGAAGAAGCCAATTCCCAGTTTTTGGTTTTTTTTCATATTTTTCTGACGTTCTTTTTCTAAACGTCGACTGCGATCACTCGGTTTCTCATAAAAAGAGCACCGTTTCGCATGGCTGAAAATACCTTCATTATTGCAAATACGTTTAAATCGCTTTAACGCATTATCAATCGGTTCGCCTTTCTTCAGTTGGATTTTAACCATACAGACTTAAATACCTACCTTTTCTGGAAAGAAAAAAACTTAGACTTATATTTGTGAAGCGATGGATTATAATCAACTCCACTCAAGAAAGCAATATAACGCCCCATTAAAAACAACAAATTTTAACATAGAAAATCTTAAAAAATTCGCTACAATATTTAAAAGAATGTAACTATTCAGGTACACCTGTAGATTTCAATTTAGGTCAAACCACAAAATCTTGTGGTCCTTGTCCCCCGCTGGCGGGGGTTTGGGGGTGGAAGAGCACTTCTGAAAGACTCCACCCCCTTGATCCCCCGCCAGCGGGGGACATTAGGAGACCTGAACAGTTACAAAAGAACAAAATAAGACCGCTTTCTCACAAAAATGAATAAAAATAAGGTTTTTATGAAATATTTTATTATTTTTTTTATCGGATTACTGTTTTGGGGATGTAGTTTTCCGCATCGATTTCAAGAAGATCCTGAAGGTTACGGTGCTTACGAGCGCTGTGGAACCTGTGGAGATACCTACCAAGAAGGATGGCACACGAGCTATCAAGAGAACGATCCGGATGGATTAATTGAACATCTAGAGCACCAAACCGAAGCCTCTTCCAAGGATCGTTCGGACTAGAGAGGTTTGCATGTCCCAATTGATTATTCTGGAAGGGCCAAATATAGGGGATTGCTTTGAACTCTCCGCCAGCCAAACCGTTGGCTCTGATTCCAGTAGCACTATCCAGCTTAAAGATCGACGTCTCAGCGGGACGCAACTCCGAATTTTGAAAGAGGGAAAACAAATTACCATTCATAATCTGGATCCCTCCAAAGTGCTAACAGTCAATGGGGAAGTTCTGATGCGTGGAGTCTTACAACACGGAGATATTATTAGTCTCTGTAACACGCTTATGCTTTACGCCGAAGATGAACACCCCAAAGAAAAAGCCTCATTGGAAGACGAAATTTCCATGGAACATTCCAAGATTTTTACTCGGAAACCTGTTCCTATGGAAGACTCCCAACTCTTCAATCAGGAAGAAAATTTTTCAGCTAAACTGTACACCCTCTACCAAATTGGAAGTATCATTCTTGAACATTCTGATAAAAAAGAATTGTGTTTTGGGGTTCTAAAAATTATTTACCAAGAATTTAAATTTCATCGAGGAGTGATCTTTCTTTATGACGAAGGTGGCCCACGTTTGAAACAAATCGCCGCATTCAAAAATGGAGAAAAATACCTCAAGATCATTGAATATTCCCAAACCATTATTGATTTCGTGGCCAAGAATCAAGAAAGCGTTTTGTCTAAAAATGCTCAAAAAGACGCGCGGTTTCTCTCAAAACGTTCGATCGCAGACCTCCAAATTGACTCTTGTATCTCGGTGCCGATTACTTTTAAAGGAAAACTCTTAGGCATTATTCATATTGATTCTCCCGATTCTCATACCGCCTATACGAACGCCGATTTGGATCAATTGACCAAGATTGGAACTCAAGTGGGCCTTGCCCTAGAAAATATTCAGAATCAACTCACCTTAATAGAATCCACTCGTATTCTAAAATCGTTAAACAAAGCTTCTCAATGGCTTTCCTCCAATTTGGATAAGGCCAACATCATTAAAGAAGCTTCCGGTTTTGCTTCGACTAATCTCAAATGCCAAAGAGTCTCGTTTCTAATTTTAGAAGAAGGGGCTTCGATCGCGACGCTTTCTTTTTCTTTTGGCATTAAACGAGATCTCTGGCCCAAAATTCAGGTTCCACTCGGCGAGCAATTGGTCGGAAAAGCGATTCAGGAAAATTTGCCTATTTTGTATCCGTCCGCTTCGCCCAATTCTTTATTAAAAAATTGGAACCTCGATCCGAATCGGGGGTATCGCACCAATTCTTTTATTATTGTTCCCGTTAGTATTAAAGATAGTTCTACAGGAAAATTAAATCGCGTTGGGGCCATTTGTGTCACCGATAAAATGAATCAGAGCGATTTTACAGAATCCGATCTGGAGCATCTACAAATTCTGGCAAGCCAAACTGGAATTTCCTTTAAAAACGCGGACCTCTACGAAAAAGCGACTGTAGATGTATTGACCCGGATTTATGTTCGTCAATATTTTTTTATCAAACTAGAAGAATTATTTGAAGAATCGGAGCCATTTTCTTTGTTATTGCTTGATTTGGATCATTTTAAATCAGTGAACGATCGATATGGGCACCCCGCCGGAGACGAGATTTTGCGTGAAACGGGAACCCTCTTAAAGCAAGTGGTCGGAACAAGAGGAGTTTGCTGTCGTTATGGCGGAGAAGAATTCGCTATTCTTCTGCCTCATTTCGATTCTTCTGGCGCTCAAGAAATTGCTCAACAAATCAATTCGACTTTTCGAAATTTTGTGTTTAACGCACGTAGCCAAGCGCCTCTTCATTGTACCATTAGTATTGGCATTTCTTCCCATAAAGCAAAAGATACGCCAGAACTTCTGATTTCTAAAGCCGACCGCGCACTCTATCAAACTAAAGATAAAGGACGGGATCAATTTACGGTCTGGGACGAAGACGTCTAATATTTTAATAAATAGTCATGACCTTTTACGTTATTTTTTTTCCGGAGTCGAAAATTGTTCCTTGAGTTCTTTTTGCAATTGTTCGTTCTGGAAATAAAGTTCGCTTTCTCCAAGATGAAGCGAAAGAGACGCAACGATATCTTTATTCAAGGTAAACACGAGTGATAAATCTTGCCGCATAGCGTAAAGGGTATCCGCGTTCGCGGGCTTCCCAATCTTCAATTCATAGGACTCTCCGGCTTGAGAAATTTTCCATTGCTGGAGAGGTGAATCAAGACCATATTCGGTTAAAGATTTTGGTTCCCACACAATAAGATCCACCATCTCTAAAATATGAAGCGTATCCAGAACCGGCTGAATCAGTTCACGCGGGAGTTCTAGCTTTCCGCTCTGAGGGGTCTTTTTCCACCATTGTTTTTGTTCTCGATGATAATCGAGATGACGATGGTCAAAGAGTTCAAACGTCAACGAATCTTCTTCCTGAAACGGAAATACATCGCGTTCGATATATTTCCAAGCCGGCAAGTGGATCGTCTGTAAAAAAAAATCGTTTTGGAAAGAGCGTACCCAAGCGGAATTCGGAGCGTAGGCATAGAGTTGCTGCTCTTTCTGACACAACAGTAATTTTTTAGAGAGAACCTGTCCTTGATGGTTTTCCCAAAAAGTAATCGCTAGAGAAGCCTGCGCAAATTCCGCTTCCATTTCTGAAAATAAATGATAATTCTGGGCCGTTTGATTTTTAAGAGTGTCGAGTAAAAGAAAAAGGGTATCCGAGTCTACCGGAAGACGATACGGTACGGTCTGTTGCCATCCATCATAAAACGATTTGGAATTGGGTTTTTCGAGACGAATCGTGGAAGAGGACTGTTGAATTTCAATCGCCACAAGGGCCGCAGGATCAAGATGAATGAGGGCCGAATCGCGAAGGTTTTCTAAGGAGGGAGTAGCTAAATGCAACAAATCGACTGGAAGTATTTGAATTTCTTTCGAGTGATTGATCTGCACATAACAATATTCCTGATCATTTTTTCCGAAAGCGATCTGATGGATCGTTCCGTCTTGAAAAGAAAAGGAAAGGGTTATCGCGGGGGCTAAAAGTTGATAGCGTTCTAAAAATTGTTGTTGCGTTGTTTCTGGAGGGCACTGAAGCGGAAGCGTTCCCGTACGATTTAGGTTTCCAAAACGTCCCAAGACTTTGGTTACAAAGGCTTCGTTCGCCTGAATACGAGGTTCTGGATATTCCAACGAGAAGCTCTGATCGGAAACCCGCTGAATTCGAAAGGAGTGTTCCTTCGATTTAAATTCCATTTGGATACACTCTTGTGCCGAAAAATTTAAAACATTTCGGCTTTCCCATTCGAGGGTCGAAGTTGTTTTTAATTGAGGTTCTACCCAAAGGATCCAAGAGGCGAGCAGAATCGTGAAAAAGGCAAGAACAACCGTCGTTCGAACAACCATAAAGCACCCTATTTATTTTTCCTTGTTCGGAGCAAGACCTTTGAGTTTCTCTAACGCATTTACAATTTGATCGCGAGTCGCGTCTTGCTCTTGATAGAGTTCGAGGAATTTACTAAATCCATCAATCGCTTGTTGACGCAACTGAAGTTTTATCGCGAGTTCACCCAAATAGAGATACCCGTATTTTTCTTCTGGGTGGTTCTGCAAAAATTGCAACAAATAATTGAAAGCTTCGGGCGCTTTCCCCACTCTTTCCAAAAGATTTAAAATCTTTAAGTGTTGCATCCCCAAGAATTCGTAAGAAATGGCTTGAAGGATATGATTATACGCTTCTTCTTTTTTTTCTAAGATAATCTCAAGCTGAATGAGTTGCTCCAGAATAAGGTAATTTTTGGGTGCGTACAACAGCGCTCCAGATAAGGCTTCTAGCGATTTTTGGGGCTGACTCTCAAGATATTTTCGGCTGATTTCTAGATAGACATTCACTAAATATTTACTCAGTTCTTCCATCTGAATCGGAGAGGGATGAAGTTTTAAGGCCCGTTGTAAATGAGCAAGCGCGGTATCAAATTCTTTATCTTGAATTAAAATGACGGCAAAATTCACCACCACATTGATATCTTGGTCGTTAAATTCAATGCTCTTCTCAAAGGCTTTACGAGCCTCTGGAAGGTTTTGTTTTTCGCGTAAAATTTTTCCAATTTCAAACCAGGCTAACGCAGAAAAATCTTCGTTCGTAAGACACTTTTGAAAGGCAGAAATTGCTTTATCCCATTGTTTATCATCGCGCGCGAATCGTCCTTCCCACATCCAACCAAATTCACTATTCGGATTCTGTTGCATAAATTCATGAAGTTCTGTTTTCAACAAATCCACGCGTTTGGCATTCAGATAAAGCTTCCAGAGGTTTTCCCTCGCTTCTTCATAAGACGGCGATATCTTAATAATTTCTCTTAACATTTCTACCGATTTTTTAGCGTCTTTGAGACCATAATAACACATCGCCATTTTTTGCATCGAAATCGTATCGTTCGGATTAAACGATAAGAGTTTATTAAGATATTGAAGCGTTTTTTCAAATTGATTTTGTTTGAAATAGAGAATGGCCAAATTTTCATGAACGGACGGCATATCGGGAAACGCCCCTAGCGCGAGAAAAAGTAGTTTTTCGGCTTCGGGATATTCCTGTTTGCCTATACAGGAACCGGCTCGTATCAGACGATCATGCTGATCGATATTTTCAATCGAACTCGGAGATTCTTGGCCCTCTTTAATCGGTCGAATCGGGTGATTAACGTACCCCAAGGACGCGAGCGAGAGCAACGTTTTTTCGTCCGGTGTAAAAAGAGAATCTTCTCTCGTACTATATGTTTCTCGCAAGAGCTTTAATTTAATTTCTAACTCTTTAACGATATCAGGCTTTTCCTCACGAAGGTTTTTCAGTTCATTCGGGTCGGCTTGCAAATCGTAGAGTTCTTTTAGATGGCAATCATCCACCAGTTTATAGCGATTCGTTCTTAACACGCGAATAGGACTAAAATTATACTTATAGAACGGGAGAAAGGCTTCGCTATAAGAAACAAGGTCAAGAGATTCTTTTTGCGAATAGAGAAGCGGAGTTAAATCTGCGCCCTGAACCGTTTTCGGAATAGAGAATCCAAGCATCGCCAAGGACGTCGGCATCACATCAATCAAACGAACTCGATCCTCAATCACGGACTTTGTTTTGATATGGGCCATCGGCTTTAAAATAAAGGGAATATGCGTCGTCGCTTCATAAGGAAAATAGCCATGAGTGGTTTCTTTATGTTCTCCAAGACTTTCCCCATGATCTGCGACCACCATAATTAAGGAAGAATCATAAAGATTCTGTTCCTTTAAAAAATTTAGGAATAGTTGAATTTGAGAATCCATATACGAGATTTCGCCCGCATAGGGATTGGCCGCATATTGACTCCAAAATGGCTCTGGATGTTCATAAGGAAGGTGAGGATCATACAGATGAATCCAGCTAAAAAAAGGGTGACCCTTCTGTTTTTCAATCCATTCTTTCGCAGGTTTAAACACAGCTTCCGCGTTACGCGACGGTTTTTTTGGCGGGATTTTTTCGTTAAACTCCTCAAAACCTTGATTAATTCCAAATTTAGAGACAAGCACCTTGGCGGCAATAAAAGCACCCGTATGATAACCGTTTCCTTTCAAGTATTCCGCCAGCGTCGTTACATCCTCCGAGAGTCTAAATCCAATGTTATCATGAACCCCAGTTCCAATCGGATAATTTCCGGTAAAAATAGTGCTATGCGAAGGAAGCGTAAGCGGAATATGAGAGTTCGCATTGGCAAATCTTGTCCCCTCCTTGGCCAGTTGATCCAGAGCCGGAGTCTGCACCTGCGTGTTTCCATAGCATCCAATATGATCCGCTCGAGTTGTATCCACCGTCAGAATAATTAAATTATAGAGTTTTTCAGGTTTTTTGGGGGAAGGATCACAGGAAAAAAAAGTCACTCCTAAAATAACGCAAACAATCAGTAAAGCAAAAAGGCGCCATTTCAATTTTCGTCTCCCTAAAAAAAAATTAATTTATTGCGTGAATCTAATAAAATTCAAAATAGTGGACTAGGATCCCGCCTCAAGATCATTTTTCTTGAAGTTTTTTTAATAAAACCTCAATGCTCGTATACCTCGGATCCCGACGCGAAGTCAATTCCAAAAACGTGCTAAAAGCATTAATGGCTTGTTCTTTCCTTTGAAATTGAAAATTCAATTTTCCCGCAAGAAAAAACGCTTCAGAATAAAAGGGATTACTCTGAAGAAAGGTTTCGACTCGCTTTAAAGCTTCGTTAAAATCTCCTAATTTTTCAAAAAAAAGAATGAGACTGAAGGTGTCTTCTTTCGATAGATCCTTTTGGAAACCTTCTTGAATATAGCGTTTTGCGTCCCCTTTTTTAGAAGGGATCTGAAGACAAAGCTCAATTAGTTTTTTTCTGGTCTCAAACTGTTCCGGTTTTAAGAATAGTGCCCGCTGAAGATAACCAAGCGCTTGGGAGGGTTCTTGAACCGACAAATCGCTTAAAGCAAGGAGCGATTCATAATAGTTTTCTTCGTCTTCTGAAAGGATATTCAGAACCTTTTGAAAAGACTCCATCGCTTGAGTAAAATTTTTCTTATTCTGTTGCAATTTGGCCAAAACATAATAAGAATTTCCTTGTTTATCGGCCATTTGTGTGGCGCGAGAATAGCTTTTTTCCGCTTCTTCTAGGTTCCCTTGTGCTTCAAAAATTTTCCCCAACCATCTCCAGCAAAAACCAGAATCTGGATGGTTTTGAAGTCGCGCTTGAATTTCTTGATGTGCTTCCTCGAAACGCTTATTTTGAACATAGATGAGCCATAGCGTTTGATAAACTTCTTCGTAGTTTGGCACCAAGGTTAGAATTTTTTTTAGAACCGTAATCGCTTGTAAAACATCATTTTCAGAGTGATAGCATTGGGCCAATTTATACAGAAAATGCGGTTCGTCGGGATAGGTTTTCAGAAGCCGCTGAAGTAACGTGCTCGCTTTCGGGTATTGTTTCGTTTTTAAGAAGATTTCGAGTTGAAGTTCCAACGCTATCGGTAAATCCGGATTGGAAAGAAGCACCCGACTCATATAATCTTGCGCTTTCGGAAAACTCTGTTTCTCCATTTCTGAATAAATCTTCATCATATTTTCGTGGGTCACCACATTTTCTTTTGGAGAAAGCCTCTCCGCCTGATTGGGTGAAACCCGTCGAGAGCTAATATACCCCAAAGCACCCAGTTGAGCGAGTGTTTTTTCATCGGGTTCGGATTCCGCATGGATCGCACGCGAATAGGTTTCTTTCTGAATCTGAAGTTTTTCCTTCAAACTCTTTACGAGTTCTGGATGTGTCTTACTTACATCCTTCGTTTCGTCTCGATCCGTTTGAAGATCGTAAAGTTCTACAGGAACCGTATCCACTAGTTTATAGGAAGCGGTTCGTAAAACCTCAATCGGCGCAAAACCGTATTGATAAAAAGGATAATACGTTTCAGAATACGCCACTAACTCTGGAAAAGAAGACTTCTCTTCAAAAAAAGGAGCCAAATCCATTCCTTGAACCTTCGGCCCCGGTTCGATTTCTAGGAAATGGAGCAAGGTCGGCAACACATCAATCATTCGGACTTGAGCCGAAATTCGACGTTTTGAGTGAAGTTGATTCGGTAATTTTAGAATCCAAGGCACTTTTAGAGTGCAATCATACGCAAAATATCCATGGGAAATTTCTCCGTGTTCGCCTAAACTTTCCCCATGATCGCCCACAACGGTGAGAATCGTGTCTTCATAAAGCTCTCGTTTTTTGAGCAACTCAACAAATTTTCCAAATTCGACATCCAAAAAAGCGATTTCTCCATTATACGGACTCGTTGGAAATTGGCTTTTATAAGGTTCAGGGTGTTCATAAGGATAATGGGGATCAAACAAATGGACCCAGAGAAAAAAAGGTTGCTCCGTTTTACGAGAGAGCATCCATTTTTGGACCGCTTGAAAGGTTTCTTCTGCATTTCTTTTGGGTTGTCGCATCGGAAATTTTTGGTCATAGTGATCAAATCCTTGGGACAATCCCGCTTTTTGATCTAGGACAATCGCGGAAACAAAAGCGCTTGTCTCGTAGCTCTCACTTTTTAAAATTTCCGCGAGGGTTTGAACCTCGTCTGGAAGTTGAAACGCAATGTTGGCTCGAACTCCATGCCCAAGTGGATAAATTCCGGTAAATAAGGTCGAATGGGACGGTAACGTCAGCGGAACCGGAGTAATGGCATTTTCAAAGACAATCGAATCTTGCGCTAGAGCGTCTAAAAACGGGGTCGTGTTCCCGTCGTATCCATAACACCCTAAACGATCCGCTCGGGTCGTATCGAGCGTAACCACAATTAAATTCTTTTTTTTTGCGGGAACGGGGGGTGGGGGTGAATCACAAGCAATTCCAAGCCAACAAAAAAGCGAGATCCATAAAATAATTCTAGGCATAAAATAAAAAAACCTCTTCAAAAATTTTGATCTTTTCATCATAGCAACTTGAATGTCTTCTTTAAAGAGCTTACACTACGCCACGAACGAAATAAAAAAGAGAGACATAATGACAAAATTTGTAATTATTCAGGTACAACCTATGGATTTCAACTCGGGTCAAACCACAAAACCTTGTGGTCTTTGTCCCCCGCTGGCGGGGGTTTGGGGGTGGAAGAGCATTTCTGAAAGACTCCACCCCCTTGATCCCCCGCCAGCGGGGGACATTAGGAGACCTGAACAGTTACCAAAATTTTTAGAATGCCTGCTGGGGATGCTTTTTCTTGGAGTGAGTCTTTTTGGATGCGCCAGCAGTGAATATGATTTATTGTTACAGGCAAAAAGTAAAAATGCTGTTGAGCGTCAACAAGCCTTGATTGAGCTTTCACAAACGGGGGATGTCCGCTATCTTCCCTTATTTGTCGCCGCGTTGTCTCCAGAGCAACCAGCTCTTGTGCGTGCCACTGCCGTAGAGTCTTTGGGGCAATTTCGAGAAAAAGAAGTTCTTGAACCTTTAACAATCGCGCTCTCTGATCCCTCTCATTATGTTCGTATGGAATCTGCGGAAGCTTTGGGAAATTTTCCAGAACCCTCTGTAATCGCCGCACTTACTGCTCGCCTTGAGGTGGAAGATCATATTTGGGTGAAACAAAAAATTATTCAAGCGCTCCGTCTGATTGGAACTGATGATTGTATTGAACCTCTCATTAAAGTCATCGCCGATCCCAACGAATCGGTCTCCAAAAATGCTCAACTAGCCCTCAGAAGTATGACGGGCCATTATTACGGAAAAAATCTCGATCAATGGAACCGCTGGTGGACCAATTATAAAGTGAGAAAAAACTAAGTTGGCTTCGATACCCTTTGATGATTGAATTAATGTTGGAGAAGAGAAAATTCTTTTGAGGTCATCTTAATTTCAAGAACCAAAAGCCCAGTAAGGGAAACATCTTCTGTAGCTAACCGGATCGATTCTTCTAAAGAAACTGCTTTTCGATCAAAATCTAGATGAGGGATATCTCCATAAAAACTTAACAGAGCATCATCACATCCCGCTTCATATAACGCATCTTCTATTTTATTTTTGTCAAGTGCTGTCTTCTCAAGAACTAAAGTAAATATGTAATTTTTCATTTTCTGAAACCAGCCCTGTTCTTCTGCATATTTTATGGCTTCTTCAATCTCTTTTTTCGGGTGTTTAGGTCGGCTCACCAAGTCTCCTTTTATATATTCAAGACTTCATCACCCACACTATTTTAGTCTTTTCCACTTCCTGTTGCCAAACAAATCCCTAGCGTTTAAACCTACCGAGAGTCGTACCGACCGTTTCTTCGGCTGTGCCTCATCGCAATGACATTAGGGAGTATACGAAAAACGAAAATTGAAAAAAAACAAGGGTTTTGGCTTTTTTTGTTTTTATTTGGAAGAAATTTGCTATAGTTAAAAAAAAGTGCTTTAAATCAAACAAATTTTTTGATACGTTGTTTCTCCTTGAGAAAACAACATCTTTATTATTTACTGGAGGCAATAGGGGTTATGTTCAATAAACTCTCCTTTATCCTTACTCTTCTCTTTTTAGTAGGTATTGCTTTAGGCTGTGATAGTCGTAGCAATAGTTTTGTCTATGATGCCGAAACCGTTCCTGCAAACCCAATTATCGGCACTATTCCTACCGGTG
>CAZHAR010000005.1:109194-147678 GCA_964530615.1 uncultured Planctomycetota bacterium | reverse complement strand
GCTCATCCTCGCAAAATTGCTCGGACTCACGGTGATCGGCCTTCACCACCAGCTAAGCCTTACGGCTATAGCTGGAGTACTGGCCGACAATTTGATAGATAATGGGAAGAGGCCGGGCTGATCCTTTTATTTATCTTGCTTTGTCTCTTCCATTATTATTAAATTTGCTTTAACGCGTTCTCTTAAAAGGCGCGTGGTTTCAGAGGTTAAGCGGAAAGTAACTTTTTCGGATTCGGTTTGAATAAAGCTATGAATCTCATAAGCGCGGAAGAGAGTTTCGTCTTCTTTGGTATAGGTTTTAAGTTTTCCTAATTCGATGAGATATTTGATTTGAAATTCATCCTTTTGGAGTCTTCTTTGGGTTTCTTCCAAGGTGTAAAAGATAAAGTTAAAAAAAAGAATTTTAGAAGAGATTCGATGTTTTTCTTCGATGAATTTAAAGGTAGAGTTCCAGTGTAACGGAGTTTTTCCATCGTAGAGGGTGATCATTTTGATTTGATAAAAAGGCTCTAGTTTTTCGCAAATGGTGGAAATGGTATCACTTTCAGGCAGAATAGGAATTTTTCTTAATTTGCTTTGAAATTGATCATAAACTTGAATCTCAGTTAAACTCATCGAAGTACTCTTCTGAATAAGGCTGAATAGGGACTCCAAAATAAAGAAACAAGGAGCCAAACTAAAAAGTTACGGAGTATTGTAGCGAAAAAACGAAAAATAGTTCAAGAAAAAAAGTTTTTTTTAAACGCGGTAGGTATCGGCTTTCCAATTTTTAATGGCCTGTTTAATTTGAGACGAAGACAAATTCTCAGTCACCGCTTTTGGCGCCAATATTATAAATTCTTCATCTGGCGCAAATCGGAGTGCGATAATTTGTCCGATACGGAGTCGAGGATCGAACAATTTTCCAGTCAAAACGTAGTGCCGCAAGTTTTCTTCAGCGCGAATGGCTCGATCTTGAGCCTTAAGCGGGAAAATACGGCAATAGGCGAAAAAGAAAAAGAGACTGTTGCTGATGGCGAGAACAAGAATAGACCCCAGAAATGCGGACGTTCCTGCGCTTTTGATGAGATTTGTTATTGAGCCGATAAAAATAAGGATAATGAGGCCAAATAAGAAATAGTGAAAGAGCGGGACGAATTGGGCATGATTTTTGTAGTTTTGTACTTTTTCCATAAAAGCTTTCTGTGTTTGGGTACGGCGCCTAATTTACGCCTGAATAAAAAATTACTTTTTAAGCGCTGGAAATTCTTGAAGAATTTCGTATCGGATTTGGTTCCCTACCAGAGAGGGTGTAGATTGAATCATTTCCAAGACTTTCTGAAAATCCTGAAGACATCCAACGGTATCCTTTAAAAGGTTTCGCGTAAGTCCTCGATCATAAAGAAAGACTATTGAATCAGGAGTTAATCGAACGGCCTCATTATAATCTAAAAATGCGCCTTGAAAATCCTTTAACGCTCTTTTTACATTCGCGCGGTTGTAATAGGGATATCCATCCTGTGGATTGAGACGAATGGATTCTTCGAAATCTTTAAGCGCGTTTGTAACCTCTCCTTGATAAAAATAGGCCAGTCCGCGTGCGTTGAAACTATTATTATTTTGAGGGTCCAGATAAATTGCTTGATCCAGATCTTTTATAGCTCCCGCTGAATCGCCCATATTCAATCGTATTCCAGCGCGATGGGTATAAGCTTCTTCTTGATACGGATTGAGAAGAAGAGCCTGATTGACATCCGTTAACGCGCCTTGAAAATCAATCTGAGAAAATTTTAGGACACTGCGATTCAGATACGCTTTACAATTTTTGGGATCCATTTCAAGAATTTTTTGATAGTCGTTCAGTGCCTTGTCTAATTGGTTCATTTCTTGATAAACCGATGCTCGCGCAAGATATTTTTCTGTATTAAGCGGATCGAATAGAATACTTTCGTCAAAATCTTTAATCGCATTTTCAAAGTCTTTTTGTTCTTGTCGGGCGGTTCCTCGAAGGAAATAAATATCAACTTGTTTGGAATCGATATCGAGTACTGAAGTAAAATCTTTAATTGCTCCGGAAAAATCTTTTTTTTCCAGTTTGTAGTAAGCTCTGAAGAGATAATCGTTTGCGCTCTGAAGCGTCTCTTCTGAAAAAGTTTTAAAATGCAACAGTTGTGAAACCGTTTTTCGAGTCAATCGTTCAAAAATATCGTTTTTGGCCATATTCATACGGATCTCCATAAATTCTTCCAGATATTGAGGATCTTGAAGATATCCCAAGGAATTTGCGAGCGCACCCATTAAATGAATATAGGGAATAGATTTTGTTTTAGAAAAAGCGTTTTGTTCCAGTTGTTTCAATTTGTTCAGAAGGAATTTCCCGTATTTAGGATTCTTCATTCGTCCGAAGGCTTCGATAAAAATTATATAAAACTGGATTCGTTGGATGGATAAATTTTGTTGCATTAAAGAATATTCAACCGATTCCTCAATCAGAAGAATTAATTTTTGAAAGACTTCCTCTTCCTTCATTTGGCTGATTTCAAAAATAGCCTCTTTACGAATATTCTTATTCACTTCTTGGGTTTGGAAGTATTGAATCCAATAATCCAGTCTTTGGAGATGTTTTCGAAGGAGTTTTGTCTGAGCCTTTTTAACGGAACTAGAAAGATTATTTTTTTCAGGGTCTGAGAGCGTTGATAATTTTTTAAGGTCTTCAGTCAGGTACTGTGCAAGTTGATAGGATTCTTTCTGGCAAGCGAGCGCGATAAAATTTTCGACGGAGATCCTTTTTTCTGTTTCTGTTTCAGGATGTTCTGGTTTATAGGAAAGCGCAATATTAAAACGGAGAAAAGCGGAAAAAAAATGTTTGAATTTCCACTCCAGAGAATAGTTCGGTTGTTGTGCAATCAGGGTATCCTGACGAGCGAGTGCCAAAGCGTTAGAAAATTGTTTTTGGCGTTCCTGAACCTGCGAAATTTTTAGGAAAAGGAGGGCACTGAATAAAAATAGCAGAAGGGGTGAACTCAGAAAAATAGGCCAGCGATATTTTTTATAGAGACGTACATATTTTCTTTTAGTACAAGAGATATCGGCTAAAATGGGTTGTCCTGAAAGAAAATCGTCCAAGTCTTGAGCAAAAGCTTCGGCGGTAGAATAACGTTGCTCTGGAGATTTTTCGAGCGCCTTCAGAAGAATCTGTTCAACACTCTTATGAATTTTGGGGTTGTAATGAGAAGGCAGGGGCGGTTCTTGATGGAGGATTTGATCAAGAAGTCCATTCAAACGGGATTCTCGATGCGGAAGTTTTTTCGTAAGAAGTTCATATAGACAGACTCCTATAGAGTACACATCGGACTGAGCCGTCAATGATTTTCCTTGAACTTGTTCTGGAGACATATAAGGAATAGTTCCGATTAAAATTCCTTGTTGCGTTAATTTGGTTTGCTTGGAGGCCATTTCTTGGGCGAGTCCGAAATCACCTATTTTGGGCTCGCCTTCTGGATTTAAGAAAATATTGGCTGGCTTGAGATCCCGATGGATAATGCCTTGTTGATGCATATAGTGTAATGCAAGCAGGATTTTCTGAAATATCAGAAGAATCGTTCGGTTCTCTTTTTCGGAACTTTTCAACTCCTCTAGTGTTTTTCCTGGGACAAATTCCATCACCAAGTAAGGCTTACCTTTTTCTTCTCCTGCAGAAAAAACCTGAACAATATTCGGATGCTCGAGTTTAGCCATGACTTGAATTTCTCGATAAAATCGTTGCGTTAAATTTTCGGAAGCTTTTTCCTGTAAAAATACTTTTAACGCAACGATTCTGGAAAGAGCCGGATGATAGGCCTTGTAAACGACTCCCATCCCTCCACGGCCTAATTCGCCTAAGAGAACAAAAGAGCCGAAGCGTTCACGCTGAGAAAGAAATTCAGATTTTACGATAAACTTCGTGGCTTCAGGGGTTTCTCTTAGTTCGTAGAAAGAATCAGGAAATTCTTGCGGGTTCTCAAGATACTCCAAAAATTCCTGCAAGGAGAGTCGGTGCTGTTGAAAAAGGTATTGTAATAGTGCAGAGGTCTGAAATTTTTCTTGACTCTTGAGCCAATGATTCAGTTCTTCTATTGATATTTTATTGCTAGATAAAAGATGAATACCCACATTTTGAAATTTTTGAAATTCGTTTGGAAGCGATATTTTTTGGCTCTGGATAAACTCTTTTTTTTCAGGAGAAACGGAAGGGTTCGTTTTTAAAGTATTTTCAAGATACTGAAAGTACTTAGATAAATCGATATTCTGTTGCGTTAAAGCCTGAGTCAGTTTTAGAATTTTTGAAGGGTCGCTATAGTGCAAAAAATCCAAATAAGCACTTAAATCTCGATTTTGCGATTGAAGTTTTTTTTCTAATTGTCTAAAGTAGGGTTCCATTCCTTATCCTTCCGAATCGAGTTGAGATTATTTCCAAAGAATAGGTTCACTTTTATGAGTTCTTCTACGAATTATCTTGCAGAGCGCGTTCGCTCCTTCGGAGGAACGATTTTTGGAGAAATGACCGCTTTATCCCTAAAATACCAATCCGTAAATTTAGGACAAGGATTTCCCAATTTTCCTTGCCCTGATTTTATGAAAGAAACAGCCATTGAAGCAATTCGATCGGATTATAACCAGTACGCTCGTGGAACGGGAAGTCTTTCTTTGGTAGAAAATCTGGCCGAATTTTATAGCCCAAGACTTCAGCGAACTCTCGAAGGTAAGACCGAAATTGTTGTGACCGTGGGGGCGACAGAAGCGCTCTTTGCGACTTGTCAGGCTTTTCTGAATCCGGGCGATGAAGTCATTCTTTTTGAACCGTTCTATGATTCGTATCCGGCTTCGGTCACCATGGCAGGTGGAGTTCCGGTTTATCTTCCATTAACGCCAAACGCGGAAGGACGCTGGATATTTTCGGAAGAAGAATTGAAAAAATGTTTTACTTCCAAAACAAAATTAATTTTTGTGAATACTCCACAAAATCCGACCGGAAAAGTTTTTACCCAGAAAGAACTGGAACTCATTGCCGAGCTTTGCCTCAAATACGATGTGATTGCGGTTTGCGATGAAGTCTATGAACATATTCTTTTTTCTGGACAGCACCATATTTCTTTGGCAACCTTACCCGGAATGTGGGATCGTACCTTGACGATTAGTAGTGCCGGAAAAACATTTTCTGTCACGGGTTGGAAAATTGGTTGGGTTATTGCTCCGGCTGAATTGGTCCGGGGAATCCAGAACGCAAGACAATGGATTTCTTTTTCGGTCGCCACCCCTTTTCAAGAAGCGGTCGCAAACGCATTAAAGCTTGCCCCCAAAGCAGGATACTTTGAAGAACTGGGGCGATTCTATGAAAAAAAACGGGATTTTTTAGTGGCTGGATTACAATCTGTGGGGTTTCGACCCTTCGTTCCCGAAGGAACCTATTTTATTATGGCAGATTGTCAAGCTCTAGGGGTAGGGGCCAAGGACGATTTGGAGTTTTGCAAATATTTAACGCAACACCGTAAAGTGACGGCGATCCCTCCCAGTTTTTTTTATTCGGATGCTCACAAATCGCTTGCAAAACAGTGGGCACGCTTCAGTTTTTGTAAAGAAGATGCAACGCTTCAGCAAGCCATAGCGAACTTGAAAGTGTGACCAAGTTCGTTGGCGTTCGGGTTAAAGAAACGGTGAAAATAAGCGAGAAATTCCATCTCTTAGACGAATCGGAAACGATCTTCGATCCACTTCTTCTAAAGTGATGCACTGGGCGTGTCGAATTTTGTTTCGAAGATGTTCCCCAAAAAATTTCGCTAGGGTTCGATCATAACATTCCACATTAAATTCAAAATTCAGACGAAGGCTACGCGGGTCCCAATTCGCGGACCCAAAGAGGATCCAGAGATCATCGATTAAGAATAATTTAGAATGATCGAATGGCGGAGGCGTTAACCAGATTTTACAATTCCGTTCCAGTAGTTGCCAAAAAAGCGCGGTCGAGGCCCATTGGACAATTAAAAGATTATTTTGTTTGGGAAGAATAATATTGACTTGAACCCCGCGCAACGAAGCGATATTGATTGCGGAAATCAACGGAGTATCTGGAAGAAAGTAAGGCGTCATAATCCAGATAGATTCTTGAGCGACAGAGAGGGCTCCTAACAAGGTATAGCGAAATTTTTCAAAATCTTCATCAGGGCCATCTGCAATTCCACGAGCGATGGATTCTCCTGAAGAATCCAGTTTCGGGAACCACTGTTCTCCTTCCAAAATTTCTTGTGTCGTGAAGGCCCAGTCGGTGGCAAATGTTTCTTGTAATTGTCTAACCACAGGGCCCTCAAGACGAAAATGAATATCTGAAAGGGTGCGATTTTCTGTGATCAGCGAAGGATGTTCTTCTCGAATATTCATGCCACCCGTAAATCCGATTTTGCCGTCAATGACCAGAATTTTTCGATGATTTCTCAGATTCGAGTAGTGAATGGAGCGAGGAAAAAAGGTGGGTAGAAATCTTTTGACGGAAACTCCTTTTTTATGGAGAACCTTTAAAATACTCAGAGGGCTATAACGAGCTCCGACCGCATCGATGAGAACACATACTCGAACCCTCCGTTTGATCGCACGTTCAAGGGCATCGATAAAAAGGGTTCCAAGCGAATCGTCATTAAAAATATAGGTGCAAAGCGTTATCGAGTATTGCGCTGAATCAATGGCAGATAACATTTCCGGAAAAGCCTGATCCCCTTGAAATAAGGGTTTAATGAGGTTTCCGGTAAGGAGTGGCTTGGGTGTAATATGATCCATTAGTACTTTAAGGGATTTTAAATGGGATTTATCCGGAGCCAGCCAATAAAGAAGTTCTTCCTCATGACAAAAATTTTTGGAGGCATTCTCCTGAGAAATAGTTTCTGGACAAAGTTGATTGTCACGAAGAAGATGAGCGCGTCTCCGAATACGATTGATTCCTAAACAAAAATAGAGAAAAATTCCTAAAAAGGGAACTAACCCGATGACGACTACCCAAGCAATCGCCGCACGAGTGTCCCGTTTATAAAGGACTACATGGATTGCTCCGAGAAGTGAGAGTAGAAAATTTAAAGGAGCAAAAAAATAAATCCAAGAATAATCTAAGAATGAAGCAAACATTTTCCTCTGTAGGGGCGATTCACGAATCGTCCGTATTGTTGAATCGCTCGCGTTATTGTTACGTTAACGGGGGAACCTTTGGTTAGTAATGGCCATATAAGTTTCTTCAGCGAGAGCAGCATTTTTTCCTTTTTTCTCAATGATTTTAGTAATGGTAGTGATTGCTTCTTTCCCTTGAGATCCAGCATATCGTAATCCTTCGAGAGCCCCACGGACGACCCCTTCATCGGCTTCTTTGACCATCTCGACCAAAATCGCGATCACTTCCGTAGAATCTTCTTCGATTTTCATTAACGCAACGGCAATACTGGCCCGGACCATAGCGGCTTCTTTTTTATTCTTGATGCGTTCAAACATCAGCGGGGAAATTTCTTTTGCGTCGGGGCCTATTTCTCCGAGTGCTTTGGCGGAGATACTTCGGATTTTATCTTCCGGGTCCGATTTGAAAATCTCTAGCAACGTGGGAAGCGGTTTTTTGGTTTCCGAGCATAAGTTTGACAGCGCCTCGATGAATCCAAAACGACCTCCCAATTTTTTATCTGAGTTTAATCGTTCTAGTAAAAAATCAACAAATTGAAGCCCGACTCGTTTGTCTTCTTGTTCGGTTATTTTCACAATCTCTCGCATTGCGGCATAACGGACATCTTTACTGGTATCATTTTTCAGTGTGTCGCTTATTGGCGCAACTATTTTATCTCCGCCAACTTCTCCTAAAATACGGATAATTTCGATTCGGACACTCACATCTTTATGTTTTAAAGCCTCTAGGATATAAGGAAAAGTCTCTTCTTTTCCGGCCAAGGATCCCAGCGATCGTGTCGCTCCAATAGAAACACTACGTTCGGAATCTTTAAATGCTTCCACAATCAAGGGAATCGCTTTTTGAGGGTCGACTTGATTTTCTGTCACCATCTCCGCTAAATCGATTAAGGCCTTATAGCGAACCAATTCTTTTTTGTCTTTTAAGTCCGACAGAATCTTTTTGGGGACTGGGTTTCCGGTTTGTGCGAAGATTATTGTGAGAAAGGAGAGAACAGAAAGGACACTTTTTTGAAACATAGAAACCTCGATTCTTTCATCAATCTTTTTCTTTTGGTAACAATTGCTCTTTGACGGTCTTCAGCTTCTGAGTTAATTCTTGGAGGGTTTGAGCATAATCCGATACTGCGGACGATTGTTGCGTTTTCTGGAGATATTCTTCCATCCGGTTCGGATAATAAACGAGAAAATCTGGAAGCAATTGACGGAAGGCTTTTTTCCATTGAAGTTGTTCATAGAGAAACAGCCGTTTTTCAAGTTGCTTCCCTTCGATTTCTTCAATTTGTTTTAGATTGGTAAGTGCGCGTTCCCACTCTTTTCTCTGAAGCGACAATTCATATTCAAAGTAAAGAAAGTGAGGATTTTTAAAATCGAGATGTCGCCACTCTTGCCAAATTTTTTCAGCTTCTTCGGATCGAGACATTTTTTGAAGAATGCGTATTTTCCAGCCGGTCCAGTCTGCAACTTGACGGACTCGTTCCGAATTCGACAGCCCTTCTTGATCGAGACGTTTTTGGATTTCTTGTAATAAAAACGTGCCTTCGTTCGTTGGATTGGTTTTCAAATAAGTAAACACCTTAAATCGTAAAAAATCTTCCGCGTTTACCACCGAGAGATTTTCCATTTTATGGAGCAATTCTAACGCGAGTGATGGATTTTGTTGCAGTGCGATTTCCCATCGTCGAGCGTAGTCTTCTTGTTGCCACTGCTTCGCGATCTCTTCTGTCACAGGTTGCCTTGCTTCCATCACCGAAATCGGGAGTTCTAGTAGTTTGCCAAATCGGGTTTCTTGAAATTCTAAAACACCTCGATATCGTTTGGTTCGGTCGATTTCCGGCAAAAAAAGAGTGCGTGTGGTACGAACATTTTCTTTTAAAGAGAGCTGTCCAGATTCGCCTTCTTGGGCAAACGCGTTCATAGGATTTTTAAAACATTGAATATTTTGGGGAGAAATGGGCCATTGGACTTCAACGGAAAAAATCCCTTGTGCTAGGGACATTTTGCGTCCGAGCGTTACCACAGAAACGGTCAAAGTATGCTCTCCGGGAACAGTCGCTTGATATTCAAATTTTCCTTTTGTCACAAGGGTTCGCAGGGTAATACGTTGATGAGGATCGGTCATTGTCAAATACGCATCGTCCAGAAAATCAAAAAAAACAGGATTATAATGGATTTCAAATTGGACGGTTTCACTTTGTTTTAGGGAAACCGTTCCTGTCCCTTTTTGTAAAAAGAGCGTTTGTTGCGTTAAGAGATCGGCATAGCGAGGATCTTTTACGAGGCTCCAAGAAAGGGGAAGATCATTGACTTGGTGAGTCAATTTTCCTTGCAATGAACCTTCCAAATTTTGGCCGCGTGCCCCGAGTCCCAAGAGCGTGCCACGTTGTCCGGGAGCGAAGAGGATTTGAGGATTTTGTACTTCTAACCCAAGAAATAAGGGCTTTAGCGAGAGGAGTCCATTTTGATTTTCAGCAAACTGTGCTTGAATTGAAATTTCGAAAAGTTCTCCGGGGACCAGCGGCGTCAAAATGGATTTAAATTCTTGTGGAGTAAAGGTTTTCCAGAATCTGGAGTTATATTCTCCTCCGCCAGTCCACTCGGAGAGGGTGCGAATTCCAAGGACATAATGATTTTGATGGAGCAAATCCTTGGCTTCCATAAACAAATGGGTTGACCAAGCGGGTGCCTGATAAAAAAAAGAGTGCCGTTCTCCCGATTTGCAATTCAGCGAAATTTCCGATTTGAGTTGAGAATCAGTGGGTTGAAGAATAGTGACTGGAAAATAAAATTCATGTCCCATGTTATAGCCATCGAGGCGCGTGGCAAAAATACGTCCAAAGTTGGTACCGGATTTAAGAAGATGAGGAAGAACCTTGAGTCGCACCGAAATTCCATTTTGTGTCGTAATTCCATAACTGGCGACTTTGAGCCATTCTACTTCGGACGAAAGAGTGAGTTGTCGAGAAAATTGAATTTTTTGATCTTCTGACAACAGCGGTGTGGCCTGAAAATTGAAAAAGAAGGGTTCTACGCCAGAAATATTTTTAAAGAAAGCCCCTCGTCCAGAAATATCACCCACCGTGGTTTGCAGTCGATAATGCAACGGATTTTCTCGATCCCGTTCTTCTTTAAGTAATTCAAATGCACGAGGAATCTGAGGGAGTCCCCATCCTTGTTCCAGAAACGAAATTTGAGGGAGTTCTTTCGCGGTTCGTTCCAGCGCGTTGCGTATACGAGGATTAGTCCAGGATATTTTTTCTTCGATCAACCCTGAAAGTAATACTGCGAGCGCTCCAGAGAGTTGAGGGGAGGCCATACTAGTTCCGTTCCAGTTTTCATGTTTGACACGATACCAAGTTGGAATCGGAGAATAGGCGGCCCCCGGGGCGATAAAATCAACTCCGACATCTCCGTTGCGTAAAGGGCCTCTCGAAGAAAACGGAAATAAAATAGGCGGAACGACATCGATTACGCTATAGTTTGAATTTTGAGTTTTAGGAAAAACACAAGCCCCGACTGCAAAAGCAAGTTCAGAAGTTCCTGGAGAACCAATTGTTCCTAATGCTGGCCCTTCATTTCCCGCGGAAATACACATCAAGAAACGGTTTTGTTCCAGCATTTTTGTAATAAATTCGCTGGAGATTTCGTGGCCATTATTTTCAAAAGACGGACCTCCAAAACTACAATTAATAATATGGGCCCCTTTTCGGACTGCATAATCGACCGCTTTAATCAAAGCTAAGTCGGTGGTTGCGCTATCATAGAGATTGTTTCCAATTTTAATAGAAATGATTTGAACTCCCGGAGCGAGGCCGTTCATGGAATCTCCGTCTTGATAGTAAGCGCCGATAATCCCGGCCACATGAGTTCCATGTCCACCGCCGTCAAAAAGAAGATCAATCGCTTGTTCTTCGGGATAAATAGTGACTCCAGCGCTGAGATGAAAATCCAGTTTGAAAGTGACAATTTCTCCTGTGGTCGCGAAATTGCCAATCATTTGCTCTTCAGCAAGATCTCCATCATTATCGGTATCAAATAAAACGCGGGGGCCTGCATCGGTTTCAAACATCAAAACATCAAGATGATATCCAGAAACGGGCCATTCCTGAATTTCTTTTTCTTCTAGAGTTTGTGTTGGATTTTTCCCATAGTGTTGATCGCTCAAAACCGCTTGTTGTTGCTTTTCTTGTTGTTGTTTTTCTCGTGAAACTCTCTGTCCTAAGTCTGCGGGGAAAAATTCTGAAGTATGAAGAATGCCGAGTTGAAAGGTTTGATTTTTCGCGGGTAAATGAGATACTTCTAATAACTGCCCGGAAATTCCGAGAATTTTGCCGTTTACTGCAGTTGCTTTAAAGGCGCAGAGAAGCCGTCCAGCGCCAGTAGCATCATAAAAATCAATAATTTTTCGCTGTCCGGTGCTCGTTTTTTGTAATCCGGGATGATCCAGATCAACGCCCGTATCAATCACTGCTACAATCACGTTTCGGCCATCCTGAGTTGGATATTTTTTGAAATGTTCCAAAATACCCAATTCTTCCTTGGGAAGAAAGCCTTGATCATTGATTAGATCGGTTTGAGCAAAAACGAAGGTTCCTAAAAACAAGAAAAAGCACACCTTGAATTGTTTCATAAAAAATGCCTTTAACCCGGAAAATTATGGAGTTTTGGATTCCTCTTCTTTTAAAATTTTGGAAGAAGGGGGAAGTGATTTCAGCCGTTCACGAAGTTCATTGTTTCGATTTAATAACGCTTCAATTTCTTTTTTATCGAGGCGGGTTCCTTCTTTAAGTACAAAATTGAAGACATGAATATCTTGCCAATGATAGGGAATCATATTTTCAGTAAAAAAATCAATAGGAAAGGTTTCATAAAGAGGAGGAGTGATAGTAATGAATGTAGAGAATCCAAGATAATGCAATTTTTTTTGAAGTGTTTCCTCAGAGGGTTCAGCCTCAGAATTTTCTTCGGTATCTTCGGTTTTAGCATCGGGTGTTTCGTTCCCGAGGGCAACTCGTTTTCGCAATCGTACTTCTCGTGTCCCATAAAAATCAAACGGAATAGAAACCGGAGTCTTTCCTTGATAAACCCCGTCTAGATAGACTTCCGCATCATTAGGAGTAGATTGGATATCGATACGTCGCTCCACACAAGAAGTGAGGAGCAGAAATAAAATCGGGAATAAATAAAGGAATGGATTCATAAATATTTTGTTATTATTTTTGTAGTTTGACTACCATTTGCCCTAGTCCCAAGTTTTGACGATATTCTAACAGTTCATGCTTGGATGAAATAATCAGACGAATTTTTTCCAAAGGTTCGGCAATGAGATCACAGAGGTAATAAGTTCCGTTTATATCTAAAACTTCATCTAAAACTTTGACTTTGG
The DNA here is from genome assembly GCA_964530615.1 of uncultured Planctomycetota bacterium. Taxonomy (GTDB): domain Bacteria; phylum Planctomycetota; class JBBTDB01; order JBBTDB01; family JBBTDB01; genus JBBTDB01. The sequence continues at coordinate 135,125 of CAZHAR010000005.1, read as the reverse complement.
CCTCAAATACTTCTTTTTTAAAAGGGTGAAAAATCTGAAAAGAGGTGACCGATCCCTCTTCGAGTTCCACTTTAGTACAAAGCATTGCGAACTGTCCAATTTGATTATGATCTAGAAGGGAAGTTTGAGAAGGAGACTTCCATATCTTTGAAGTTTCGGAGGTGTTTATTTTTTGTAAAACACGAACTTCTGAAGCCTCAAAAGAAATTTCCATTTCCGCTTCATTCTCTTTAGGGAGTTGATTTTTGCTTTTTATTTTATAAGAGAGTGGAAGCATCATTTGATTATAAATAGTGGTTGATTGAGATTGGATATCTTTTTGTTCTGTTTTTAGGGTGGTACTTCCTTCGAGAATATAAACTCCCTGATTCATCGCTTCCCCTTTTTTTAAGGTAAATGAATGGGTTCCAAATTTTTGGTCACCGAAGGAAAAATCATACTGAAACGTTCGATTGAAGAACCAGTTTAAATCTTTGGGTTCCTGACGAACACGTAATTTTTTAAAAAATTCTTGCGCTTCTGTTTTGATCGTGTCATGCGTAATTTGTATACGGGTACTTTGGTGAGGGTCTGGTCCCAAATCGACAAATTGAATCAAAGTATAATCTTTTTGGCTTAACAGAAGCGTTTGTGTTCGGATCTGAAAACCTAATCGAAACTCTAACTTAAAATGAAAGCAATCAATTTCGCCTAAGTCGGTTTTGACTCGTTTCGTTCCAAGTTTGGAAACGGCCAGCAAAAATTCAGTTTTCGGATCAAGCATATCAAAGAATTTGAATTCTGTGGGTTGCTCGATAGGAAATCGTTTTAAATATTGAGCGATCACAAACATATTGGGCCAAATTTTTTGTCCGGTATTAGGCCAGCTTTGAGTCGAATTGTTTTCCTTTTCTTCGGTAATCAAAACAATTTTAGCAGGATCTCGGGCACAGAGGTATTTTTTCTCGGAAGTGGCTGTCTTTTGAATAATTTGTAAACTAATCGGCTCGAGTTTGGCATCAAAAAGGTATTGCTCCGTTTGCTGAAGTAAAACAGGGGGATCTTCATGAACATCAATAAAAAACGATTTGGTTTGAAATTTTACTTCTTCAGGAGTTTCCAGCGTTATAGACTCTAGATATCCACAAAAAGTCGCTCCATACTCAATTTTGTAAATATCTTGAGCATAGTTCCATGAGCAATTCCAGGAGAGAGCGATAAAGAACAGAAAACCTAAATAGGGGTACATCATTTGATCAATCTTGTCTTGGAAGAAAAGAGAATCTATCTTAAAAATTATTGAATGTTTTTGGCAATAGAATTACAATGAATATTCTTAAAAAAGGAAAAAAACTATTTAACTCTTTAACAAGTCAGAAGTTATTAAAAAAATGGCAAATATTTTCTGATTTTCTTTCATCTCTATAATTCAGTTTAAGAGAATTTTTCACCAAAACAACGATGTCTTCACTATAAGGGATTTATGTATGACCGTAAAGCTTTTTATTCAGGACCCAAAAGGGTCACGAGAGGTCCTTTTAGAAGAGCCTCGTATTAGCGTTGGGAGACTTCCAAGTTGTTCTGTCCAGATCAACGAAAAAAAAGCGTCCAAAGAGCATTGCGTTTTAGAAAAAGAAGGAGATTCTTGGCGTGTTGTTGATAATATGAGTTCAAACGGAACGATGGTCAATGGGAAGCAAATCAACGCAAAAATTCTCGACGAAGGAGATCTGATTGTCATTGGGGAAACGGAGATTCGCTTTTCATTAAATAATAAGCTGGAATCGCCTTCCGATAAAAATGGAAAAAAGAAAAAATCGGACTCGAATCAGAAAAAAGAATCACCTAAGAACAAAAAAGAAAATCCTTTAGAAGACGTTTCCGAAAATAAAGAAAATAAAAAAAATAAAAATAAAGAAATTAGCAAAAAAGAAGAACCTCCTGAAGTTGAAGTTGAAGTGCCGTCTCACTCTAAAAAGAAGACGGCAAAAAAAATAGAAATTGATCCAAGAGCAGAAGAAAAGCGACAAATAGCTCAACTCAAGAAATTTTCTCTTATAGGAGCACTGTTGCTGATCCTGTTGATTATTGGAAATAACCTCTATCAAGGTTCTCAGCATCGAAATACTGCGAATGCTTTAAATCAGCAAGCTTCCAGATTAGCGATGACTTCACGAGATCATCAAGATTATCTGAAAAATCTGGAGGGGGCCCTTAAACTCTATCAAGAACTTTCAGAATATTATTCGGATACTCCTTTTGCATCGAAAGCCGCACCCTCTATCAAAGATATTTCTCAAAAATTAGAGATCGAAAAAGGGGCCGAAAAAGCGTTTCGATTCGTTCAAGAAATTGGACAAAGTAAAATTGTGGAAATTTCTGTCCTTGATCAAAAAGGGCGGTATGAAGCAATTCTCCAGAAATATCCGAATTCTCGGATCGCGTTAAAAATTCAATCGGAAATCAGTGGCTTACAAAAAGAAGTGATTCTAGAGACCCAAAAGGAATTTAAAAAGGCTCAAGAACGAGTAGACACTTTCTTAAAAAATGACGAATATGGCGCGGCCTTTAATACTCTTGACGAATTGATTCAAAAATATGAAAAAGAGTCTCTTCTTAAAGATTTTTCCTCACAACTTTCTCAATCGCGTACCCAAACGGAAACACTTGCCCAATCTTATTCGGAAAAAATTCGGAATCAAATTGATGAATCCTTACAAGCCAATAATTTAACAAAAGCTCAATCGCAGATTGATGAAGCTTTATATAATTTGCGAGGAACGGTTTATCAAGCGGAAATTAAGGTCCGTCAGAGCGCTCTAGGGATGGTGTCCAGTAAAAAAATGGATATCAACGTGGCCCAAGCCGAAGCCAAAAAGAAAGAAAAATTCTTCCAATCTGCTCAAGAAGGAGAACGCCTCCTGAAGGCAAGACGCTATAAAGAAGCCTATCAGGAAATGAAGAAATTGTTGGAGAATCCAGAATTGCTTCCGCTTGCCGATGAAAAAACGAAACTCCTCGCTCAGATTGAAGATCTTTCTAAAATTGTAGGGTTAATTGACCAACTTCGTCAGAAAATCAACTCGATCGGAGTGGATTCGCTCTCTGTTTTCAAAGGACAAAAAGTACACCTTTTTGAAGCAGATGATAAAGGAATAAGCTTAGAACTAGAAGGCGGGCAAGCTCGCTCTCAAAAACGCTGGAGCGATATGAGTGTAGAGGATTATTATCAACTTTTCCTCGAAATCAATCCGTCGCCTCAAGATAAAATAGCGATTGCCACCTTTTGTTTTGAAAATCAGCTTGAAAAACAAGCCCATCAAAACATGATTGAATCTGTAGAAAAAGTACCCGGTTTAAAAGATTACGCAGATTTATTATTTGCCCGTAAATCGAATCAGACCATCCCTGAGGGAGGTTTCGTCATTTATGAAAAGAAATTCATGCGCCCGGAACAAAAAGACCAGGCCATCATTTCTAAAAATGCGAAGAAATTTCTAGCGGATCTCAGCGGCGGAACCATAGAATCTCGCGCAGAAAAAATGAAACAATTGAATACGCTATTAGTAGAAGCGGGCACCAAACACGGAGAGGCTTTTATTCAAAGTCTCAAATCAGAAATTGTTGTAGAACTCAAAGAAGATCGTCTTAAAATGCTCCATGAATTAGCAAATTCAAGCGCGTTAAAAGATGTCGGGGTTTTGCGAGAACTGAAAAAAGAACTCAACAAACGCCGCGCGACCGCTCTTGAACTCATTCGGGATACCGTTCTTTATCCGTACCCTTACTTCCCTTCAGAAATTGAACAAAAGAAGGTTCAAGATAAAGTCGACGAATTGGTAGCCGCAGTCGAAGAACTGTGGGAGCGCCCCTTTGATAATGTGGCTCAAATTAATCCGACCGTCGCATTAGTCACGAATCGAATCAAAGAATTAGAAGAGCAGATTAAAACGTTTCAAGACACCTTTAACCCTGAAGATGAAGACGGAATCAATTTAGGCTATATCGCCGCACTTGCCGGAGAATCTCTCAATGTCCAAAATTTCGGGTTGGATAAAAAAGAACAAGATTTGGTGGCCTATAATAAAGAAGTGATGCGCTATAATGAACAAGTTGAAAGTACTGCGAACGGAGTCGAATTAAAACAAATCGAGATCACCAATAAATATCGCATTATGTTTGGAGAGCATGCGGTCCGAGTTTGCGACGAATTGATTCTTGCCGCTCATCGGCACTGCGAATATATGTCCAGTTCTGGAATTTTTGCTCACGTGATTCCGGGCCATACCTACGGAGAAACACCTCAAGATCGTTGTAAAAACGCTGGGTATACCGGAAGCGTTTCTGAGAACTGTCATATGGGGCAAGGCGATCCGCTTGGCGCGCATATTGGTTGGTGCCATAGCTCCGGACATCATCGTAATATTCTGGCCGCAGAATGGCGCGTTCTAGGATCAGGAAACGTCGGAAGCTACTGGACCCAGAATTTTGGATCGGATTTAGGCTCTACTCGTGAAAAATCCGAAAAATTGACTGGACGAAAAGAGGTCCCGAAAGACGATTCGAAAAAAGGAAATACCGGGAAAAGTGGCGGAACCACAGGGACTAAAGGAACTGGAACTTCAACAGGAGGGACTGGAAACACGAGTTCTCGTCCTTCCACTACTGAAGATTCGGAAGATTTGGAAGATTTGGAATAAAAGAATTTTTCTTTAAATTTAACGCAATAAGAAGGATCGCAAATGAGCCGAAAAAAAAAGCTCTTGTTCTCCTTCTTTTTTTTTCTTTTTCTCTTAGTAGGAGTGGAAGGATTTTTTCGTATTCGCCAATTTTTTCGAGTGAAGCGTTTGATCCCGTACACGCTTTCCTCCGAAGCCACGTTGCAGTTGATGGAAAGTTGGCCGAATTGGGAATCTTCCTACACCATTTATGACCCAGAACTTGGATGGCGCTTACGACCGTCTTCAGAGAAAAAAAAAGAAGGCTTTTCCTATCGGACTAACGCTCAAGGACTCCGGGCGAATCGAGAATACTCGCTCGATTGTCCTGAGCATACGCTCAGGATTGCTCTTTTTGGAGATTCTTTTGTTCATGGAGACGAGGTTCCGCTCGAGCAAACATTTGGGAGCCACCTGGAAGCCTTGTTTCCTGAAAAAGTGGAAGTCTTAAATTTTGGCGTTTCTGGATACGGAACCGATCAGTCCATTCTTCTCTATGAAAACAAAGGAAAAGTGAATCAACCTCAGGTCGTTTTACTTGGATTTTTGACCGAACATCTTGCCCGGAACGTGAATCGTTTTCGTCGTTTTTATGTGCCAGAACTAGAAAATCCTTTCTTGAGCAAACCTCGTTTTATTTTGAAAAATAACCAATTGGAACTTCTTTCTCCCACCACCTATTCCCCAAACGAAGTCGCCACATTCATCCGGAATCAGGATCTTCAAACATTGAGTCAAGGAGAATATTTTTATGAACCTGCATTTTATTACTCGAAAGGGTATCATTGTTCCTTATTTTTACTTGAATATGAAACCAAGCGTATAAAGTATTATTTCAAAAAAAAATGTCAACTTGCTTCTTTATATAAGCAACCGGAGGTGCTGGATCTAACGATTGCGCTTTTGACTCGTTTTGTAGAAAACGCTCGACAAGAAAATCGAGTTCCATTCGTATTTACGCTTCATTTCTTACAGGATTTTGAAAAATGGAACGACTATGGCCACTACTGGAGCCTCTTGGTGAAACGTTGCGTTGAAGCCCATATCCCAATCGTAGATATCGGAGCGCTTTTAGCCCAAGATCAGAAATTTATGCAACAACCCAAAAAATATTATCTCCCGGAAGGCCATTATACAGCGGAAATGAACGCGCGAATCGCCAAGATTCTCTTTGAAACACTCTCCAAATCTCAAGAATTTGAGCTCTTAAAAAACCGTCTTCATTTAAATCCCAAATAAAAATACTTTTTAGGTTAGGTCCTCTTATGGGAAAAAAATCTTTTTCCAGTTTACTTGGAAATATTCAAGAAGGGGGTTCAGTTAGAAAAAAAGAAGGACTCTCTTTTGAAGAAATGACGCCTGAAGAAAAGAAACGGATCCGCCGAAACCGTCTGATTATTTTCACCTTGATGAGTAGCCTCTGTCTCTTTTGGTTTAGTCCTTGGAAAGACGAACTTTTTTCGTGGGCGACAAAAAAAATTATCTTGAATGAACTCGTTAGCAATCTCTATGGCGTTTATGAGGTCCAGTCTAAAATTGAGAACCTGCAACCCAAGGAGAGAGAAGATTTATTAGAAATGATCACCACTACCCTGTTATCGAATCAGGACAGTAATGTACGGTTGCGGATGATTGAAGCGATAGAACTCTGCTACGCGGATTCCTATATCAAACTCCGCCCTATTCTCGAGAAGGCACTTTCGCAAGAAAAGGATTATGTCAACATTCCTAAATTAGAAACTTTTTTGAAAAAAATTACCGCAGAGCAATATCTACAGTCGATTTCCTTGATAAAAACACTATGGTCAAAGAGTGCTTCGTCCCTAAAAAATAACTATAAAAAATGGAAAAATGTACGGATCGAATCTACGGACAACGAAAAAAAAGGAAAATAAAACCCTTTAGAGAGAAAAATATGACTAAAAAACTTGCTTTTTTTTCTTGCTGGATTCTGATGAATACTCTTCTCTGGAGTCAGCATCCTTCTGAAGAAATAAATTATTATTATCAAGAAGGACTGAGTGCTCTTCAAAAGAAAGATTATACTCAGGCCATCCATTATTTTAATGAAGTGTTGCGAATGAATCCTCGATCAAACGAAGCGTATCGAGAGCGGGGCGTTGCTCAATTATGTCTTGGTGAAGGGAAAAATGCGATCCGCGATTTTTCGAGGGCCCTCGAAATAAACCCATCCGATGCTTTAAGTTACTATTACCGCTTTCAAACCAGAATACAATTAAAAGATCTTGCTGGCGCGAAACTGGATAGTGTCCAGTATTTAAAATTAACGCAACAGGACACTCGAGAGCAGACCCAAAGGCATCGCATTGATATTTTCAGCCAGTTCCCTGAATTATCAACAAATTCAAAATCGCCTCCACTTCCGCTTGAAGAAGAAAAAAGTGTCCCTAACGAAGAAAAAACCCGATTCGATTTGAATCCTATTCTTAAAAAGCTTAATCAGCCTGATTATCGGCTACGTCTCATTGCGGTGTTGCGTTTAACTTCCGAGCCTAATTCCGAAACACTTTCTTTGCTCTATGAGATTGCAAATCAAGATTCCCATGAGGAGGTTCGAAAACTGGCTCAAGAATGTTTAGCACAATTTCCGTCGAGTTCAAAGTTGGATCAAATTGTTCAAGAACTTTCGCGTTCTACTCCTGAGCAAATTCAGATTCAAGTAAAAACGCTGGACGGAACAGTACAACAACAACTTGTTCCGATCCTTCTGAAAATGTTTCAAGAAGAGAACGAAGTGTTGCGTTTGAAGATACTGATAGCGTTTCAAACCATTGCTCCTTATGCGCAAGAAACACTTCCTGTTTTGAAACATTATCTTCTTGCCTGTGGAAAAGAAACCGACTCAGAGGAGTATCTCAAAAGTTTGTTGGACACCCTTGAAAAAATTCAACAATCGAATCAGAAACTTCCTGTAAAACCAGAAATCAAATCGGATAACATTTCTGCAGTTCCTACAGAACACACAACTCCTCCGACGAAAGAATTGAAACTCTCGGACCCAGTTCCTGTCCCTGAAAAAGAAAAAACACCGCTCGACGCTCAACAATTATTTCGTCAAGGGATTGCGAAGGGAAAACAATCCGATTTTGCCGGAGGGATTAGTGATTTGGATCGCGCGATTGAACTTGATCCGTCGTCGTCCCTTTATTTCTATACAAGGGGACTTCTAAAATTTAAAATGCAACAGACGATGGAGTCGGTTCCAGATTTTGATGAGGCCCTCCGGTTAAATCCGAAACTTTCAGAAGCGTATCTTTATCGTGGACGCGCCCGTTCAAAAAATTCTGAAGACCGAATGCTTGCGATTCGAGATTTTAATAATGCGTTAGAACTGTCTCCTCAAGAGGATTCTATTTATTATTATCGGGGCCTTGTTTATCATGAAGCGGAAGATTCTCTAAAGAGTCAATCCGATTTTCGGCAATACTTACAAAAAACTCAAGAAAGTACGGATTCTACTGTACAGAAAAACCGAAAGAAAATTTTTGAGATCTATCCTCAAATTCAAGAAAATCTCTAACAGCCGAAACTTCGTTTGTCCAGAAAAAGGAAAAGAAAGGAAACACCTATGTCTGAAGAGAAATCGAAAAATTATGAAATGCGTATCTCTCTCTGCGCGATGTCGGTTTCGTTAATCGCTACAGCTCTTAGTGTTTTTATTGCGTATAATGACTATCAAGAAAATAAGGTCGCTAATATTGTCTCTCTCTATCAATATCTACACGATCCGGAACTCAGTAAAGCACGCCAGAAAATACGAAATCCGAATTTTAAAGCGACCACATTTACAGACGAAATTCATCAGGTTTGTTCCAGTTTCGATTTTGCGGGAACCTTGGTCCATAACGGCGCCATTGATCAAAAACTTTTTTTCGAATATTGGGGGCAAACGTTTTTGATTCTGGACAAACGATTCGCGCCAATCTGGGATTTGGAAATAGCGGAAGGGTATCTATTAAAGAACTATTATAAAGATTTTTATTGGCTCGTTCAGGAGTCGAAGAAAAAAGTAAAACCTCCAGAATAAATCATTTTTTTGAAAAAAAAGAAAAGAGTTGAAAATAACGAAAACTTTGTTGCAATGAAGGGCAATACGATGATTGTTTTTGTAACGTCCTTTAAATGGGGGGCATTTTGGGCATGAAATGGTTTAGATGGCTGTGGTGCTTGTTCTTTTTTATTTCCCTCTTTGACGCAGATTCTCTGATTCAGGCTCTTCGCGTCAAGCGCTTACATCTTGGCGATGGAACTATTCTGGAAGAAGCTATTCTTTTGATTCAGGATGGAAAAATTGTGGAAGTGGGGAGCCAAATTTCTATCCCTCCTCGATGCAGAATTCTTCTGGAAAGTAACACTCTAGAGGCGACTCCCGGAATGATCAATTTTTCTTGCCCGTTGTTTTTGCACACTTCTGAAACTCAAGAGGCTGGACAAAGCGTTTCTTCGGCCCCCAACGGATTTGATCCCTATAATCCTCATTGGAAAAACTATTTTGAACCCTCCCGATTACGACTCGGGGATCAGCTTATCGATGGCCTGATCTATGAACCTATTTCCGAAGCTTTTCGCCAAGAACTCTTGCAAAGTGGTGTGACTACTTACGTCTTGAGTTCCGGTTCAACACGTTGGATCGAAGGGCTCAGTGGGGTGTTACGTTTAAAACCAACCGGAACTCCTTTTGAAATATTGCTCTCGGAACAAGCAATTAGTTTACAAATTTCCTCTGATCTGGCCCTCGCCGCGAAACAAGTTCAACTTTTTGAATCTTTTTTACGCGAAAATAGGAACTATCAGGAAAAAAAAGAAGAGACTCAAAAAGCTCAAGATGATTTTGACAAAGCCTTAAAACAATGGAAGAACGAAAAACAACAGGCCGAAACCGAACGAAAAGAATTTAAGAAAGAAGCTCCGAAACGTCCTGAATTATTCAAAATTGATAAAAGTCACGAATGTTTGATAAATCTACGTCAACAGAAAAAAACGCTCTATTTGGAAAATACTCAGGACAATAGTATCCGCGCTTGGAGCAAACTGGCTCAAGATTTTAAGTTGAAAATAATTTGGAAAAAAGGAACCCTCTCCCCAACACTTGAAGAACGAAAAGAACCGCTCGTCCTTTTTCCGGATCAACTGAATGCTGAAAAATATCCGAGTGTTGCGTTATCTAAAAATAAAGTTCCCATTTTTTTTGGAACCGGAGATCGCGTTGAAGCCTCTCGCTTCCTTCGATTGATGGTTTCTCAATGGATCGCGCTAGGGATAGATCCTGAAGTTTGTATTCGCGGACTCACTTCGGAACCCGCAAAATATCTGGGACTTGATCAAAAAATTGGCCTTCTGAAAAAAGGACTAGACGCGGATATCGTCATTTTTGAAGGAGATCCATGGAATAGCCTTTCTCTTGTACGAATGGTACTTATTCAAGGAGAAATCGTTTATGAGGCTCGTTAATCTCCTGTTATTTTTATGGATTCCTGCGTCCCTTTTTGCCCAAGATCTTTTTATTCAGGGAGAACGAGTATTTACAGGTCAAGGAGATCCGATCTGTCCCGGATATCTTCGGATTCAGGGAGAGCGAATCGTTGAAATCCTTCCCGGAAAACCTCCAGAAGGGAGCGTTCTCACAGCGTCCGCTAAAGTAATTTTTCCCGGATTCATTGACGCACACTGCTTCATAGGATGCGCTGGAAATCTGGAAGAAGACGTTTTTGTTATGACCCCTCAATTTCGCGCGGAAGACGGATATAACCCTTATGATCCTGAAATTCAGCAAAAACTAGAGCATGGAATCACTTCGTTTTTTCTAGCACCCGGAGATGGAAATATTTTAAGCGGAAGAATGGCCCTAATCTGTCCGGCTTCCCCACAAAATTATTTACTGCGCTCTGAATTGGCTCTAAAATGCTCATTTTCCAGACAAACTCTTTTACCCTACCGAAATCCAACCTCTCTGATGGGGGCTACTTACGAACTGGCGTCTACCCTCAAAAAGAATCCGTTGCTATTGGATCTTTTTTTATGTGATCATCCGACTCAAGTTCCCCTCGCCTTTCAATGGATTCGTCAGCAAGGAGGGAAGGGGATGCTCTCTCTTAAAGAAGGAGCCTACTCTAAAGAACTCCCAGAACTTTTGAAAGAACAACATTATACCCAGTTCCTCATTCTGCAAGTTCCGGATTGGAACAGTTCTCAACTGGCCCTTCAAATGCCGGCTCGACTTCAAAAAGCCGGATTTCGTTTCGCCTTCGCGAGTCACCATTCCTCAGCAAACCCTAAAGATCTTTTGCTTGGAGTGAATCTCGCCATCCACTATGGCCTAAATCCTTCAACTGCGCTCAAAGCAATCACTCAATATCCGGCCCTCCTTTTTCAGGCGGAAAAAGATATCGGTTCTCTCGCGCCCGGAACTTTGGCAAATTTTATTCTTGCAGACGACCTCCCGCTCAATCTCTCGGCTCATATTCAGTGTGTCTTTGTGAAAGGAAAGAAAATTGACTCGCAATTCCCTCCATTTTAAGGAATGGCCCTTTTTACGCTTGCCACTGCCACTGCTACTCGTATTACTTTTGTTTTCTTCTCTCGCTATCGCTCAGACTCATGAGCAAATCCTTTCTGGTGGAACGCTCTGGACCGCAGGCCAAGAACCGTTTGTCGGAAACCTCTGGATTCGAGACGGAAAAATTTTCCAGATCGGAACTTTTTTGTGTCCGCAGGAAGTTCCCACCTTAGACGTGAGCGGAAAATTTGTTCTTCCCGGGTGGATTGACGCGAATTTTATCAAGGGTCGTATTTCCGATGAAGGATCGTCTGAAGCCGTTCCTCATCTTCGACTGGTTGACGGGATTAATCGCTACTCGCTTGTGTTTCAAAATGCTCTACAAGAGGGGGTAACGACGGTGGCTATTTCCTCAACAGAGGCTCCAGCCATTGGTTCACAAACTTGTATTTTGCAAACGGTGCCCTCTTTTCCTCCGATGAAAACGTCCGCGGATATCAAGATTACGCTTGGACCCGGGCCTAATAGTAACGATCCGTGGGGCAATTTTGCCAGTTTTTATACGCGTCGTCCTCGAAGTCGATTGGGCCTCTATTCTGTGATTCAGGAAGCGATGCGAAATGTAGAAAACCTTGAATCTCCGTTAGTGATTCTGGCAGAAGTAAAATCAGGAAAAATTCCTTTACGTATTTGCGCGAATCTCAAGAGAGATATTCGTAGTGCTTTGGAATTGAGTCGCTCGTGGGCTGTTCCTGTTTTGTTAGAAGGGGGAACGGAATGTTATCATTATTTCCCCGAAATGAAAACGCAACAGTTCGCGTTGCTTTATGCTCCGATTTTGAATCCGCCGTCGTTTCGCTTAGAAACAGATTGGGGAGAAGAACAGCAAACTCCGCATCTTTTTTTACCACAACTTTGTGTTCAAGCGGGAATTCCTCTTGCGATCACCTCTTCCGGAGATATTTCTCTGTCGGAGGCCTCAAAAATTTGTTTGCGTTACGGACTTGCGGAAGGAGAAGTTTTGAACGTTATTACGCTTCAGCCTGCCAAGATTTTAGGAATAGCGGATCAGGTCGGATCACTGGAACCCGGAAAATTTGCGGATATCCTGATTTTCAACGGACATCCCTTCCAATTTACCGGAAAGCTCGAAACTGTTTTCATTCAAGGAACTCTGGTCTATCAGAAAAAATAGCATGCTATGAAATCAATACAATATTTTTTATTCTTTTCTCTTTTATTCGCGTCGTTTTGCCTTCAAACAATTCCTGTTTATGCCGATACGATCATCATACAGGTGGGAAAGCTCATTCCTGTTGAAGGCCCAGAACAAGAAAATGTGATGCTCTGGATTGAAAATGGGATTATCAAAAAAATCGGAAAAGATTTTGAGATCCCGTGGAACGCGACTGTGTTTGATGCCCATGATAAGGTTCTTTTTCCCGGAATGATTGAAGCGGCGAGTTCCGGGAGTATGGATCTAGCAAACGAAAATATCCCACTGGTTCCGTTTATCTCGGTGCGCGAATCGATTAACCCCACCGCTTCTTACTTCGAAGATCTTTTACGCAACGGAATTACGACTGTTCAGATTATTCAAGGAACAGAAACCATTATTGGCGGATATGGAGCGATTTTAAAACCCACCGGAAATACTCTAGAATCCATGCTAAGGAAAGAACCGGGAATGATGCGTATTTCTTTAGGGGCCGATAGTCGTCATTCTCGCATTCGAAAAATGGCCACTCTTCGACAAACCTTTCAAGAAACCCTGATTTATCGGGAAACCCTTCAATCCAAAGAAAATTTGGAAATTTCCACTGTTCTTTCTCCTCATCTTTACTTGGAATCCGCTGATCCTGTGAAACAACCCCTGATTGACTTAATTGAGGGTCGTCTCATCGCTTTAATTCATTGTCCTGAACCCGGAGATTGTTTTCGAGCGCTCGAATTAGCTAAAACTTTTCAGTTTAAACCCATCCTTCAATTGGGGCCCCGCGCTTTCCTTGCGGCTGATTTACTTAAGCAAGCGGGTGTTTCTATTCTTCTGGATTCCGAAATTTCTCTTCAGGAAGATTTTAAAGGACAAGGGGATTTAGAAACTGTGATTTTGCCGCTGATTTATCATCAAAAAGGAATTCCGTTTTGTCTCTCTTCTCGTGGACGTCGATTTCTTTGGTATCAAGCGGGACTTGCGCTACAAGGAGGACTTCCAAGAGAAGAAGCGCTCAAAAGTATCACTCTCTATCCCGCCCAAATTCTTGGTCTAGAGAAAGAAATTGGAAGTTTGATCGAAGGGAAATCTGCGGATTTTGTTATCCTTTCCGGCGACCCTTTAGATATCAGGACCTGGGTTGAAGAAGTCTGGATTGAAGGGAAAAAAGTGTATTCTCGAAAAGAGGATATTCGCTTGAAACATTTTTCAGGAGAACCCTCTCAAAACACAGTCTCCACAGAAACACCTAAAAAAACAGAAAAATAAATTACAAAGGGGATTATTCGAATGAAATTTTGCTCTTTGGGATTCTTTTTATTCTTGAGTTTACCCCTGTTCGCCCAAGAATTCATTTTACAAGTTAAGGTGGCTTATACGGGCGAAAAAACGGTTTTTTCACCTGCGGAAATCTGGGTTAAAGACGGAAAAATTATCCAGATCGGTCAAGAATTGAAAAAGGATCCACAAATTAAAGTTATCGATGCTTCTCAGTGGATCGCGATTCCCGGAATCGTGGCCGCGGCCGGATTCTCTAGTCATGAACGCGAAAGTCTTTTTTCGTTTAACTGGACCCAGCAGGCTTTAGATGGAATCGATCTCTTTCGACCCATCCCTTGGATGATTCAAGCCGGAATCACGACCGCCTACTTTGCCCCCGGAAACGCAAGAATGGTCAATGGTTTTGGAAGCGTAGTGAAAACAGGCGGAAAAAATCGAGTGTTGCGAGAAAAGGCAGATCTCCATCTCCATCTTAGCGCCCAAACTCTTAAGCCTCCGGCCTTGTTTGACCCTCCGATACCCGCGACTCCATCGAGTCCGATCCCTCCGAGAAAGGCTCAATTGCCAACTTCTCGAATGAGTGCCATTTACTGTTTTCAGGAACTGTTAGAATTGCCTCAAAAAAATCCAACCTATTTACCTATCACCGAAATAGAGCGCCAAGTATTAATTCACTGGTGGAGCGAGGGGGGAACACTTCGTTTGCAAACCGAAGATCCGTTTTATTTTCACCACGGAACGCGTTTAGCTAAAGCAACAGGTCGTTCTGTTTATTTTGAACGTTCACTGCGTGGCTCGTTTGCAGAAGACGAATTAAAACATTTTCCACAAATCGTAACCTTTTCCTCTCGATGGATTGCCGATCCCAAGCAAGAAAAGACTAAACCGATCCTTTATGAAAATTTTTGTTTGGCTCCGGACTCTCGGGAAGAAGCTCCATTGCTTCTTCAAGAAGCCTTACGCTACAAAAAAGCGGGGTTAACCTTAGAACAGTGTTTATCCTTGATTACCGCAAATCCAGCAAAAATGCTTCGTGTGGACAATCGTGTAGGAACTTTGACGGCCGGAAAAGACGCAGATATTGTGTTATTGGACCCGCACCTAGAAATGAGGCGCGTGTATCTCGATGGCGACATTGCTTTTGAACCCAAAAAAATTTCGCTCTCTTCTACACCTCAACCACAAAAAGAGTGGCTTCTTCTTCGAGGCGCTTTATTACATACGGTTTCGCAGGGATCCTTTATCGGAGATATTTTAATCGGAAATGGAAAAATCTTGCAAATGGGGAAATCCATTGCTCTCCCGACGACAGTGCCCGTACAAGAAATCAAGGGAAAAGTGATTGTTCCGGGATTCATTGATCCCTTCTGCTTTTTGGGACAAACCAATTCTGACGCAGATCCTGCGGTTTCTTATAGTTCAAGTGCTCAAGATCTTGCGAATCAATCGGCACTGGATCGCTGTCGTTTCGATTCTGAAATGTTTCGCGAAGCCCTGAAAGACGGCCTTGTGATGAATGGAATCGGAACTCCAGAGAACGGTTATTTGTCGGGTGTTGGAGGAGTGGTCACTTCTGCTGGAAATTCAAGAATTTTTAAAGAAAACGCGTTTTATGTGTGTTCGCTGACGTCTAAAAATGCGGTCGAATTGGCTCAAAGTATCCAGAAATTTATTCAGGAGGCTCGAAATTACGAGCAATCCCAAAAACAATATGAAAAGGATCTGGAAGGATATTTGGCCCAAAAACCCGTTCCTGGAGCAGAACCGGCAAAAAAGCCAACTCCGCCCGCCAGAAATTCAGGTTATGAACGCTGGAACCTTTTTGAGAAAACAGGGGGCCCTGTCCTCTGCGAAGCCGATACGGTTCCTCAAATTCGCGCGGCTCTGAAATATTTACGTCAAGGATGTTCCGTCCCGATTGTTTTATTTCCTGCCACAGAGGCCCGATTTATCCCAGAAGAAATTCTGCTTCATCAAGCGGGAATCTTAATGAAAACTACGGAACTCTGGAAAGACGGGAAGCGCTTGTTTCCTTTTTTAGAAATGCAACAGGCTGGAGTTAAAGTCGTTTTTGGATCGTTTGCGGGTCAATCGAATCATCTTTTACGGAATTTGTGGCAAGACTGTCTTCAAGCAGGAGTGGATCCGTTTTATATCCTTAAAAGTGCTACTCTTGATGCCGCGACTCTCTTAAATATTGAGGATCGTGTCGGTAGCCTAGAAATTGGAAAAGAGGCGAACTTTTTAATTTTATCGGGTGAGCCTTTTCGTTCAGATACCTTTATCGAGGCAGTCTATCTTTATGGAAAAAAAATTAATCTGGATTAGTTTCGGCCTGTCTTTTTTGTGCTTTTATTTGCGGGCTCAGGTGCCTTCAGAATCTCATGGATTCGCGCTAAAAGTAGGAAAAATTTTAACGGTGACGCAGGGGATCATTCATCATGGAACAGTCCTCATTGAGAACGGAAAATATCTTCAAATTGGAAAAAATCTGGAAATCCCAGCACATTTTCAAGTGATGGAACTTCCAGAATACTGGATGATGCCGGGATTTATTGATCTTCACTCGCATATTGGTGCCTCAACGGATCTGTGGGATACGGTACTTCCTCTGAACCACGATTTGGAGCTTCTTCCTGCGATTGTCGAAGAATCTAAACTGTTTGTTCGCGCGATACGCGGGGGTGTCACCACGTTGCTTGTCATTCCCGGTTCAGGAGCGAATTTTGCGGGTTTTGGAGTGTTGCTGAAACCTTTTGGAAAGAGCTTAGCCGAGATGGTGTTGCGTTATCCGGGGGCAATGAAAGTCGCACAAGCCTATAATCCGGAACGTCGGGACGGAGATTTCGGCGTGACTCGTATGGGAATGTCTTGGGGGATGCGTTATGTTCTAGAAAAAGGGAAACACTACCATGAGGCTTGGGTTCAATTTGAGGCTGGCAAAACGACTACTCCTCCGAAGAAAGATCCTGAATTAGAGCTATTGCGAGGCTTGTTTCAACGTAAATATCCTGTTCTTGTTCATACCGCCGGATCTCGTGATGTGATGTCTACGATGCGTATGTTTCATGATGACTATCATCTTTGGGTGGTGTTGTCTCATGGCTGTTTTGATGCTTACAAAGTCGCGCCGGAATTTGCTCGTCGTGGACTTCACTTGAATTTGGGACCAAGATTGTATGATTACTATTTTGCTCGTGAGCGGAGAATGGTCAATTTAGCGCAACAGTACAATCAAGCCGAGGTTAACTTTTCTCTCTGTACCGATGCTCCCGTGATCCCGCAAGTGGATTTGAGTCTTCAAGCCACTTTATCGGCACGCTTGGGATTGAATGAAGAAAAAGCGCTTGCCGCGTTGACGATTAATCCGGCTCGCGCGATTGGAATTGGAGATCGTGTCGGAAGTATCGAAGTCGGCAAAGACGCTGATTTTATTTTAAAAAAGGGATCTCCCTTTGATGTTCGTATCCCCATGGAATGGGTTTTTATCAATGGAAAAAAAGTGTATGATCGCGCTGAAGAAATTGAGCGCGATCCCAGTTTACAAAGTCTTCCGTCTCCAATACTGCTAGATTGCTGTAGTGACGACGAAGCTATTTTTTTAGAAGAATACAAGCGTGATCATGAGTAATTTTTTGGATTTGGAGGAGACTGGGTAGTGAAAATACGGATAGGACTTTTTTGTATTCTCTTGGGATCTTTCCTTTCCTGCTTATGCGCGGATAATCTAACCACGGGGATTTTGTTTGAATATCTGGAAACAGGAGAGGGGAAGTTTTTTAAAAACGGATATCTGCTCTGGAAGCAAGGAAAAATTCTGGAAATCGGGGAAGATCCGGACCGCCTCGAAAAACTCAAGAAACTAGAGCCTCAAACACGCTGGATTCAAGAAAAAGCGGTCTGGATTGTTCCGGGATTTGTGCTTCCTTGGTATGAGGGGGGAATCGCCGGAAGCGGACAGAGTTTTTCTCAACCGTCTAAAATGCTCTTAGAACTCGTAAATCCCTATGATTTACATTATAAAAAAATGCTCCTGAATGGTTTTACGACGATCTGTCTGATCCCTCCGGGAACAGGCTTTGTCGGAGAAGGGTGCTTTCTTAAACCCGGTATTGTTTCCCAAATCGAAAAAGAAGAGGGCATTGCGGTGTTGCGTTTTCAGATCGGAGAACTGAATAACCTCAAAAAAAACCTTCCCTTGATTAAAAATTTGAAACCGGAGCAAATGCAACAAAAAGAATATCAACCTTTTCTTCCTTATACGAAGGCGCGAGATCAAAAAGAGGGCTGGATTGTCGAGATCGGACAAATCCAACTGGTTTCTTTATTTCTCAAGCAAAACGAAGGAATGTTCCCGACGCTTTTTTTACGAGGCGGACGAGTTTATTATTTAAGGGATCTTTTACAAAACTATACCGGATCGTTGCTTTTATCCCCTGTCCTCGAATATGAAGCCGCTTCTGAAATTCTTCGAAGTTCTGTGGTAGAACTAGCAAAACCCGGACGCCAAATTGGATTGCTTCCAGAGCGAGAAGATTTGAATAGTCTAGAACAATTTCGTTTGGACGGAGCGACTTTGACCCGTTTCGGTTATCCGCGACAAGAAGTTCTTTCAGGAATGACCTTTTATAATGCAAAGATCCTCCAAATGGAAAAAGAAGTAGGCTCGTTGGATCGAGGAAAACGAGCGAATTTTCTGGTTTTTAATGGAGATCCCTACCAAATTACCAGTCAGCTCAAAGCCGTTTATCTGGACGGGGATTACGTGAATCCTTAGAATAGCTTCCGTTGTTCCCAGTCGTTTATTTTTTTTAGGAGAACCTTCCATGAAAAACTTATGGATATTGTTGATCGTAACGCTCTGTACCGGAGTATTTTCGCAAAAACCAAAAGAAACCCGCGCGGAACAAGAGGCCCTCAAAAATGAAGTGCAAAAGCTGAGTCAGGAAGTTCAAGCTTTGAAAGCGGAAATGGCCGCTTTAAAGCAAATGGTTGAAATGCTCAGAGCAGAACTCAATAAAAAGACAGAAATCAAGACAGAAATCAAGACAGAAATCAAAACGGAGCCTAAAAACGAATTTAATACTGAAAAAGTTCTTTCGCTACTGATGAAATCGAATGAAACTTCCGCCATTGGAAGTTTGAGATCTACCTCCGTCGCGCAAAATCAGTTTCAGAATGCTAACTGCAAAGATCGTGATTATGATGGTGTTGGTGAATATGGCTTTTTTACGGAGCTTTCGGGGATTCACCCCGTACCTGTTGGATCGAATCAAGGAACTCCTGTAAAACCGCTTTTTATACAGGAAAATTTTGGAAAAACCTCTAAAGAAAGTGGCGGTTTTGCTCAGAAAGCGGGCTATTATTTTGTACTTTATCTTCCAACACATAATGGTTCTGTTCGAGAGGATGGAAAACCAGTATTACCCATATTGAACGCGTCTAATAGCGTTAAAAATTTGGACGATTATGATATCGCTAATGCTCAGGAAATGCTATGGATCTGTTACGCATGGCCCGTTGAACGCGGAAAAACAGGCAATGTCTCTTTCCTTATCAATCAATCCGGAGAAGTGATGATGTCTAAGGATGCCCCTTATAGCGGACTACAAAATTTTCCTATCGCAGAAGCCGCTTTCAAGATGGACACCGCCAGTGTGATGGCAGAGCAATTACAAGGGGAAGTCTCTGGAGTCGGGATTGATGGCTATACTTGGGGCCCTGCGAATTGAATTATTTTGACTTCCGTTTTCTATCCTCTTCTCTTACAAAAAAAGAAGCTTGTGAAAAGTGAAGGGAAGTCGCAAAAGACCCGATAAACAGTGAATAATGAATAATGAATAGTGAATGAGGAAAGGAAGCAACGAATTAGGCGTTAGGGAAGGGAATTGTTTATGATTGTGATGAAATTTGGAGGAACCTCTGTACGAAATGGGCCGATGATTCATCAGGTGACCGAGATTATTCGATCTCAACTCGAACGGCAACCCGTGGTGATTGTCTCCGCTCATGCAGGAGTTACCGATCATCTCATTCAACTTGGAGAATCTGCACGAACGCATCGACCTGATTTGACCTGGATTCGAGAACTTCACACCCAGATTCTTTCTGAACTCCAGCTTTCCACGCATTTGATTACTCCTCTTTTAGAAGAACTGGAGCGAACCTTAAACACTCTTTCGCTTGCGGAGCACTATACCCCTCAACGACAAGATGAAATTCTCTCCTTTGGGGAACGTTTGTCTGCGACCATTATTGCCTCTTTTATGACAAAGCAAGGCATTCCCGCGCGATCCTATGAGGCTCCCGATCTTGGATTATTGACCAATAATCATTTTGGAGAAGCGCATCCCTTAGCCGAAGCCTATCCTCAGTTAAAGAAAAGCATTTCAAAACTTCAAGAAGTGCCCGTTATTACAGGGTTCTTGGGAAAAACGCTTGCGGGAGAATGGACCACTTTAGGGCGGTCTGGAAGTGATTTTTCTGCCTCGATTATCGCCAATGCGATTTCGGCTCAAGAAATTCAATTCTGGAAGGATGTCCCCGGCGTGATGACTGCCGATCCGAGAGTAGTCCTTCAAGCACGTACTGTTCCTGTATTATCTTTTGAAGAAGCTTCGGAAATGGCTTGCTATGGAGCCAAAATCCTTCATCCCTCTTCAATTCTTCCGGCCATTGAAAAAAATATCCCGATTCGAATTTTAAATACAAACGCTCCGAACTTTTCGGGAACTACGATTGGTGAGAGTCCGAGTGCTGTGGACGGAATAAAAGCGATTATTCATAAAAAAAATATCGTCGTTTTAAGAATGAAGTTCCCGTCCTCTGGGCTTTTTAAATCCGAATTTTTGCAAAAAGTGTTTGGAATTTTTGCTCGATATCATCTTCGTTTAGGATTGATTGTGACGATTGAAGATATGTTGACTTTAACGTTGCATCAACCTCCAGATTCTCTTAAAATTTTGACTGCGGAGCTAGAGCTTCTGGGTACGGAGGTTCAAGTAGAGCAAAATAAATCTCTCATTTGTTTGATTGGCCGCGCGGTTCCGAAAGTACGTGAGTTTGCCGCAAAAATTTTCAAATCATTACCCCAGCACGAAACGGAAGTAGTGGTTATTTCTCAAGGACTCCGCAAAATCAATATTGCGTTCCTAGTCGAGCAATCTCAATGTTTTTCAACCCTAAAAATTCTGCATCAGGCTTTTTTTGAATCGGAATTAAAGCGTTAACTCAACGCTTCCCCTTCCTCTTCTAGCGGTTGAATTAAAAGACCTGCAAGCGGAGTCGTATTCAGGCCTAAAAATCCGGGAGGAAAGATTTGTTTTTCCTGGAGCACTTCTTTTAATTGATGAGAGGTCAGCGAATTTAAAAAGAAAACGACTTGATATTCTCCTTGTAAAACATTTTGAAGTGCATCGTCAATATCAGAAAGGTACTGTACTTGATGTTGAAGCATTTTCTTGATTAAAAAACGATCTAGAATCATCGCATCCAGTTTTTTGAGAAAATTTGGCCATTGTTGCTCGGAAAGCGACATAGAAACTTCTTTTTCTTTCATCTTTAAAAGCTGAAATTTTTTTTCGCCCGCAAAAAAGATCCCGAAATGTTTATGGCCGTATCCTTCGATTCGAAGATCTTCAAAAAATTCCTGTTTGGCTTGAGAGAAGTCGGCTTCGATTTCAAAGGGATAATATTTTACTTCAAACCATTGATTTAACTCGGATTGTAAGTGATCAAGGTTCAAAATATTTTTGAGCAATCGATGTGGAGTCGGAAAAAGGACCGTATCAAACAAGTTGAAGAAAAGCATCATCCCCCAATCAAAATGAAATTTTTTTTCACTCATTTCTTTTTTGAATTCTTGGAGTGCAAGGTATCCCGGATCCAGATTCATTTGCAGTAAGGTCTGAGAATCCATGAGATGCATCACTTCTTTTAAGCATTCTCGACGACTAATCCGAAAGAGTTGGTGTGTTTCTTTTTGGGGATACTGTACTTCCAGACAGGGATCTTGTTGCTCACAAAACGATTCCAATAATTCATTGATCTGGTTTTGTGGATCCTGATAAAGCATCACAATTGGCGAAAATAACATCATTGTAGATTGTAAGAGTTGGAGAAAGATTTCTTTTTCTGGAGGCGTAAAACAAACCTCTTGAAGGGCCGAATAGGGTTCAATTTTTCCTAAGGCGACGAAGCCTCTTCGTACCATTTTTAATCCAGAAATCTTGTTTTGATACGAAATATAATACACATAAATAAAGGGATACTGATCCCGAATCAGGATATTATTTCTTTGAAAGTCCCGTAATAGTTTTCGAGCCTCTTGATAAGAGTTTTTTGGATCTGTTTTGTCGATCCTCGCCAGAATTTTTTCTATTGGATATAAACGACGCTGAGAAAACAGTCCTGAAAAATCGAAAGGAAGTTCTCTTTGAAACACCAAGGAGTTCCAATCAGAAAATCTGCTCGTGTTATAATGCAGACTGCGAAAAGGTCTGATTTGAACCATATAAACTCCAGAACGGCGGGATTTTGTTTAGAGTAGGATTCCATTTTATCCTAACAAACTTTTTGTTAAAAGGAAGAAGTGTTGAGAGAATGGGCCTCTTGTTATTTGAGGATTTTTTCCATGATTTTCTGAATCTGATGTTTTTCCTGATCCGTAAAATGTTCTTCTTGATTCCAGGCTTGATAACTCATTTGTAGAGCAGTTTCTAAAGTTTTTTTCGTGGCTTCTATTTCTTGAATTTCCCACCAAACCAATCCAAGTTGTAAATGCGAGCGTGGACGAACTGGATATTTCTGGATGGCTTGAAGAAGCGCAGGAATGACCTTTTGTCTGAGCGCAGAACAATAGAGTTCGGAACCCACCGGAAACTGTCTCTGGGCATAACGTTTCTGCATTTCCGCGAGATGTATAAACGGTTCCGCTGAGTTTGTGTTAAGGCAAACAAGGTCCAAGATTTGAGTCGTCCGTTGGGTTTGTTTTAAAATGACCTCTAAAAAAAGTTTTTGCTTCTCTGGAAGCTGATGGGGAAGCAGGGTTTCAAAGAGGGTCGTTTCCGTTTCTAATAAAAACGCCTGATCCATAAAAAGACTCGAATCCTGAGGAAATATCGCTAAGGCGCGTTGATACCCTAAAAAACCTTCTTCCGTGATGGATTCAATGGAATTCAAAGAGAACTTGCGTGCGATTCCAGGTTGCGTCTTCAACTCTTGTTGAATCTTGATCAGTTGTGCCAACGCGTTCTCACCTTGAGATTTTCGAAGCTCTCTCTGAATTTCCGTTAGGATGCCAAATCCGAGATAGAACAGCGCCATTCCAAGAGCCAAAACGGTCAACCCGATCCGATGTCGAGAAGAAAAAGGTTTCGTTAGAAACGGCTGTTTTAAAAGAGCCAAAAGCCAAAAAATTTGTTGAAATAACGCAAAAACGTAGAGGTCAAAATCGACCATTGAATGCACTAAAAAAACCATTAACCCGAGTTGGATACCGCAGAAAACACCCGATCCCATACGCGAACAAAAACGAATCTGATGATAAAAAATAAGTAAAATGGCTAACGAACAAAGTTGAAAGAGGATCTGCTCGTTATTATCAAAAGTGCCTCCTTTAAAAAGATTACTAAAAAAATAAGCGGCTCCAATACAGAAGGTTCCTCCTATAAAAGGAGCAATTGGTTTCGAAGTCGAAATGTCGTTGTCTTTTTTCAAGGAACGTAATCCGACCCAAAAAATTCCGATAAAAAAAATCATTCCCAAAAGCGAGAGTTCATTTGCAAGTTGGAAGAAATTATTGTGAGCAAATTTCGTTTCGCCTGCATAAGGAGGCTTTAGACGAAAATAATGTTCGGCAAAGTTGTTGATCCCCACTCCAAAAGGGTATTCTAAAAACATTTTCCAACTGACTTCCCAGAACGTAAGTCGCACGCCAAAACTCTGTACTCCATTTTCGATAAAAATCAGGGAGGGGGGGAGTGTAATATAATGGAAGTAAACTAGATAAAAAAAGAGGGCGGCTCCTGCAAGAGTGAACCAGAACAATAATTGAAGAAATCGTCTTGCACAGATTGAAAAATAGACGAACCAAAAAGCCAGAACAATCCCTAAAGACAGTACCCCTCCGCGAGATTTAGTCAAAAATAAGGCAAAAAGAAGAACTCCAAGAGCCGACACTCCAGCAATAAGTGTTTTTTTGGAAGATCGGTTATCCCAAAGCAGTCCTAGAAAAATGGGAATCCAGAGACCTAAATAGCCTGCGAGAAAATTGGGAAGCAGAAAATTTCCATACGCTCGTTGCGTTTGAAGACGACTCACAAATAAGGTTTGTTCGGATTCTGAAAATTGTTTTAAATATTCTTGTCCTTCTGGATGATTAAAGAGCCAATCTCGTGAGAGATCGAGTCCGATGTAATATTGGTAAATGGCATCAAGGCTTCCCCAGAGAGCGGCGACAGCCCCTAAATGAATCCAATAGATGGGTGTTTTCCATTGCGAAGCTAACGATTTTGTTAAAAAATATCCTAAAAGAAAGGCCATCCACGGAAGTCCGATTCTAAAGGATTCCAATCGAGGCGTATGGATGAGAAGCGATCCTAAAATGAGAAAAAAGAAAGCGATGATCCAGATATCGAGTTTCGAAATACGCCATTCCGTTGAAGAGGAAAGGACAGCAGAGAGACAGAGACAGCACCAACTAACGAGAACAAAACCCGGAAGAATCAAATTAAGAAGTGCTCCTTGTGCATCCGAAATACTAGGTTCAATGAGCAATTGAATCGAAAACAGAATTCCGGAAAGTTGCAGTAAATCTCTTTCTGAGGCATAATGAGCTAAAGAAATCTTTGGAGTCTCCATAACAGGAACCTTCTTTAAAAAATATTTAAAAATAACCCTCCTAATCTAATTCACTCCAAAAAAACATTCAATCTGAAAAAAAATTTGAAGTTCTCCTTTAGCAAGCAAAAAGAGGTGATTATGAGCGTCAAAATTACAGGAAAATATGTCGCGGGGCTAAAAACCGAAATGATTCATGGTCCTTCCGGAAAAACTTTAATGACTGCGGCTCCAGTGGATAATCAAGGGGATGGCAGTTCATTTTCTCCGACCGATTTGGTGGTAACTGCTTTAGGATCGTGTATGGTGACGATTATGGGAATTGTGGCCCAACGGAATCAGATCAAAATAGACGGACTCCGATTCGAAATGGAAAAACATATGGAAACCACTCCAAGACGAGTGGGTCGAATTCCCATTCGTATTTATATGCCAACAGGACTTTCTCTTGAGGATCGAAAACGATTAGAGCAGGCCGCAAGTACTTGTCCTGTGGCCCAAACCCTTCATCCTGATGTAAAAAAAGAAGTCCAGTTTATCTACCCAGATTAACGTCCCTCAACTATTCCGTTTTTGTCATAGCGAGCGAATGCGAAGCTATCTCCATTGAGCATAATCTTTGTGGAGATTCCTTCGCTCCGCTCGCTATGACAATGAGAATAGAAGCAACTAGGAAAGTGATAATCATATGGGTTGGAGAGAGATTTATTACAAGAGTTTGGTCGAATATGTGATCAAAAAATATAGCGGAACGGAATTAGATCCAACGCAATATTCGGAAGCACTACTCCCGCAAGTAAAAATGGATATGTGGTTTGAACTGCCGAAAGAGAGCCTTAAGCAACTGAAAGAAAGCCCATTCCCGTATCTGGCGGAATGGAATCTTGTCCATATCAAGGCGGTTAATGATCTGCTCACAACGCGAGATGTAAGACAATATTTGGGAGAGCTATTCATCATGGAAGGCACGCCCAAAACGGAAGGAAAAAGTGTTGCATTAACAATCATCACGGCGAAAGCGTTAGGAAAAAACTTTTTCGAAAACTCCATAAGAAAATTGGGAGAAACAGAATATCCGTGGATTAAAAAGGTGAAAGAAGATCTGGAAATATATATAATGACGTTAGAAGAGATGCCAAAAAACGAGGAAAAATATCGCTGTTTTTTGCCGTTTATGCCCATAGAAAAACTAAGGGAAGTGAAAAACGAACTAAGAAAAATCAAAGAAGAAAACAGAGAAGAAGCGCATTTAATAAAGCTCTGGCTAAGTAAACTACAGCCTGAGTTTTATAAGGAGGAAATACAAATGTCAATCTTAGATACCAAAGAAATCGCCCTAGAATTCTTTCCGAAAACTTTAGAAAACGAACATCTGAAAGGCAAA
>CAZHAR010000005.1:0-109094 GCA_964530615.1 uncultured Planctomycetota bacterium | reverse complement strand
TTAGAAGGCAAATTAGAAGGCAAATTAGAAGGCAAATTAGAAGGCAAATTAGAAGGCAAATTAGAAGACGCGAAAGAAAAAATAGTAAAGATCTTGGAAATTAAGTTTAAAGAAGTCCCAAAAACTTTGAAAATGGACATCAACAACTGGAAAAGTATAAAAGAATTGGATGAACTATTTGAGAAAGCAGTTCAATCAAAAACCCTTAAAGCTTTTCAATCAATCCTTGAAAACCATCTCTCAAAAAAATAAGATGAAAAAAAGGCCAAAATGGCGCTTTATCTAGGAATCGAAACCTCTTGTGATGAAACTTCAGTTGCGATTGTTCGAAACGGGAAAGAAATTCTCGTGAACTTGATTGCTTCGCAAATAAGTATACATGCTCCGTTTCAAGGGGTGGTTCCAGAGTTGGCGAGTCGAGCGCATTTGACCAACATTTTTCCACTCCTCGATCAGGCGATGAGTCAATCCGGGGTTTCTTATTCTCAACTCGATGGAATTGGGGTTACGAACCAACCCGGACTTCTCGGCGCGCTTTTAGTTGGGGTCGCTACGGCACAAAGTTTGGCTTTTGCGTTAAACCTTCCCTTATATGGAGTTCACCATATTGCCGGACATATTTATGCCGCGCATCTTGAACATCAAATCGAATATCCGTATCTCTCGCTGGTGGTCTCTGGCGGACATACCTCTTTATATCGAGTCGAGGGACCCACCCAAATTCATCTTCTGGGAAAAACGTTAGATGACGCGGCTGGGGAATGTTTTGATAAAGTAGCCAAATTATTGGAACTCGAATATCCCGGTGGGCCCGTAATCGATAAATTAGCGCGGATGGGAAACCCTCAAGCCTTTTCCTTTCCGAGATCGTTTCAGAACAGCAAAGATTTACAATTTAGTTTTTCCGGTTTAAAAACAGCGGTGCTTTACAAATTGTTTGGACAAGATCAGAAAGGGACTCAGAAAGCGACCCAGTTTCCAGAACATCTCTCTAAACCAGATTTGGCGGCCTCTTTCCAGGAAGCTGTTGTCGATATTTTGGTTCAAAAGAGTTTGCAGGCGATGGTGCAAGAAAACCTCTCACGGGTAACACTGGTGGGTGGAGTCGCTTGTAATTCAAGATTGCGTCAAAAATTGAGAGAGGCGCTCGACAAAACGGGCGGAACGCGTTATTATCCCTCTCCGATTCTTTGTACCGATAATGCGGCGATGATTGCGGGCCTTACAGCACATCTAGCGCAAACGCTTCCGAAGCCCACCCATTATATTTTGCCTGCGATTCCAAACTGAATTGATCTAGTGATTTTCTAAATAGGACCAGGCCCGATAATGATACGGATTCGAATACGAAAAGAGTCCGTTGCTGAAATATTGTTTAAAAATATCGCGAAAATGTTGAATCATTTCTGGTCGTTCACTGGCAAGATTACGTAATTCATGCGGGTCCTTTTCCAGATCGTAGAGTTTCCAATATTGACGACGACGATGAACCACGCATTTCCATTTTTGTCGCTCGATAAGAGTGTAGGCATCTTCAAAAGAACACACGTTGAAAAGATAATCCCGTGGAAGCGTGGTCATTTTTCCTTCCAATAATGGAAGTAGGCTAAGTCCGTCATAAGAATTCGGAATTTCTTGGTGAAACAAATTTAATAACGTGGGTCCCACATCAATTAAACCAACCATCTCCTGAATTCTTTGAGGAGGAACTCCTGGGATTTTCATAATTAAAGGAACCCGTATTTGCTCTTGGTAAGGAAGAAAACTTCCCCAACGCCCATGATCGTTTAATCCAGTTCCGTGATCCGCCAGAAGAATGATAATAGCTTTATCGTAGAGATTTCGTTGTTTTAGACCTTCAATAAACTTTCCAAAAAGGAGATCGAGATAATTGATACTATTATCATATTTATCCATATAGCCTTCTCCGTAGTAGGTCGCTTCTGAATGATTTTCCCACGGAAGGTGGGTACTAATATAATGCAGAAGACTAAAAAAGCCGTTCTGGAGATGGTTTTGATCGATGACTTTAAATAAATTCTTTACGCGATCCTCTTCACTTCCTTCAATCGGGAAATAATGCAGTTTTTGTTTCAGATAATCCGGCATTTTTAGAGTATAGGCTTCTCGAGGAACTCCGTTATAAAAGCTTCCTAATGCATTCACTAGAAAATTTTCGTATCCTAGTGGAATGAGTTTATGGAGCCAAAACGGATTAACATTTTCTTGATCCAGCATATAGCGTGTGGTGTATTTTCCGATCAGCAGATGGCGCATTCCGGTGGTGGTTGCCGTTGCTTGTGAATACGCGTTTTCAAATACGACCGCGTCTTGGGCAAAACGATCCACGTTCGGAGTGGTTTTACGAGGGGGGGTTGTCCGTTTTGAATAACCGTAACATGAAAAGTGATCGGACCTTCCCGCATCCCAGAGAACAATAAAAATAGGTGGTTTTTGAGAAGGAAAGTCTTCTGGGATCTGATATTTAGGGAGTTGAGGCATTTGGTGAAAAGAAAAAGTTCCGGGATCAAGTTTTTTCAGATCCTGCATCCGGTCAGGAAAATAATCGAGGCGATAGGGTTCGGACTGAATTCTCCAAATAGTAGAATATTCACCAATCACCATCGCATAAGTATCGTTTTGATGGTGAAAGAAAATCCAGGTCATCGAAAAGCATAAGATTGCAAGAATCAGAAGCAATTGAAGCCAAAGTGAGCGAGGTTTTCGGTCAGGGATACGGAAAATTTTATCACCGATCATCAGGAACGCGAGTAACAGGAGTCCAATAATAATTTGAGAATAAATAAACTGAGCGATATCCGAGTAATCTACGACCTCGGTGTAATTTAGACGGAACAAGAAGAAGAGAATAGATCCAAGCGACAATAACGAGAAGAAAAAACGGATTTGTGAAAAGGATTTTTCAGAAACAGAGGAAAGTTTTTTGAGTAAGAAATAGAAAGGCGCTAAAAGGAGCGAAGCATTCAGCAAAAGGAAACAGGGTAATAAAGAAAATGGCGACGATATAGGTGGAGGTTCTTTTTCCAGAAACAAAAAGAAATTTTTGCTAATTAATATAGCAAGCAGAGGAAAGGTGCTAAAAGTCAGCGCATAAAGTTCGGAATGGAGTTCCAGCGCAGAAATTTCATCAGACAGGGTCTCGAGAACCAGAACCCTGAGCCAGAGGCAGACAATTAGAGCGATCCAGGAAGAAAGAAAAGTAAAAAAGAGGGCCCCTCCAAAGGCTTTGATGCGTTTTTTGGGCCGAGTTAGAAATTTTAGAAAGAGCCATACCCCCACCAAGGAAATTCCGACCAGAATAAATTTAAAATACCATTGCGAAATATAGCGAAAATAATAATTTTGTAAGGAATAGAGTATTCCAGAAGTTACGAGGAAGTAGATGGTCCAGAAGTTCCAGCGATGGGGATTTCCAGAAAAGATTTGTTCGACGAGAATCACAATAGTCATCACGGCAAACATTTGGAACCCCATGAAGGATCCGTGAATGGTTCCAGAATTAAGCGCAAAGAAAAGGGCTCCAAAAAAATCCGCTTGCGTAAAACCTTTACCAATATTGGTGGCGACAAAAAAATAGCCTTCCGACAAGCAAACCAACACACTCGCAGACATTCCAGCGAACACGAGTGGAGGAATGAAGCGAAGCAGTTCTGTTCCTCGAATATGGAGGCAACTTAGATAAAGAGGGGTAGACGAAAAAAAAGAGGCATTTTGTTTTTGGCTCCAGAGAAAATAAAAATAAAGGGAATAAATAGACAAGATTCCACAGAACGGGTGATAGAAAGTGAGAACAAGTCCGGATAAGGTAAAAAATCCGAAGAAAATAGCGCTTTTGTTGGCAAGCCGAAAAAAAGGAAGAATTGCAAAAATCAGCGCGAATCCAAAAAAGATCCAGTTATAGCGAATGAGGATATCCCGAAAAAATACTAAAAAGGCTCCTTCTTGGGTTTCCGTGAGAATAATGACCCCTTTTTCTTCATAGAGTCGGTGGATCACTCGAATAAAAAGTAGAATAAAAGTGTAGAGGCAGACAAAAAAAAGTGGCTTCAGCGAATAAGCTGATTTTAAAGACATAGAGCCAAAAGCTTTCTAAAGAGATGAACCAGAAAAATATTTTCTAGTGACTTTCCTAAGGGTGCTGAATTGAAAAATGTTGAGGAGAATGGTTCAATGATAGCGAATTACTTTCCAGAATTTGGTTTCAGGAAACTCTTTTCTTTTCAGGATTCATTCCTCATCCTTTCTATGATAGAAAAGTATTTTTTGGAATCTAGATGTATTTTCTTTTTATTTTTGTAGAAAAGGGGGTCCAAATGACCAAGATTCTTTTCCTCTGTTTGACGATTTTTAGTTTTACGACACTTATTGCTCAAAAAGCGCCACCATCTCAACCAGATATCGAGACCATCGCGAAAAAAATGTCCGAAAATATGTATAATCCTATGGATAACGGACTCAAAGGATTCTCTTGTGAAATCTCGGTGGACATGGAAAATCCGATTCCATTTTCGTTAACCTTTTCTTTTGCTTTAATGAAAGGAAAAGAACCCCAAATTAAAATTATCTCGGTCAAACCGCCAGAGATGCAACAGTTTATGGGGATGGTAGGAGATGCTTTAAAGGGAGATATTACCAAAGCCTTTATGGGAAGTTTTTCAGAAGAACTTCGCAATAAAGACAACAAAGTAACCGTCACAGAAGAAGATGGTTATATGGTTCTGACCCTTGAACCGAAAAAAACGAAAGCGCCGCCGACCAAGTTATGGCTCAAGGACTATATTGTAATGAAAGAACAATCGAAAACATCGGTTCCGGACCCCATAAACAAAGGAAAAATGAGAACAGTTGATAATGAAATGACCTTTACTTGGAAAGAACTAGAGAAAAAAAGAGTGAGTGATAAAGTCACTAGCGGAAGTGAGTTCGGACAAAATGAATTGACATTTGAATATGAATTGGTCGAAGATTTTCTTTTTCCGAAAAAAATGACCAATACCTCGGAACTTGGAAACCTTGAATTTGTCTTTTCAAAGTATTCTCTTACCACAAAATGATTTTTTTTCTAAGGTTAATGCCCATTATTTATTTGTATTCAACATACATATCTATTGGACAGGACAGCGCAGAGAAAATCAACTCCTGCGTTGTCCTCTAATAAATTGATGATATTCATGCATAAGAAACAATTATTGTCCTTGTCGATCATTTTATGGATTGGATTTGTTTTAAACGCGCAGACGTCCAAAGGTAGAGGGATCACTACAGATGATGCAGACGAAGAAGTCCTAAAAAATTGGGACGTGGCTGAGCAAGCGTTTCAAGCGCTCCATTTTGAGGAAGCGTTCAAAGTCCTCCAAAAATTAATTCGGATTCCGTCGATCGCAAGCAATCTTGAGAATGAAAAAATTTTTGGAGAAAAACTGGTCGTTCACGAAGAGTATCCTTTGGAAGGAAAACGTGTTTCTTTCCGCCAAAAGGCCTTACAACGACTTTCAAAATTATCGGTAGAAGAACTCGAGCTTTACCAAACGATTTATGATGGAGCGGCGAAACCTTTATTTGAAAAAGGACTGGCCGGAGATCTGGAATCGTTTAAAGTGATTTATGAACGATATCCGTTTAGTTCTTATGGAGATGATGCTTTACAGCAGTTGGCTTCTAGAGAATTGGATCAGGGGCATTTTGAACGGGCTATTATTCTAATGGAATATTTTTTGAGGCTCTTTCGCCCAGAAACAACCTCCATTTCTTATGTTCAAGTCCTTGCGCAATTCGCTTGGGCCAAAAGAAAATTAGGGATACTTCCTTTTGAAATTCAGATTCAAGAAAATCTGCCTACGCACCACCAATTTTTAGGAGAAATCTCCTTGCAAATAGGGGACGCCTCTTGGAACCCTTATTACGACCAAAAAATTCAATTTCAAGGGAAAACAATTTCTTTTGGGGCTTTTTTACAAGGATTGTTGCAGATTCCGGTTGCTTCAATCTCCTCAGACGATTGGCCAACCTTTATGGGAAATGCGGCACGAAATCGTCGTATGCCTTCCATTCGAGGGATCGGAAAAAAACTCTGGAGCTATCACGAAGAGATTGACGAAGAACAAGAAGGATTTAGTACCGATATTAATACGTTTCCGGTGATTTCTGCGGGGCGTCTGATTACACAACTTTCCCAGAAAATCGTTTGTCTTGATCTTTCTAAAGGAACCGTTTTATGGAAAACTCCTGATTTAAATCTTCAAATAGAAAAACTCACCGACTATCGTGGAGGCACGGTTCACGATGGATATTTTTATACAGTTGCCACAGTTAAGGTCTCGCTTTCTGAAGAATCAAGCGCTTATGTGTCTTATCTCTGGTGCTTTGATATCAAAACGGGAAAACTTATGTGGAAGCGATCCAGCGAAAAGGAAGGATCTCAGCCCAAAGGAGAGATTCGTTTAGAGAAAGTTCGACTCTATGGGGCACCCGTGATTTTGGGAGATTTTGTCATTTGCCCCGGAGTCAAACGGGAACAAGAAATTAATGCCTATCTTCATTGGTTTAATCGAAAAACAGGAGAGTTATTACTTCAAAAAACCGTTTCTTCTAAAATTCGATCTGAAAATGAACGAGAAGGCTACAATCCTGCGGAAGACCCGGCGCTCGGGGGAATCGCTTCTTGGGGAGGGATTATTTATTTTTCGACCGGAGTCGGGGTTGTCGCCGCTTTTGAAGGAGAAACCGGAGAGCCTTTATGGGTGAATACGTATAAATTGGGAACCTCTCCTAAAAAAGAGAGCCATTTGTTTTTGACTCAAGGACGGGCGCAAGGCACTCCCATTATTTGGTGGTTTAATCCGCCACTCGTTTCTCAAGGGTTTCTCTATGTTACGCCTACCGATATTTCATCTTTATTGCGCTATTCTCGAACAGACGGAACGATTTTGGATTTGTATCCAACAATCTTGAAAAATACTCGCTTCCAGTATCTTTTAGGAGTTCTTCCCGATCAAACATTTTTATTGAATGGACCGTATGTATTTCAAATGGCGAATTTGAATTATCCAGAATCTACGGTAATTGGAGAACATCCGACGATGGAAAATCAAATTCTTGGCCCCGGATTTGTTACGGAAACAGACGTTTTTTTGCTCTGCGCTAAAATGAAAAATGTCCGAGTGGAGGACTATTTTTTAAGGAAATTAGACCTGTCGCAAGAGGCTAAACTAATTCAAGATCAACGGGGACTTAACAAAGATTTGAATTTGGACCAAAGTTGTACCTTTACAGTAGCCCAAAATGGGAAATCGAAGTATATTGTTTGTGTGAATGGAAGCCAAATTGTAACTTTTTCGGAACAAGAATAATTACGGTTCCTCAAAAAACTTCAACTTTTCTTGTCTCTACTTTATTTAATCTATCGAGTCTCAATACGAAGGAGCAAAAATGGAGCTTAAACAAACGAGTGATGATCTCAGCCAAATTCAACAGTTAAAGAAAGCTTATGATTCCATTCGAACCGAGATTGGAAAAGTTATTGTCGGAATGGATCAAGTCGTCGAAGAATTGCTAATTTGCATTTTTTCCCGAGGTCATTGTCTCTTGATTGGAGTTCCCGGATTAGCAAAAACTTTACTTATTTCTACTCTCGCTAAAACTTTGAATCTCTCGTTTAATCGTATTCAATTTACTCCGGATCTAATGCCCTCGGATATTACGGGGACTGAAGTGATTCAAGAAGAAAAAGGGACAGGGAATCGTGTTTTTAAGTTTTTACGGGGCCCTATTTTCGCCAACGTGATTTTGGCGGACGAAATCAACCGTACCCCTCCAAAAACGCAGGCGGCTCTGCTTGAAGCGATGCAAGAGCATCAGGTTTCTGCGGGCGGTCAGCGACACCCTCTCGAAGAACCTTTTTTTGTTTTAGCGACTCAGAATCCGATTGAACAAGAAGGAACCTATCCCCTTCCTGAAGCACAACTAGATCGCTTTATGTTCAATACCTTCGTCAATTATCCAACGGAAAAAGAAGAGTTTGAAGTGATGAAACGAACCACTACGGATTATCAAGCCAAACTACAACAAATTTTGACCGGAGACCAAATTGTTGAACTGCAAAATATTGTTCGGCGTGTTCCCGTGTCGGATCAAGTGATTCAATATGCGATGTCTTTTACGCGTGCCACTCGAATCAACCAACCGGAAGCTCCGGACTTTATTAAAAAATGGCTGACGTGGGGCGCTGGGCCTCGTGCTTCACAATACCTGATTTTAGGCGGAAAAGCCCGCGCAGTTCTACAGGGACGTTTTACGGTCACGACGGAAGATATCCGAAAAGTGGCACATCCGGTCTTACGTCATCGCTTGATTACAAACTTTTCTGCCGAAGCCGAAGGAATTACGACCGACAAAATTATCGACAAACTGATTGAAACCCTCCCTCGATACGAAAGCGAGACGCTAAACGATGGAAAACTTCCAAAAGTATTTGGATCCTAAGATACTCAACAAAATCTCCCGCTTAGAGTTGAAGGCCCGTCTTATCGTGGAAGGCTACGTCTCTGGTTTGCACAAGAGTCCGTATCATGGATTCAGTATTGAATTCGCTCAACATCGCGAATATGTTCCCGGAGATGATATCCGACATATTGACTGGAAAGTCTATGGGCGTTCAGATCGTTACTATATCAAGCAATACGAAGAAGAAACCAATCTTCTTTGTACGATTATTCTGGATACTTCAGAATCGATGATGTATGCTTCTGGACCCGTCTCGAAGCTGGAATATGCAAACTATATTGCGTCTTCACTGGCCTATTTAATCGTGAATCAAAGGGACTCTGTTGGATTGGCACTTTTTGATGAAGCAGTCAGTGGTTTTTTGTCGGCTTCCAATAATCCGAGCACTTTAAAACAATTGATTCACTTGATTGAAAGTGCGCCCCATCATAAAAAAACCAATATGGAAAATGTATTTCATGATGTGGCGGAACGTCTCAAGCGACGTGGTTTGGTGATTATCATTTCGGATTGTTTTGATGATCCGAAACGGATTCTCAATGGAATCAATCATTTTCGACATCGGAAACATGATGTGATTTTATTTCATGTCCTAGATCACTATGAGCTCAGCTTTCCTTTTCAAAAAATGACCCGATTTAAAGGATTAGAAGGATATGAGGATTTGCTTGCCAATCCGCAGGCTCTAAGAAAGGCCTATCTGACTCATCTGAATGCTTTTATTCAAGAACTTCGTAAAGGATGTTTGCGAGACAAAGTGGATTATGTGCAAATAAATACTGAGCAAAATTTGGATGTTGCATTAACCGCCTACCTCTCCACTCGATCAGGAGGAAAATAAGACCATGGAGTTTCTGCACCCTTTGATGCTATACGGCGCTATAATGGCGGGCGTTCCCCTGATTATTCATTTGATTTTTCGTCGGCAATACCAAACCATTGTTTGGGCCGCGATGGACTTCCTACTCCAAGCCATTCAGCAAACAAAACGACGTTTATTATTAGAAAATTTGATTCTACTTTTGCTTCGGATGCTCATTCTCGTGGTTCTTGCGTTGGCCCTAGCACGCCCTATTTTTAAAAATACTCCGCTCTCTTTTTTGACGGGAGACGTGAAAGAAAATTTAATTCTGGTTTTAGATAATTCCTATTCGATGCGCTATAGCGAACAAACACGCACCCCGTTTGAAAATGCGAAAGATAAAGCGCTTGAATTGCTAAAAGGTCTTAAATCAGAACGAGATACCATTTCTCTGATTACGACTCAGGGGAAGAAAACTTCCGCTTCTGCTTCATCTGATAGCAAAGAAGAATCTTTGAATTCGGTGGTGATGGAATTTTCTTCTAACCTAGATGAGGCCCGCCGAGAAATCGAGGATCTGACTTGCTCACAATCCTCGGGCTCCATTTTTGAGGCGATTCCCACCTTAAAACGTCTGATCAGTAATGGGGATTATCCTAATAAAAAAATATATATCTTGACCGATATGCAAAAAAATTGTTGGGATCCCACCACCGGAGAAAAAAGTGAAGAATCTTCTCTGGAACTAGAATTTCGGAGACTCTCTGAGAAATCAACGATCACGATTATTGATACCGCTAATTTTGAAAAAGCTGAAAATGTAGCCGTGGTTGATTTATTCTGTACAGAAAAACTCATTGGGACCAATAGTAGCGTTCAGTTTATGGTTCGGGTCCAGAATTTTGGAGAAAAAATTTATAGCGATAACGAGAAAATTTCCTTGGATTTTTTCGTAGATGGTGAAAAACAAGGTGGCGATGCGGTTGAATTGAAACCGTACCAAACAAAGGAAGTTTATTTTTCTCATGAATTTTCAACGGCCGGCCCTCATTTCGTTAATGTAGAGAGCCAAAACGATAAACTAACACTGGATAATCATCGATTTTTTGCGTTTCAGGTCACGCAGTCGGTCCCCATTTTAGTGGTGGATGGAGAACCCAAAGCAGGTCCTTATGAAAGTGAAACGGATACTCTTTTTGCCGCGCTCTCTCCTCTTCCTGAAGGTGCTAATTATATTTTTCGTCCTAAACGAATCAAATATCCAGAATTTGATCAGGAAGATATCAATCAGTACAAAATTATTTTGTTCGCAAATGTGGAAATGATTTCTTCAGAACTGATTGAACCTCTGGAACGATTTCTTCAGGAGGGCAATAACCTTCTATTTTTCCTAGGAAAAAAAGTGAACGCCGACGAATATAATCAATATTTTTATAAGGATGGATTAGGGTTTTTCCCAGCAAAATTACAGCGTATCCAAGGAGATCCGACTCGTAAAGAATGGGTCTCTATTATTCCTAAAAATTATGATCATCCGTTATTGGCGCTGTTTGACAAGATGCCTGAACTATTAGAATCGACACCGATTTATCAATACTTCATCTCCCATTGGGACGAAAGGGCGAGTCCGGATACGAAACTGATTGCTTCTTATAATGATACCAATAAAACCCCCGCTATTTTGGAAAAAAAATTCGGACGTGGAAAAGTGTTGCTTTATACCACTTCCTGCGATATCGACTGGAATGACCTCGCCTTTTCTATCTGCTATCTTCCCTTATTGACGGAAACCATTGAATATCTAGCTTATACAGAAGAGCGCTTCCAGAATGTCGAAGTCTTTCAACCCTTTGAAAAATATTTTTCACAAATGATTAAAGAAGAAATCTATCTCGGCATTCCAGATGAAGAGGGCTCTGCTTCGCTTGCAAGAACACGGTTGGATCTCAAACAATTGGGAACTGAAAACCGAATGTATTTCCAGTTTTTAAATACAGAGCGCATTGGATTGTATCAATTATTTCGAGAAAAAAATGAGAGTCCGGAAGAAGTATTTTCAGTGAATCTGGACACCCGAGAAAGCAATTTAGATCGTGTCACCGAAGAGCAACTCAAGGAAAAATTGGGAAACAATCCAAAAATTGCTTATCTACGAACCGGCGTTACAGAAAATGCATTTATTGCGATTACGAAAGATGCTGAATACTGGCGAATGCTCCTTTATTTACTTTTGGGATTAGTGTTGTTGGAAACTTATCTCGCGCAAAAATTTGGAAATTATTCTCGCTAATAATGTTGATCAGAAGAGGTAATAATGTTTTGGCTTTCTTCTCTCGCAACGGATGCGAACCTCCGATTTAACCATATTTATCCCAAGTGGACCTTTTTAATTTTGGTTCCACTCCTCTTTTTCTATGTCTATGCAATTTACCAAAAAGAAAAGGGGATTGGATCCCTGACAAGAAATATTTTAATTCTTCTCCGCGTCGGGGTTATTTTTTCGTTATTTTTTTTGATTTTTGAACCCGTTCTAGAAACGACCGAATCCCGTGTTAATAAATCGGTGGTCTTACTACTCGTCGACGATTCTTTAAGTATGACGCTAAAAGATCCGTATATTTCAGAAGACGAAACGCTTCGAGAAAAATTAACTCGCTATTTTCAAATTTCTCCGGAAGAACTGGCCGAAACTTCTCGTATCGATTTGGTTAATCGTTTCTTGACGCCGGATCAGGAATGGTTTAAACAGTTAGATGAGCGTGCAGAATTAAAATTATTCCGTTTTTCAGAATCGGTCTATCCGAATGTTCCTCTGGGAAAAATAACCGCAGAAGGAAAAAAAACAGCTCTGGGCGATGCGATGGTTCACTCCTTGAAAAATTTTCGAGGAAAATATGTCGCCTCAATGATTCTTATTACGGATGGAGTTTCCAACGCGGGTGAACAATTACCCGAAGACGCAGTCAAACTCCTCAAAGAACGAAATATTCCACTCTATACGATAGGGGTTGGAGATCCAGAAGAACAGAAAGATCTCTGGATCGAGACTGTCAACGCCAGCAAAGTTCTCTATGAACGGGAAATCTTCAACGCGGATGTGACGATCAACCATCACGGCTTTGAAGGAAGGCGCGTGTTGGTTCATTTAAAACAACAAGAATCCATTTTAAAATCAAAGGAACTGATTCTGGGTCCTTCTCATAAACCCCAAATCATTCAGCTTTCCGAAGAATTTAAAAAAGAAGATATTTATAATTTGACTTTTGAAGTCGAAGTTCAACAAGAAGAACGTATTACGCTGAATAATCGTTATACGCATCGCTTAAAGATTTTAAACAAAAAAATCAAAATCCTTTATTTGGAAGGCTATCCTCGCTGGGAATACCGCTATTTAAAGAACGCGCTGATTCGGGATAAAATGATGGAGGTCTATTGCTTTCTCTATTCTGCGAATCCAAACTTTCCACAAGAAGTCTCCAAAGGAATTAAAACCGGACTCAAAGAATTCCCGAAAGATGAAGATCTGGCCACTTATGATGTGGTCTTGTTAGGCGATGTCAATTTTGTACAAGATCGGCTCACTTCAGAACAGCAAAAGAGCCTCTGTAATTTTGTGGAAAATTTAGGCGGTGGACTAGCGTTTATGGCGGGGCCACGCGCAAATCCCAAAACATACACGTATTCCCCCCTAGCCAAACTTCTTCCCGTAGTAATTGACAGTAAAACAACAGAATCCAGCAAAAATGTCATTAAAACCGATTTTCGTATCAAATTGACACCGCAAGGACTGGTTCATCCCATTTTACGGTTAAAGTCCGATATCGAACTGAATCGCAAATTAATCGAAAAAGAATTGCCGGCTTTTTATTGGTATTATAAATGCGAACGAAGCAAACCCGGCGCCGAAGAATTGCTGGTTCATCCGGTCGCCACCGATGAAACAGATTTGAAACGACCGCTTCCCTTGCTCGTGACTCAAATTTACGGGACAGGACATACTTTATACGTTGGAGTCGATGAGTTCTGGAGATGGCGCTATATTATTGGAGATAAATATTTTTATAACTTCTGGGTTCAAGCCATTCGTTATCTCAGCAAAGGACGTCTTCAAGGAGAAAATAAACGCTATTTCCTAGAAATCGATCAGCTTCAGTATAACGTTGGTGATCAAGTGAAAATCACTTTGCGGGTTCTCGATGTAAAATTCAAACCCTCCGATGCGAAGATCCAGGAAATCTATATCGATCGAGAAATCGAAGAAAATGGGAACCTGTCCGGGAAGTCAACCAAAATTGAATTAAAACCCGACAAAAATCGTCCGGGTTACTTTTTAGGTTCTTATCTGGTTTCGCAAGAAGGCACTTATAAAATATGGGCCGTTACTGGGGCGAGTAACGAAAAAGAGAACGAAATTTCTCAACGCTTTCACGCGACTTTCCCCATTATTGAATTTGAACAGGCACAAATGGCGGAAAAACGCTTGCGCGAACTGGGAGAATTCTTCTATCCCTATGAAGTAGAGGAACTGGGAAAAAAAGTAAAAGCACCGACCACCAAATTTCATATCAACACCATTAGTGAAGAACTCTGGGATAAGTGGTATAATCTAGTAATTTTCCTCGTCCTGATTTCCTTAGAATGGATTTTAAGGAAACTGAATAAATTGCTCTAACGATAAGGAGTCCGCGCATGAGGAGCTTTCTGAAGGTTCTCTACTTAGGATTTCTCAGTTGCTGTTTATCCATGGCCCAGCCAGAAGATTCCCAACTTTTGGCACAAATTCAAAAAAACCTGGAACAGAAAAACTGGGAACGATTATGTGTGAATTTACAGAAAATTCTCTCTCGTTACACGGGCGGAGATTTTTCTCCGCTAAAGACCTATCCTTCGCAAGTTTGTGATTTTATCGCCCCAGAAGAAAGCGCAGAATATTCCTACTCTTTTTTTCATACGTCGTCTAGGTCAGAGCCGATCAAACAAGAAAATCCTGTCTTGCAACCGGGCGGGCGTATTTGGGCCGAAGGAATTTTACTCGAATTGGAAGACGAAGGACTTCAGCGATATCGAGAAAAATTTGATATTCAATGTAATGATGTTCCTCAGGCGATTGAAGAACAAAATATGGCGCGATTGGCAAAAATAGCTCGCGAATTTTTATTTAGTTCCTCGGGTCCAATTGCTTTACAAGCGTTAAGCGAATTTTATCTGGATCAAAATGAGCCTGAAATAGCGCTTACTTATCTAAGACGACTCATTACCTACCGGAGCGAGGTGATTCAAAATCGACCGATGACGCTGTGTAAAATGGCCTACGCCTATCATTTGCTTGAGGATGTCTCTAGCCTTGGACAATGTAAACAATGGATGAAAGAACTCTTACGTACTGAAGAATTGTTGAAACAGGCTCAAAAAAAAGGCCTAACGCTTTCAGATAAACAGATTCGCACTCATTATTTTAAGTTGTTTCGAAATGAAAAATTATCACTAGAGCAAGATCTCAAACTTCGCCTTGAAAAAGTTCCTCCGCCAGAACCGCTTTTAATTGCCGGAAAAAAAGTGGATCCCGTCCGCTATATCGATCAATTATTGGAAAAAAATCGACTCAATATTCCAGAAAATTGGCCCGCCTATGGAGGGAACTTCCAACGCAATCGCATTAGTGATACCGATTTTTCGCGCTTGGATACTCAATTTAAATGGAACGACTCGCTTCCCCAAGTGCCTCCCGCAAAGAATAGATATCAAGGGATAGCTTCTTTTATGCCCCATCAACCTGTTGTCGTGGATGGGTTTATCTATATCAATACAGGCTTGGGACTTCGTGCGTATTCCCTCTTTGAAAAAAAACAACGCTGGCCAGAATATAAAGGCTTCCTTTCTAAAAGTGTATTGGCAGAAGGAGAAGGAGGGGAAGGAAGTATCGAAAATTTAATTCTTTCCACCACCGTAGAGGGCGATCAAATTTATCTCAATGTTGAGAAAAAACAGGAGCGCGAAGCCGAGATCTATAGTACCGGATCTCAAAACTTTAACATTCAACCGATTTTTCCAGTGCGTACTCTGGTTTGTTTAGACACCAATACAGGAAAACAAAAATGGGTCGTCCAAACAGAAAACACCCTCTTTCAAGAGGCCAATTTTTCATCGGCCCCGATCGTTTACAAAAACTTTCTTTTTTGTGAAGCCAATTTTTATGAAGGATTAGTACGCTCCTATCTCATGTGTATCGATAAATATACAGGAAAAATCGTTTACTCACTATTGATTTCAAGCGGGCAAACTGGACTCAACATGTTCGGACGACCCATTCGAGAATCCGTGGGTACTTTTCTTTCGGAAAAAGAGGGGGTTCTTTATTTTTCTAATAATTTAGGGGTTCTTGCGGCAGTAGAAGCCTATAGTGGAACTCTTTTATGGCTGTTGCGCTACCCACAGGCTCCCCTCTCTTCTCCCGTTAATTATGAAGATTCAGAACGGGTTCAACAGTGGTACAATAATCCGATTATTATTCAAGACGACTTGCTCCTTCTCGCTCCACCAGATTCTCCTCAGATCATGGCAGTTAACCGATTTAGCGGGAAAATTATTTGGCGCAGAGATCGATTTAATTCTGAAGAAAAAAAGCTCAACTCTTGGAACTTACGCTATCTTTTGGGCGTAGCCGAAGGAAAAGTATTTTTATCGGGAGATATTCTTGTCGCACTCGAATTAACGACGGGAAAAATCGTTTGGAAAACTTCGGAAACGGATCTTCGTATCAAGCCTTTTGGTCGAGGAATATTAAGCGCTCGCTATATTTATATTCCTTATGATGACGCGCTGTACCGCATTTCTATAGAGGGCGTTCCAACGTTTACCTATATCAGTAAAGAAAAAGAAAAATGGAAATGGGCCAAGGCAAACACGGTCAAAGGGGGTGGAAATCTTTTGATGTGGAACGGAGCGCTCCTTGTCGTCTCCGAGACGAATCTAAGTGTTTTTTTTGATTTTCAACAAACAGAACAATTGTTAGAACAGTCGATCCAAAAAGATCCTCAAAACCTTCAGAATTTATTTCGATTAGCGTCCCTTTATTTGCAGAGCCAAAATTTTCTTAAAGCCGAAGAATATTTTTTAAAAGTCAGAACCTTAGCCTCCCAAACCAAAGCCTTTAAGTTGGAACAAAATATTCATAACGGACTTTATAAAACTTATATTGCCAAAGCGGATCAGGAACGACGTTTCGCAAAAAAGATCCCTTTGTATCAAGAGGCTCTGAAAGAAGCGATTTCGATTCAGGAAGAAATGCCGATTTATCTAGCGATGATCGACCTCTATAAAAGTAACCGCGAAAAAAATAATGTTATTGATACGTGGAAACTTCTTTTTGAGAAATATGGCAATCAAGACTATTCCTTTTTTGGTGAATCCGTAAAAATTGCGCCTTATGTGTTGGATCAATTAGCTAAATATTATTTCGAACAAAATGAAGGGGTTAAAGGGATTGCTTGCTACCAGCAAATACTCGAAAATTATCCGAAAGAGATCCTTCAATATCAAGATGGAGCCTCATTTGCAGAGCGTCAAATTAAATTATTAATTCAGCAATTTGGGAAAGCGATCTATGCCGAACAGGAACAAAAAGCAAAAGCTCTTTTTGTCAATGCTCAAAAACGCGATCAGATCGAAAGTTATTATCGTTTACTAAAATTGTATCCCAATAGCGAAATTCGGGAACAGTGCCAATTTGCGTTGATTGAAAAAATGGTTAAAGAGCAAACATTTTCAGAAGATCTGTTAATACACATCAAATCTTTGCTTCAAAATTATCCCCAAAGCCCACTTCAACATCAATTCTTTTTTTATTTGTTCCAAACCTATTATCGACAAGGAAAAATAACACAAGCCAAGAACACTTTGCGTATTCTCTCTAAACAATATGCTCAAAAACAAGTTTGCTGGGAAAATAAAACCGTTCTGATTGAACAATGGCTCCAAACCCTTCAAGACGAACGACTAAAAGATTTTGGACAGATTTCGCAAGAAATCGAACTAGTGCTTTCCGAAAATCCCAGCCTCTATACTTGGTTACAACGGTTGTCTAATTCCGAAACCTTGTCTCTTTTGCTCGCAGAGGGGATCCCGCCGGACTCTTATGGATCTTGTTTTTATGCCTTAAATGGAAACACGTTGTATTGCTTTAACGCACATCAATCTAATCCTAATCCTGTTTGGGTAAAGGGGTTAACATTTAAACCCGAAAAATTGATCTATCAAAAAAATTCGCTCATTCTTTTAGGAAAAGAAAATGAAATGTCGCTCTCTCTGAAAGAGATAACCGAAGAATGGAAATTTCCTTTTTCTGCCACCGTTAAAGATATGATTGTATATCCAGACCTGTTTGCCACCGTTTATGAGGAAAAAAATTTCTTCTGGTTATCGTTAATGGATACGAAAAATGGACAAAAATTAGAGAACCCCATCGAGATCTGTAAGGCAAATAATCTGAATCCCAAACTTTATGCGACTCAAGATTTTATTGTTGTTGGAACTCGAGCACCAGTTCGATACTATGTCTATTCGTTGGCGTCAATGACCTTACAAACGATAATCGAGGGTAGAAACTTCCACCCGCTTGGAGAAACATTGCTCTTAGAGCCGAACTTGCTTTTCTTTTTGGATAAGGAAATTGTAGGAAGTGAAGAAAATTCTGTGATTA
Organism: uncultured Planctomycetota bacterium; assembly: GCA_964530615.1. Taxonomy (GTDB): domain Bacteria; phylum Planctomycetota; class JBBTDB01; order JBBTDB01; family JBBTDB01; genus JBBTDB01. The sequence goes on along the minus strand of CAZHAR010000005.1, from coordinate 91,071 downwards.
AAGCCTATGATTTAAGCCGAACCGGAGCGAAAGCGGAGCCGTTATGGGTTAACACTAAATTTTCTAAGCTACTTCCGCTTACCTTAACTGGAAAAGGAGATACAGTAGGAATCCAACAGGAGGGGCCAAGCGGGCATGAAAAACGGCAATTGATATCGCTAGACGCTCAAACTGGAGCGATTCGTTGGCAATATCCAGAACTGTTGAATTCTATTTCTGCGGTTCTCTGGGATTGGGATTATATCTATTTTATGACGTTAGAAGTCAAGAGCGCTAAAATCTCTTATCGAGTTGTCTGTTTGCGAACCAAAGACGGAGAATTGGTATGGAAATCCTCGCAACTTCCGGGTCCGGCTAACAGTATTCGGTTCAAAAATACCAAAAACTATTTAGGCTGCCATCTAGAGAACGAAAATCCCCAAAACGCAAATAATGAAACATACTTTCTTCTCTTTGATAAAGAAACCGGCAAAATGATTAGAAAATATGAGTTGAGCGGAAAAAATCATGCGGAAGGAATTGTAATTGATACCGCCTTAGTTTTAGTAAAAGATTCTACGATTTATAGCTATACCTCAAAATAAATTGCCATTCTTCTTTAGAATATGAGGGTAGGAATTGAAACCTAACTAATTTATGAAACCCATCCATCTTTTTTTTCTTATTGTTTTCTGGATCTCTTCACTTTGTGCACAAGATTCTTCCGAAATTATTCTTACTATTCCTCCAGAAGTTCAAGAAGCGATTACTGGAGGCCTAGAATTTCTGCGTTCTCAACAAAATATCGAAGGCGATTTGAACAAATTATGTGCCGACGCAAATGTCGTTTGTAAAAGTGGCAAAAAATATGGAGATTGTTGTTATGGAGCTTGGAAAAGCAATATCGGATATAAACTGAATCAGGAGTATCGAGCAGAAAAAAATGACTATGCTCATGTTGGAGCGACGGCTTTAGCGTGTCTCGCCTTTTTAGCTCACGGTGATACCCCAGAACGTGGAGAATATGCGGAATGCCTTCAGGCCGGATTACACTATATTTTAAATCATACGATGTTTATTGATCGGCGAAAAGATGGTTCCGAAATGGCATTCATTAATCATAATGGCTCTCGTATGTACTCGCATGCATTTGCAACTCTATTTTTAGCAGAAGTTTATGGAATGACTCAAAATGAACGAGTACGAGAAAAATTAAATCAAGCGGTTAGCTTGATTGAAGATTGCCAAAATCCTAAAGGAGCCTGGCGCTATCAACCCTATGCTCAAGACGCGGATATGTCGATCACGGTCTGTCAGGTACAGGCCCTTCGAGCCGCACGGAACGTAGGAATTAAAGTTTCTAAAGAAACCATTGAGAAAGCCTTTGGCTATATTATGAAAGTTGCGGATAATCGGGATGCTGGGGACGGTTATGAAAAACTTTTTAAATATCAAGACATTCCCTATAGCCGGACTAGTTTTGCTTTAACTGCCGCTGGTTGTACCGCGTTACATGGTGTGGGAAATTACGACAGTAAAAAAATACGCCCTTATTTGGATCAACTCTGGATCATGAAAGAACCCCTAGAAGATAAACCCAGTAAATCGTATTTTTATTATTATGGACATTATTATGCGGCACAAGCTTTTTTTATTGAAGGCGGAACGTATTGGGAACGATGGTATGAGTATATCTGCAAGGATTTTTTAAGACGCTCTCGAATTAAAATGATCAAAAGAGATGGAAAACCGATTGAAGCGCGTTATTGGCCGAGCAAATTCGTAGGAAATATTTATTCCACCGCTATGGCGATGGTGATCCTTCAACTTCCCTATAAATACCTTCCTATTTTGGAGCGCTAACGAAAATTTGTTCCAAACAAAAACTTTGTTTCAGAGGGCCAAGACATTCGTACGGCCCTTTTTTTTTCAAAAAATTAAAATACTTCACAAATGCTTAAGATCTGCATAAAATTGCTTAGATTTCTCTGAACCTCGAACTTTAGAGTTGGTTTCATCATAAAGATGGTATAAGGGAGTAAATATGGAAACGGAAAAACAAATTTCTTCGCAGTCTCATCCAAAAAAGCTGTCGTTTAACAACGAACGAGATGTTCAATTGATGCTTCGTGTCAATGATGGCGATTCTACTGCGATGGAAGATCTGTACCATATCTACCGAAAGCCCATCTTAAACTTTTTTTATCATTTGGTCTGGAACCAAGAAAAAGCCGAAGATTATATGCAAGAAGTGTTTCTTCGGGTTTGGCGCGTAGAAAATTACCAGCCGACCGGAAAATTTTCTACTTGGATTTTCCAGATTGCGAAGAATTTTTGGTTAAACGAACGCGAGAAGATTCAAAGAAGGCCTTCTCATTTTTCTTTGGATGAAGAGAAAAGCTCCGAAGAAGGAGGAGAATCCTTTTCAACAGATGTTGAAGGAAAAGAAGTGCCCCCCCAAGAACAACTCTTGAAAGATGAACTTCATACCCAAATCCAAAAAGCGATTGATGGACTCTCGGAAAAACACAAACTCGTGTATTTATTGAGTGAATATCAGGGTTTTAAGTATCAAGAGATTGCCGATATTGTGGGAATTCCTGTGGGTACGGTAAAATCCCGTATGTCCAACGCGGAAAAAGAGTTGAGACGAAGGTTAGCTCGGTATCTCGATCTCGAAGAAGTACCGGCCCCTACTGATGAAAGTGAAGAATCATGAATCCGTTTCAAAGTTTTTTTTTAGAGGCTCTCGGATTCAGCAATCGTAGGGAACCAAACTTCTCTTTATCTTTAGCTATAGCTATACTTCGATTCATTCGGTTTTCTTCAACAACAACTTCTCTGTTCTTTATTTATTTTTTTCCAAACCTAACAAAAGAGGCGGCATACGCCTCTTTTGCTCTTTCTACCGAGAATAGTCTATTTTCTTGAACGAACCGGAGGAGTTATGAATTTTCAAACGACAAATCAGCTTTCCCCCAATAAAAATCTTGACGCGCCAGCGATTTCAGTCGATCCGCTAATCGAAGAAGAAAGGAACAAAAAACTTTCTTCTTTAATGCAAAATTTTTTTTATCAAGCAGAAATAAACCCCAAAAGCAGTTTTGAAGATTTAGTTTCCACGCATGAATGTCGCTGGACCCAAGAACAATTCATTCCAAAATTCTCAGATCCCCTCCCTCCCAAACAAGATAAAATTTTTACTGAACATCTTGCCCGTTGTTCCTCCTGTACACAAGAATTTCAACAATTTCAGCAATTTAAACAATCCTTTTCATTTCCAGAAATAGAACCCTCGCGGCCTATCGATCAATTTTGGCAAAAAGTAAGGTGTCGTGACTTTCAAGACGACTTTGTTGCGTATTTAAAGCAAGAATTGACCCCCGCGCGCTTTCAAGAAATTCAAACTCATCTTGCCGATTGTTCCTCGTGTTCACGCAATTTACGCGAAATTCAAAGTAATTTGAGTTTGGTCGCTTCGGTACTAGAGACCGAAATAACCCCTTCCTCTCAGGTTTGGGAAAAAATTCAAAAAGAACTTTCTCAACCGCTCTTAAAACCAAAGCTCTCTCGCTTAAGATTAGCCTCCTCCGTTATTTTTATGGCGCTAGGCTGTCTTTTATTGTTCTCTTTGATCTGGCAAAAACGCTCACTGCCGGACCCTCGATTGGTTTCAGGCATTTTAAGCACTTCTTTGCTTCAGAATAAAATTCTTTATCAAAGTCCTTTATCCACTGAGACCTATCTTGCTCAACTCGAGATGAATGGAATCCGATTACTGGTCAATAAAAATACCTCTTTTCAACTGGATTCTCCCTATTCGATTCAGCTTTTTCAAGGCGAAATTTTTATTGATGTCCCTTCAGGTATCGGCTATAACCTGACGGTCACTACACCCAACGCGAGTGCATTTGTGCTCGGAACCAAATTCAATATTCAAGCCAATAAAACACAAACGAATCTGGCCGTCTTTCAAGGGAAAGTCCTGTTTGGCTCTTCTCAAAAAACCGCTCAAGCGATCCGGGGTACCGAAGCCTCCCTCACAGGCGAGAATAATCTTGACCTTCGAGAAGTTTGCGATTCGACGAACCAAAAAGAATTACAAAAACTTGAAGAACAACTGCTCAGACGATATCAGAAAAACGCATTAACCCTCGCGTTGGAAGAACAATCCCCTAAACATATTCGTATCCTCTTTAAAAATCACGGAATTTTGCCTTTGAAAATTGAACCTCTCCGGATCAATAGTTCAGCACATTACTGGAGCATTACGGGCCCTTACGGAGAAACCCAAAAAATTGCCTCTCCAACGCTGTGTCGCAATACGACCACTACTTCGTCTATTTTACTCAAACCGGGGCAAGAACATATTTTGGATTATGATGTCTCTCCCTATTTGACTACTTCCGGCGATTATGAACTGTCTCTTCATTACTTGTTCAACGAACAACGAGAGGATTCCTACTGGACAGGACATATTCAATCTAATTCTATTCGTCTTCATCACTAATCCTTTTTTTCTCCACAAAAGATAATCCCTTCTTTGAGTTCTTAAAGGAGATTCTATGTTTGCCTCTGATCTACAGAAAAAATTATCCACTCTACGTCGACGTCTAAAAGCTTATTTTTTTATTCATGGCGTAAGTCGCTTATTAATTGGCCTCGCCATTTGTCCCTTTTTATTTGGAATTTTGGATCTCTACTTCCATTTACCCCTGATGATTCGAGCGTCCTTATTGGGAGGTTATTTTTGTTATATTTCCTATTTATTAGTGATGGCGCTAGGGTATCCCTTACGAAAGCGAATTTCTGATGAAGATTTGGCGCTTTGTGTGGAACGACGATTTCCAGAGTTACAAGATTCTTTAATTTCATCGATCCAGCTTAAGAAACGTATCGACCGCGATCCTCATTATGTGGACTCTAAGCAAATGGTCGATTTACTCCTTCAAGAAACTGAAGAAAAAATTAAGGGGATCCGCTTTCATAAAGCGATTACCGCCAAACCGATTTTCAAATTGGCTCTTCTCTGTCTGGTGGTGTTGACGTCGTTAATTGGGGCTACTCTCTCCTATGCCTCTTATCATCAACCCATTTTTGATGTATTGCTGAGCCGTCTTTTCCTCTCTTCTCGTCAATATCCTCAAGAAACACATTTAGCACTGGTCCTCAAGCAATTTCAAATTGTTCAAGGAAAAGCAGTACATCTTGAAATCCAATGCGATTCTGAAATTCAAGAGGGCCGAATTCAGATTCTTAAAGAAGACAATAATGAACTGTATAACACCTCCTCAAAGAATTTGAAGGAACTGGATCGGACGGAATTTGGAGTTCTATACCACCAAGAAAATGTACAGGAATCGTTTTATCTGAGAGTCGATTCGCTCAACATTAATCCAACACTTTATGCCTTTCAGGTTATTCCAGAAGCCTTGCCGACGATGGCCTCTGCAACTGAAACGCCCATTCGTATTTCTCCTTTTGTCCGAGAAATTATTTGTGCGAATGGAGAAAACTTGGAATTTAAGTTTCGCGCCTTATATAAAATTCCTCCGACCGCAGAAATTGTGTATCAATTTTCCGGAGGCTCTAGACATCGAGAAGTCTTAGGCGAAACGGACCCCGGAGCGTATGAATATACCAGATTTCGAAGTATTCAAGAACCGTTTACCTTTTATGTGCAGGGGGGAGATGATTTTGATGGAGACCCTGTTTATCAGGTAGAACCCCGATTGTCACCCAAAATAGACCAAATGCAGGTCACCTATCATTATCCTGAATATACGGAACAAAAAACAGTCACGCAAAATGGCGGAAAAATGGTGGCTCCCGAAGGAACGTGGGTTCACTTGGAAATGACGGCAAATCTCGAGTTAAAATGGGCACAGATTTCTTTGACGAAAGCCAATACGTCGTGGGTCATAGATAATTCAGGTGTCATCGCAACGACACAGTTCCAGATCAACCAAGACGATACCTATACCCTAAATCTGATGGGCAAAAAAGATCTGCTTACCAATACAAAACCCATTAAATATTCTATTCAAGCAAAAAAAGATAATAAACCTCAAGTCAAAAATATTCTTCCGTCAGGAGATATGGAATGCTCCAAAGATGCGTCGATTCCTCTGCAATTCTTTGCCAGCGATGATTTTAAAATTTCGCAATTGCTGATGCGCTATAAAATACAAGATGAAAAGTCGTTGCAAACCGTTTTGTTTACAGATAAAGAATATTTTGCAAATGAAGAAAAAACGTTAGCCGGAGCCCTCAATCAGGAAAAAGTTTACGTGGCAAAAATCTTTGAAGTCAAAGAGTTGATTTATACTAACCCCGAAGATAGCAAAGCTCGCCCAATCGAAGAAGGCGACAAGGTTCAATTCTGGGCGGAAGCGATCGATAATCGACTTCTCAAAGATAAAGAAGGCAACGTCGTGGCTAAGCCACAGTCAGAAACATCTCCTCGATTACAATTGACGATTGTCAGTAAAAACGAATTGGAACGATTGTTGAATGATTTGTTGTTAGCGACTAAAGGAGAAATTGAAGAAATTAAAAAGCTTCAAGACGGACAAATTCAGGAAACCGAAACCCTTTTAAATATAGTCAAAGAAAATAAACCCTTTGATTATAGTGAATCCCAAAAACAAGAAAATCTTTTGCTTCATCAGAAGAAAGTAACGCGGGACGCTCGAGAATCTTTACGAAATTTTGAAAAAGTACTCAATTCGATTGCGATTAATCACTTGACGGGTATGGACGAAAAACGTATCCAGCAAATGCAATCTAAACTTTTGGAGGCCATAGAAGATTCAAAACAAGCCCAAGAACAATTGACCCAAACTCGAAAACAAGGAGAAGCGACACGAAAAAGTACGTTTGAATCTAGTGTAAAACTGGAACAGTCTGTCTTAGAAAAACTTAAAGTATTGTTGAAAATGATGAGTGATTGGGAAGATTTTAATGAAGTCGTTCGAGAGACACAGGAAATCTTAGAAACACAAATTAAAGTTCGAGATTTAACCAAAGAAAAGAATCCCAAATAATCCCCAAAAGGAGTTTTTATGAAAAATTATTTTTTTTGTCTTTTACCGTTTCTTTTTTTCTTTCCCAGCGAAGCCCAACAACCGAAGAAAGAAAAGAATTTAGATGAAATTATTAGTGAGCAGAACCAAATTCACGAACGGATGCGCGATCTTCAAGAAAAAATGGAGCGATTGAAAAAACTCCTCCGAGAGCAAGGACGAGAATATTTAGCGGAAAAATTAGGAAATGCTTGGGAAGAGGCTCATAAAAAGAAGATTTTAACAACGATGGACTCTATTATTCAATCCTTAAAAAATAAGCATACAGACGCCGCCCTCGGAGATGAAGAAGAAGTCATCAAAAATTTGGAATTGGTGCTGAGTATCCTTCAGGATCGACAAAAATCCATGGAGGAATCTGAGAAAAAAGAACAAGAACTCCGTGAAATGCGAGAAAAGTTGGAGGATCGTATTCAGGAAGAAGAAAAGATTCGCGAAGAACTCGAATCCATTGAACGAAACCAACAAGAACGCCTTCCTAAAGAGATTCAAGACGTCAAAGAAGATCTGAAAAATCTCCTCGAAAAACAGGAAGAGATTCAGAAAAATTTTCAAGAAAACAAGCTCAATCAACAGAATCAAGAACTTGAAAAATTAGAAAACCAACTCAATCAAGTTCTGAAAGATCAACAAGAACTTGAAAAAGAAACCCAAAATAAGATTTCTCCTGAAGAGTTAGAGAAACTCAAGGATTTCATGAAGAAACTGGATGAAACGATTCAGAATCAAGAAAAATTAACGCAACAGAGCGAAGTGAAAAAAGATTTAGAAAAATCCTTACAGAATTTAAAGGATACTTTGCAAAAGCAAAAACAACTCAATCAGGAAACGAACCAAGCTCAAAATGAGCCTCAAAAAGAAACCACTCCAGAGTGGAAACGTCTTTTAGAGAAATTAGATACCCTGAAAAATAAACAAACACAACTTCATCAAGAATTTCAGGGATATCAACCCAAGCCACAATCGGATTTGCTTCAGGACATGGAAAATCTGAAAAAACTTCAACAACAAGCGCTTCAAGAAGTAACACAACCCTATCTCGCAGAACCAAACTCCAAGCCCGACTATGAGAAAATGAAAGAACTCCAGACGCGACTAAGCGATAAAGCCAAAGAATTACAAGAAAAAGCGTCTGATCTCGCAAAACAAAATACGGACAAAGCGCAAGAAGCTCAAGAAACAGCAGCTCAACAGATGCTTGATGCCCAAAAAGAAATGCAAAAAGCACAGCAAGCTATGGACTCGAAAGATCTCAAATCCGTTGAAAAGAGTCAACAAAACGCTCAAGAAAAAATAGAAGAGGCCCAGAAAACCTTACAAAACGCGATGAAGGGCCAAACCTATGATCGGGCCAATCAGAAACAACAAAGTATTCGTAAACAAGCAGAAATACTGGAAAATGAACTTTCAAAAAACCCTAATTCGCCTCTGTCCGAAACCGAGCAAAAAGAAGCTCAACAACGGATGAATCAGGCTTTACAAAAAATGAAAGAGGCGGAAAACAAACTATCAGAAGCACAAAATCAACAAAAACAAGCCTCTCAAGCTCAAGAAGGAGCGCAACAAGCAAAAAATTCTGAAGAGAAACAAACCGCAAAAGCTCAACAATCTCAAGCTCAGGCTCAAGAACAAGCCTCCAAAGCAGACGCGGAAAAAGCTCAGGAAGAAGCGCTTAAAGAACTAAATGCACTCGCTGAACAAATGCAACAAAAAGATCAAACGTCTCGTCTAGAGCAAATCGCTCAAAAACAAGAAGAGTTGCGACGAGAAGTGGGAAAAGAACAGCGAGACTTACAACAAAATACCCAAAATAAAGATCTTCCTTCTGAATTTCGAGACAATCTCGAACAGGCAAAACCACTGCTTGAAAAAGCACAAGAAGCCATGAAAACGGCTCGGAAAAATATTGCCGAACAAAATCCTGAAAATACGAAAGAGGCTCAAAAAACGTCGACTCAAGAACTGGAAAAGGCCGTTCAACAAATTCAAGACTCGCTTCAAAAAATGAACTCGCCACAAGCCATGGGCGAAGAACAAAAAAAATTGGCAAATCAACTGTCTCAAATGCAACAAGAACTCCAAAAACAAAATGCCGAAAAATCCTCAAATTCGAGTAGTAATCCAAAACAACAACCCCCGTCAGAACAAAATTTGCAACAAGCAAAAGAGGCGATGGATAAAGCACTCGAAGACTTTATGAAACCGAATGTTGCTGAAGCCAATCAGTCCCAACAAAAAGCGGTTGACCAATTAAAAGAAGCCCAAAAAACACTTCAAAAAGAAGCCCAAAAAAGTCAACGTCAATCCGAACAAGCCTCTCAAATGCAAGAAGAACTTCAAAAACAAGCAGAAGCGATGGCTCAAGAATTGAAAGATATGGCCGAACAGATGGCGTCCGAAAATAAGTCGCCCTCTGAAAATAAACCTTCTCAACAAGAGCAAGCGAAGAAAGCCTCGGAGCAACTTTCAAAAAGTGCCAAAGAAATGAACGAGGCCAAACAAAATTTGAATCAAAACAAACCGCAACAAGCTTCTCAAGATCAAAAAGAAGCGGTACAAGAATTAGAAAAAGCGAAAGAAACACTGAAAAAACTAAAAGAACAACTTCGTGAGTTGACGGAACCCGAAACTAAAAAATCAATTGAAACCGAAAAAGAAATTGCAAAAAAAGCGGAAGAACTCAAAAAAGAATTAGAAGCCTTGGCGAAGAAAAATGAAAAGATGAAGGAACCGCTCTCTCAAGCTTCTCAACAAATGCAACAAGCCAAAGAGAATATGGAACAAAGTCAAGAAGAGATGAAAAAAAATCAAAGCTCTCAAGCGAATCAAAATATGAGCCAAGCCATGCAAAAAATGAAAAAGGCTCAAAAAGAACTCGATAAACTCAAAGATGAAAAAGTTTCTGAAAAAGAAAAAGAACTCTTGCAACGATTGGAAAAAACTCAGGAAAAAAATAGAGAAGACTTAGAAAAATTGATGAAAAAAATGGAAGAACTCCAAAAACTTCAAGAGCAAACGGAGGATTTGGATCAGGCCAAATCGAAAATGCAACAGGCCGCTCAAGAAATGAGTTTGGAAGATGTTGAAGAAGCGATTGAACGTGCAAAAGAAGCCACTAAAAACATGAAAAAGGCAGAAAAAAAACTGGCTGAAGAAGAAGCACGTTACGCAAATCAGCGCCAAGAAGAGTTACTGTTTCATCTGAAAGAAGCACTCAAAAAAATGGTGGCTTCCCAAACAAAAATCAATGGAACTACCCTCGATATCCATCAACAACGAATCAAGGGACTTACGGACGAAGAAAAAAAAGCAGGGCTTCCCTATGCCCGTATCACCAAAGCTCAATCCAATGAACTCTTGGGACTCGCCGAAGAACAAAAAAAATTAGGCGACGAAGCTCAAAAAGTATCTGCAATTCTGGAAAAAGAGGGTTCTACGGTCTATACCTATCATTTGAATAGCATCCGCGAAGACATGGACTTAGTAATCAAATGTCTCGGCCAGGAACGTACCGATCCCACCTTACAAGATATCCAAAGTGAAATTCTGGCTAATCTGGAAAAATTACTAAATGCCCTAAACACAGAACTCCAGAAACGTCAGGAAGAAGAAAAAGGAGAAAAGCAACAAGGCGAAGGGAAAAAAGCGATCTTGCCCAAACTCGCTGAGTTGAAAATGCTTCGTGATATGCAAGCCGATATTCGTAATCGAACCCAACAAATTTCTGAAACCGCTAAAGGGAAAACCGAAATGGATCCTCTGGAATTAGAATTACTGCGTCGAATTGCGAATAAACAAGGAAATATCCTCGATATCACGAAAAAATTTACCGATCTCCTTAAAAAACAACAATAGGCTCGGAGTCCTTGGGGAAAATCTCCACGATTTTCCCCTTTCTTTCAAAAGCGTCTCTTTTTTTCCGATTTATACGTTATAATCAAATAAATAACTCTATTTTTTCAGAACACTTAGTTCTTTAAGGTTTTGAATTCTTTTAGGGAGGTTCTTATGAAATATTGTACTTGTTTTTTTATTGTGGCGGGTCTTTTATTTCCCATTTTGGCCCAAGAACATGGACAAGGGCCCGATCCCATTAAGCTCTTAACGGAAATTCAAGAAAAAATGGCCAAAGCCGAAGAATTGCTCAATCGCAGTGTTGTTGGATATTCCGGAAAATCTAAAGAAATGGATGAAACCCAACAAGCCATTCAGCGCCGTTTAGAAAAACTCATGGAACAAGGCAAAAGCCAAGATGAAATTGTAGAAGAATTAAATAAGTTCCTTGACCGTAAAAAGAAGCAAATGACCCGTACTGGCGAGCAAATGACAGAAACGGTCAAAGAAATCGAAAAGATACTTCAATCGCAACAAAGTCAGTCCCAAACCGTCGAGCAAATCAACAAAATCCTGAAAAGTCAGGAACAAATGGAAGAAGCCCTAAAAAATATTGATAAAATGTTTCAAGAGGTAGGAGAAAGTCATACCGAAACACTCACACGCATTGAAAAACTGATTCGTATGGCGGAACAGTCCAAGCAACAATCCTCTCAGCCCATCCCTGAAGAAGAAGAAAAGCCAGAAGAAAAAAAGCCGATGACTCCTGAAGAAAAAGAAAAACAAGAAAAAGAAAAGCAAGAAAAAGAAAAACAAGAAAAAGAACATAGTCCAGAAACTCAAGAAGATCCGACTAAACCCAAAGATGATTTGGATCCGACCAAAAAAAATGACGCTAATGATAATGATCGTTGGGGAAATCTCCCTTCCAAAACTCGCGATAACTTCTATGGACTCGATGGCCAACAACTTCCCTCAAAATACAAATACCGTATCCAGGAATATATCAAAAAATTGAACGACCAAAAAACAAACAAAAATGATTAATCAAGTTGTCCGATTCCTGGGAAATATGCTCGGTCAGGTTCTGACTGAGCAAGCGGGCCAGGAAATTTTTAATGTTGAAGAAAAAATTCGCCACCTCGCTAAAGAACTACGGCAAGAATTTGACGAAAATAAGTACAAAGAGCTTATCACCCTCATTTCCGGGTTAGATATTGAAACGGCTCAGTTTGTCATACGAGCCTTTAGTATTTATTTTCTCGGAGTCAACCTCGCAGAACGTAACGAGAATACCCGAAAACTCTTGGAACAATTCAAATATTCAGGGAAATCTGCCCCAGAATCTATTCGCGAAGCGATTCAATCGCTTGCTCAAAAAGGGATGTCGCCCACTCAGGTCCAAAATCTGATTCAGCAATTATCTATTATCCTCGTGATGACCGCACATCCGACGGAATGTAGACGAAGAACCATCATGACAAAGTTGAGAGATTGTGGCGAACGATTTATTCAACTGACCGCCTTTCCTGAGGAAGGGATCGAGCGCTATGAACTGGAGCAAGACGTCGCAACCTATCTTACGGAACTCTGGCAAACCGCGGATATTCGAGCGGATCGCCCCACCCCTCTTCATGAACTGCGAAATGGTCTCTATTATTTTGAATATGTTTTTTTTGATCTGATCCCGAAACTGTATCAAGAAATGGAAGAAGCCTTTCTTGAGAGTTTTCCTGGAACCCCCTACGATTTTTCTCACTTTTTTACTATCGGCTCATGGATTGGTGGAGATCGAGATGGAAATCCGTTTGTTAACGCTTCGGTAACCGAAACAACGCTTCGACAACAAAAGGATTTAATTCTGCGACAGTTGATTCGTCAAGTAAAGAAGCTTCAAGAACACTTAAGTATGACGCATCACCTCCCCTTGTCGCCACTGCGACAAATTCATATTAGTGCTGAACTTAGAGATTCCCTGATTCACGAATCTGATCTCTTTAAAAAACATCGAAAATCTCTTCCCCATTGGAGTTCTTCCGAACCGTATCGTTGTAAACTCTGGTATATAGAGCAAAGGCTAAAATGGACCCGTTTAGCCAATAAAAAGACCTTTATTTTTAAACCGGAGAAAGAACCTTTACTGTATCAAGACTCCTCTCAACTTCTGGCTGATTTAGAAATGCTCCAGCAGAGTTTAGAAAAAAATCAAAGCGCGCGTTTGGTGAAAACTTGGCTCAAGCCGCTGATGTATCAGGTCAAAATATTTGGGTTCCATCTTGCTCCGGTTGATGTCCGTCAACATAGTAATCATCATACCTCTGCGATTTCTGAAATTTTTAACGCAACACAAATTCATAAACAATTTGAAACACTGGATGAGAGAGAACAGTTTCAAATTCTTGAGCAAGAATTAACACATCGTCGACCCTTAATGCCTCCTGATTTAAAACTGACTCCAGAAACACAAGAAGTGCTGGACACCTTCAAACGAATAAAAAAGATTCAGCACCATATCTCTCAGAAGGCAATTACGTCCTATATTATTAGTATGACTAGCCGTGCTAGCGATATCTTAACGGTCTTCCTTTTCTTAAAGATGACCGGATTGACTCGATTAACGTGGGAAGAACAGAAAAATTTGCCTTCTTCTGCAGAAAGTACAATCGATATTGTCCCTTTGTTTGAGAGGATTGAAGATTTAAACGTGGCCCCTCAAGTCATGGAGACACTCTTTCAATCTCCGATGTATCGGATTCATTTGAAGAGTCGAAATAATATTCAAGAAATTATGCTAGGATACAGTGATTCCAATAAAGATGGAGGCTATCTCCAGTCGAACTGGGGCCTATTTGTCGCGCAGAGCCAATTGGTTGAGATCGCCAAAAAACATCAAGTTTCGATCCGTTTCTTTCATGGTCGTGGGGGTACCACGGGCCGTGGTGGCGGAGGGCCTATTCATCGCGCGATTTTGGCTCAACCTCAAAATACCCTCAATGGACAATTTAAACTCACGATTCAAGGAGAAGTGATCGATGCGAAACTCGGCTCTGCCATTGAGGCTAGACAATATTTTGAACAAGTTACGAATGCGGTTCTAACCGCGACCGCGCGTGATTTAGTCGAAAATGTTGCGGTCCCTGAAAAATGGAAAACCCTCATGACAGAATTGTCCAAACACTCCTACGATTTTTATCGAGAAAATATTTATCAGGATTCGGACTTCTTAGAATTTTTTCAAGAAGCCACGCCGGTTGAGGTGCTAGGGGAGCATCGTATTGGATCCAGACCCTCAAAACGGAAAGCCTCTCAAGGAATTGAAGATTTAAGAGCCATTCCTTGGGTTTTTGCCTGGAACCAATGTCGTTGTGTCCTGCCCGCCTGGTTTGGAGTGGGTTATGCCTATCGAAAAAAAGTGGCTCAAGACGCAAACGAAAAGAAAAACATTCAGGAAATGTATCAACAATGGCCCTTCTTCCAAACGGTGATCGATAATTGTCAGATGGCTGTGGCTAAAGCCGATATGAAGATTTTTGAACATTATACTTCACTCGTGAAGAATGAAGCGATTCGTAAGCGTATTTTTTCCGCGATTTTAAAAGAATACGAACGAACCTGCGAGGCCCTTTTGGAGATCACAGGACAAAAAGAATTGATCGATAATGAACCCGGCTTAAAAAAAGCAATGACACTACGAAACCCGTATCTAGACGCTTTAAGTTATCATCAAGTGGAATTATTGAGACGCCTCCGAAAATCTAAAACTCAGGTCGAACGAGAAGAAATTCTCTTGATTCTGCTTCGCACGGTCAATGGCATTTCGGGCGGATTACGCAACACCGGTTGAGAAGATCATTTTTTATCCACTCCACAGCAAAAAAAATTGCTTCTGCAAGGATCAATCTCGATAAAGATTGCCCTTGCTTTTGATTTCCCTTAAAATAGCACCCTGCATTGAAAAGCGATTCCTGTCGAGAGTAATCCTCTGATAGAAGTTTAGGGTGAAGCATGAGTTCGGACAAATTACTTGCGAAACTACGAGAAAATCCAAAAGATCCATTTTCCTTCAAACAGTTGAAAGAATTGTTTTTCTTGGATAAACGATGGCTAGATTTGACGGAAATCTATCAACTACGATGTCGTGCTTTGGAAGTTGAAAACCGTGCAGAAGCCTCAACTCTTCTGTTTGAACTGGGAGATATTTACGAAAAGCGTTTGAGTAATCCTAATGAGGCCATTCCTTGCTACGAAAAAGCCTTAAAGCTGAATCCTTACTCACGCAACGTTCATGCGCTTATTGGACTCTATAAAAATAAACAAGATTGGAATCAGGCGATTCCACTCATTCAAAACGAACTCAAGCATGAAAAAGATGAATATAAACAGCTTCAACTCCATCTAGAACTCGCCGAAATTTATAAAAATCACCTTCGTAAGCTTCCACTTGCTATTGATAGCTATAAAGCAGTCCTCAAGATTGAGCAATACCACCGAGAAACAATTATAGCGATGCAAGAAATTTTTCAGGAGCAACAAAAATGGCCACAGTTTCAAGAAATGTTGCAATTACAGTTGACGATTGAAAAAGATCCCTTTACACGCGCAGGTTTATATCAGCGATTAGCGCTTCTGGCGCAGGAACAATTTCATGATATTCCAAAAGCGATTGAATCCTATAAAAAAATGATCGAAATTAATCCTGCGGATTTACACAGTTTACACTGTTTAGAAAATCTTTATCTTTTTCAAAAAGATTATCTAAATCAAGTGGAAACAATGAGTTTAAGAGCGAAACAAACTCCCGAACTTGAGCTACGGACCCAACTCTATTTTACGATCTGTCAAATTTGGGAAGAAGCGCTTACAAATCCAGCGAACGGAGCCCGCGCTTTAAGAAAAGTATTAGGTTACGATAAAAATAATTTTGCCGTCATTCATCAGCTCGAACGACTCTACCGTAAAATGGAGGAGTGGGCGAGTGTTGTTGAAATGCTGGAAAAGAAGCTAACCTTTAATCCCCCTCCGAAAGAACGCAAAAATCTCTTTTTGCAACTCGCCAACTTCTGGGAAAATCAGCTCCAGAAAGAAGAAAATGCCATTCATTATTATCGGAGTATCATTGAAATTGAACCGAATAATTTTGATGTTTTACATCGACTTCAGGCCCTCTATCATAAACGAGGAGCCTTAGCCGAACTTCTCCAGACCCTTCAAATTGAAATTGAACAAACCCCCTCCCCCGCAGATCGAATCGAACTCTACTATCAAGTCGGAGAGTTCGCGTATCAAAAACTTGGACAAAAAGAAACGTCCGTTCAGGCGTATTTGAATATTTTGGATGTGAATCCAACGGACCGACAAGCGCTAGGTTTATTAAAAAATATTTATCTGGACACCCAAGATTGGGAAGCGCTTCTTCAAGCGTATCACCGCGAATTAAATCTCTGCGAAACGAATCCGGATCGGATCGAAACTTATTTTAAACTAGGCAAACTCCTGAGTGATAAGCTGGGTCGTTATGAAGAGGCGATTCAACATTATCAACGAATTTTGGTCCTCTCACCCGACCATTTAGGAGCGATTCGAGAACTGAAAGGACTGTATCGAACGACCTCCGATTTCGAACGTCTTTTGGCCATGGCTCAAAACGAATTAAAATTGGTTCAAAGCT
Source organism: uncultured Planctomycetota bacterium (assembly GCA_964530615.1). Classification (GTDB taxonomy): domain Bacteria; phylum Planctomycetota; class JBBTDB01; order JBBTDB01; family JBBTDB01; genus JBBTDB01. The sequence continues at coordinate 74,505 of CAZHAR010000005.1, read as the reverse complement.
TAGAAGATAAAATCCAATTACTGATGGATATCGGCCAGATCCAATGGGAACATTTTAAACAAAATAGTACCGCTATTTCCAGCTTTCATCAGGTATTAGAGCTTTCTTCTTTTTATTTACCAGCCATTCAATCCCTGAAAAAAATATATGCTCAAGAGTCGCAATGGGAAAATTTTATCGCGATGGCAAAAAAAGAAAGTACTCTTTTAGAAAATGCCGATGCCAAAATTCAGGTGCATCTCGCGATTGCAGAAACTTTTGTCCAAAAACTCAGTAGAATAGACGAAAGTATTTCTCATTATGAAAAAGTGTACGAACTGGCTCCGGGACATCCACAAGCAAGTATCGCTTTAAAAGAAATTTACAGCCAGTTACGGCAATGGGAAAATTTAATTCAATTTTTACTAAAAGAAGCTTATTTTTTAACGGATCCAGTACCTCTTTACGAGCAATACAAACGAATTGCCTTGGTTTATAAGGAAGAAATGCAAGTTCCCTTACAATCGATCCCTTATTGGGAAAAAGCCTATGGAATCTTGCCTTCTGCTAGAGAACCTCTCGATTTTTTAATCCCGCTCTATCATTCTTCTCAACAATGGGAACTTCTCGTTTCAACCTACCAGCGAAAACTTGATTTAACGCCAACGGCAGAAGAAAAAATTCCGCTTTTTCTTGAACAAGGAAAAATCTTTCAGGATGAACTTCAGAATATCGAAAAAGCAACAAAAGTTTATCAATCCGTTATCGATATTCAATCCGATCATTTTTCGACGCTCAATATTTTAGAATCTTTATTAACGCAACAGAAGCGATGGGAAGAACTCCTTGATGTCCACTATAAACAAATTAAAGCGTTTTCAGATCAGGCTCAAAAAATTGCTTATCATCGCAAGCTTGCCCTCTTATATGAACATCAATTAAATAAACCTAAAGGAACTATTCAGGAACATTATTCTATTCTAGCGTTAGATCCGAATCATCTAGAATCGATTGAAGAACTCATACGCCTCTATCGAGAACTCAATCTCTGGTTTGAACTTACAGAAACGCTGGAACAAAAATACCAGAGGGTTCCCGACCGAGAGACTAAAATCGCGCTCCTTTTTGAAATGGGAGAACTACTCCATCTGAAACAAAAAAATGGAAAAAGGGCCGTTGAAAAATATGAACAACTTTTAACGTTAGAGTCTCTCGATCCGGCCTCCCTCATCGTACAAAAAGCGAACCAGAAGTTAATAGAAATTCATCAATGGTTAAGAGATTGGCCCAAACTGATTCAACGCTATCATCTCCTTCTCAACTATACCGAAACTCCAGAAGAAAAAATTCGTGTTTGCCATCAGATTGCGGATTTGAACCGACTCGAAATGCTTCATTTGGATGCTTCTGAAGAAATTTTGATGGAAGCGTTAAAGCTAGATGAATTCCATCTTCCAACTATTCAAAAATTAATGCTCCTTGCGAAAGATAAAGGAGATTATCTTAAACAAATTGAATATATTGAAGCGCAAATTAATTTGGCGGATACCGACGAACTTCGCAGGAACTTACTTTTTGAGGTTGCTGAAATCTATCAACAATATCTCAAAGATTTAGAACAAGCCATTTTTACTTTAAACCGTGTGCTTGAAATTCAGGAAAAAGATTTACCCACTCTTAACAAATTGGCCCATCTCTATCAAATGATGGAACGCTATGAAGAGGCTATTCAGTCGCTATCCGCACAAATTCCCATTCTCTCGGAAGTCCTCGCAATTCAAAAAATTAAAATTGAAATCGCTTGGATCTACGAAAATTATTTACATCAAGAAGAGAAAGCGATTGAAGTTCTTGAAGAAGCGCTTTCTTTATCCGCAACACCTCCCGTATTTATCTTGAATCCATTACTCCAGATTTATCGGCAAAGACAGCAATTTACTGATCTTGAGCGAATCCTGCAAAGCACTCTTCAACTCGTTGATTTGTCTCCAGAAAATCGTAAAAATCTTCTTCTCGAAGCGGGTTTTGTTTCCGGACATTATTTACAACAACCTGACCGATCCGAAACGTATTACCTTCAGATCCTTGAAATGGATTTCAAGCAAGTTCGAGCGATTAAAGCATTAGAACATATTTATGAAGAACGAAAATCGTATGAACCGCTCGTTCGTATGTATGAACGAGAACTCAAGGTTTCTGAAACTTCCGCAAGAAGTATTTTTTTACATTATCAAATCGCTTTGCTCTCTGAAACGAATCTCAAACAGCGTCAAAGTGCTATCGTTTCCTATCAAAATGTCTTCTCGCTTGACCCCAAAAATTTACTTGCCATTCGAGAACTTGAAAAGATTTATCAATACACCCAAGACTACGAAAAACTCAGCGCGATTTATGAAAAAGAACTAAGCGCCACACAAGATATTCCGCGAAAACTTCATCTATTTCACCAACTCGGGGAGATCTATGAAGTACACCTTTCTCAGCGAAAACGCTCCATTTTAAACTATCTTCAGGCACATAGCCTACAACCTAAGAATTTCCTTACTCTCAAAAGATTGATCGATCTCTATAAAAAAGAACAGGATTGGGTAAAACTGATCGAGGTGATAGATAAGGCCATTCTTCTGACAAATAAAGTGGAGGACCAGCTAGAACTCTTCACTCTAAAAGGACAAACTCAACTCGAAGAAATTCAAAATGAGACTACCGCAGAACAAACTTTCCTTAAACTACTTCAACAATCTCCTAGAAATCCAATTGCACTCACTGCGCTGAAACGGATTTATGAGAAAAAACAACCCTTGAAATGGATCGGAGTGGTTGAACAAGAAATTGAGGATCGCCCCGAAGATCCAAGTCTACTGGAAATACTGTTGCAAATAGGAAAAACCTATGAAATCGCAAACAAAACTCCAGAAGCGGTTGTCTACTTCCAGCGGGTGAACACCATTGAACCCGGAAACAAAACCGCGTTAAATGAACTTTTGAAAATCTATCAACGAGAAGAAAAATGGGAACCACTGATTCAAATTTTCGAACTGGCCGCAACCCTCACCAAAAACGTAGAAGAAGAACTAAAACTCTATTTTAAAATTGGTGAAATTTATGCCTCTAAGCAACTTGACGCCGAAAGGGCCATTCGAAGTTTTCAAAAAGTATTGGCCCTGCAGAAGAATCATCTTCCTTCTCTACAAAATATTATTCATCTCTATAAAAGCCGAGAATCTTGGAATCAGGTGATTGAATATTTACTCCTTGAAATTGAAGCCTCTCCAGAAATTTCCGGGAAAAGCGCTTTATATCTGGAATTGGCTGAAACCTTCTATCACCGCTTACAAAATTCCTTTCTAGCCATCGAGTACTATCTAAAAGCATTACGCCATCAATTTCTCACTGGCCCTGTTTTAGAAACGACTAAAAAACTTCTGCTCGAACAACATCGCGAAAAAGAGTTGATTGAATTTCTTAAAAAAGAAGAACAGCAAACTCCGGATCCCTTAAAAAAGAGCCTTTTTGAGACTCAAATTGGAGAACTTTATCTTAATAAACTAAAACAACCCAGAGAGGCTATTCTGTCTTATCAGAAAGCCGTTGAACTCAATTCCATGAATATTCCCGCATGGGTTGTGCTTGCCACTCTTTATGAACAAGAAGGATTTTTTCCAGAAGCAGGGCTCGCTCTCGAAAAAATTGTTTCTTTTGAAGAATCTCAAAAATCGAGTGAAGCCATTCGAGTGGATTTATATTGGCGATTGGCAGAACTCTATCGCTTGAAACTTGGCCAATATCAACAAGCGGTTCGTTATTATGAAAAAACACTTGCGTTAAAACCCAAAGATCTGTTAACCATTCATTTGTTACAAAATCTTTATTTGAATTTAGGTCAATATAAACAACGTATTGATATCAACCAGAGAGAACTACAATTTCTCGAAGCGCTCCCTCGTCGAATTGCGTTACTGGAAGATACTGGATTTCTTTGGAATCAACGCTTGTTTCAAATCGGCTCCGCGATCGCAACCTATGAAAAACTACAAGAAATCGATCCCGAAAACTTATTCGCCATTCAAGCCTTAAGAAAACTATATCCACAAGAATCTCTTTTTCCTAAATTGATTGCGTTGCATTATCTGGAAATCCGACTCGCAGAAAAAGCTCAAGATATCAAAACCATTGTAAAATTATATCATCGAATTGCGACCCTTTATGCTCGGGACCTCAAAGATTCGCGTTCCGCGATTCAGACGTTAGAAACCCTCTTAGAAAAAGATCCCCCGAATCAAGCCGCCATCCAATTTTTAGAACAACTCTATCTAGAAGAAAAAGATTTTGCGAATCTGGTAGCGATGTATAAAAAAGAATTGGACTTTACGTCCAGCGAAGAGCGCCAAAAACTCTGCCTTTGGGAAATTGCCAAACTGGAAGAAGAACAGCTTCATCATCCAGAAGAAGCGATTACCTACTATAACCACGTCCTTCTCATGGATTCAAAACATTTGAATTCTTTAAAAGCCTTACGTCGTCTCTATCGCGATCAAAAAGAGTGGGTTGAATTAAGTGAAGTTCTCGAAAATGAAGCGCTTATAACCGACGATCCTTTAATGAAAGCGGACCTCTTTTTGAGTTTAGGAGAACTGATGCGGGAACAGTTCCATGATCAAGAACAGGCCATTCCCCAATTCTGGAGAGCGCTAGAGTACAATCAAGGCTATCTCAAAGCGATCACTTCTTTAGTTGAAGTTTATCTCGAACAAAAAGAATGGGCCAAAGCGATTATGGTCCTCGAAATGGAAATTAAGTATACTCTTGATAAACAAATTAGAGTTGAACGTTTAACGCAAATAGGAGAACTTTATCGACAATCCCTTTCGGATATCGATAAAGCCCAAAATAGCTATGAAAAAGCATTAGAGTTAAATGTCAATCACCTTCCCGCTATTTTACCCTTGGCTCAAATTATTTATCATCAGAAAAATTGGGAACTTAGCGTGAAATTATTGGCCCAATCGCTACAAATAACACTCGAACCTCCAGAAAAAGCCAAAATTCTCTATCAACTCGGTGATGCTTATCAACAATTAGAAAAAACAGATTTGGCGTTGTTGCATTATCGAGAAGCGTATCACCTCGTTCCAGAATATTTGCCAAACCTGAAAGCACTCGGCGCACTGTATGTGCGATTTGAAAAATGGCCACTCGCTCGTGAAATTTTCGAGCGAATGACTCCTTTACTTTCTTCAGAATCTCCCTCAGCACTTTACGAAACAGCGCTATTTCAACTTGCAGAAATTTATACCCATCTTAACGAAAATGTTCTCGCGATTAAAACGTATCAACAATTGCTTAGCGTTGCTCCCAAGAAAACGACCGCAATCTTAAATTTAGTACTGCTCCAGGAAAAGCAAGGAGCGTTCCAGGAAATGGTTTCCCTTCTAAAAAATCTTCTCTTAGAAGGCTCCTTTACTTCAGAAGAAGAAGGAAAAGCCTTGTGGTTCTTAGGAAAAGCGTTTATGGCTCTCGGCGAATACGCCCAAACGCAACAGACTTTACAACGTTGCATTCATAAAAATTATGCTCCATTAGATTGCTGGACACTCCTTACCGAGGCTCAACTCAAATCAAGTCAATTTAAAGACGCGATCGAATCGCTCCAAAAGAAAATTCCTCTGCTAGAACAACTGCAGTTGATGCCACAAGAACTCGCGGAGAAAAAAAATCAGATCTGGTTCCAAATTGGCGATATTTATGCGTACTCACTCCAAGAAACTGAACAAGCTGTTCAATCGTACCAAACCGCCTTGACGCACTCTCCGCATTCTTTACAAACCATTGAAGCGCTAGGAAAAATTTTGGAATCCGAAAAATCTTGGGAGGCATTGATCCAGAATTTTGAAAACTTTGTAGCGAAACTCCCCGCTAAAGAGATCCAGAAAAGTATGGGTCTTCATCTGAAAATGGGACAAGTAAAGAGGGAGCAACTGCAGCAACCCCAGAAAGCACTAGGTCACTTTAAAGCGGTTCTACAACTGGATTCCCATCATTACGCGGCACATCTCGCAGTGGCGCAAATCCAATCCTCCGACGAAAACGCTTTCGTGGAAGCGATTCAAGAACATCTCTATCTTCTAAAAAAAGATCCTTGTTTGCTGGATTCGTACCATTCTTTAGGAAAAATTTTTAAGCAACAGGGCAAGAAAGCCGAATATTTTTCTATTTGTCAAGCACTCGCTCTTTTTAAAGATATCCAGAAAGATGAACTTTCATTTTATAATTCCCAACGAACCGCGATGGTTTTGAATTCGGCCCGAATCCTAGAACCAGAATTGAGAGAAGAATATCTTTTACGCGATTTGAAAAATAATCTGTTGCGTAAACTACTTCAGCTTACTAATGATTCTATGGAAAAAGCATTTCCGCCCAATTGGGAAGCTTACAATGTTCGTAAAAAAGATCGATTGACACCAGAAACTTCTCCATTACTCTATAAAATCTTTTCCGAAATCAAGGCCATTTTAAAACTTGGAGAAGTGGTCGTTTATCTTACTGAAATGAAACTTCCTCAACCCGTTTTAGAGGCAACCGCTCCACCGACTTTAATTGTCCCTCAACATCTTTTAACCGAATTAAGTTTAGAAGAATTATATTGCGCGATTGCGCGACAACTTTTTTTTGTCGCCGATAATCAAATTTTGCTTTCCAAATTATCTGAAGAACAGCTAGAATCCTACTTTCAATATCTTTCGGCGAATGATGTTCTACAAGAAAATAATCGAGAAACCCAAAAACGGGTCAAAAATAGTGTTTCCCGAAAAATCAAAAAAGATCTCGATGAATTGATGGCTCAATACCAAGCTCAAGCCAACCAAATTTCTATTCGAGATTATCGGAAAAAACTCTATGCTATCGCGAACCGCGTTGGATGGCTCTTCTCCAATTCACTTCCGCATACCGTACGCTTTTTGTCAAAGCTGGAACAAAAAACAGGTTTTAATAACTACTCTACAACTCAACTCCTAGAAATCGTTCAAAACTGGCCAGAAATCCAAGATCTTCTTCATTTTGGACTTTCTCCCGAAATGCTAAAATTGCGTCAGACTCTCGGTTGGACCTTTTAAAAAAATCTCTTTTAAACTAAGGAACTTTTTATGATGGACAATCCTTCTACTACTCCTTCTGAACCGAACATGACCCCTCATCTAGTATCCGTAACACCTTTCGAGGAACTACAAAATAATGCAACACTCCCACCAGTAGCTTCGAATACAGAAGGGCAAGAAATCTCGGCTGAAAACAATGCCATAGAAGAAGAAGAGAACGACACCAAGGGACCTCCAGGAAAAGAGGCAGAGGATGTGCCTATTCAAGAAGGCTCGATTGAATCTGTTCTTGATCTCCTTCAAAAAGGAAAAAAAATCCAAAACATTTTGATAAAAAGACTGAACTTGCAGAGAAAAACATTTGATCAACCGGTTCATTTTGAAAATTGTGAGTTCGGACAAATTGATTTGACACGAACCACCTTCCAAAATACGGTTACCTTCAGTCGTTGCAAATTTCAACGCGTTAATGCGCATCAAACCATTTTTGAAAAATACGCGACTATCTCTCGTTGTGAATTTGCTTATTCTGCCACGTTCAAGAAAAATAACTTCAAAGATGGAATCCGCTTTATTGCGAATCGCGTCTTGTGCGGAATCACTTTTAACGGGAGCCGCTTCAGTCGCTATTCTGGAGCTTCTAATAAAAATCCCGATGCTAATTTCTCCGACAATTCCTATATCACCCAAGCGCAAGTGAATTTTCATCAGTGCATTTTTGAAGGACTAGTGAAACATTGGGGATCCGTATTTGAAGCCTGGGCCGAATTTAAAGAAACCGTTTTCCAAGATATCGCTGATTTTCGCTCGGTCAAATTTAATGAAGGGGTCTTTTTTACCGGTGCCACCTTTAAAAAACAGGCGCTCTTTCGTGGAAGTGTGTTTGAATTACGCACAGATTTTAATGAATGTGTTTTTGAAAACGAAATGGATTTTTCTAAAGCGAAACTCCGTGATTTCTTGTATTTGCAAGATGCGAAGTGGCAAGGAAACGATCCGAAAGCGGGTTTTCGATTTCACAATATGCTTGTCGAACGCATGATTGTCGATCGCGAAACTTTGAAGGATCATCTCTTATCGGAAAAAGAAAATAACTACATGGAAACTGCGGATGAATACGCGATTATTCGAACCAATTTTGAACGCATCAATCGCTATGATGACGAAGATTGGGCCTATTTGAAACAAAAGCAAAATCAGCGTCGTTGTCTGTACAAGAACTCAAAAAATCCTTGGAAAAAAATACGAGAACTTAGCGAGTGGTTGGTCCTGGACCTCGGATGCGGATACGGAACTGATCCGTTCCGTGCGATCCGTTCTTCGCTTATTGTGGTCTGCCTCTTCGCGATCCTCTATTTTTTTACACTACAAGGAATTTTGCCACCCGATCAATACGCAACAGTTTCTTCGCTCAACCCTGTTTTTAAAGCGGCGGCGGCTTTTAATATTTCACTTATTGTTTTTACGTCTGGATACGCCGATATTAAGGTGGTTCCCGAACACTGGGCTGGACTTTTTTTTCCGATAGAATTTATGTTCGGAATCGTCCTCATCGGTCTCTTCGTAGTCTCGTTCTCTCGAAAAGTCATTCGCTCTTAACTACTCTCAGAAGAGAAGAAATAAAGCGTATGACAGAAGCTTATTCGAAATTACTGGAAAGCCTTCAAAGACGGAAAGTCGAACTTCGTGATTATAGTGAGTATCTGTCATTTTCGCTCAAGGGCCAATTTGAAGCGCTTTCACAATCATTAACTCAACGAAATATCTCACTTTCAGAATATCTGAAGCATCTGGAGCAAACTCTCCAAAGCTCGTCTTCTCCCGAAAAATCTACCCCAGGTAACGATTCGGAAGAGCAGAAGCACATAGAAGCCGTGGGACAGTTCCTCCTGCAAGAGAAACAAATCTCGCTGAAAGAACTTAATCACCTGCTGGAATCCCTGAAAATTCGCAACTTCATCACTTTTCTGCAACAGCTTGTCATCCTCAGAAAAATAAAGCCAGACGAGTTCGTCAACTTTTTGTGTGGGAAATTCTCGGCTCCCTTGGAATCGCTGTATCATCTGACAACTCATGAGAATTCGATGAGATTCTCACTCGATATCAAAAAAGGGCAAGGAGAATATGGAGCCTATGTGTTACTGGAAGAACTGGGGCGAGGAGGAATGGGAATTGTCTATAAAGCGTATCACCCCCAATTGAACCGAATAGTCGCACTAAAAGTGTTATTAGCAGGAAAGGCGGCGTCTGAGAAAACGCAACAACGGTTCAAACGTGAAATCGAGGTCATGGCAAAACTGGAGCATGAAGGAATCGTGAAAATCTATGATTCGGGAAACGAAGGAGAAGCAATTTATCTGGCGATGGAATATGTTGAAGGGTTTTCTCTAAGCAAGGAAATGGAGAGGTTCAGTCTGAAGGAGAAGGTAAAAATAACGCAACAGGTGCTAAAAGCGTTACACTATGCCCATGAAAATGGGATCATTCATCGAGATCTAAAACTGGATAATATTCTGCTCACTCAAGAAAATAAGCCGAAAATAGCCGATTTCGGACTGGCGAAAGGAATGAAGGAAGAAGAATCCGAGAAGTTGACGGAAAACGGAGTTGTACTTGGAACAACAAATTACATGGCTCCAGAGCAAATAAGTGGAGAATTAGACACCCGAAGCGATATTTATGCAGTTGGAGTCTGTTTGTATCGTTTATTAACGCAACATTTTCCGCACGAAGGGAAATCGTTACATCAACTTTTGCATCGAATTATTCATGAAGAAGCGACTCCGCCATCAAAATATGTTCTAAACCTGAGACGAGATTTGGAGGCGATTGTCCTGAAAGCGTTAGAAAAAGAGAAAGCGAAGCGATACCAAACGGCAGAAGCATTCGCGAAAGATCTAGAACGATTCCTGCAAGGACATCGGGTGGAAGCACTCGAGAACGAGTTGCAACGACAGATTAGACGATGGATTAAGAAACATCAATCGCGTGTGATTGCCTCTATCGCAGGATTTTTGGTGGTGTGCGTAGGAATGTTCCTCAAAATAGGGTTGGGATATCAGGAACGAAAAGCCTTGTATGAGAAGAAATATCAAGCGTTTTTACAAGAAAGTACAAAAGAAGGGTTCTATCCTAAATTGCAAAGTTGGAACTATTTGAACGAGGCGTTACAAATCCTTCCGAACGATCCAGTGGCCGAAAAGGAAAAATGGGAAATAGGAGAAGCGCTACTGAAAGACGTGTTAAAGCAGGAAAGTCGCTACGTTGGAGATTATGTGATCGAAGAAATGAGACGACTTTCAACGCTTCCAGAAGAAAAACGAGCAAAACGATTTGAAAAGTGGGAAGACGAGAAAAAAGCATATTGGAAAAAAGAAGAGAAACGATTTGAATACTGGATATCACGAATGTCTGCAGGAGAACAAGTAGGCTCCGAAGAAACGGATGCGCTTTTTGAAATCCTGAAGATGAGCGCGCCCACAATCAATCCGAGGCTTCTGGAAATACTTCAGGAAGGAAACCTGTTTTTTGAGAGGGAAAGCATTGAGCAAGAAAAAAAGAAAGCAAGATATTATCAATGGGGAATACAAATAGTGAGTCGAAGAAAAATGAAAGAAGCCCTTCCCATAATCTGTGAAGGTTTGTCGAAACTGAGTGCCCAATACCGGAAGTTCAAGATACCCGAAGATCTGGAAAAAATTCATAGTATGGTAAAAATGGCCAGATATTTATTGGGAATTGGAGCGTTTAACAAAGCCGATTTTTTATCCGAGAGACGAGAGGAAACCGGAGCAACCAGTTTGTTTTATACTAGAATCGAGTTTATCCAGAAGAAACTCTATCAATTGAAATTAGAATCAACTGAAAATTCTCAGGACCTCCCTCAAAATGCTCAAGAGTTTTATCAGCGAGGATTGGTTAAAAATTTGAGTGGAGATTTTAATGGTGCTATTGTAGATTTCAGCGAAGTAATTCGTCTTAATCCAGAATATGCTTTGGCTTATATTAATCGGGGAAATGCGAAATATAAGACAAAGGATATGGACGGAGTCATTAACGATTGTGGTGAAGCGATTCGTCTCAATCCAGAATATGCTTTGGCTTATAATAATCGGGGAAATGCAAAAAAGGATAAAAAGGATCTGGAGGGAGCGATTCGTGATTATAACGAAGCGATTCGTTTTAATCCTCAATCTGCTGAAACCTATAATAATCGGGGAATCGCGAAAAAAGACAAAAAGGATCTGGAAGGAGCAATCAACGATTATAATGAAGCGATTCGTCTCAATCCGCAATATACTTTAGCTTATTATAATCGGGGAAATACAAAATATGAGAAAAAGGATCTGGAAGGAGCGATCAACGATTATGATGGAGCGATTCGTCTCAATCCGCAAGATGCTTTAACTTATCATAATCGGGGAAGTGCGAAATATAAGAAAAAGGATCTGGAGGGAGCGATCAACGATTATAATGAAGCCATTCGTCTCAATTCGCAAGATGCTTTAGCTTATAATAATCGGGGAAATGCGAAAAAAGACAAAAAGGATCTGGAGGGAGCAATTAACGACTATAGTGAAGCCATTCGTCTCAATTTACAATATGCTGAAGCTTATTATAATCGGGGAATTGTAAAAAATCTCAATCAAGACATTCAAGGAGCAATAGAAGATTTAGAAACAGGGTTATCCATTCAAGTTCATCCACAAGTTCAAGAGCTACTCCTCAATTTGTTAAAGCAACAAAGTCGGGAACAGTTTGCGGAAAAAGAGTGGAAAAGTGCTCAACTAAATCTTCTAAAATTCAAGAAATATTTGCCTTTGAATGACCCGCAACACAATCAGATTGAGCAAAAACTTCAAGAAATTGAAACCCTATTACTCTCAGAAGAGAAGCAATAAAGCATATAAGAGAAGCCTATTCTTTTTAAGCCAAAACGGTGTTCGTGCAACAGAGATCCTTATGATTGTGCCATTCATGATCCAGATCGCGCATCAACAAGGCACAATCGAATTTTATTAACCCCTTCAAGTATTTTTATTTTTTTCGATTTGCAATGCGTGCTTTGAGTTCTGTCAACAGTTGTTCGATTTGCCGAGTCACTTCTTTAGCCTCATCGATTCGGCCAAGTGCTTCGAGTTCGGCGACTTGTTTTCTTAGGGATCGAATCTTTTCTTCGGCGCGTTCGATTTCTTCTTCCCACTGGCGATTTTGATGTTTTTGCATTTCCTGCTCAGCGTTTCTTTTCATTTCTTGGAGCTGGAGCAAATGACGTTCGGCTTCTTCAAATTTCCCCTGTGATTTTAATTCTTCTATTTCTAGCTTAAGGATAACGATTTTTTTCTCTTGTCGAACCCGCTCCAATTTTAAAGAGAGTTCTTCGGCTTCGTCCATTCTTCCTTGGGCTTTGGCTTCTTCTCTTTTCAGTTCGAGATGATGTAATTTTTCTTCTAACTCTCGCAGAATATGCTGTTTTTGGCTCTCACGATTTTGTTTTTCCCATTCTTGTTGAAACTGTTGTATTTTCAACAGCAGTCGTTCTGCTTCTTCAGCGTGTCCGTTTTCCTGTAGCTGAATCACTTCTTTTTTTAACTGTTGCATTTTTTCCTGATATTCATGGACTCTTCGTTCCTCATCCAGCTTTTTTTCATTTTCTTGCGTATAGATGGATTTCCATTCATGAATTTGCCGTTGCATTTGTTTTAATCGCTGAACCCCTTTTTCAGCTTCTTCATAATGTCCTTCTTGAAGCAAATGAATTGTCTTTTTAGTCAGTTCTTTCATTTCTTCTCGAAGCGCATGAATTTTGTCTTCCCGTTGATTTGAATTTCCAGAAAGTTTGTTGACTTTGGCAATATCTTTTTTGGTAATTTTAACCAACTGTTGATGAATCTGTACCTGATAATACTCTTCATTTTCTTCCATTAAAAAACCGCGAACTGCGCTTCCGTCAGAAAAAACCAGTTCAATCTGAATCTGTTCTTGAGCCCACAGGAATGCCACAAGAGAAAAACTGATGAGAACAAAAAAATATTTAGACATAAAAACCTCTTCTAAAAAAAACTTTCTTCATTTTATTCTTTTTTTTGCTTTTGGAAAGAATTTATTTTTTTGATCATTGCGGTGAGATCAAGCGCAGTTTTTCTTGAAGTTGCTGTTGCTCTTCTGGAGATAATTTTAGCGATTGCAAAAAATATAAATTCAAAAAATTAATCGTGAAATGGGCCGAAATCGGAGCCCATAAATTTTGCGTATACTCTTGAAGATATCCTAATCCCACACCGGCAAGGATTGCGAATAAGGTCCATGGGATCAAGAGGCGATTTGCGGGGAAATGACAACATCCAAAGGCTAGTGAGGTCCAAAAGATGCCCCAACTAGGTTGCAGAACACCTCGAAACGTAAGCTCTTCTGCAAGACTGCTCCAGAAGGCAATCCAGAAGACCATTTGCCAGGAAATATTTCCAAGAATGATCTGAAAACAGCCCATAAACAACCGAAACGATTTTGAAACGTAAACCATAATCCACGATAACGCAACAACCCCAAGCCCAAATGAAAAGCCTAAACCTAAAGCCCGAAGTGGCGCGACATTCATTCTATCCAGTTCATGGAGACGTCCCCGAAAATAAAGCCAGAACAAGGACAAGAGGCACATACTACCGTAAATCGAAGCCATTAACTTGGCGGTTATTGGGGGTGTTTCTAGCGGAGCGTCGCTTCGAGAATCAAACTCGATTTCGTCGGACATAAAATTACTTTTTAAATAAACATTTTTTGAGATAACGCAACACCATATAAGGAAGAAAATGAGTATAAACTCCAGAAAGCGGTTCTCGCGGATTTAAGCTTAGAAACGTTTGTATCGACAAGCAGAACAACAACATAAAACCGGATATCGTATAGAAATACAAAACACTTAAGGGATTTAATTTCCCGAAGAACAGAACGACAATAATTAACACAAACCAGAGTAATAACAATGGAAAAAATTTCAAAAAACGACGGGCAATATTATAATAAATCAACACACTTAGAGAGGCTAAAGGAGTCATACTAAAACCGATGATCCTTAAAAAAGGAACTATTGGAAGGAAGTCTTTTCCAAATAGAGATTGAATCAGACTTTCAGGAAGTATCATAAAACTCAGACTCGCCATCAGGCAAACAAAGGTGGTTGACAAAACAAAGTAGCCTCCAAGATAAAAGGAAGCTTGCTTTTCGTGAGAGAGTTGTGCCACTTTGGGAACCATCACCACAATATAGGGTTGTGGGATGAGCAGGAGCGATTTCCCAAGAAAAGAAGCGGTTGCGTAATAACCAGCCTCCTGAGGAAAATAATGCTTGACATATAAAATATCTAGTTGACTGAGCACAGAAAATGTTAATAGGGCGCTAACAATGGTCCAACCCTGATCCCAAGAATAAAAAAGCGTTTGCGTGGAAGCGGATTCTTGAGAAAATTTTTGTCGGAGTAAAAAATACGCGACAATCGCAGTGAATGAAGTTCCCATTAAACAGGATAACAGAGGCGCCATTTCTCGAAGTCCGTAATATAAAAAGAAGAGGGTGCTACCAAATCTGAATCCAACATCCAGAATCGCTAAAAGCGAAGCGTAGGTGAACCATTGAAGTCCATGTAACCCTCCTATAAATAAAGGGAGTACAAAAGTGATTGGCACGATGAATCCAAGGAGTACCAGACTGCGGGAATCGGGCAAATAAAAAAGAGTCGAAAGATCCTCTTGAAACAAACAAAATAAGCCTGTCATCAACAAACCGAAAAAGAATAATCGTAAAAAGGTTGAATGGATTAATTCTCTGAGTCCGATAAAATGGCGCGTTTTTAATTGGGCCACACTTCCAGCAACGAGTGTTTGTAAAGGATTTAAAGGAATTAAAAGAATTGAAAGAAAAGTCATCAGAACATAAAAATGGCCATACCCTTCCGGGCCCAGTTTCCGATTTAAATAAATATGGTACAGTGGCGTAACGGTCCCTAATAAAATGGCTCCAGTGAGAACGATATACTGTTCTTTTTTGACTTGATGAATTTCGTTCTGAGGATTCCTCAACTTTTGCCTTTCTTTAAGATTTTCTTTAAAATTTAAACGGTCCGTTTTTTGAGCGACAACCTATAATTTTTATTTTCTTTGAAATGAACCTCCGCGATTTTAGGATAGAATATTTTAAGCGTGCAGACAAGCAAAACTAGAGAAAGGCATCGTAAGGTGGCTACTCCTGGAGAAATCATATCTTTTAAAGGGAGAGAATACCGTCTGGGCGAAGTGATAGGGTACGGCTATTCTGGCGTTGTTTATGGATGTTCCGATGATTGGGGAAATCTTTTGGTCGCCAAAGTGATTTCGCCAAAATTTGAAAACGATTTTGAGCGTTGGAACTCGGAGTGCCAAAAGCTCTATGAGATGCGACATCCGAATATCACCCATATGCATTCCGCTTTCGCTTATAATGGAGAATTTTTCATCATTTTAGAGCGTTGCTACTGCGATATTACTAAAATGGGGTCCCCGTTTAGCCTAGATTTCATTTATTCCATTGCGCGTGATGTTCTGCAAGGACTTGATTGGATTCATATTCACGGCTTTGTTCATAAAGATATTCATGCGGGAAACATCTTTTACTTTCGCTATTTAGATTCGATTTCTCAACAATTCCTCGAAGGAGGGCATTTCAAGATCGGCGATTTGGGAATTACAAAAAAACAAGACTATATCGATCCCTCGGCTCCGAGTTTTGCACCTTGGATGATTCCTCCAGAATGTCTGGATCTCCGCTTTGGCCAAGTCAGCTATGTCACCGATATTTATCATGTTTCGCTTTTGCTTCTCGCTCTTGTTCATAACCGGCTTTCCTTTAATTTTTCCCATCGAGATATCTGGAATGGAGAACCGGAACGAGTCGCCTTAGAACTCCAAAATCCAATAGGAGATGTTTTGGCGCGAGGTGTCAAACGGAATACCCATGAACGATACCAATCTGCCTTTGATTTCTGGCAAGCCATTAATTCCACCAAAAATACAATGATTAGCACACATCCTGCTTTGCCAATGCTCCCGTACCCTCCGTATCCTCCTGCTTTCCCACAAACTTCCACCTTCGACTATCCTTAAAATTCGCCTTATTAAAAAAAATTGAATTTGATCGATAAATGGCTCCTGTCTGTCGAAGAATTTCTCCTGTTCCTTTAATTCGTTGGAATACGAAAGAAAAACAAGGTATTATAAGTTCTGTCGTAATTGAATATCCCTCCCCCTCGATCCCCTCCTGTAAGAGAAGAGGCGGGGAAAAAAAATGCTATTTTTAGATAGAAGGTATTTTTATGCTAAAAACGACTCCTTTAATTCAAGTCCTTTGTTTCGTGATTCTGCTGATTCAGATGTCTGTTTCGGCTCAAAGTAGTTTGGCCACTGCTCATATTCTCTGGTATGCGGATTGGGAAACTGGCCTGAAAGAGGCTACTCGTACCGGAAAGCCTATTTTGTTACTCTCTGCGGCTCCGCATTGTCGCAATGTTTCGGGGATGTGGTGACCGGGAAAACAGGATATGGATAGAAGTTTTCTATCTAACGCCTCCATCGTCGAAGCTTCGCGTAATTTTGTGTGTATTCGTTTGTCTACCTATGAAAGCGTTGAAGAAGCGGAGATATTGAAATCCTTCTTTATCGGACGCTCTGGTGAACTTGAAAACACGACCTTTGTGCTGTTGAGTTCAGATGGAAAACAAAAACTGACTCGCGCTGGACGATCTCCAGAGCATATTTTTCGTGGGGGAACAAGTTCACCCCAAGAGCAGATGGCTCAAACGATGACCCGTATTTCCAAAGAATATTTACCTCGAAAACAAGCTTCCGGAGAACAAGTTCTTCCCAAATTCCCCAATTTTCGTCTTGCCCTTAATGTTGCCGCTTGCGATAACCTTCCTTTACTCGTGTCTCTGGCTCCTGAAGAAAAAACGCTCGCTTTGTTGGAAAAACAATTGCCACTTTGGAACCCCGAATTTTTGGGACAATTTCTTTATGTTTCAGTCTCGGATATCAAAGAACTGGCGGGAATAGAGGGAGAGATACCCAAATCCGGCCTGCTGTGGATTCGACCCGGAAGTTATGGATTGGATGGACGTCTGTTGGGAAGTCTCGCAGAGACAAGTTCTACAAAAGAAATAGAATCCTTTTTATCGAAGGCGCTTTCCGCTTTTCGTCCTGAAATTAAAGATCACCGTCAACACGTTCAAAAAGGTCATCAAATCGGAATTTATTGGAAAACCTTGATTCCGGATACGGATCCCGGCCCTCTTTTCGGCCCGCGATAATTAAAGGATATAGCGATTTTAAGCTGAACAAAAAAAGCAATAGGCACAAGAATCATCTAGGTTAAAAAATGGAGGAGCGGATTCAAATAAAGGGGTCTTAATTTTTTTTGTTTCATGAAATTTGTTTTAATGGCTTGATATTAAGGAATTTTCTAGTTAAATTGTTGACTGCACAAATTATTCTTTAATTTTAAGCGAGGTCCTCGATGGAACAAAAAACAAAAACTTGGCACAGTTCCAAACTCAATAGAAAAATGGAGATTATTAGCTATGGATGGTTTGGAAAGCCTGTATTGCTGTTTCCCTCGGATGATGTTCATGAATATGAACGATTTTCTATGATAGAGGCCCTGAAAGATCTCCTGGATGTGGGTAAAATAAAATGTTATCTGGTGGGTACGCTCCATAAAGAAACCTGGGAAAATTCAGAGCTCCCTCGAGAAAAATGTGGTCAACTCCAAAATCAATATAACGATTATATTACGGAAGAAGTTATTCCCTATATTCGAGAGGATTGTAAATCCGAAAGTCTTCGAATCGTTTCCGCAGGGACTGGTTTGGGTGCTTTTCAAAGCTGTACTCAGGTTTTTCGACGCCCGAATCTTTTTGATACGCTGATTGCGATTTCGGGAACGTATGATTTAAAGCCATTTTTACACGGATATACCGACACCTCTTGTTACTTGAATTCGCCTATCGATTTTATACCAAATCTGGAAGATGAATTTTATCTTTCGGTCTTACGGAACCAGTGTAGTCTAAATTTTCTAGTGGGTCAGGGTGCCTACGAAAATCCGAAAGCCTCAAAAGAATTTTGCGAGGTTCTGAAAAAGAAGGGAATTCCACACAACCTCGATCTCTGGGGAACCAATGTGAACCATGATTGGATCTGGTGGAAAAAAATGCTTCCTTATTATTGTAATATCCTCATTAAATAATGGGTTTCGAGCAGGGCGCACTTTTTGCGCCCTTTTTTCTCGGGGAGCCGTATCTCTTTTTCTTTAGGGCGTATTCAATACGTCTTTTTTTTTTGAAAAAATCGTGTTGAACTTTTTTTTTGTCGTCGAGTCTAACCACAGTTGTTTTCTGCCCACCAGAAAATTTTTCTTGAAATAAGGTTGGGTTAATATATATAAAAACTTTATCTTCAATAATTTATATCTTTAGACAATAAAACCTGAGATCCCTGTTCTTTTCTTTGCTTAGAATTATAATCTTGCTGAAAATTGTTTCGTATTTGTTTTTTTCATTGGCTTGTTTTTTTTGATCCTAAAGGGAGGCTTTTCATGAGGATTCTCTATATCCTAGCACTTTATGCCATTCTCTTTTCGGTAGTGGTTGCGGATAGCCTAGAAGAGGCTTTTAAACAAATTCAAGATCGCAATTACCCAGAAGCGATTAAACTCCTACAATCTATTCCGGATTTATCCAAGAATCCTCAACTTCTTTATCTCTTGGGTAATACCTATTACCTTGCCGGAGACTATGTTTCAGCCGTGCGCTATCTTGAGCAGTTGATGACTCAATTTCCGGATTCGGAGTGGCAATTCAAGGCCCGCTTTAAAAAGGCAGATATCGCGATCAAAGAGAAAAAATTTGATCAGGCCTATGCCATCTATAAAACGGAAGTCTCCCGATTGACCGATAACAAACGAAAAGCAGAGATGGCCGGGATTTACCTTAAATATGCGGATCGTTTTTTTAAACCGGAAGATCCAGATGTTAAGCCCGATTTTGGAAAGGCTTTAAATCTCTATACGGAAGCCAAAGAATTAGGTTTGGCGACAAGTCTTGAACAAGAAGTGTCCTATAAACAAGCCTTATGCCATTACTATTTACAGAATTACTCACAAAGTGTTGAAATTTTTCAAAAGCTCTACACCACTTTATCCAAAGACAAAAAGAATCTTGTCCTTCAAGAGCAAGTCCTCTTTTATCTCGCTGATAGCTATTATTGGCAAGGTCAACGAGATAAAGCGCGTTTGTTATTTAAAGATCTCTTGTCTTTCTTCCCTCAAAGTACGTTAATTCCTAAAGCTTTGTATCAGATCAGTCTGACCTATAATTTCCCGAATCCTGGAAATATTGACACCCTAGAAAACGGAATTCGTATTCTCAAACAATTGGTTCAAAGTTTTCCATCCCATGAATTGGCACCCATCAGTGCTTATCACATTGGCTTAGCTTGTTTTAATTTGAAACAGTATGAACGCGCGATTCAGGAATTTAGCCAAGTGAAACAAGTTCCCGGAGCTTCAAAAGAAACTCAGGCCGAATATAGCGCTATGAGCGAATTGATGATCGGTTATAGCTATTACTATCAAGAACGATATGATGAATCTAAAACCGTTTGGCAAAACTATTTGAGGCTGTTTCCAAATCATCAGCGCTGGACCGAAATCCAAAAAGAACTGATTTCCTTAGAATATAAAAAGGCCGATAATTTCTATCGCCAAAAACAATGGGAAAAAGCCAGAAATCAATGGCGCGATTTCCTCCTTCAATATCCTCTCGATTCTCGTGCGGCCCAAGTGATGTATCTGATTGGGGAAACTTTCCAAAAAGAAAAAAATTGGGAAGCCGCTATTCGAGAATGGACCAAACTCTTGCAAAAATTTCCCGGTACTGAAGACGCCTCGCGCGCCCAGTACGAAATCGGACGTCTTTATGAGTCAGAACTGTACGATTTTGAAAAAGCCATGGAAACGTATCGAACCCTCAATTGGGGCAGTTATTCTGGCTATGCTCAAGAACAGCTCCGCAAAATGAAAGACAAAGAACTGACCGTTCTAAGTGAACGTATTTTCTTAAGTCAAGAAACTCCTTCCTTGAAATTGACCACACGCAATTTTGAAAGTGTGAAGGTCAGAATCTATGAAGTCGATTTACTTTCGTATTTTCAAAAAATGAATACGATTGAGGGCCTTGAAAAACTGGATTTGGCTCTCATTGAACCCGATGAAACCTTTGAATTTAAAATTGAAAAATTTGAGAAGTACCGCGTGTTGGAACGCGCTCTTCCCTTACCTCAAAAATTTCAAAAACCCGGCGTGTACACGGTAAACATTAGTACTGAAACTCTGGAAGCTTTTAGTGTTGTGGTCGTGAGCGATTTGGCTTTGATTGTCAAATCCACGAAGTCGGATATGCTTGTCTTCGCTGAAAATATGCTTTCTAAAAAACCGGCAGAAGGCGTAGATGTCTATGTTTCCGATGGGAAATCTTCCCTGTTTCAAGGAAAAACAGACAGCAAGGGCTTCTATTCTCTAGCAGAGGAACGCCTGAAAAAAGTCTCTCAGTTGAGAGTTTTCGGCGCGACTGCTTATGGAAGTGCTTCCAATGAACTCAATTTACGAGAGCTTTCTTTTTCCAAAGGATTGGAACCTCGCGGTTATCTTTATACCGACCGCCCGGCGTATCGTCCCGGAGAAACCGTTTATCTTCGCGGAATCATTCGAGAAATCAAAAATTCCGTTTATCATTTTGATAAAGATTCTCTCTATCAGGTCCAGGTTCTAAGCACCGAAGGGAAACAATTGTTTCAATCTGAAGTTCCTCTCAGTGGATTTGGAACGATTCAGGCACAATTTAACCTTCCTGAAGGCGCTTCCATCGGAACCTACCGCTTTAAAGTGTTTCAAAACGAAGGATCACAGTTTAATGGTTCCTTTGAAGTTCAAGAATATCAAATTGAACGCTATAAACTCTCGGTTCAACCGGAAAAAGCGTACTACTATCGAGGCGAAACGATCCAAGGCGTGATTAAGGCCGAATACTATTACGGTGAACCCGTTGTCGGAAAATCCATCTCATTCCGTCTTCAGAGCCAAGGCGTAGAAACCGCCAAA
Organism: uncultured Planctomycetota bacterium; assembly: GCA_964530615.1. Taxonomy (GTDB): domain Bacteria; phylum Planctomycetota; class JBBTDB01; order JBBTDB01; family JBBTDB01; genus JBBTDB01. The sequence goes on along the minus strand of CAZHAR010000005.1, from coordinate 53,248 downwards.
ACAGACGAAAAGGGAGAAATTAAATTTTCCTTCGCAACGACCGATTTTAATGAAAAACAGTTGCTCACCATTTGGGCCAGCATTGATGGCGAAAATGTGACCGTCCAGCAAACCCTCTGGCTTACCACCAAGGGTTTTGAAATCGCTCTGTCTACCTTACGCAATGTCTTTTTAACCTCTGAACCCTTCGATGTTCAAGTCTCTGCGAAAGATATTGAAGGAAAAGGAGTCTCTGCCACGTTAACCTATGAAGTGCTCCAACTCGTCACCACAGAAGGAAACGTTGCGGAAAAGAAAGTACAAGACGGTTCTGTAAATACTTCGGATCAAGGAGAAGGAACCTTTCGTTTGACGTTGGCGACCGGAAGCCCTTACCGTATCCGTGTTCGAGGAGAAGACCGCTTTAAAAATGGAATCTCTGGCCAAATTGATTTGTTTATCTCCGGAGAAGATGATCAAGAAAAACTGCGTATTCTAACCGATCGGGATCATTTTCAGGTTGGCGATACCGGACAAATCCAAATTCTCTGGCGTGGAGAAGAAAGTTTGGCGCTCATTACTCACGAAGGCGAAAAAATTTATCATGCCTATGTAGAATCCCTTAAAAAAGGCTCTAACTTGATTAACGTCTCGATGACGAATCTCCTCTCGCCCAATTTTGCTCTTGGCGTGGCCGTCATGGACAAAAATACGTTTAGTTCTGTTCAAAAAGCGTTTAAAGTTTCTCGAGAGCTTCGATTGAAATTGACGACGGAAAAAACAACTTATGCTCCCGGTGATGAAGTTTCGGTTCAACTGGAAGCGCTCGATCCCCAAGGAAAAGGCGTCGTTTCGGAACTCAGTCTTGCCGTTGTTGATGAGGCTTTGCTCAGTTTGTATCCGGATCGACTTCCTCCGATTACGACCTTTTTCTACGGACAAGAACGTACTATTAAAATTGCGACGAACGCGACGAATACCTTCCAGTTTGCGGGACAAACCACAAAAATTTCGGAAGAATTGTTACGTGAATTGGAAAAAGCGAAAGAGTCCGCAATTCTCGACCGCGCGGAACGTCCCAAGGGTCGTATTTTAAGGAAAAATGGAGTTGATAAATCCGATATGCCGTCTGACGAAGGATCCGTTGCGGATTCCCTTGAAGCCGATGAAAAGATAGGAATCGGCGGTGGCAGTGGCGGTACCTTTGGCAGTCGTTCAGGCGGAAAGAAATCAATGACCAAATCTGGCGGTGGCGGAAGAATGGACGGTAAGCCGAATCTGGCACTCGGAATGGAAGACATGGAACAAATGCGTCGTCATTTTGTTTCAACCGCCTACTGGAATTCTTCTGTCGTTACCGGAGAAAACGGAAAAACCTCCTTGCGCTTTAAATTACCCGATAATACCACCGCGTGGCGCTTAGTGGTTTATGGTGTTAATGGGGAAATTCTTGTCGGTAAAGCCATTCATTCCATTCAGGTGAAAAAAGATTTCTTTGTGGAACTCAAAGCACCAAAAACTTTGGTTGCCGGAGATACTCCAAAACCGCTCGTGACGGTTCATAACCAAACGGACAAAACCTTAACGGCCTCCGTTTCTCTGACCTCTTCGGCTCAAGCCGGAGAAGGCAAAACTACTGGGATTACTCTAGAAATTCCGGCGCATACGATTCAAGAAAAAACTTTCGCGCTGGATGCTGTTTCAGAAGGTCAACTGAAATTAACCGCTTCGGTTCGTGCGGGAACCCTTTCCGATAGCGTGGAACGGACGGTTCGTGTTCAACCGCTAGCCACACTTGTCGAAGAAGGAATTGGCGGAATCGTGACACAAAGTTTCCGAGAACAAGTTAAATTGCCAAAAACTTCAGAGGCCTACTCGAATATTAATCTTCATCTTCGCTATGGGCCTTCGCTTTCTTCTCTGCTCCTCGAAGGCGAACTTTCTCCGCGATTTGATGGAGTCACGATTGCTTCCAATGGAATTGCCGCTTATTTTACTTTGCGATACCTAGAAACTTTAGGGGCCTCCGCGAAGCCTTATTCGGCTCGATGGTTCAGCTCTCTTGAATCGTCTGCTCTTCATTTCTTGATGAATCAAAATAGTGATGGTGGATTTGCCTATTCAGGAATGAATTCACAGGTGGCCGCTCATCGGTTAAATTCTTCTAGCAAACCTAATATTTATTCCGATCCGAATATCGCGGCGCTGGTGCTGAGAGTACTGGTCTTAGCAAAACAACGTGGAATCGCGGGCCTAGACGATTCAATTACTCAAAACGCGCTTTATTTGAAAAACGCGTTCAGCCGAGCGACTACCAATACGGAAAAAGCAACGATTCTCTATGGAATGGCGGGCACGCAAGAGATTGATTTTGCTCATGTGAATCGACTCTATCGTGAACGCAACGCGCTTGATTCGTATAGCCTTGCCCTCCTCTCTCTCATCTTTAGCGCGATGGATCGCAAAGAATACGCGAAAGAAGTCGCGGAACTTCTGACGAAACGAGATCTTTTCCAAGCACCTGTAGAGACTCGCCTTGAAGAAGAAAACAAACGACGTTCTTGGTGCTGGTCTTCAGATCCGCTCGAACTCGTGGCTTTATCCGCAAACGCTTTCATTCAAGCAGGGCTCCCGCAATCTCGAGTGGATGGACTGATTAAGTACTTATTTGCTCATCGGGGTCAAAAATATTGGGATTCTCCAAAAGCCAACGCGGCGGCCGTGGAAGCGATTTATCAGTACCTCTCTTATTACAAACCGGCCCATCAGGACAAGTACAAAGTGGAAATTTTAGTCGATGATCAGTTGGTTCATACCGCAGAAGTTTTCGGAACCCAACCCATTCAGGAACTAGTACCCCTCTCTTTGAAGAAACCTCAAGCGACGATCGAGTTCCGCGTTGCGGGGAGTATTCAAATGTCTTATCAGGCTAGAATTTCCGGATGGCTCAAAGGAATCAAAGAAATTCAACAAAATAAGATTTTCTATGTAAAACATTACTACAATCCTTCTCCGTTACTGATGAAAGGGCAAGAAGTACCAAGAGGATTTGGCGTATTGTCCGGAAACTATACGACCTGGAAAAATGAAGTTCATCATCTTACGGAAGGCGACTTTACTGAAGTTGAAATTGAATATTCGCCTCAACGGTATTATGAAACCTATGATAGTTATTTGGTTTTGGAAGAGCCACTTCCCGGCGGAGCCACAGTTTTGGAACCCTCGATTCAGGGGAACTTCCAGAGTTATGAAATTCGTGATGGTCGGATTTACTTCTATCTGAATGATATTTCCGGAACCTTGCGATATCGCTTGTATGGCTATCTTCAGGGGGGATATCAAATTCTGCCTTCGCGTGTTTGGAACTTATTTGAACCCTATCGCGTTAGTACTGGAACTCCTGAAAAATTGACGATTCTCTCTCGTGGTGCGACGAATCCTGATCCTTTTAAACACACGCCACAAGAACTCTATTATTTAGGAAAGTTTCATTTTGATGAAGGCCAATATCCAGAGGCCGAAAAATATCTCTCGGAGTTGTTCAAGTATGAAAATCTTCAAGATTCATACTATAAAGATGTGGTTCGTATGTTGTTGTATACTTCAATTGAACGAAACAACAGTCAAGATATTGTGAAGTATTTTGAAATTCTGAAAGAACGCGATCCCAGTCTTTTTATCGATTTTGAACGCATCTTGAAAATTGGAACCGCTTATGGCGCCATTCAAGAATTTGAACGGGGTCTACAAGTATTCAAGGCTACCACAGAAGCGAATTTCTCGAAAGAAGCCAATGTCAGTGGGACTTTGAACGAACAAGGCGAACTGGAATCGTCGATTGAATTCATGCGAACTCTGTTGCAAAACTATCCCGATCTTCCTGTGGTTCAAACCGCTCTCTATTCGCTCTCTCAATTTGTGTATGAATCTTCTGCACAAGTGAAACAGAATTTTGAACTGCAAAAGAAAATTTCTTGTGAAACATTGATTCAAAAAGCGATTTCGCTTTTGGAACTCTTTTTGACCGTGTACCCCGATAATCCAATGGCAGATGAAGCCAGTTTCTCGTTAGCCAATATTTATCTGGAACGCAAGGATTTTAGTCGCGCCGTTGAGTTAGGAAAAATCTTTACGCAACGCTTCCAAAAATCGCTCTATTTGGATGATTTCCTTTATATTGAAGGGTATTCCAATTTCTATCTCCGCGAATATGAAAAAGCATTGCAACAACTCAAGCGACTCTCCGAAGAACGCTTTCCTGCTTCTGGAAATACGACGGCTCTCAGTGAAAATCGTTTCTTGGCTCAATATATTATGGGCCAAATTTATCACTCTCGTGGAGAATTTAAACAAGCGAGAGAGTATTACCTCAAAATTCAAGATCGCTTCGAGGACGCGAAAGATGCGATTGCTTATTTTGAACAAAAACAACTCTCGCTTGAAGAAATCACTACGTTTAAAATAGGAGAACCGGTTTCCATTCAAATCACTCATCGCAATATTCCTGAAGTGGATATTAAGGTGTTTAAGGTGGATTTGATGATGCTCTATTTACTGAAAAAGAATCTGAACCAGATCACCAATATTCATTTAGCTGGAATCAAGCCGTCACACGCTCGCGTAGAACGGTTTGTCGATGAATACCGAGAAGTTCAGACCAAACTCACGCTTCCTCTAGAAAAAGAAGGAGCGTATCTCGTAGTCGCCAAGGGCGCAGATCAGAACTGTTCTGGAATGGTACTCTTGAGCGATCTGAAATTGATAGTTCAGGAAGATTCTGAATCGGGAACCGTACGCGTGAATGTGATGAACGCCAAGAATAACACTTTTGTGGATCAGGCCCATGTAAAAGTCACGGGTTCTGGCGCAAATAGCAAGTTCCAGAGCGGAAATACAGATTTGCGTGGTATTTTTGTCGCTACCAATATTCAAGGTTCAGTCACCGCTATTGTGAAAAAAGAAAATCAATATGCGTTCTTCCGAGGATCAGAACAATTGCGGAAACCTAGCGGACAAAAGCTCTATAAACGCAGTGAGGAAAATCTCAATAAACTCATTGAAAATATGAATTTGGAAAACCGTCAGCGACAAAGTAAACAACTTAAAGATCTCTTCCAGAATATGGAAGAAGGCGTTGAAATCGAACAAACCAAATAATCAATCCCTCCTTCCTGATCCTGTGGCTCAGGAGGGAAAATTTTTTTGATACGAAAGTCGCTTTTGGAGGATACGATGCGAAATTTATTTGTGATGACTCTGATCAGTCTTCTTTTGTGGGGAATGAGTTGGGCAGACCCACGAGATTCCGCTTATGAAAAAATTAGAGATCGACAATATCAAGATGCAGTAAAATTGCTGGAAGAAGAACTCTCTCTAAAAGAAACCGATGAACTACTCTATCTTCTTGGAAATACCTGCTATCTGGCAGGAGATTATGAAAAATCGCGAACCTATTTAACTCGCCTTCTTCAGAAATTTCCAGAATCACCCCTAAAATTTCGGGCTCACTATAAAATTGCGGATACGCATATTCGTCAGAAAGAATTTGAAAAATCCTACGAAATTTATCTAGAGCAACTAAAACGCTTGACTTCCGATGAACGAAAATCAGGGTTGGCTCAGATTTATTTGAAATATGCGGATGAGTTTTATAAACCCCTAGACCCTGATACCAAGCCGAATTATGAGAAAGCTCTGCGTCTTTACGAAGAAGCCATTGCACTCTCACTGTCGGCAACTCAGGAAAATGAGGTGCAATTGAAAAAAGCGATGTGCCAATTTCAATTGCAACAATATGAGGCGGCCATTCAAACTCTAGAAGCCCTTAAAACTAAAATTCCTGCAGAGAGTCCTCAAAAAAAATTACGAGAAGAGGTTCTTTTCTATCTTGCAGAAAACTATTTTTACTTGCAACAAATTGGAAAAGCACGTCTGCTCTATAAAGATTTTTTTGCCGATTTTCCTAAAAATATACTGGCCCCTAAAGCCCTCGCGATGATTATTAAAACCTACGGTTTCCCGTCTCCGGGTCATGCGGAAGATTTGGAGAGCGGTATCCGCTTTTCTCGCGAATTTTTGGAAAAATATCCCGATCATGAACTGGCCGCAGAAATCGCTTATAACATTGGACAAGCTTGTTTTAATTTAGGTCAATATGATCGGGCCATTCAAGAATTTCAACAAGTTCCAACACTTTTTCGTACTCAAGAAAAAGCCAAAGATTTTGTCGCCTCCGCCGAAATGATGATAGGCTTTGCGTATTATTATCAAAAAAAATATAAAGAAGCGATTCAAGCCTGGCTCCAATATCTTTCAAATAATCCTACCGATAAAAATTGGAACCGCGTCCAACAGGAACTGATTAACCTTGATTACAATCATGCGGCAGAACTTTATCAACAAAAAAAATGGGCCGAAAGTCGCACTTTCTTTACCGATTTTCTCAACAAATATCCATTGGATGCTCGTGTTCCCTCGGTGATGTCTTTAATCGGGCAGACCTATTTCGAAGAAAAACAATTTGAATTGGCGATTCAAGAATGGGCCAAATTGGTGAGCAAATTTCCGTCTACCGAAGAATCCTCTTACGCCCAATTTTTGATTGGAGAAACTTACGAGCGCCAACTCTATAATTTTGAAGCCGCGCTAGAAGCCTACCGAAAATTGACTTGGGGCAGTTATTATTCCCAAGCGGCTCAAAGAATTGAAGAAATGAAAGCAAAACATTTTAGTATTTTGACGGAACGGATCTTCCATTCGGGAGAAGAAGTGGCTTTAAAAATCACTTCCCGCAACATCGAATCGTTAAAAGTGAAAATCTATAAAATTAATTTGCTTTCCTATTTCAAAAAGATGAATACCTCTCAAGGCTTGAATCAATTAGATCTGGCACTCATTGAACCGAATTTTACCTTCGACCATAAACTAGTAAATTTTGCAAAATATCGTCTGCTAGAAACAAAGCTCCTGCTTCCTGAAGCGTTTCGCGCTCCAGGAGTCTATGCAGTTCAGGTCAGCACCGATCAACTGGAAGCCTTGACCTTTGTGATGGTCAGCAATATCGCACTCATCTTGAAAGCGACACGTCAAGATTTGCTGGTTTTTGCCGAAAATATGCCCGAAAAAAAAGCCGCGGCAGGAACCGATATCTATATTTCAGATGGGAAGAAAATTTTGTTCTCTGGTCAAACGGACTCCAATGGAATCTTCCAAACTACCAGCGATGCCATTAAAAATATCGCAGATTTGCGTGTCTTGGGTCTTCAAGGAGAAAATGTAGCCTCCAATGAACTTCCCATCTCTAATTTGGCACATGGACAAGGACTTTCTTCGAGAGGATATCTCTATACCGACCGACCCGCGTATAAACCCGGTGAAGAAGTTCAGATCCGCGGAATTATTCGTGAAGTGAAAGAATCTCGTTATCATTTCCAAGAAAAAGAAACCTATCAACTCGAAGTTTATGGAGCGGATGGAAAACGATTGTTGGATACTGAAGTGGCGCTGAATGCCTATGGAACCTTCTCTTCCCGACTCACTCTTCCCGCAGGTTGTTCTTTAGGAACGTATCGCCTGAAATGCTATCAAAAAGAAAAATCAACATTTACGGGCGATTTTCAGGTTCAAGAATATCAACTGGAACGTTTTAATTTAACCGTAGAACCCAGTAAACCCTACTATTTTCGAGGAGAAACGATTGAAGGGGTGATTCGTGCGGCTTATTATTATGGGGAACCCGTCGCGAATAAACCCATTGTTTTTTCGTTAACCGGACAACCTCAATCAACCGTACTGACGAACGACAAGGGTGAAGTCAAATTTTCATTTCCAACCACGGATTACAATGAAAAACAATTGCTCACCCTCGTCGCTCAACTCGCCGGAGAAAATGTTTATACGGAACAACAAATCTGGCTCGCAACACGAGGTTTTGAACTTCAACTCAGCACTTTACGCAATATTTTTCTCACTCAAGAAGCTTTTGATGTCACTGTCAAAGCCATCGAAATTTCTGGAAAAGGACTCGGAACTAAGTTGCATTATGAAGTGTTTCATTTGGTTTCTCAAAACGGGCAATCTTCAGAAAAGAAAATTCAAGAAGGCGATTTTTTGACCGATGCCGAAGGCCGTGGCGTTGTCCGCCTGACTTTGACGGAAGGGGGCTCTTATCGTATTCGTGTTCAAGCGGAAGATCGTTTTAAAAACACGATAACCCAACAATACGAAGTGTTTATCTCTGGAGAAGAAGATGAAGAAAAATTGCGTATTCTCTCCAATTCGGATCAGTTCAAAGTAGGCGATCAAGCCTCTCTGAATCTCGTATGGCGCGGAGAATCGGCTTTAGCTCTAGTGACCTACGAAGGGGAACGCATTTATCAAGCAAAACTCCTTTCTCTTCAAAAGGGAAGCAATGCACTTCCGATCACCTTTGACTCTCTGCTTTCGCCAAACTTCCGTTTGGGCGTGGCCGTGATGGATGGATCTAAATTCAGTTCGGTCGCTAAAGATTTTAAAATCGTTCGAGAACTAGTCGTAAAAGTGAAGTCCGATCGAGCGACTTACGCGCCCGGCGAAGAAATGGAAATCACCCTTGAAACAACAGATGCCCAAGGACACGGCCTTTCCGCAGAACTCAGTGTGGCGGTAGTCGATGAATCCTTGCTCACGATGTTTCCAGAAAAACTTCCCCCGATCACCGATTTCTTTTATGGACAACAAAGATCGATTCATGTGGCGACCCTCTCCACAAACACCTTTGCTTATCAAGGACAAACCTCTCAAATCAATCAATCTTTGCTCCAGCATGAACAGTTAAAAGCACTTGAAAATGCTCCAGACGCCTCTAAAACCCGCTCTTCAGTGGGTTACTTGAGACGAGCGAAACCACAATCGACTTCAGGCTTTGTGGCAGATCCGACGGCTCCGCCAGAGGCTCCTCTTCAAGAAATGGAGAAAAAATTAGACTATTTCGGAGATGATGGCGAAGAAGAAGAAGACAACAACGAAGAATTTCAGGCAGAGGATGGCTTTGCTCAGAAGAAACAAGAGACCCTCAAAAAGATGTCGCGGAATGGTCATTCAAAAATGAAGGAACTCGCTAAAAAACCTCGTCGTGATCAACAAGGCGAGAAAGAGGAAAAAGACAAATCCGATGAAACCTCTGGAGGCGAAAAAGCGCGATCCCGATTTTTGAGTACGGCTTATTGGAACCCCTCGGTAGTGACCTCTGAACAAGGTTCCACAAAAATCAAGGTACGCTTGCCGTCGAACACCACGTCCTGGAGATTGGTGATTTACGGAATTGATAAGGATGTTCTTGTCGGAAAAGCCATCCACACCATTCAAGTCAAAAAAGATTTTTTTGTAGAATTGAAACCTCCGAAAACCTTAGTCGAAAACGATGTTCCCAAACCGCTTGTGGTGGTTCATAACTACACAAACAAGGATTTGTTAGTGGATGTTGGACTTGATGAAATTCAAGGGGATCAAGCTTTACGAAGCCTTAGTAGGCAAATTCAGGTCAAAAATGGAACGGTAGAAGAAATTCATTTTCCAATCAATCCAGCGAAGCCAGACTCTTTAACCTTGAAAGCGTGGGCGAAAGCGGAAGGGTTTGAAGATTCAGAAACTAAAACTGTTGTGGTAAAACCGTTGGCAACAGCGATTTTACGTGGATTAGGTGGACTCGGAACTCAATCGCTTAAACAAACGATTACTCTCCCCACTGGAAAATCCTATTTCAAACGTGAATTTACTTTCCAGTTTGGTCCTCAACTTGCTTCGCTGTTGTTTGCAAATCAATTTTGCAAAGTAGGTGGAGGAATCGTTTCTGTCACAAACGGAACCATTGCTCAAGCGATTTTGAACTATCTGGACTCGATTGGAACTACTGCTGGCGCAGAATACCACCGCTATCAAGAAGAACTCCTTTCTGTTTTGGGCGAACTAAAAACAACCCAGAATACGGATGGGGGTTGGGGCTTCTCTGGCGTGAACGAACAAAACGCGTCCTGGAATTTGCAAGACAAACGAGGAACAAGGGGGTCTGACCCGCAAGTTTCAGCGCTTGCGATAAAGGTGCTTGTCGGTGCCCGTCAAAAGGGATTCAAGGATTTAGACGGAACCATTGAGCAAGGATTGACCTATTTAAAAAATGCCTTTACTCAAGCACAAACGAACTCGGAAAAAGTCCTGCTTCTTTATTCGATGGCTTGCGCAAATGATGCGGATTTTGCTTATGTGAATCGATTGTATCGTCTCCGCTATTCTCTAGATCCCTATTCTTTAGCGCACTTGAGTTTAATTTGTTCGCAAATGGGTCGCCCTGAGATTGCGTTGGAACTCGCTCAAATTCTTGCTGGACAGAATTTTTATGAATGGAACCAGAGCAAAGAAAGCCTGTCGTTCCATCCCTGGATTCGTGATCCGATTGAATTGGTGGGTCGTATCGCGCAAGCCTTTATTCGGGCCAAAATGCCACAACAAGAAGTCGATAAAGCGATACAGTATTTGATTACCTCGCGTGGTCTCGATTTCTGGCCCTCTCCAAAAGGAAATGCCGCCGCGATTGAAGCGATTGCAGAATATCTTGGCTCGTACAAACGGAGCGCGGATCGATATGAAGTTCAGATCTCGGTGAATGGAGTGGCGCTCCTCAAAGAAACGATTGCAGGAGCAGTTCCTCTGCGCGCGATAACGGTTCCTCTGGATGTGGATCAGGCCGATATTCAGATTGAGATTCAAGGCGCAGGACAGTTTACCTATCAGGCTCAATTGACCGGATGGGTTCGCGGAATGGATTTTGAAGATAAAGATCGCTTTATTCGTCTTGAACAACACTATATGCCGGAACCCTTGATTTTTAAAGGTCAGGAAATTCCTCGTGGATTTTCGGTGTTGACTGGAAAATATGAACCTTGGGTCAATGAAGTACGACAGTTAGGAGAGGGTCATTTTACCCGAATGGTGCTGACTCCACAGATTAAAGATCCCAATGTCCAAGAAGGGTATCTCTTTTTGGAACAACCGATTCCCGGCGGGACCACCATTTTGGAACCGACGATTCAGGGGGATTTTGAAAATTATGAAATGCGGGATGGCAAGATTCTGTTCTATCTTGGCCCCAAATCCGCTTACGGATCCATCCAATTTGATCTGTTCGGGTTTTTGGAAGGGGAGTATCAGATTCTTCCTCCTATCCTAAAAAGCTTGTTTGAACCCTATCGAGTGAGTACAGGTGAAGCGGTTCGATTGACCGTGATTGATCGAAATCAGAAGAGCAATGATCCTTTCAAGATGACTCCAGATGAATTGTATCATTTGGGCAAGGCGTATTTTGATGCCAATGAATATGATAATGCCGCTCCGTTGCTCAAAGAGCTTTTTGAAACGGTTGCGTTGCAGGATGCCTATTTTAAAGAAACGGCCAAGATGTTGCTCTATGTTGCTCTTGAAAAGAAGAACAGCAAAGATGTGGTTCGTTTTTTTGAAATTTTGAAAGAACGTTATCCTCAACTGGTTATTGATTTCGGACGCATCATCAAAATTGGTTTGGCCTATGGAGATCTGAAAGAATTTGAACGAGGTTTACAAGTATTTAAAGCAACCGTTCAAGCCAATTTCGTGAAAGAAGGGAACATTAGCCATATTCTGGAGCAACAGGGCGAATTTCTCTCTTCTGTGGATTTTATGAAGATGCTTCATCTTCATTATTCGGATTTCCCTGTTTCAGAAACCGCGTATTATTCCTTATCTCAACTGATTTATGAAAAAGCGGATCAACTGGATAAAGATGCGGCGCTCAAGAAGAAAATATCTCGTGAAGCGTTGATTAAAATGTCGACCCAAATATTACAGGATTTCTTGAATTTGCACCCGGATAATCCGTTGGCAGATGAAGCCAGTTTCTCGTTAGCGAATACTTATCTAGATATCCAAGATTATCAGGAAGTCATTGATCTCTGTAATCGTCTGGTGAAACGATTTGAGTTGTCGACGTATCTGGATGACTTCTTATATATTCAAGGATACGCTTATTTTTATTTGCGAAAATACAAAGAAGCGATGGATTTGCTTCAAAGGCTCATTCAGGAACGATTTTGGGTATCGATTCAAGAACAAGGAAGTAGCGGAAATCGGTACTTAGCGCGCTATATTATGGGGCAAATTTATCATGCACGTGGCGAAGCCCCGAAAGCGATTGAAAACTATAAAGAAATTCAAGATCGTTTTCAGGACGCGAAAGAAGCGATTGAATTTTTTGAACAAAAAGAGTTGAAAATAAAAGAAATATCGACTTTTAAAGTAGGCGAACCTGCGTCTTTAACTGTAAAACATCGAAATATTAAGGATCTCGATATTAAACTGTACAAAGTGGATTTAATGAAACTCTATTTGCTCAAGAAGAACCTCGATCAAATTACTCGTATCCATCTAGCGGGAATCGAACCTTTATGGGCGAAAATACTCACTTTTACGGATCAATATCAGGAAACGGAAACAAAAATTTCGCTGGAAATCAAAGATTCCGGAGCCTATTTAGTGATGTTAAAAGGAGATGAATATGATGTTTCCGGAATGGTTTTAGTGAGTGATTTAAAAATTGAAGTTCAAGAAGATTCTCAATCGGGTTTGGTTCGTGTGAACGTGCTAAATCTCCAGAAAAATGCCTTTGAATCTCAAGTTCATATTAAAGTCATTGGTTCGCAAAATGATGATTTTGTGAGTGGAGAAACAGATTTACGAGGATTGTTTTTGGCCGAAAATATTCGTGGATCGGCAACCGTAATTGCTCAAAAAGATTCTGCCTACGCGTTTTATCGCGGACAACAGTTGTTACAAGTACAGACGCGCCGAGAATCTCAGAACGAAGGGCAAAAACTTCAACAATCGCTTCAAGAACAAAACTATCAAAATCGGGCACGTTCTTCGGAAAGCTTGCGTCGTTTGTTTAAAAATAAACAGCAAGGTGTACAGATCGAACAAACTCGATAAGTTTTGATCCCATTGTTATGCTTGACCCCGTTGTCATAGCGAACGCAGTGAAGCCATCTCCGTAAAGTTTGAACTTTGCGGAGATTCCTCGCATCGCTCGGAATGACAATAGGGTTCTTTTTTTTGATGAAAAGGGTATGGCTATGAAAAAAGACTTTGAGGCTTCTGTGAAGATTCATCCCACCGCGACGGTAGACGATTCCTGTTCTATTGGAGAAGGAACCCGAATTTGGCACTATTCTCATATCTCGACAGGCGTGCAAATAGGGCGGAATTGCAATTTTGGACAAAATGTTTATATTGCTCCTCACGTCCAAATTGGACCCGGAGTAAAAATACAAAATAATGTTTCGATTTACGAAGGCGTAGAATTGGAAGCCGATGTATTTTGCGGGCCTTCCGTTGTTTTTACAAATGTTAAACATCCCCGATCCGCGGTATCCAGAAAGAATGAATATTTACGGACTCTGGTTAAAAGGGGCGCGACTCTCGGAGCGAATGCGACGATCCTGTGCGGGATTACTGTTGGCGAATTCGCGTTTATCGGCGCCGGTGCGGTGGTGACCAAAGAGGTTCCAGCGTATGCGTTAGTGACAGGAAATCCAGCTCGACGGGTGGGTTGGTGTTGTGAATGTGGAGAAACATTAAAATTTCAAAAGGAAAAGGCTGTCTGTTCTCGTTGCCAACAGATTTATATTCAAAATCCCCAAGGAGGAATTGATAAAAAATGAAGAAAACCGCTCATCATGAAGATATTGTGGGAAACAACACGCAAACGACCTTAACTTTAAAAGGGATCACTCCTCATGCGAGAGAGGATCGTACTTGGGTATGCAAATATCATCATAAATATACTGCAGGTTATATTTATGAGGATCAGGGAACACAAATTGCGGCGCGATACAGCGCTGCAGAAGCAGAAAATTTATTTACGACGTGGTGTTCTCGAGAACTAAACAAAGACTATAATTAAGAACCCCTATTGTCATGGCGAGCCCCTAACCGCCTCAGGGCGGACGATGTCAAAAGAAACAGATCTTCTTGTCATCGCGAGGAGCCTCAAGGCGACGTGGCGATCTCCGCAAGATTCAAGCATACAGGAGATTGCTTCTTCGGCTACGCCTCATCGCAATGACAATACGGACATACAAGAGCATTTTTTATAATGTTTTTTGGTTATTTAAGATTGCCACAATTTCTTGAGCGATTTCTTTGGCGCGGGAAATTTCATTGCTAGGCATCGTAATGGCACCGACGACCGCATGTCCACCGCCGCCATATTTTTCGCATATTTGGGCAATATTGTGTTGTCTTCGCCCGCGATCCCAAGGGTTAGAACCCACTGAAATTTTACACCTTTTCGGAAAACAGGTTAATCCAACGGTATAGAGAATATTTTCATAATAGTGGTATACAATAAATTTATTGTACGCATGGATATTTTCTTCAGTGAGATCAAAATAAGCGACATCGCCTTGAATTTGAATCCGTTTTTGAAAAATACCAAGATGTTCCTGATGCCTTTTAAGAAATTTTTCAAATGGTTTTCGAATATAGTTCTTGGTGATAATATCCGTGATAGGTTCCTTCTGAAGATCGCGAATCAATCTAAGGACAGCCCGTCTATTGTTTGTATGCTCAACCCAGGTCATCAATTGAATTGCGGGTTCTTTCAATTCTACAGGCATATGCGGGTTTGGAAATTTCGCGCTATCGATGATCTCAACCCATTTGATTAGCTCTGCATAAGGTTCTGTCTTGAAGCCGAATTTTTTTTGTAAGGTATCCGCCATAAATTTCCCATTCGATCCACGCGTAGGATCATAAAAATGTTGCGAAGACGGATGTTGCATAAAATAATCTTTATCCGTGGGCTTATCAAAAGCGGAGACATGATGATCAAACCACCAATGTAATTTGGGATTAGTGGAGTAGCGAAAATCTAGACAGGCATTCACCTCCCCGGAAAAATCATCGTTCTCGAACACCGGAGAATTTCCGTGTTGTTTTCCGATATAAGAAAAGGAGGCCTGCTCGGAAATACATTGTTTATAAAAACTAGTAAACAATGACGCAGAAACTAATCCATCAAAACAATTGCGGTGATAAAGTATATTAACAAGCATTTGCTTCCTTTTCGTTCGCTCTCTCAAAAAAAAATCAAAAATGTCGAAGAACCGTTCGAGAAGAACGTCTCATTATATCTTGATCAAATTTATCTTCAATGCTAGAGCGAATGTTTATTCAGGTCAGGAAAAAAGATTGTCTTATTGCATTTTTCCTTCAAAAAAGTTATTGTACCTGACCCCATAAATTTAGATCCGTTACTATTTTGGTTGAAATGACTATAGGAAATTTTTTACTGATCTCGTGTGAACACGCGACCCATTTTATTCCCTCACCTTATAAAAAATTGTTTCATCACGATCAAGAAATACTAACGACACATCGTGGTTATGATATAGGCGCTTTAGAATTCGCAACGTTGATCTCTGAATCTCTTTTCGCTCCTCTTTATTCTGCGAAAACTTCCAGACTTTTGGTAGATCTGAACCGCTCAACACATCATCCAAAAATATTTTCTTCTTGGACAAAATCGCTTCCTCTCGAAGAAAAAAAATCTTTGCTAAAAACCTATTATCATCCCCATCGGCAAATGATTACTGCGAACATTCGTAACGCGATTCAACAGAATAATCAGGTGTTACACTTAGCTATTCATAGTTTTACACCCGTACTCAATGAGGAAATTCGACGCGCGGATATCGGATTTTTATATGATCCCTCTCGCCCTGCTGAAAAAGAATTTTGTCAACTCTGGAGCCTTTATTTAAAGCAACACGCTCCTTTGCTGAGGGTCCGAAAAAATTATCCGTATCGAGGAACTTCGGATGGATTTACTACGGCACTACGTAAACAATTTTCCGATCCAAGTTATCTTGGAATTGAACTTGAAGTGAACCAAAAATTTTCAATTCAGGGTTCAGCAGAATGGAGCGTTTTAAAAGAAACTCTTCTTCAAACCTTGCGGTTAACACTCCAAGATTTTCAGAAGAACTCGCTTCCTAAAAAGTCCTCTCGAAACCGCAAGGATCTTCTTCCTCCTAGTGCGAAATCTGTTCCTCACCTTCTCAGATTTCATGGACATATACGTGTCGATCCCTATTATTGGTTACGAGAGCGTTACAATCCAGAAGTACTCCATTATTTGGAGCAGGAAAATCAATATACAGAAACGCAGATGGCCCCTACCGTGTCTTTACAAAAAAAATTATTTCAGGAAATTAACGCTCGTGTTCAGCAAGACGAAGGCTCTGCGCCTTACTTTATTAAACCCTATTACTACTATCATCATTATCTCCCGAAATATCAATATCCTATCTATTGTAGGAAAAAAGAATCTCTAGAGGCCGTAGAAGAAATTTTGTTGGATCTCAACGAATTAGCGAAGGGACAGCATTTTTGTCAATTAGGGAGTTATGTTGTTAGTTCTGATCATCAATGGCTCGCGTATGCTATAGATTGCAAAGGAAGACGGCTTTATACTATTTATATCAAGAATCTGAAAACCGGAAAATACTGGGATCAAGAAATTATTAATAATTCCAGAGAATTGGTCTGGGCCAATGATCATCTCACTCTGTTTTATACTAAAAAAGACTTGCAAACTTTGCGCTCCTTTCAAGTGTGGCGATATAAAATTGGCGATCTTCAAGAAGAATTAGTCTATGAAGAAAAAGACGAGACGTTCAGAGTTTTTGTCAATAAATCACAATCTCGAAAATATTTATACTTCATTTCTATTAGTATACTCTCGACAGAATATCGCACTCTGGACGCAGATAAGCCTACGGCTCCATTTAAAATATTTCATTCGCGAGAACCGAAACATGAATATTTTCTGGATCATCAAGGATCTCATTTTTTTATCCGAACGAATAAAAATGCGCACAACTTTAAAATCATGGAAACACTTCTCACAGATACAGAATATGAGCACTGGAGAGAAGTGATCCCTCATGATGAGCATATTTTTATCAAAGAAATGGAGCTTTTTCAGGAATATTTGGCACTTCAAACCTTTCAGAATGGATTATCACAAATTGCTATTCTTCATTTACGGAAACGTACACTTCATTATTTGAAATTTGAAGAACAAACCTACAGCGTTTCGTTGAGTTACAATCCCAATTTTGATTCCTCTTATTTGAGATTTAGATATCAATCTCTAACAGTTCCTGAAACTATTTATGACTATCATATGGGAACCGGAGAAAAAATACTTCGGAAACAACAACTTGTTTTTGGAAATTTCCATCCCGAAAATTATCATGCGGAACGCCTTTTTGCGATTGATTCAGAGGGTACGAAAATTCCGATTTCGCTCGTATATAGACAAGGACTCAAACGCAACGGGAAGAATCCACTTCTTTTGGAAGGGTATGGTTCTTATGGCGCTAATATGGAGCCGGACTTTAGTTCCAGTCGGTTAAGTCTGCTCGACCGCGGATTTATTTACGCGATCGCGCATATTCGTGGAAGCTCTACGATGGGGCGCCATTGGTATGAAAATGGAAAATTACTCCAAAAGAAAAATACTTTTACCGATTTTATTACCTGTTCTGAGTTTTTGATTCAAGAGAATTATACTTCTTCAGAACATCTCTATGCTTTAGGAACAAGCGCCGGTGGAATGTTGATGGGGGTTATCGCGAATATGCGTCCAGAATTATATCATGGAATGATCGCGTCGGTTCCCTTTTTGGATATTGTGACGACAATGTTAGATTCGAGTGTTCCGCTAACGACCATAGAATATGATGAATGGGGAAATCCTGAAAACGAAGAATATTATAATTATATGCTTTCGTATTCGCCCTATGATAATTTGAAAGCACAGATTTATCCTCATTTGTTAATCACTACAGGTCTTTATGATTCACAGGTTCAATATTGGGAAC
Organism: uncultured Planctomycetota bacterium; assembly: GCA_964530615.1. GTDB lineage: Bacteria > Planctomycetota > JBBTDB01 > JBBTDB01 > JBBTDB01 > JBBTDB01. Next base: position 35,315 of record CAZHAR010000005.1, on the reverse strand, counting down.
CCGCAAAATGGGTGGCCAAATTACGAACTTTGAAAAGAGATAAAAATCGTCTTCTCTTAAAAACAAATATGTATGCTGGACATAGTGGCGCTTCAGGTCGTTATGAAAAAATGAAAGAAATCGCTTTCGAATTTTTATTTATTCTCGATCTAGAAGGGATTACGGAGTAAAGCCTTCTCTTTAACCAAGAGGCAAAACTCATAATCTAAAAGCCGAATTTTCCTCGATGGAGATAGAGATAAAAAAGAGTGAATATCCAGAGGAGTACAAATATTTTTCGCTGATGTGTTAATACTTTCAAAGGACTTGCATACCGAAGGAGTACTCCGCATTCTACAAGACGAGAAATTAACAAAGTTACAGAAGCTCCGACTCCGCCTAGTTTTTGGGTCAGCACCAAAATACAAGGAACTTCGATCATTGCCCGTAAAAAGGACGCATAAAAAAGGGAACGAGTATCTGTTTTGAGATGAATGACTTCCGCGTTAAAGGTTGCGATATCTGCGGCCATCAGTTCTAGAGAAAATAGTATTAAAATAAACTGATAGGAACTATCCATTTTGAATAATAATAAAAACGGAATTCCGAAAAAACAGACGGCGATCCAAATCATCAAACGAAACAACTGAGAAGCCCAAAATAATTGATTGAAGCGCCGAGAAAAATGACGCGGATCTTTTTCATACATTTCCACAAATTTAGGAAGCAAGTAGGCCAAATAACCACTCGATAATTTATGAATTTTGAGGAAGGTATTGCGTAAAAAATGATAGTCGGCGACGACATGAAGTTTTGATTTTCCTAACAACACAAGCGGAAGATTATTTTTCGCATAAGTGAGGACAGAAGTGAAACTAATGGGAAGGCTATAATTTCTCAAATAGTTCTGATAAATCCGTTGATAGGTAGAGATCGGATATTTTTGCGTATGGAGGTAAAAAAATTCTTTTTGCTTCCAGGCATAACGAATATTAAAAAAAAGTAATCCTAAATAAATCAAAAATTGGGCAATCAGAACCGAAAGAAAAGAATAGTTTAGCGTAATCAAAAAGAGAACGACTAAAACGGTTAGAAATTCTCGAATCAGTGTCAATCGAAAAATATATCCAAACAGACGACTCGCAATAAAGCATTTTGAAACCGTAAGCGTTAAACTGCTCAGAAACGTGAATCCTAGCGCTAGATAAAAATAGGGTTGATATCCAATCGCTAGGGCCTCTTCGGAAAGCAAGAATCGTTCAACACTTGGAAACTGTTGCAGAAAAAAAGCAGATCCAAGAAAAAGCAACATGGTTCCCGATTTGATAAAAAAAACGAGTTGAATAATCGCTTGTTTGTCTTCTTTGGGAACTTCTTGAGAGCTCCAGAATCGCAAAATGGATCCATCGAGTCCGCTCAGAAATAACTCGCAAATGGCTAAAAGGGCCAATAGCGTTCGGTAACAGCCTTGCAAACTCCTGTCAAAGGCTATAAAAATGAGTAGGCTCGTGGCTAAAGGAAGAAGCGAGTTCAAGAAGTTCAAATTCAGCGCTTTAAAGACAAGCGTTTTTAAACCCGATCCCGATAAAAATTGCTTCCATCGTTTAGTCCACTCTTGCTTCACTTGAACGCTCCTTGGCCTCGAAGAAGTCCATGAGGTGTTGAATTGCGGAAAGCCCCATCGCTTCGACGGCTTCTTTTGCGTTCCCTCCAATATGCGGAGTTGCGATTAAATTGGGAAGTGACAAAAATTCTTGATCGGTCGGTGGTTCGACTTCAAAAACGTCAATCGCCGCTTTCGCGATTTTTTTCTCTAGCAATGCCTTTTTTAACGCGGCTTGATCGACAATGCTTCCTCGACTCGTATTGATTAAAAACGCATCAGGTCGCATTATCGACAACTGCTTTTCATTCATAAAGTGTTTTGTTTTCGAGGTCAGCGGAAGATGCAGGGTTACAAGTTGAGATTGATCCAAAAGCGAACTCAGCGAAACCTGGATCGCTCCGGTTTCTCGACAGATATCCGTTTTATCCAAAATATCATGGATCAGAACCGGACATCGAAAAGGAACCAACAATCGGAGTAGATCCGCGCCAACGTTTCCACATCCAATGATCCCGATGGTTTTCTCGGAGAGTTGCACTCCACCGGATTTGTTCCAGTTTCCTTGTTTCAGTTGAAACGAAGTCTCAAAAATGTTTCGACACAGACCTATCATAAAGCACAACGTGAGTTCCGCAACGGATCGTTTATTGATTCCCGGAGTCCATCCCAAAGCAATATTATATTTTTTTAATGCGGTTTCATCGATATTATCTAAACCCACACCAAATTTAGAGAGGATCTTTAACGATTGGAGCCCAGAAACAAGTGAATCGTTAATCGGATCCAGTCCAACGATAGCTCCGTCTACTCCGTGAAGAAAGGTTTTTAATTCTTCTGGAGAGAAGGCCCGATTGGTTTCATTAAAGCGTGTGTTCGAAAAACGCAGGAGGAGATGTTCTCTCAGATCTGAATTTTGAGAAAATGAAGGCGAAGTGACTGCAATAATCTGAGAAAAAGGCATACGATCCTTTCAGCAGAAAATCGATTATTCTGTAATAAATTGTTCGGAAAACATAATCGCGGAGAGAATGACTACGGGCGTTCCAATCACTTTGAATGGGAAAAGGGACCACCAAACAGCAGTGCTTTCTTGAGTTCCGCCCCAAGTCCAGTAAGTGGCTAACCAATCGGGAATATGTGAGAATCCGCGGAACGGATTCACAATAACCACATCCACCACAGTGAGGATAATATAGGTCGGAAAAGTCAACGGAGACGTCGCGGCGAGCCAGACAGTATCCTCTGGAATAACATGCGTTCGAAAGCCATCGGCAAGAGGCGTTTGACAACCCAGAATGAGAAGGCCACATCCTAGCAGGATCAATATCAAAAAAATTCGATTCATTTAGCGCTCCTCAAATAAGCTTTGGTAGGGTCTGACGGAGAAAGCGGTTTCGTTTTTTTTATTCTTTTCGTTAGAATAGGAAACGATTTTTAAAAGTCAATATAAGAAATCAAGTCACCGGAAAGTCATCGTTTCAAAAATCCCAATACTCCAAGAGGAAAATTATGATAGCGTTTTTTCTGCTGATTGGAATCCTTTATTATGGAGAGTTTGGAGTAGAGGCGCAAACAGAGCCTCTACTAGAAAATTTCCGTCAATTTCTTCAAGCGGATTCAACGACAGAAGGAGCTTCTCTTGAAAAAATTCTAGCGAGTTCTCCGACGTATGAGCAAATACAAAAGTGGATTGCTCAAGTCTCGGTTTCTTCCACGGTTGTTGCGCCGGGAAGTTATCGTTATACGTTTCCTGTAAGTTGGGCAAACCCTCCGTATGAGGCAGAATATTATGTACTAGTTCCACAAGATTATGATCCGCAAAAAACGTATCCACTTGTACTCGAAGTCCATGGAACTTATGGTTCTGGAGAAAAATTAGCGCAAGATCGAATGCCCTTACTGCAGATATCAAAAACGCCGACCTTTTTTGTTTTACCGAGTTCCAAAGAATCTGCAGTGGGATGGCGATTTACCGAAGAAGAACGCCGAATTCAATTGACGGCCCTGTTTCAAGTCATTCGACAATTTCCAATTGATTGGAACCGAATCTATCTGACGGGGGGATCGCGTGGGGGACACGCGACTTGGGAACTAGGACTTTTTTATACAGATTATTTTGCGGCGGCGTATCCGGTTTGTGGAGGCCCACGAGCCAAATCCTTACGTTATCTGGAAAATCTTAAGAATTTACCCCTAAAGGATGTACAAGGGGCCTTAGATGATCCTCTGCTTGTGGAAAATCTTCGCTATGCCGATCAAAAACTTCAACAACTCAAAGCTCCTTGGATCTATCATGAAGAACCCGATCAAGGGCACGCGGTGGTCTGGAGTTATCTGGATACCTTAAGCTTTTTTGTGGAAAAACAGCGGAATCCACACCCCAAGGAAGTGTTTTGTTCTTTGGAAGAGATTGAACATGGAGAACGTTTTTGGATACGAGTTCTTCAACTCGATCCCAAAATAAAAACTCCCAAACAAATTTCGGTTCCCCATTTCCAAAAAATGAACGAAACAGAGCGACGCCGGTCTTATATTCAGGCGCTCGAAAAATATCGTGCGTGGATCAGGGGAACTATTGAAGAAAACAATTCTCTTCAGTTACAATATCAAGGAGTTCAAGAAATTGAAATTCGATGGGATCCTATTCTACTAAATCCTGAAAAATCGGTAACGATTCGAGCCAACAAAAAAGAATTATGGAAGGGATCTTTGTCCTGGAACCCTCGATTTTGCTTGAAAGAATATAAACGCTTCAGAGATTCTCATCGATTGTATTGGGGAAATCTCAAATTAAAGCTTCCAAATAAATAAAATCTCTGTTATTTGTTTAAGAGCTTGTTTGTTGCTTTTCCAAGCATTGCTTCAGAAGGATTATTCATGAAATCGCTCAAGGAACTGACTTCCGTTAAAGTGAATGAAATTTATTTTAGTATTCAAGGCGAATCCACTTATACCGGGAAACCTTGTATTTTTATCCGATTGACCGGATGCGATTTGCGCTGTAGTTATTGCGATTCCGAATATACATTTTATGAAGGAAATCTTGTTTCGTTTGAAGATATTTTTAAAAAAATTTCGGAATATCCTTGTCGTTTAGTCGAAATTACCGGAGGCGAACCCATGATTCACCAAGGGACGCCCCTTCTCGCTAAAAAACTATTAGAGTCCGGATATAAAGTATTAATTGAAACAAGTGGATCTCAAGATTTATCAACTCTCGATTCGAGAGTGATCAAGATTTGTGATGTGAAAACGCCTTCTTCTAAGGAAGAGGGCCGTTTTTTTTGGGATAATTTAAAATGTCTGAACGCAACGGATCAATTGAAGTTTGTGATTGGAACCCGTGAAGATTTTGAGTTTTCACAACAATGGTTGAACGATCATCCAACCTCTGCAGAAATACTATTTTCTCCGGTGTTTGGAACGCTTCCCCCAGATAGTTTAGCGGACTGGATTTTAAAATCTGGAATCAATGTAAGGATGCAGATTCAGCTCCATAAAGTGATTTGGCCCCAAGCGGCACGAGGAGTGTAAAGTAATGCAAAAGAAAACAGTCCTTTTACTTTCAGGGGGATTAGATTCTGCAACTGTACTAGCGATTGCTAAATCGAAAGCCTATGAAGTACACGCCATCTCCTTTCATTATGGGCAGATCCATCGAGTGGAGTTGGAATGCGCGAAACAGCTCGGAAAAGGAGCCACTTCGCACCGACTCATTTATTTAGATCCGTCCGCCTTTGAAGCCTCTGCATTAACGGGACGTGGAGCCGTCCCCAAAGATCGAAACTTGGAACAAGAATCTATTCCAGTGACTTACGTTCCCGCGAGAAACACCATTTTTTTAGCGTATGCGTTGGGCTTTGCCGAAACGATTGGGGCGAGAAATATTCATCTTGGGGTGAATGCTCTGGATTATTCCGGATATCCAGATTGTCGTCCTGAGTATATTGAAGCCTTTCAGAAACTTGCGAATCTGGCGACCAAAGCAGGGGTTGAAGGCAATTTGTTTACGATTCACGCGCCTCTTATTCAACTCACAAAAGCGAAAATTATTGAGATTGGCTTAAAGCTAGGAGTCGAGTACGCTCAAACGTTATCCTGTTATGATCCTCAAAAAGGCTTAGCGTGTGGACACTGTGATAGTTGCCAACTCCGCCAAAAGGGATTTGCGGAATTAGGACTAAAAGATCCGGCGGAATATGCGGATACGCTTTAATTTTTTTCCTGTAACAGAAGAGACTTTATGGAATATCTAACGCTAGAGGGTATTTCCAAAAAATACGCTAAAAACGTGTTGTTTGAGGATTTGAATTTTCAAGTTCATCAAGGCGAGTTCCTTGTTTTATTGGGGCCTTCGGGTTGTGGAAAATCCTCCATCTTGAGGCTGATTGCGGGTTTGGAGTCGGTGGATCGGGGAACGATTTCGTTGGCGGGTCAAAATATTACTCAATTGCCTTCCGCGAAACGAAATATTGCAATGGTTTTTCAAAATTACGCCTTATATCCGCATATGACCGTTCGACAAAATTTGTGCTTTCCCTTAAAAATGGCAAAAATTTCCGGAGAAGAACAGTCGAAGCGGCTTCAGGACGTGGCTCAAATTCTTGAATTGACGGAGCTTTTAGAGCGAAAACCGGGCCAACTTTCCGGAGGGCAAATGCAAAGAGTTGCCGTAGGTCGCGCTATTATCCGAAAACCCGCGCTTTTTCTTCTAGATGAACCGTTGAGTAATTTAGACGCGAAGTTAAGGCAACAACTGAGAATGGAATTTAAAAATCTTCATCAGCGACTCGGAATTACAACGCTTTATGTGACCCACGATCAAGTGGAAGCGATGACTTTGGGACAACGGATTTTATTGATTCATCAAGGAAAAATTCAGCAGTGTGGAACTCCGTTAGAACTCTACCATCAACCTGCGAATACATTTGTGGCCTCTTTTCTCGGACATCCGCCAATTAATTTGGTTTCAAAAAAATGGATAACGAGCGAAAAAGTAGCAGAATTACCAGAAAATGGAACGGTTGGTATTCGGCCTGAACATTTGAAACGCGCGGAAAAGCTTGAGAAGCCATTATTTTCAGGAAAAGTACTCCTAGTAGAGCTTTTAGGTTCTGAAACTCTCGTCACTTGTGGGGTAGGGGAAGAAAAAGTCATTTTTAAACAATTTTCAGGAGAACCGCCCCACACGGGTGAAATTATTCCCTTAGCGCTCGTTTCCGATTGTCTTTTAGGATTTAATGAAAAAGGGCAACGAATTTTTTGATCTTTTTTCTTGCAAAAAAATTAAATGGGAGTATAATAAGACGCTCTTGTGAAAATAAGTGCGCCGACGTAATCACCATCGGGGCGTTTAGCTCAGTTGGCTAGAGCGCCTGCCTTACAAGCAGGAGGCCACTGGTTCGAGCCCAGTATCGCCCATATTCAAGCACGGATCACTAATTATTTTCCAAGAAATTTTTATGGAGCTGTAGCTCAGTTGGCTAGAGCGTTGGCTTGTCACGCCAAAGGCCGCGGGTTCAAGTCCCGTCAGCTTCGCCAAAGAAAAGCCGTCTTCTGTAATTTATTATAGAAGGTGGCTTTTTCTATTTTAATTGGATACATAGTCCCAAATCAAACCATTTCCAATCCCAGAACTCATCGTAATCGGAGTTCCTATCACTACCTCTGTCTCTAAATCAGTCACGGCTACATTATAAATATCTCCACTTTCAGGTTTTCCGGCACCTCCATAGACATAGGTATCCGTTGCTGTGTCAAAATTACTGGTGAAAAGAATTTCTAATTTATAGCTCGCAAAAAAAGATTTATTTCCGCTGATGCCGACACTTGCTGGCCAGGCATAGACGGCCCAACGAATTTCTTGAGCATCTATTTCGCCGGCAGAAGCAATAGGGGGAACAACGACTCCTAATTCTTCGATGGCTGGGCCGGTTCCATTTCCCGCAGGGAGATAAATTTGAAAATGATATCCGGAATGGGTCGCAATTCCGCTACCAATACGCGAGGTTATCCCGAGAGCGGAAGAAATGAGTGCTGGATCGATAGGATTTCCGGTTCCGCCCTGAGTTGGAATACTGAGGACACCTCCGAGTTCAGTATAAAATCCAAATTCTCCTCGTCCATCACTATCACGATCTTTTATAACACTTTGTAACATAGTTGCTTGCGATGTAATTGTAGATCGTAAAGAGGCGATCGTGGACGTTTCGTTTGCATAGACACGAGAACGTAAAACAGCGGCTGTTGCAATGGAGATGATAATGGCAATCACTGCAACAACGATCATCAGTTCTACAATAGAGAATTTTTTTCTAAGAGTCATTAAACGCTCCATAAAATTAAGGCCCATCCAAAAAAAATTGAAGAATTCAGAAAAAAATGGGATCTAGGAAAATTTGTTTGTTAAAAAAAACGTATTTTATTAAAATGTATTGTAGAGAAGAGTTATAAGGGTTTCAATTTTAAAGGACGATTTTTAAAAAAATTATTTTCTCCTCAAATTATTATTCTTCTCTACAAAAATTTTGGGGAAATTTTTATTTCTTTTTCGGTGGGACAAGTATGACAGAGGTATTCAAGACTCCATTTATAACCAATTCAGAAAAAACAGAACCCTCTGTAGATCTTTCAAATTTAGATCAAGCAGTAGGGATTGGAATGAGAATCGAATCTAGAGCGGGCCGTTTTTTCGCATCGTTTCTTCTCAATCAAAGCCCTGCCTCTCAAATGGGTATTAAAGTGGGAGATGAAATTTTACAAATTGATGGAGAATCTCTAACTTCTTTGTCTTACGAACAGGTTACCGCAAAATTACGGGGGCGCAGAGGTTCTGTTTTGCAATTAAGGATACAAAATTCTCAGGAATCGGCACCTCGTCTCCTCTCGATTGTTCGCGATAAAGCACAAACACAAGCCGTTACAACCAAGAAAAAATCCATTCAAGATCTACTTTTTTCTTCAGAAACAAAACCCTCACTAGGTTCATCTGCTTTAACCACTCCAATAAAAGCAAATCCTTCAGAAAAAACCTCTTTTTCTCAGATCAAAAAGAAAACTCAAAAAATTCTGAATATTTTGAGGGAAAAAGAAATCGATCCAACCCCATCATTCCCTTCAGAAACTTCTTCTGTTCCGATAGATTCTTTGGAATCACGCTTATCAGGCTTACAGGAAGAATCTTTAAATGAATCGGAACAAGCGGAAGAAATTCCAGAAAAAGAAGGTTTTTTTAAGCGGATCAAAAAAGCGTCTCAACGACTGAAAAAAGCCACTCAACGCTTAAAACAGAAAACCGGCAAAATTATTCAAACACTGTTTGAACATTTTGAAGAAAAGCACCATGAAGAACAAGAGTTTCAATATTACCCAATTACCGAACAAATGCCTCAATCCTTAGATCCTGACGGGATAACAGAAGATCCAAATCTGTCCATTTTAGAAGAAGAATTCATTGCGTCTAGCGAGAGCGCGTCCCCAGTCCTGCAAGAGATTCCAGAGCCACAAACAGAAGCCCCAAAAGAGGCTCCAGCGCTCATGAAAATTATGTACGACGAAAACGCAAACAAACCCGCTAAAACTAATTTACCCTCGATCCCCGCTCCGAAAAAGAAAACGGTTTCTAACATTAAACCAGAGACTCAACGTTCTCAAAAAAAGGCCATCTCCATTTCTTTTTCGTTTTCTTCCTTGGATAAAAAAACTCTTTTCAAAATCCTCTTTTTGATTCTTCTGTTTGTCTCGTTTTGGTATTCTCTTCCCACAGTTCCAAAACAACGAGCTTTTACGAAACACCCAACAAGAATCGTGCCGAATACTCCTATAGACACCGATACTGACAATCAAAATTCTCCTCCCGATTCTAAACAAGAAACCAAGAAAGAAACCTCGTCTAGCGGCGATTAACCACAAAAATTTATGTCTCCTTCCTCTTCTTCTGAGTCTAAAAAATTTCGAACGAGTCGTGAAGTGATTGATCGTATTCGATGGGATCCCGCACTAGATGAATCGGTATTTTCTTTAATTTATCAAGAACGTCTCTCCGGAAATCGTAAGATTCCTTTGCGCGAATTTCTTCAAAAAGAAGATTTTGTGTGGCACCGTATTCATCAAATTTGTATCGGAGATTTTATTGTTTGGGATCGGGACAATAAAATGGATCGCCTTCTCACTTCAGGAATCAACGGCCCTGAAAATTGGAAACAGATTCAAGAGGCAACGACTTGTTTTCGAGAGCGTCACTCCTCTAAAAAAGAAGTTTTTGAAAAACTTGAAATCCTTCCGATTTATCGTTATGACGCTCAATCCGGAAAGTGGCTACCGGATTCAAATCTCTCTAAAACCTCAGGAGCGATGGTTTCCAAAAGTTTGACTCTGGTGAGTTATAATGTTCTCGCCGAGCAATATCAGCCAGATTCTATCTCTACACACGAGAGAGTCTCTGCCTTGCTTCAGATTTTAAAAGAATGCGAAGCGGATATTATTGCACTTCAGGAAGTCACTCCGCTTTTTTTGAAACAACTGCTCGCGGAAGATTGGGTTATGTTGCATTATTGGGTTTCGGATGGAGGGCGATCGGAAACAGTGGTTCCTTATGGACAAATCTTCCTTTCTCGGTTCCCGTTTAGACGCGCCTTTCTTTATCGGTTTTCTGGACATAAAAAAATACTTTTTGGTATTTTCGGAGAAGACCAGCAACCCCTTTTAGTCACAACGTTCCATTTAACGAGCAATTATTCACAAAATGCCGAGAAGCGTCGAAAAAACGAACTCACCACCCTATTCCAAAAAATTCAGGAACTCACTTTGCATTATCCTCGCCTAGAGAATTTGCTCTTAGGCGATTTTAATACTTGCGGAAGTGAACTGGATGATTTTCGGGAAAGCGAAGGATTTCAGGACCTCTGGGAGATGCTTTATCCAAAGGATCCAGGATATACTTTTGATCCGATTCATAATACCATTGCAGCGATTACCTCTAAAAGTGGCATTTGTAGCCGTTTTGATCGTATTTGGATCCAAAAATTTCTAGGCAAAGAAAAACATTTTTCGTCATTAAATCCCATAGAAATGACCTTATTGGGTACAAAAAACATCTCGACCCAGTCCACTTTATTTCCCTCGGATCATTTTGGACTTTATGCGCTTTTTCAAAGAATTTCTAACGAAGAAGAACCTAAAGAAGAGCCATCGACAATGGAGGATTCTGCGCTATTGAATCAAAAGAGCTTGCTTTCTGAAGCGCCACTTATTGTTCAGAGCGCTTTATCCGTGATTTTGCCTGAATCTTTGTGTTCAGAAATTCAAAAGATTCGAAAGAAGTATGATCCGGCTTATTCACGCTGGATGCCCCATATCAACCTCATTTATCCTTTTGTTCCTCAGGATCGATTTAAGGAATCCACGGCACAAATTGAAGACGCGTTGGCTTATTTTAAGCCGTTTACTATTCGTTTGGCCCAATTTTCCCGATTTAATCACGCCAAAAGTGTGACCCTCTGGCTAGTTCCAGAAACGGAGCCTCCGGAAGCGTTAATTCATCTTCAATCGATCCTTCAAAAATTATTTCCTCAATGGCAACAATCCAATCCGGCTCCAGAAAAACGATTTTCGCCTCATCTGACACTGGCTAAATTTTCTTTGAACTCTACTTCAGAAGAAGAAATCCTCGCATGGATGAAACAGTGGCAAGAAGAATGGAAAGTGTTGCAGTTTACGGTTTCAGAGATCGCTCTCATTCATCGCCAGAATCAAGATCCTTTTGAAATTAAAGAAGAAGTCTGTTTGGGCGAAAAATTAGTATTACCCTTTATCCATAAGGCTCCTCCTGACGAAAATGTGCTTACACTTCTTCATCAGGTCACTCATGAAGTTTTAGGCGAATCCGTCGTCTCTGGCGTAATCGGACTCTATCCAATTGGATCGACTCGTTTAGGGATAGAAGACAGCCGATCCGATATAGATATGGTTTTTATAGGCCCTGAAAAATTGAGTCGAGAGCAATTTTTTGGAGGCGTTTTAGACACACTTCAGAAAAAAGGGTATTCGGTCCCGGCCCGCCAAGTTTTTGAGGCGCGAAACCCTATCTTGGAACTAACACTTCATGGCAAAGAGATTGATTTGCAATATGCCGGACTTTCAGTATCTTCTCTTGCAACACCGCTCGCTTCCTGGTCCCAGAAAATGCTGAAAGCCTTAGAATCGAATAGTCTCTCTGCGGTTCTTGGAATTCTTGACGCAGAAAAACTTCTGGAGCACATTCACCTCTATGGCGGATTAACACGTTTTCAAGAGGCTTTGCGCGGATTAAAGCTCTGGACACGATATCGCGGGATACACTCTCAATCGTTTGGTTTTCCCGGAGGATTTTCCTGGACCCTTTTACTCGCGCGTTCGTTAAAAGAGGTTTCTCCACAAGCTTCATCCATTGAGGTTTTGCGGCATTTTTTTCATTTTTTGGAAAAAGCGGCTTTCCAAGAGCCGATTTCTCTTGATCCTCAGTCGGTTTCTTTTGAAGCGAAGGATCGAAAAGATCGTCTGATGGTGGTTTTGGCTCCGAGCGCTCCCTGGCGGAACACCACCCGCTCTCTTATTCCTTCGACTTTACAGGTCGTGAAGGAAGAAATTCGATTGGTGGCCCAAGAATGGAAGTCGGATTCTGATTTCAAGACGTACTGCTCCTCGGTACGGAACTTTCCCTCGTTTCCTTTTTATATTGAGATTTATCTTACCTCACCCACCCTAGACTCTCGGGAGAAAGAGGTGGGAAAAATTCAGGGACGCTTTCTTCAATTTTTGTTAGGAATCGAGAACCTAATTAGAGAGCCTAACGCCTCCGTGATCCGCATTCGTTCTTATCCATATCGTATTCTTGAGGCGCAGAAAGACGGTTCTTTTTTTTCTTGTCGATGGAGGATTGGAATACGTCCTAAAGAAACAGAATACATTCCTCTTTTGGAAAGCGAAATCAAAGCGCTTGGAGAAGATTTTCGTCAAGATTCTTTAGGGGAAAGAACGACTTCAAAGCTAAGCGTACAGCTTTGCACAGAGGCTTCGTTTTTTTTCAATCATTGGAAAAATAATTCTTAAATTCTTTTGGAACAAACAATTGGTTGTGTTGATACGATTTGGATTCATGCTAAAATATTTCTTCTTCGTTTGACTTATGATCAGTGAAACTTGGCACCCTTTCTTCTTTCAGGTGATCTATGAAATTGCCAAAAGGGCAACCCACTTCCGAAGGAATTTACAGTTGTCTTCCTATTTTCCCTTTACAAGAAGTGCATTTATTTCCAGAAACGCTTCTTCCTTTACATATTTTTGAACCTCGTTATCGCCAAATGATTCAAGATTCATTGAAAGCCGAGAGCTTGATCGGAATTATTTTACCGGATCTGAAAGAAGACCCAAAAGCGTATGAACCCGCTCTTTTAAAAATGGGTGGAGTGGGAAAGATTCAATATCACGAATTGCTTGAAGACGGTCGGTATAACATTATTTTGCAAGGCATAGAGAAATTTGAACTCTTGGAAGAACTAAAACTCAGCGATATTTTATATCGTGCGGTGAGAGCTAGAGCCTTAAAAGATTCAACAACAATTTCCCACAGTGATGAAAAATTGATTCGCCAGGAATTGCTTTCTGCGTTTTCTCTAACCTTTTCGCCTTTTTATCCAGACAAAATTTTGAGTATCAGCGACGATATTTCTTTAGAAAAATTTGTCAATTTAGTGGCTTCGTCCTTGAAGATTTCGGCTCATCTAAAGCAAGAGCTTTTTGAGATGGATAATATTGAGGATCGATCAATTCAAATTTTAAGAGTTTTGTACGAATCTACGAACCCCCAACGATTTTATCGGCGTATCCGACAATCTAAACCTAGTACAGGAAATATGAACTAAGAATGTCGGATCCTTTTTGAGTGAGGATTCCTATTGCTATTCCGTTTTTTACCCCCGCACGCGAATATCTCCAGTATCAAACAGAATTTAATCAAGGCTTTCAAGAGGTTTTAACCTCAGGTGCTTTAATTCTTGGCCCAGAAGTAGAGGCGTTTGAAAAAGAGCTTGCCCATTTTTGTGGCACTCGCTACGCGATTGCGCTTAATTCTGGAACAGACGCGCTCGTTCTTGGATTAAAAGCGCTTGGAGTGGGCCCCGGAGACGAAGTGTTGACGACTCCGTTTTCTTTTATCGCGAGCAGTCATTGTATTTTGAGACTCGGAGCGACTCCGATTTATGTCGATATCGATCCGGTGACTTTTAATTTAAACGTCAATCAACTCGAATCCAAAATCACTTCTAAAACGAAAGCGATCTTGCCAGTGCATCTTTTTTTGCAATGTACTCCGATGGATACGATTTTGAAATTGGCTCAAAAACACAAGATAAAAATCCTAGAAGACGCGGCAGAAGCTTTTGGAATGTATTACGAAGGAAAACATGCGGGAAGCCTAGGAGACATGGGTGTTCTTTCATTTTATCCAACAAAAACCTTGGGCGCTTTTGGCGATTCGGGCGCGCTAATTTTCCAGAAAGAAGAGTATTTATTGCGGTTAAAGGCGCTTCGAAATCATGGTTCTTTAGATAAAGAAACCTTTACCGAAGTAGGTTGGAACTCTCGAATGGATGGTCTTCAAGGGAAGATGTTGCGTCTCAAATTAAGTCGAATTCAAAAAGCAATTCAGCGACGCAACGAGATTGGTCATCTTTATGATCAAGGATTAAAAGGAATTCCTCAGGTAGACTATTGTCGGGTTCCTGATCCCAAAAACAAACCGGTTTATTATGTTTATACGATTCGGGCGCAAAACCGCGATGGGTTGGCCGCTTATCTAAAATCGCAAGGAATCGGGTATTCAATTTATTACTCGAAACCGATTCACCTTCAGCCTCCGTATCAATTTTTGGGGCATAAAGAAGGGTCGTTCCCAGAATCAGAAAAAGCCTGTAAAGAAGTTTTAGCACTTCCGATCTTTCCAGAGCTCACAGACTCCGAGGTTTCGCAAGTCTGTGATGCGATTCGGAATTTTTACCAGAAAAAAGCCTAGCTTTTTTTTTGTCGTTGCGATGAGGCAAAAGCCGAAGAAGCAATCTCCTAACGGTGTCGTTTTTAGGAGATTGCTTCACTGTCGTTCGCAATGACAATAGATCCAAGGGTTATGGATGATTTGGGAAGTTAGTTTGCGCTTCCCGGAGTTCCGGTTCCCGGAAGAGATGCCGCAGGCGATGGACCTAAATTGGTATAAGTAAAAGTATCCAATGAATCTGCAAGAACCCAATTTGCGCCTGTATCATTAGGAAGCGTTGGAGCACTTAATTCTATAGACACCGCTTCTACTGAAGTAGGGAATGGCGTTCCCGGAAGATAGGCTACTGCATCAATAACTGTAGTCCCATTAGAAGCAAAAAATGTGATCGTCTCACCCGAATTCGATAAAGCAAAACCGCTAGCAACACCAGAAAATACAACCCCTGTATCATCTCCGGCTACATCTACTACACCTGCAGTTGTCAAATTTGTTCTAAGTCCAATAAAGACAAAAAATTCATCCCCTGTTACAACTGCGAGAATCCCTGTGGGAACAGGCAAGGGATTAAAATAGAGTGAAGGTAGTACATATACAGAATCAGTCGCCGCAGATCCAAAAGTAAAAGCACCTTCTGTTGTTGCGGGTGATAAAGCTGCACGATCTGTGATAGCGCAACCCGCTAAGTTTAAAATCGCATCGGTTACATTCACAAATTCTACATATTCAAAATTTAATTCTGTAGATCCTGAAACGTCATACATGATTTCGTTCATGATGAATTCTCCGACAGCAGGCGGTTTAATTAAAGTAAAAGCACCAGCACCGGAAGTACCGCTAGTGTTAGAGACGGGATTTGTCACAACGATATCTACAGTAAAGCCAAACGTAAAAGCAGCTGAAGTTGCTAGAGGAACGGCAAAACTGATGGTGGTGGGAGTTACGGCAGTAACAGTCACGGCAAGACCCCCTAAAGTAACGGTAGCTATCGCTGAGAAACCTGTACCTGTAATGGTAGCGGTAGCTCCAGAAGCGGCAGGAGTACAGGACGTGACAGAAGGAGGGGAGAAAGTTACTACAAAAGTTAAATTAAAGCTTCCAATCGAAGCTTCAGTGTAGGCGACAGTAACGGAGGCACTTCCTAGACCTGCGGAAGGACCAAAAAAATCGACAGAGCCTGTCAAACTATCCACTGCAAAAGTACCGCCTATTTGACTAAAAATGGAGAAGGTTCCTCCGAGCGGAAAACCTTCTGCTAGAGTGATTCCAAGTACATCACTTCCATCGTCAGAAACTACTCCGGGAGAAGCTGGAGTAAAGCTGATTGGGACAATGACTGAAAATAGAGCAGAGGCCGTCGTTCCTATTGTCGAGTTGAAAACTACGGTTACGGTGGCTAATCCAGAAGAAGTCGCTCCGATAAAATTGATGACTCCTGTGGTGGAACTAATCGAAAAGGCTCCGCCTGTGCTAGTGGTTACAGGGGATAATAAGCTGAAAGCTCCGGGTGTAGGAGATCCTATGGCCGTTGAAATACCAACTCCAGAATCTAAGAGTTCTACGATAACGGGAGTAGTTCCTGTTGAAAATGAGAGGCTAACGAGTCCAGAGTTTGGAGTGCCTCCACCGGTTCCGGTAGGGGGCGCGTTTACAGAAGTATTGGTTGAAGTCTCAAAGAAAGATTGACCATTATCGCCATTGCTGCTACAACCGACAATTAAAAGGAGAAAAGTTAAAAGAAAAAGGAATGTGGGTGAAAAAGAATTCATGCTTCCCCCAAAAAAAACAAATTTAATGTTCAAGATGTTTAAAAAAAACAAGTAGTTAATCGCAAAAATGGTATTAAAGATTTAAAAAAAAACAAGTTTAATTTTCAAGATGTTTAAAAAAAATGGACTGTTGTAAGATCCTAGAATTTTCCAAAATTATTTGAAAAATTTGGATAGGGAAGACTATACTTAGGGTATTCTTTGCAATGTTTCTTTAAAACGTATTTTTTGATCGGAATTACTATCTTTCTTAAAGTATTGGGGTTATATTGATGGGGTCTGAATTAACTCAACTAATTTGGTTTGTTTAAGGAAAGGCATTTCGTGTTAAAATACTATAAGGACGGAATTGATCAAGTCTTGAAGGGTGAATTTAATATTGCCTTTCAAATCATCATCCAACAATCCTTGATTCAGGAATCTTTTTGTGTATTTGTTTTGGGAAAAGTGAGCGAAATTGCCAAAGAATTAGGGCTTTTGATGGAACTGCATCGAATTTATATTGCGGAATCTGGATTTGTCGGATTTATGGTAGAGTTTACAGATTCCCGTAAAGAATCCGATCTTCTGATTTCGCTGATTGATTTTCCGTATCTTTTTACGAAAGAAATCAATTCTTTAGTTCATCATTTAGGGTATAAGGTCCATTGGCCCCTTCCGAAAGAATTTCGGGATTTTCGACGATATTCAAACTGTCTCGAATTTCCTGGGGATGAAGTTCAAGAAGAAGACTGGAGCGATATTGGTCTTCATCTTAGCACAAAATTTTTGCCGATTTGTGCGAATCAGCGAGAAAACCAAATTTTACATCGTGTGATCTCGATTGATGGAGATAACTATTTACTTTCGCACCAAAAAGAATTCGTTCCTAACTACTCTTCTTGAATCCAAGTATTTTCCTTAAATCCAGATTTTTAATTTTCTGGAACTTTTGAGCCCAAAAAAGTTCCAGATTTTTTTTGTTTTGTATCGTGAAAACCTTTGCTAAATGGAAAAAACTATTTAAAATAACAATGAGTCTATTTCCTTAAGCATAGAAAGTTTTTCAGGGAAAATTTTATGAGGATTACGATTCCGGCTATTTTCTTACCGCTTCCCTTCTTCCCGCTCCCTTTTCTAGTGCTTCCTATTTTACCTTTGTTCTTTTAGAGGAGATCTTCGATGAAACTGACCTTTATTTCTCTTTCAATTTTATCGGTCATTTTTTTTGGACAATCGATTTTTGCTGGCTGATGCGGTCGTAGTGCCGCCAGTATGGCGAAAATGAATGTTCAATGGCGCAGTATGGAAACATTGCAAATTGTTGAAAAAGTGAAATCAGTTACGTCTGGAGAACAAACAGCGTCTGCTGAAGAAATTTCTTATAGCGCAAATAGTTTACAGGCGCTTCTGGAAGAAAATAAAAAACCTGTTTTAGTGTGGGCCTATAATCCTGAAGAAAAAGATCTGGTCAAAAAAATAGAGGAGATGTTCTCCGTTGAAAAAATGGCGGTAACCTGCAAGTTTTTTACCTGTATAAAAATCCCGATCTCTGGATTAGATTTGAAAGCAGAAACAATCCTTATCTATAGTCTTGAAGGAGAACTCGTGGGTTCCCTGACGGATAAAATCACTCAAAACAAATTGTTCGGACTCATGAGTGTGATTATTCAAAAGACCTTCAAAAACCCTGTGTTACCACAGTTTTTATCTAGCTATACAAAACTTTTTAATGAGATTGATCGCTTAATCGGACAACAAGGTATTTTGCAAGAAAAAAAAGCGCGGTTGGAAGAAAAAGGAAAACAAGCAGAAATTGCACAAGTCGAAAAAGAATTAAACGGACTCGAAGAAAAATTAGCTCAACTGAATACTCAAGAAAAAGAACTTTTAAATTTTGAGTTATTCGCTAAAAAGACGAAGAGCTAGAAAAATAAGCTTCTCCAAAAGAAGAAGAGCGCCAATTACTTTTTTGTATTGGCGCTTTTTTATTTTTAAAGATGAATTAATTGATACAGAAGAAAAATTTAAAAGGGAAAAAGATAGAATTTTTTCTAAAAAAAAGGTAAAACACTCGTTTTAAGATTTGAGTCCACTATTAAGAATTAAAAATATTGAGGAAAGGGATCCTTATGACTGAGCAAGAAATTTTGCTGAAAATTCGCCAATTGACAGCAGAAAAATTAGGAAAACCGTTGGAACAGATCCTTCCGGATAGTAATTTTCAAAGTGATTTAGATTTTGATAGTCTGGATATTTCAGAAATCGTTATGGATATTGAAGATGCTTTCAATATCAGCGTTCCTGAAGATCAAATTGAAAGTTTAACTACCCCTCAAAAAGTAACGGATTTGTTGAAAACTTTAATTAAATAAAGCGGATACCGCATTTAAACCTTGAAATTTTTCTCGGTAGGGGCACGCGAGCTCAAAATTCCTTTGCCCATTTATTTTTTTAGAGCAGTTTTTTTGTTTTAAAGAATTGCTCTAAATCTTTGATTGAATAATGCTGAAGAAGAATTTTCTTTAAAGGTGTGGTTGCTCCCGAAACGATTTGGATATCCTGTTTAGACAAACCCAATTCTTTTGAAAGAAGTTGAATCAAGGCGGCATTCGCTTTTCCTTTTTCTGGAGCAGCGCCCACAGAAATTTTTAGTCGATCTCCATGAAAAGTTTGAATTTGTTCTTTAGCCGCTTGAGGGTGAATTTTTACCAAGAGATAAACACCTTCCTTAGCCGTATAATAAGCGGAAGAGTTCATTGTTTTTCCTGAAAGTCTTTAAACGCTTGAGTATGGCTATATTTTTCTTTGAGTTCTTCCATCATCTCCTTGGCTTGTTTGGTTTTTTTGAGGATTTGAGCGTCTTCAATTTCTTCGATTAACTGAATTGCTCTTTTTTCATCGGCTTCCACCTCTTTTTGTATTTCAGTGACTGCGAGTTCTTTATATCGTTTAAAAATTTTTCCTTGTGCGACTTCTGAGTAATATTTTTCAAACCAATCCATTTCTTCGCTTAGCAGAGTAAATTGGCGCGTTTCAAAAAGAAATGCAATTAAGCTCAATTGATCCTGAATTTCCAATTTATAACGATAGCGTTCTTTTTCTTTGGGGGATTTGGGGAGATAAAGAAAAAAAGCCAAATCTTTTTCTGGAAAATCTTCCCATTTTGCGGGGAGGGTGACCTTTCCTGCACTTTGATTTTGTTGGAGAAGAACACGTCCTTCATCATCTAAGCCGATAATCGAAAAAGGGGTTTTTTTAGGAAAATTGAAAATCCCTTTAAGATAAATAGTGGGGTTTGAAAAGGTTTGAGGTTTGGCGATTGCTTTTAACAACTGTTGTTTAAAATGAGCCAAAAGTTGAAGGTGCTGGAACCATTGTTCTCGTTCTTTTAAAACGATTTCGGTTTGATAATGGTATCGATCTTGCTGAATACAAGCGAATGCTTTTTCGTACTGGGTAAAATGAATCAAGGGTTGAATTTGAGCCTTCACACGAGCAAAATTCTCTTCCTCTTCTATCTTGATTTGAGCGAGGCGACTTTGCTGGTTTTCCAACGCTCTTTGGCGGTAATCCGTGATTAAAATGGTCAAACGTCGTTCGTAAACAGGATTCGACTGAAGCGGAGATTTTTCTAGGAGTTGAATCGCTTCGTTAAATTGTTGTTGTTCGGCCATTTGGTCTGTAGTTTGTTTGAGGCGCAAAAAATCTTTTTCAATAGATTCTTTAAGTTTTAAAAAAAGTTCTTGAAGGGGTGTCACGAACTCTGGAAATTCATTTTTTTGCTGATTCAAAAAAGTTTCAGCTTGGCTCCATTCATTTTTTTGCAAATAGAGTTGAAAATCGTCTTGAATTCTTTTCAGATTTTGAAGGCGCTTTAGGGATAATTGTTGTGCTTGTTCTTGATCGTGTTGTTTTTGTTGAATTTCATTTAAAAGTTTTTGGGCTTCGTCCCGAGGAGAAATCGGAAAATTCGGATGTTTGGGGATTGAATTCTCTGGGTAAAGAGTAAGAAAATCCTGAATTTTTTGGATCTTTTCGAGGATCGGAATCTCTTCTCGTTGAGACTGTAATTGGATTTGTTGGAACTGATAACGCGCAATTTCATTTTTCAGATAGTGTTGTTGATCCCCCGCTTTTTCGACTAAGTCTGGAAATTCTAGATGATCGGCACAGAAGGTCTGAAATTCCTGATAAATAGATTCCAAGTGAGCAAGTTCTAGCGGTTTCGTTCGCAAAAAACGATCTTTTTCAATCATTTTGTCAGAGAGTATTTTTTGCGCTTGTTCTTTACGCCGTAAGCGTGCGATTTCTTCTTGCTGAGAGGCCAAAATTTCATTTGAATTGGTATTGTCTTCCGGAGGGGCTGAAAAAAAGAGTTTCCAGAGCGTTAAGCAGAGCGCTAATCCGATTAAAACAATTCCTCCGATCTGGTGGGATCGAGCCAAGGCAGGTTTTAGTGCAATTTGAGCGATTTGCGAGGATCGAATATCTGGAGTTTTTTCAATTTGTTCTAAATGACTAATTAAAAGGGTCGCAGACGGATACCGTTTTGCAGGATCTTTTTCCAAAAGTCTCAAAACCATTTTTGAAAATGCTTCGGGAATAGACGGATCAATCGCGTGAGGATCGCGAGGAGATTCAGAAATTTGTTTGACAATAATTTCGCGGGCGACTTTTCCAGAAAAGAGGGTCTCTCCGGTAATAATGCGGAAAATGGTTGCGCCTAAGGAATATAGATCAGCGCGATGATCGAGAGATTTTCCTTGTATTTGTTCCGGGGAAACAAAATGCGCGGTACCGAAAATGGCACTTTCTTCGGCTGAATACTCCTCGAGATTTTTAGCCAACCCTAAATCTCCAATTTTCAAAATATTTTCTTCATTAATCATGAGATTATCGGGTTTGATATCACGATGAACAATCTTCTTTCTTTCCGCATACGCAAGTCCTTGTGCGGCCTGAAGAATCATCGGAATGGATTCTTTCCAGTGAATTTTGCCGACTTTTCCCAAAATATCTTGTAAACTGCCCTGTTCACAATATTCCATCGAAAAATAATGAATTTCTTTTTCATTTAACAGACAGGAACCCACATCATAAATCTGAACAATATTTGGATGTGAAAGAGCCGCGGCGGCTTGTGCTTCTTTTACGAATTGTTGGACCAGATTTTCATTGGATAGGTGATGATGGGTTTGAGCGCTCGCAGAAAGAATCTTCAGCGCAACGGTGCGGTTTAGGGATATTTGTAAGGATTGATAGACCGTTCCCATCCCTCCTTTTCCCAGACGCTTTCCTAGAAGATATCCTGCAATTTGTTTATCTAAAAGTGGATCGTAGAACTCTTCATCTGAAATAATGGAAAAGAGGGTTTCTCCAATACGAATTTTATCCCCGGGCTTACAGAGTTGAGGACTTTCGATTCGTGCCCCATTCAAATAGGTTCCATTGCGACTATCGAGGTCTATCAATTGAATTTTTGAATCGATGAGATCCAGCCGAAAATGTTTGCGTGAAATTGTAATGTCGTGAATTTGAAGAGGAAGTCCTTCTTCTCGACCTACCACTAATTTTTTTCCCGGCTCAAGCTTTACTTTTGTTCCTTTATCCGGGCCTTTTTCCACAATTAATCCGGGCACAATAACCTCACTCAGAAACAAAAACAGTCTGAAATAAAACACTCCCCAGCCGGAGATGCGTGGCCCCTTCTTCGATAGCAATTTCAAAATCTTGAGACATTCCCATGGAGAGATATTTTAGGTTCAACCAAGGGTGATTCAAAGATTTCCAGTCTTCTAGATATTGTTTTAATTTTCGAAAGGGTCCCCGCGATTCTTCGGCAGATTCGGAAAGTTTTGCGATAGTCATCAATCCTAACACGCGAACCGCCTTAAGATCAAGAGATTGTTTTAAAAGTTGAAACGCTGTTTCTGGAGAAAATCCTTGTTTGCTGGATTCGCCGGTCACATTTATTTGAAGTAAGACCTCTTGGATTTTTTGCTTTTTTTGATAATGGATATCTAATTGATGAAGTAATTTTTCGGAATCAATCGAATGGATTAATTGAAGGGGAGGCATTTGAGCGATCTTGTTGGTTTGTAAATGTCCGATAAAGTGCCATCGAAATATTCTGGATTGAGAGGCTTCTATGCGTTCCAAGAGCGACTGAATCCGGTTTTCTCCTAAATCTTGAATAGGAGAGGCCGACAAGAATTGAAACTGATCGGAATTTAAATATTTTGTAACGGCGATTAAGGTAATTTCTTTTCGGTCCCGATGTTTTTTTTCGCAGACCTGTTGAATACGATTTTCGACTTGTTCCAGATTTTTGAGGAACCTTTCGAGAGAAGAAAGAGATTCAGTCATCGTTCAAAAATTTCTTTCGATTAAAATTTTCTTGACTTGATGAAGACGATAGCTATTATAGCATCGAATTAGTCAATTGTTTAGGGCTGTATAGGGGAAAAATTTTGATCTGCCCAAAGATCAGCCCTCATTTCTTGATTTGGAGGAGAGATGAGACGAGTGATATTTTTGTTGTGGATGATGAGTCTGCTGTTCGTTCTGGGTTGCCATGATGTCGTAATCAAGACAGATGAAAACTCGCTTGAAAGTCGCGAAGCCAAAGCGGCAACGCTTCGTTCTCAAATTGATGCTTTAAATATGGAGGTGTATTGGTATTATCCACTTCCAGAAGAAGAAATCACCAGTGTAGATTTGCGTGGAGATCTCCTTTTTGTTCAAACAAAACGCAATTTGTTATATGCAATTGAACCCGAAAATGGAGTCGTTCGTTGGGTTTTTCAAGTCGATGTTCCGCTTGATTTCCCGCCCTCCATTAGTGATTCGTTTGTTGCTTTTACTGCTTCTTCCATTTTGTATTTGTTAGAGCCGAAAGGGGGAAATTTGTTATGGAAAAAAACGCTTCCTTCAAGTGCTTCGTCTCCAACAACGTTGGATCGACAAAATGTTTATGTTGGATCGTATGATCACTTTTTTTATGCCTTTAAATTGGGATCGGGCTCCCGAAACTGGCGATATCGTACTGAAGGAACAATTATTGGAACTCCTTTGACAGAAGATCCCGGAGTTTACTTCGTTTCTGAAGATAATAATATTTATGGGGTCAGCGCGTCGGATGGAAATTTAAGTTGGAAATTTCCGATCTTTGGCCAACTCACTGGTGATCCCTACAGCCGAGCGAATATGCTTTATGTTCCCTGCGCCGATTTTAATTTGTATTGTATCAACCGCATTACTGGAAATGTTCGTTGGAAATACGAAGCCGGCGAACCGTTTATGACGGCACCTGTGGTTTCGGCACAAAATGCGTACGCCGCTTCTCAAAATCATCTTGTCGCCATTAATAATCGTACGGGACGCGAAGTTTTTCGCGTCGAAGGTCGATACCAAGTACTCGCTCAAGGGAAATACGATATTTATGCCTTGAGTATGAAAAATATCGCGGGAAACATTCTTCGCGAGATGGTGACCATTGATGGAGAAAAAGGCGAATTGAAAGCGCACTCAACGATTTCTAAGTTTAAATATTTTGTCACTAATTACCAAAATAGTGTCATTTATATGGCAAGTTCGGATGGAGTCCTCTTCGCCGTTCGAGAAAAATAAACAAAGGAACCCTTTCGGTTCCTTTCTCTTTCTCGGGATGTTTAATGGATCTATGGCATCAGTCCATTCTATCCCTTTATCCTTTTAACTCACCCTACCTTCTTGCTTGTTCTGGTGGAATGGATTCTGTGTTATTGTTCCACCTGCTTCAAGAGATCTCTCCTTCAAATTTACTTCGTGTGTGTCATTTGGATCATCGGATGCGTCCTGAGTCTTCTCAAGACGCATCTTTTGTTTCCGAAATTTGTCAAAAATATCATATTCCTTTTATTCTGGGAGTGGCAGACCCTACGCCTCAATCGGAAGAAGACGCTCGAAACCAACGCCGCACTTTTTTTTTAAGGGCCGCACAAGAAACAAATTCTCAAGCTATTTTTCTAGCGCATCACCAAGACGATCAGTTGGAAACGATTCTTCATCGAATGATACGCGGTGCGGGGTTGGCCTCGCTTCGCGGGATGTCCTTGAAATCAACGCTTCATGAAAATATTGACCTCTTAAGACCTTTTTTATCAAAAAGTCGTTCAGAAATTCAAGCAGAAGTTCAAAAAAGAAAATTAATTTATCGAGAGGATTCTAGTAATCAGGATTTACGTTATTTTCGCAATCGCATACGGCATGAACTTTTACCCCTCTTACGAAACTTACATCCAACAGTAGATTCTTCGATCCTCCGACTTTCTCAGCAGGCAGAACAATTACCCGAACCCCTTGAAATCAATGATTTGCGATTTCAGACGCTCAACGCGCTCTCTCCTTATGTGCGAAGCATTTCTTTAAAAAAATATTTAGAACAAGAAACCGCTCGAATGATTACTTTCGTCCATATTGAACAAATTTTGAGTTGCTTGGCTCAAGGTCAAAATGGGACACAAATTGCTTTACCCGGCGGAAAAAAATTAATTCGTGCCTATGATCGATTTCTGATAAAGTCTATTCAGGAAGAAACTTCTTTTTCAGAGACTCTGATTTCTTTGGAATCCGGAGCAAAAAAAACTTTAGACTATGAAATTATTTGGGGACCCGAAGATAAAATTTCTTCGATGTCTCACTTCGAGTATATACTGAGATTTGATCCAAAAAGGATTCGTTTCCCCTTAAAAATTCGCGCCCGAATCTCCAGCGATCGAATTCATAGTCGAGGCTTTGCTGGAAAGAGCCATTTAGTAAAAAAGTTGTTCATCGATTCCCATCTTCCTCGTGTGTATCGAGAACGATTTCCGATTTTGGTGGATGCGTTTAATGAAGTGCTCTGGCTTCCCGGAATTCGAATCGCCGAAGAAATTCAAGGGAAAGGTTTTGTCCTTTATTTAAAAATAACGTCGTTCTCTTCTTCTATTGAGTCCCAATCTGAATGTCCAACTCTTTAACCATTCAAGAATTAATTATTGCCTGTAAAAAAGGAGACGAAACCGCCTATTTGGAGCTTGTCCAGAGGTATCAGGATCGTATTTTCTGGATTGCGTATAATCTTGTTCGTAATCGAGAAGATTCACAAGATATTGTACAAGAATCTTTTATACGAATTTATAAAAATCTTTATCGGTTTCAATTGGAAAAAAATTTTGAAACTTGGCTTTATCGGATTGTTTATAACCTATCCATTGATCTCTTGCGGAAACGCAAGATCCAACGAAAACAATCCCTTGACGAAGTGCCGGATATTCCTTTAAACAAGCCTTCGCATTTCCATATCGAAGAAAAAGAATCCACGCGACAAATTTATGAAAGCTTAGATAAACTTCCCGAAAAATATCGCCAAATTTTGATCTTGAAAGATTTGGATGGACTCAGCAGTAAAAAAATTTCTGAAATTTTGGGATATAATCATGCAACGATTCGTTGGTACTTACATATCGCCAGAAAAATGTTTAAAAAGCAGTGGCAAAGAATAAATCCAGAAGAAAAGTAGCCATTTATTTTGAAAGAAAACAGAATTCTCGGAAAAAAAATACCAACATCTAGGCTGTCTTTCTCGTAAAGAAAACAGGGATTTAATAAACAGAGGCTCTGTTTTTTTTGAAAACGAGCTCACAACATTTAAGTATATTGAATGGCTGAATTGAGGATGATTTCATGAATTGCAAGAAGGCGTATAAATGGATTCTTTTGTCAGATGAATTGGATGGGTCTCAACAGGAAATCTTAATGACTCATGTACGTTCTTGTTCAAAATGCGCGGCAGAATGGAAGCTTTTGCAACATTTTCAACAACAATTCAAAGAAATCCGCAAGACACAAACCATCGCTCCACTATCGCCCGATTTTCTTGAGAATCTTCAGCAGCAGATTCATTTTCAAACGGTCTTTTATCGCCAACGCTCTCTGAATCCTCAATTGATTTGGGTTCCTGCACAGACTTTTTTACATATAGCGGCCGCCATATTGATATTAGCCGGAGTGATTCATGCGATTCCTCCTTTGTTGAATTTTTCTCTTCCACAATCGTCTTCGGCCATTACTTCTCATGGACTCTGGTCGCTTCCGATTCTAAAAAAGAAGCCGGCGCCAGAAACTAAACATCAGACTACGTTTATTCCGTATCAAAAGGATTCTTCCGAGATTCACGAAGAACTCCAACGCCGAAAGAGTCAATATTTTATTCAAGAAACTCCTAATCAGAACTGGACCCAACAAATTCCTTATTTTTCGACTCCAATGATTTATTCAGAAGAAATTTCTACGGATTTTTAATTTATGAAATCGGTATTTTTGCTTTCATTTTTATTTTTTTATCATTGCCTTTTTGCTCAATCTTTAAAGGCTTTTGAAGAAGAAAATATTGCGCTAATTCAAAAATTGAAACAACAAGTGGTTTCGATTATTTCATGCCAAAATTCTAAAGAAAGTAAATTGGAAGCTCAATATCTTCGAACCAGTTTCTCTGGAGTTATTTTTGATCATAAAGGACATATTTTGACGATTGGCGAAGCCATCCGAGGGGCGGAAGTGATTTACGTGGAACTTGTGAACCGTGAAGTTTTTCAGGCCAGCGTTTTGGGGTTAGATGATTTTTCTAACATTGGAATTTTAAAAATTGACGTGAAAGAAGAAGTGCTTTTTCCTGTAGAATGGGGAAATTCCGATCAACTTCAACTGGGTTCTTTTTTGTTCACCTTGGGAAATCCCTATGATTTTTCGCATTCATTAGATCTCGGAAATGTTTCCGGATTGGAACGTTTTATCTCTCCGTACTTGCCAGATATGATCCAAATGACGAATAATATTAACCCGGGCGATCCAGGAGGATTGGTTGCAAACTCTTCTGGGCAATTTGTTGGGATGATGTTTACAACCTTGGGCCCCCCGCAAAATTCGATGCAAACGGTGAAAGATGATTTTAATCAAATTTTTAATCTTCTGAATTCTTTTGAAGGAAAGTCGAGTGCAGAAATCGTCCAACAAATGAATCAATTTTTCCAAAAATCGATTCAAAAGAAAAAAGATATCTCCCCTCTTTTCGGAGCTCAAGGAATTAATTTTTTTCTCCCGTCCAATCGTATTCATTTTGTCGTTTCGGAAATTATTGGTTGCGGACGGGTAAGACGAGGAAAATTGGGAGTGAGTATTGTTCCTTTAACCTTAGAAGTTCGGAAGGAGCAAAAGCTGACTCATGGCGTAAAAGTGGAAAAGGTTGCAGACCAAGGACCTGCGTTTCAGGCCGGAATTCGTGAAAATGATATTTTACTTTCCTGTAATCAGATTCTGATTAGAAATCCAGCTCAAATTCGAAATCTCATTCAAGAAAGTCCTCCCGGAACCCAAGTTGAGCTGGAAATTATTCGTGAAGTGAATATCCATCAAAAAATAATAATTGTTCTGGGAGAATAATTCTACTAGAGGAGGAAATATGAAACCGTCGATTCGTTACTTCGTTTTCTGCTGGAGTATGGTTTTTTCTCTCTGTTTGGCACAAACCAATGCCGATCTAGAGAAATACATTCAGCAATTAGGTCATGAAGACTATACCGTTCGCGAATACGCTGAACAACAAATTATTCGCGCTGGATCTCGATCGATTCCTTTCTTGAAAAAAGCGTTGGAATCTGGAGATGCAGAAGTGAGCTGGCGCGCGGAAACCTTATTGGAAGAAATTCAGCAAAAACTGAAAGATCCTAAGAAAAAATCTGAAGAAGTTCCTCTTCCTCCCAAATCAGATAACGAGGAATCTGAAACAACGAAAGAGGAACCGGAAATTCTTAATGAAGAAACGGAATCTAATCCTCTTTTAGAAGAACTCGATTCGCCTAAAGTGTCTCGTCAGTTCAACACCTCTTCGATTAGTATCATCCAAAACGGAAAAATGTTTCAGGTGAACGGACGAAGTGATGGTTCGTTTAAGGTTCGTACCGAAGAAGTGTTGGCGAATGGCCAAAAAGAAGTCAAAGATATGACCTATGAGAGCGAAGCCGACTTTCAATCAGGAAATTCGGAACTTTATAAAAAATATAAAAAAGCCTCTGAAGGTTTTTCTTTTGAACGAATCACCCCGCGAATCAAAAAACCTCAACCGTCTTTTGGCTTTGGTTTTGGGGGACCCGATTCTCAATTTGAATCTGAAGATTTTGCCGATTTCGCCGATATTTTGCAAGAATTGCTAAAAAATGATGGTGAACTGGATTTCCAACGTCTCTTACAAAAAAATAGTACCCAAAGACTTTTGGAAAAAGCACTCGGCTCTTTTATGGACGATGATCCACAACTCAAACAAATGTTAGAGATGCAAAAAGAAATGATGCGCCAATTTAGCGGTGGAGGAGGTCTTGAAGAAGACGATATACTCAAAATGCAAAAAGAAATGATGCGTCAATTTGGCTTTGATCTCGATATTTTCGGAAATGACGATTCTTCTACTCCTAAGAAAAAAAGACTTCCGCCTAAAAAGAAAGTGATTGAAGAAAAAAAAGCTCCTCCGGAATCTTTGAACGAAAAAGTTTTTGAAGAGACCATGGAAGCTCACGCTTTTAAAGGATTAGAACTCGCGTCAATGACCGAAGCGCTCCAAAATCATCTTCCGTATCGAGGAGTGGTCGTTGCGAAAGCTGAAGGCAAAGCTCAAGAAGTAGGATTGCTTCCGTACGATCTGATTCTCTCGATCAATGATCTTCTGACTCCAACGCCCGAGGAAGCCGTTAAAGTATTGAGTCGTTTAAAATCAGAAACGACTGTGACTATTCGGTTGATTCGCAAAATGAAAGAAATAACGCTCTCGTTCCAGTATTAAACTTTTTTAAAAAATAAAAAAAAACAGGGGACAACGCAGTCCCCTGTTTTTCTTTAAAATAGGAACTAAATTTCTTAACCTTCTATCAAATCACCTACCATTACAAATGAGAAACTTATGGGGAAAAAGAGACAAAAAAATAATTTTCAGCCGAATAATCCTACAGAAATTCCTCCGTTTTCAGCCACTCTTTCAAAATCTTCGTCAGTGCTCCCTCCTTCTCCAGAAGTGGGAGTTTCTTCTTTAGCCGCGCCAAGTGCACCCATAACGAGTTCCAAACACAAGTTTTCCAGAAAAGTATGGTTTATTCAACAAATAAAAGAGCTAACGCTCGTGGCTGTTTTTGTTCTAGCGATTATAGGACATCTGGTTCAAGGCTCTATGGTGATTGGAGAATCGATGCTTCCCACTTTTAATCAAGAAGTGGTTACGTTAGAAAATCATATTGAGCGACTGATCAATAGCACTTCAATCCTTCGAGATATTCCTATTCTTCGAGAACCGTTTCGTAAATTTAAATATTTCGGTACGAATATGGTGATTGTCAACAAACTTTCCTGGTACTTTCAAAGTTGGAACTATGGAGATGTGGTCATTCTTTATTCTCCGCGTGAACCCAAAAAAAAATTAATCAAACGCTTGTTGGCGAGAGAAGGCGATCTCCTCAAAATTGAAAATCAATTTTATACGGTCGATATTGGAGAAGTTTTTGTTGCTGGAGATAATTTGGCAAATTCCTTTGATAGTCGAAGTTTTGGAGCGATTCCCGAAGGACTTCTTCAGGGAAAAGTATGGCTCCAAGTGTGGCCTCCTTTTCCCAAATTCATCCAATCCGAAATCAATAAAAAATTCGTTCATCTCGAAAAAGCACTTCGGAATATGACTGAAACAGAAATCACAAATGAAATTTGTCAACTCGTGAGAAATAAATGGAAGTTTTCACAGGAAGCAGTTCAGCCGAGCAGTGTTTTAAGTGATTTAAAGGTACCACTTCCTGAGTTAATTAAAGCCATGGAAAACACTTTTTTTCTCAAAGCGTCTCTGGATAAATATAAATACACAGAACAAGTCAAAAAAGAGTTTGTGGATCTCAGTAACTTTTCTCAAGAAAATCTCAAAACTCTTGCTCAAATTGCTCATCGGCTCTATCGATTTTATTCTAAAGAATTTGAATCGGATACCTCTAGAAAAGGTTAGTTTCCCCCTTCTCCCTTCTGCGGGTCGTTCGCGAAGGCGAGAAGGATGGGTTGAGGGATCTTTTATTTCTTTTTCTTTTTCTGAAATGGTTTTTTTGGATAGCTTTTGGATGAAACGATCACGGGTGCCTTGATTTTCGAGGGAAGTAAAACTTCTTCGGTTTTTTCTAGAGCCACTTCTTTCATTTCTAAAAATAATTCTATTTTTTTAGAGTCATCAACACCCGGCGACGGAGACAAAATTTCTGGACCGGAAGAAGCGGATTGAGGTAAACTTACCTTTTCAGAAGTGGTTGAAGAGGAGGAAGTTACTGAAGATTCTGAACGAGGTTCTGGTGATGACGGCGGCGGAGCGGAATTTATTGGTGCAGTGCTCATAGGCGGCGTGGAAGTCATAAAACCGGCGCCCTCAAATTCATAAACAGGTTCATCTTCCAAATAAATATTCTTGATGTCAATCAAATCATAGGATTTACGAATAAGCAAACAAATACAGGCTTGTATCGAATATCCATAAGAAACCCATAGCCCTATTAACGCACTTGCAAATAAAAAGATCAGGGTCGAAAAAAAGATTTGATGGGGTTCCCATCCGGGTTGACTCAATTGGTTTAAAAAAGTTTCTGTAAAGGAGTTTTTGCTCCAAAGATGAAAACCTATTGCGGCGGTTTGAAACGTAATGAATAGAATTCCAAGCGACATTAAACTAACCAGCGTCAAGACAACCCCGCCATAACTCCAGGCGACTAAATTATAGAAAAGATAGAGCCATGGACGCGCAAAAAAGTAGCTGAAGGAGCGGGAAAAAGTGTCAAAAAAATCGCCCCCTTCAATACTGGCAGAAGTTTGAAAAAAGAAGAATGCGAAGAGCCCGCCTACAATCAGCATAAAAATAATAAAAGAGAGTATCATCATTAAGGGAAGGGCCAGCGCGAGAAGTACATAGCCGATTCTAGAGCTTTCAAAACCCAAAGATTGAAGCGTGCTATTCGTAAAGGCACTAAAAAAACCCATCAATGCGTTGGTTCCAGCAAGAAATAGAATTCCCCCAGCAACGAGAAAAAGAGGGCCAAGATAACTTGAAAATCGTTTACGAACAAAAAGACGAGCCGATTTAAGCGAAGGCACATTTCCTGTCGCAACTTCGACCACCACTAATCGAGAAATAATTCCCCCATAATAACTGAGAAGAAATAAGGCTACAAAGAGTAGCGCCAGAAGATCCCAGGTTTTTAAATGGGTACATTGGGTAAGAAATAATTGCCAGTGGTTGAGAGAATAGGTATAAGATTCTTGAGAAAAAAGTGGAAAACTAGAAAATAGGGAGTTTCCTTGATAAAGGAGAATGGCCAATCCACTATTAAGCGCACCAAACGGATTCTCTACGGGGGCTTGTGCGAGCCAAAAAACTCCCCACGAAATTAAAATGAAAAGAAGGGTTCCTAGGGTTCCCATAAATATTTTTTTTGCACAAAAAGCGATGGAAAACCCACGAAATAAGAGCTCTAAATCGTTCTTTTTGCTAAAATAAAGAATTGCTCCAAGACTGAGGAATAGCGTGAGTATCCAAATAAATTCGCGCCAATATATCCACCACACGATTAACCTCCCATTGAGCAATGAAGTTGAACATCTCTAGCCGTGAAGAGAAAACAGAAAGAATCTTATCAGGATTTCATTTAAAATCCTATCGGTACTAGAATTTTCTGATCCAAAACAAAATAAATTGAAAGTCTTTCTAAGGAATATTTCTTGCTTTTCTGGAGAAAATTTTTTAATAAGATATAATCAATTTAAAGTACGAAAGAAGAAAAAAAAGAATTTGAAGTCCTCTCAGAAAAGCCATTATTATGCGTAAAATTTGGGCGATTTTAAGAAATACTTATCACGAAATTGTCCGGCAACCCATTTTCTATTTCCTAGTTGGAATCTTCAGTATACTTCTTTTCTTATCGCAATATCTCACTTTATTTGCATTTGGGGCAGAGATTTCGATGATGAAAGAAATGGCGATTGCCTCAATCACCTTGTGTGGCCTATTATTGGCACTTTTTTCTTCGACGACCGTCATTACAGAAGAAATTGAAAATAAAACCGTCATTACGGTCTTAAGTAAACCCATTTATCGTTACGAATTTATTCTAGGAAAATTTTTTGGAATTGTTTATGCTCTCTTTTTGGTCGTCGTGTTCCAAACATTTCTTTTTACTTTAACTTTGTGGATGTCAAACGAAAGCAGTTCTTTTTTCTCTTTAAGAAATTATTATGATTTTGTGCAATCTTCTTCTCGGGTTGAGTTTGTTCTGGCGAAGTCAGATACTCCAGATTCCAGTAATTTACCCTTGCTAGAAGAAGCAGCACAACAATTTCAATGGAAATATGTGGCTCATTATCTCTCTAAATTTTTTTTAGAAAATTTGAGCGCAGTCTATAAAGGAATTTTTTTGTCGTTTGTTCAAATTATTTTGCTCTGTAGCTTATCGATTATGATGAGTTGTTTCTTTTCCACAATAGTGAATGTGGTTTTTTGTTTTTTTATCTTTGTCTTGGGACATCTTTGGGAATATACAGCAAATCTTCTCCATCAATTTCCATTCGGTCGATGGATAGCAACTTGGTTCGCTTGGTTAGTTCCAAATTTGGAATATTTTAATCTCTCTTGGGCCATCTCCATCAATAAACCCATTCCCGGAGATTACTTGCTTTATGTGACCAGCTATGGTTTACTCTACACAAGCATAACCCTTCTCGTGGCAATCTTTTTATTCAAAAATCGTGAGGTCATGTAAAATCTCACGTGTGGAGGTTGAGAAAAATGCGTTATGGCATAATTTCAGATATTCATTCCAATTTTGATGCGCTTCAAGCGGTTTGTAATATGTTTGATAAAGAACGCATCGATAAATATCTGTGTTTAGGGGATATTGTGGGTTATGGCGCACAACCACGCGAATGTTTGGAACGTGTTGCTGAACTTTGTGGTGGAGATTCCGGAGATGTGATTGCTGGTAATCACGATTTTGCTGTCGCCGAGAAATTAAATATCGATTTTTTTAATACCTATGCCAAAGAAGCCGTAATCTGGACTCGGAAACAACTTGAGCCTCGTTGGAAAAAATTCTTGTCCGCACGAGATTTGGTTCGAGTCATCGAAAATGGAATTACCTTGGTTCACGGAACCCTTAATTTCCCCGAAATGTTTGATTATATCCAAACCAGTTATGATGCCCATCTTTCGCTGGAACTCTTAAGTTCTCATGTGTGTTTTTTAGGCCATTCTCACGTTCCAGTCACTTTCTTTAAAAAACAAACAATCTCTTTTTCCATGAATCCGGAAATCGATGTTGATCCTTCTGGCAAAACACTCATCAACATCGGAAGTGTGGGCCAACCTCGTGATGAGAACCCCATGTCGAGTTGCGCAATCTATGATACCGAACTCCAAAAAATTTGGATTCGACGAGTAGAATACGATATCGAATCCGCTTCACGAAAAATTGTGGAAGCCGGTTTGCCAGAAATTCTCGGAGAGCGCTTGAAATATGGTCGCTAAAGCAATCGTTCTAAGAGTCTTATTCAAAATAAAAAAACGCGAGACAACAAAAATAAAACTATTTCGTAACAAACACAGTTCCCAATCATTATTTACAAATAACCTCTGAAGATTTTTGTTCTTTTCAGATAAATTTATAGTTGTGTTTGGAAAAAGTGATGTTTATTCGAGGATAAAGTATACCTCCACTTTTTCCCTTAGCCTTAGGAGATCAGATGACCGTAAAATTCGTTTGTTTTCTTTTATTGGCTTCTTTACTGGCCATACTTCCTCTTCAAGCCCAGTCTAAAGAAGAAATTAAAAGAGAACTCAAAAAATATACACTTCAATTAGATGCAAAGAAACGAGAAGAATTTCTCAATAAACTTCATTCTTTGAATCCTGAACAACGAGAAGTGTTCTTGAAAAAATTCCATAAAAAAGTAACCCAATTTAGTCAAGAACAAAAAGAACAAAGTTTGATTAAAGAAACTTGGAAAGATACTCCTTCTCAGGAACGCCGTGAAATGGTACGCGATTTTGGAAAATTTATTGTCGCACCCTCTAGCGGTTCTTTCTTGGATAACATTCTCGAAGTTGTTCCGCCTGAATTCTTAGATGAAGCAGAAGGTTGGGTTCGAAAAGCTAGTGAAAATCCAGAGGTCCAAAAAGCCGTTGAAATGATTATGGATTTTCAACAAATGTCCCGTGAAGAACAAAAAGAAGTTGTTCAAAACCTTCTACAAGAAGGCAAAGAACACGTAGATGTTTTTTTAAGAAACGCTGAAGATCAGTTTGAAGTGTTCTTAAATGACGCTGAAATCGTTCTTCAAGATGTTGGCGAACAATTGGAAATTGGTTTAAAAAAAACAGGAAGAGATTTAGATCGCAATTTATATAAAGCACTGATCGCTTCCAAAAAATTTGTTACACGCCAAAAAGATTTTTCGAAAAATCTTCACTTTTTCTGGAACCTCCCAGAATCCACTCAAAAAGAACTTCTGAAACTTTCGCCCAAACAACGTTGCGAAACTCTGAAAGAGTTACGAACTCAAGGAAAAGTGATCTCTTTTCCTCAAGGACAAGTCACCTCTTTAGCGACAACAGAACCTCTTTTGGTGAATCAACCTAATCCTCGTGGTGGTCGTCCAAAACATCAAAAACGCAACAGACGACATCGTCCTATTCTCCAGTTGCTCCACCGTTTTGCTCAAAGAATGCATGCTCGCCATCAACAAAATCCAAAAGGTCATCGCTTTGAACTTCGGCTTCGAGGCCCTCAAGGATTCGGCCCTAAAGCTAAAGGTCATGGACGTAAAGGTCCTCAAGGATTCGGCCCCAAAGGTCATGGACGTAAAGGTCCTCAAGGAT